>NZ_JBDGKX010000003.1:0-361433 GCF_057656155.1 Azoarcus sp. Soil_N_20 | reverse complement strand
GCCAACCACCGCGAAGCCAACCACCGCGAAGCCAACCACCGCGAAGCCAACCACCGCGAAGCCAACCACCGCGAAGCCAACCACCGCGAAGCCCGCCGTCGCCGAACCCGTCGCCGCGAAACCCGCAGCAGCCAAACCCGCAGCAGCCAAACCCGCAGCAGCCAAATCCGCAGCAGCCAAATCCGCAGCAGCCAAATCCGCAGCAGCCAAATCCGCAGCAGCCAAATCCGCAGCAGCCAAGTCGGCTCAGGCCAAGTCGGCTCAGGCCAAGTCGGCTCAGGCCAAGTCGGCTCAGGCCAAGTCGGCGGCCGTGAGTATGGTCGAGCCGAAGGCCACGGGGTCCGCATCCGCGCTTGCGGGGAAACCGGCTGCTGTGCCGCTCACCCCGAAGGCGACGTCGGTGCAGGCAGTCGAGACCAAGAAGGAGAAACCCGGCAAGGTGGTGCGCGATTCGTTTTCGATGCCCAAGAACGAGCACGCCGAGCTCAAGAATCTGCGGACCGCGCTGGCCCGTGCGGGTCGGCTCACCACCAAGTCGGAGGTGTTGCGCGTCGCGGTGCGTCTGTTGGGCGAACGGTCGGTGAAGGAGTTGCTTGCGATGCTCGATTCGCTGCCTGCGGTACCGAAAGGCAAGGGCAAGAAGTAGCCTGCGGTCCGGGCGCGCCCGTTGCCGCAATGGCCCCGGCGCGTCCACCGGTGCCATGAGTTGCACCCGAACGAGGCCGCGGAGCGCATTGCCGGCGCAGATCGTGGCCGCCTGCTCCGGGTCTTTCGGCGTCAATCCGTGCGCTGCGGGCGCCGATTCAGCCTGCAATCGGAGTCTGGGCGCCGCTGCGGTTATGGTCCGGATGGCGCCGGACGCCATCGGACCTGCCTTTGCCCGCCGCTTTGGTTAAACTCCTGCCTTCGCGCTCGCGCGCTTTCGTCTCCGCCGATCTGAGGACTGTTCCGTGAAGTACATCTCCACCCGCGGCCATGCCGGCCAGCCCGCCAATCCCGAATTCTGCGACATCCTGCTCGGCGGCCTGGCGCCCGATGGCGGGCTTTACCTGCCGGAGCACTACCCGCAGATCAGTCGTGCCGAACTCGACGCGTGGCGTTCGCTGTCGTACGCCGAACTGGCGTTCGAGATCCTGTCGCGCTTCATCACCGACATCCCCGCCGCCGACCTCAAGGCCATCTGCGACAAGACCTACACCGCCGCGGTGTATTGCCATGTGCGCCCCGGTGACGACGCGGCGGACATCACTCCGGTGCGCTGGATCGAGCCCGGCAGGCTGGGCCTGCTCGAACTCTCCAACGGGCCGACGCTGGCATTCAAGGACATGGCGATGCAGCTGCTCGGCAATCTGTTCGAATATGTGCTGGCGCGGCGTGGCGAAACCATCAACATCCTCGGCGCCACCTCCGGCGACACCGGCTCGGCGGCCGAGTACGCGATGCGCGGTAAGCACGGCGTGCGTGTGTTCATGCTGTCGCCGCACGGCAAGATGAGTGCCTTCCAGCGCGCACAGATGTACTCCCTGCAGGACGAGAACATCTACAACATTGCGGTGACCGGCATGTTCGATGATGCGCAGGACATCGTGAAGGCGGTTTCCAACGATCTCGCGTTCAAGGCGCAGCACAAGATCGGCGCGGTCAACTCGATCAACTGGGCGCGGGTCGCGGCGCAGATCGTGTATTACTTCAAGGGCTATTTTGCGGCCACGAAGTCCAATGACGAGCAGGTCGCCTTCTGCGTGCCGTCGGGCAATTTCGGCAACATCTGCGCCGGACACATTGCGCGCCAGATGGGGCTGCCGGTGGCAAAGCTGCTGCTGGCCACCAATGAAAACGACGTGCTCGACGAGTTCTTCCGCAGCGGCGTCTACCGCCCGCGCAAGACCGCCGAGACCCGGGTCACCTCCAGCCCGTCGATGGATATATCCAAGGCATCCAATTTCGAGCGCTTCGTGTTCGATCTGGTCGGACGCGACCCGGTCAAGGTCGCCGAGCTGTGGGCCGAGGTCGATGCCGGTCGTGCCTTCGATCTGTCGCAGACGTCGTATTTTGCACGCCTCGCCGATTTCGGTTTCGTATCGGGCAGCAGCAGCCATGCCGATCGCCTCGCCACCATCCGCGGCATGTTCGAGCGTCATGGTCTGATCATCGATACCCACACCGCCGACGGCGTGAAAGTGGCATGGGAGAAGGTCGGCGAAATCCCCGTGGGCGTTCCGCTGCTGGTGCTCGAAACCGCACTCCCGGTCAAGTTCGCCGAGACCATCCGCGAGGCGCTCGATCGCGATCCCGAGGTGCCGGCCGATCTGCAGGGTCTGGAGGCGCTGCCGCAGCGCGTCGAAATCATGGCGCCCGACGTGGGTCGGATCAAGCAATTCATCGCCGATCACGTCTGAGCTCACCAGGGACAGCCGCGGCTGCACACGCGGGTATGCGGATTATGCAACTTTCGTTGTAGTCGCATAATCCGCCGCGTTACACTTCCGCCTTGGCTGGCCGATCGCCGCTGCAATCAATGGCAGCGCGCCGAAGGCCCGATATTCCAACGGGGGAATGAGATGAGTGTCGGCAGTGGGGGCGTGGTACCGGAATCGGACCCGGATGGCGAGAAGGCACGGACGCTGGCGCATCAGGTGATCGACTTCCTGATCGGCAACGCCCTCCGTCCGATACCGGTAAACTATGCAGTCGCCTACGAGTATCGGCTCGCGAGCGTTCCGCCACTCAATACGCGCATCGACGCGCAGCTCGCTGCCGGCAAGCAACTCGATGACCTGCTGATGCGCGAGTTGTATGACGAACATCTCGCGCGCGAACAGTTCCGTAGTCTGCGCGGCCTGGGCGGCAGTCTGCAGGAGTTGGTCCAGGGCCTGATCGGAGATATTTCCGAAGCCGGACACAACGCCACCGGGTTCCGCTCCTCGGTCGAGCAGAATATTGCCCGTCTGGAAGGCGAGCAGGGTGAGGCGGCGGTGAGCGGGGTCGCTGCCGACCTGCTGGCCGCGGCGATCAAGGCCCATTCCAGCAACGAGGCGCTCAGGAAGAGTCTCGAGAGTGCGGATCAGGAAGCGCGCAAGTTGCGTGACGAACTCGACCGGCATCGGCGCGAAGCACTCATCGATCCGCTCACGGGCCTGCTCAATCGCCGTGGGCTGGAGCAGCGACTCGAAGAAATCGACGGCAATGGCGAGGACGGCTCGCTGGCCATGGTGATGCTCGATATCGACCACTTCAAGCGGGTCAACGATACCTACGGACATGCCGTCGGCGACGTGGTGATCCGCCACGTTGCCCAGGTGATGCGGGGGGCCGTGCGCGCTCAGGATGTGACCGTCCGGTTCGGGGGCGAGGAATTCGTCATCGTGATGCCGCGCATGTCGCTCGTGGACGCGGAGAAGGTCGCGGAGTCGATCCGGGTGCGGGTCGAGCGCCTGCGTCTGACCCGTCGCCAGGATCAGCTCAAGCTGGACCCGTTCACCATTTCGCTCGGCGTTGCGATCCGTCGTGCCGGCGAAGCCTTCGAGGGACTGTTCGCGCGTGCGGACCAGGCCCTGTATGCGGCAAAGAACGGCGGGCGTAACCGGGTACTGACCGAAGCCGCGCTGATTTGACCGGAACGCGGCCCGACTTTGGCTCCTCGCGGGTCGAGCGGGCCACCGGGCTATTGACGCGGACCGGAGCGCCTTCTACAATCCGGCCTCTTTCGCAAGGGGCGGTTAGCTCAGCGGTAGAGCACTGCCTTCACACGGCAGGGGTCACTGGTTCGATCCCAGTACCGCCCACCATCGGTGGGAACATCTCGCGAAAGCCGGCAGAGGGTTCAAACCTCGCTGACCGGGCGGTTAGCTCAGCGGTAGAGCACTGCCTTCACACGGCAGGGGTCACTGGTTCGATCCCAGTACCGCCCACCAGACACCAACCCCGACGTCGCTTCGACGGCGGGGTTTTTTATTTTCAGGTCCGGGCAGGGGTCCTGCCCGCAGCCTGTATCGGCCTTGCAGCCCAGGGATATCTGATGACGAACCTTGTCCGCACCCGCTTTGCTCCCAGTCCCACCGGTTACCTTCATATTGGCGGTGCACGTACCGCGCTGTTCTCGTGGGCCTACGCCCGACGCCACAAGGGCACCTTCATCCTGCGGATCGAGGACACCGATGTGGCCCGCTCCACGCCGGAGGCGGTGCAGGCGATTCTGGACGGCATGAAGTGGCTCGGCCTGGATGCCGACGAAGGTCCGTTCTATCAGATGCAGCGCATGGACCGGTACAAGGAAGTGATCGGGCAGATGCTCGCGGCGGGAACTGCCTACCGCTGCTACACCAGCCCGGAAGAGCTCGACCGGATGCGCGAGGAACAACGCGCCCGCGGCGAGAAGCCGCGCTACGACGGGCGCTGGCGTCCGGCCCCCGGCAAGGTCCTGCCGCCACCTCCCGCCGGTGTGGTGCCGGTGGTGCGCTTCTGCAATCCTGCCGAGGGTGTGGTGGCGTGGGATGACCTGGTCAAGGGTCGCATCGAGATCGCCAATGCGGAGATGGACGATCTGATCATTGCGCGTCCCGATGGGACGCCGACCTACAACTTCTGTGTGGTGGTCGACGACTGGGACATGGGCATCACCCAGGTCATCCGCGGCGACGACCATGTGAACAACACCCCGCGCCAGATCAACATCCTGCGGGCGCTCGGGGCCACGGTGCCACAGTATGCCCACCTGTCGATGATCCTCGGTGACGACGGTACCAAGCTGTCCAAGCGCCACGGCGCGGTGAGCGTGATGCAGTACGACGACGACGGCTATCTGCCCGAAGCGGTGATCAATTATCTCGCTCGGCTCGGCTGGAGCCACGGCGACGACGAGGTGTTCTCGCGTGAGCAGTTCGTCGAGTGGTTCGATCTCGACCATATCACCCCGTCGGCCGCCCAGTTCAACACCGAGAAGCTCAACTGGCTGAATGCCCATTACCTCAAGCAGGCGGACAACACCCGGCTGGCTGCCGAAGTGGCGAACCGTCTTGCCCGCCGCGGCGTGGACCCCGAATCCGGCCCGCCACTCGAGGCCGTGGTGGCGCTGTACAAGGATCGCGCCGGCAATCTCAACGAGCTCGCCGATTCGGCCGAACTCTTCTGTGTCGACGTGCATCCGGCCGCCGAGGTGATTGCACAGCACCTCACCGAAGCGGCGCGTGCTGCGCTCACCAGCCTGCGGGGGCGCCTCGAAGGCGCGGCGTGGGACAAGGCGACGCTCGGCCAGGCGATCAAGGACACCATGGCGGAGCACGGTCTCAAGATGCCGCAGGTGGCCATTCCCCTGCGGGTGGCGGTGCTTGGCGTACCGCAGACGCCTTCCATCGACGCCGTGCTCGAGGTGCTGGGACGAGAGCGGGTGCTTGCCCGGCTTGCCCGCCACCTCTGAGCAGTCAGGAAAAAGTGGTCCCCGGGTCGTCCGTTCGTGTTCGATCCGAAGGCATGCGATGAATCCGCACCTGATTGCGTCCGCCATCCTTGGCGGCGTAGAGCGCCTGGTCGGCGCGCTGAAGCGGCGCGTCGGCCGTGTCGTCGGTCGGCATCAGCGCGGCGATGCCGATACTCACCGTAATCGCGATCGAAACGCTGTCTGAACGCGCCGGCGACGCCTCGAGCTCCGACCGAAGACGCTCGGCCAGTTCGCGGGCGCCCTCGACACCGTCGCCGGGCAACAGGATCGCAAACTCCTCGCCACCCAGGCGCCCGACCGAATCGGTCTTGCGCAAGGTCTGACGGATGATTTCGACATAGTGCTTCAGCACCAAGTCCCCGGCTGCGTGGCCGTGTTCGTCATTGACTTGCTTGAAGTGGTCGAGGTCGGTCATCAATAGCGATGCCGAGCCGCCGTGGCGTTTCACCCGTGCCAGTTCGGCGCTGAGCAGCTCGAGGAAGCGACGGCGATTGCTCACCCCCGTCAGCGAGTCGGTGGTCGCGAGGCGGACCAACTCTTCCTGCCTGGCCTTGAGCTCCGAAATGTCGCTGAATACCACCACTGCACCTTCGCGGCGGCCTTGCTCGTCGATCGGAGTCACCGTCATCGCGACCGGAAATCCGCGGCCGTCGCTGCGAATGAACCAGTCCTCGCATTTTCTGGGATTGCCGTCCTTGAGCGTCATGAACACCGGACAATGGTCGTCGGGGTAGGGGCTGCCGTCGGCATGGTGATGGTGGAACAGCCGATGCTGGTTGTGGCCGATGACCTGTTCCGCGCGGTATCCGAGCATCCGCAGTGCGGAAGGATTGATAAAGCTCGCCCGCCCGTCGCGGTCGACCCCGAAGATGCCTTCCCCCGCGGTCTCCAGCAGGAGTTCGTTACGATGCGACAGGCGGGCGATCGCCGCCGTCTGCTTGTCCAGTTGCCGCTGCCATTCCCAGCGCGACAGGCGCAACAGGGCCAGAATGATCAGCTGGGTGACGGCATAGGTTGCCAACGTACTTCTGACCATGGCCGAGCGGGCCGCGTGATATGCGGCGAGCTGGTGGGTCGCGTTGCGCCAAACCAGGACCGTGCCCACCGGCGGCCTCGACGCTTCCAATTGTCCGAGGTAATCGCGCAGCGGAAATTGGACGGTCTGGAATCGCGCGCCCTTCCAGTCCAGCACCCTGGATTCGAGTGCGGACGGATGCACATCGAGCAAGGATGCATCGAGCCATTCGGCCGCTTCCGGACGCGATGCCGAAAGAAGAAAGCAGCAGGGTCGCTGACCCGGACGAGCAGCGTCCGGGCGATACTGCTCCCACATGGCATGGGTGACGGAGTCCGGTTTGAGCAGGACTGCGATGCCGATATCGAGCTTGTCGCTCAGGCGCGCGAGCAGCTTCTCCATGCCGAGGCCGATTTCGAGCAGGGCGACATGTCGCGGCGCGCCTTCGGTCTCGGCACCAATCACCGGCACGCCACCGCGGATGCCGGCATAGGCGCGACCGATCTCGAATCCGCTGCGCGGCACCATGTCGGACTGCACCCCGCGCAGCAGGGGCCGTGCTTCGACCAGGCTATCGCCATAGTCGTCAGGCGCGTGCAGGCGCAGGAAGGAGATCAGGTCGGGGAGGAGCAGAAACTGCATCTGGCGCACGTCGTACAGATCGTGCAATCCTCCCCATTGTTCGCTTACCTTGGCGTTGAGCGCATCGCGAAGCTGCCGGATACGGGGTCCCCCGCTGCCTTCGTCCTGAAACGTCCGCGACGCCTCGGCCAACAGGCGCCTCGTCCCTGGTTCCGAGGCCATGCTGTAGGCCAGGGTCAGGGCTTCGTGTTCCAGCTCGGCCTGCGCGGCCAGATAGACGCTTTGCAATCTGGTGGCCTCCCGTTCGAGCTGAATGGTGAGGCGTTCGTCGGTCTGCTGGAGCGAAAATCCTGCTACTGCCGCAAAAATTGCAGCAAGGAGCGCGCTGGCAGCCAGAACCACGAGGTTGTAGGGCAAAATTGGTTCTTCAGTCGTTCTTTGGGCCGATTCTAGGCGTTCCGGCGGGCTGCGTCTGCTCCCCGGGCCGCAGGCAGTCCTACAGGGCGCGCATCAGTCGTCGGTGGTGGCCGATGCACGTACTGGTCGCAACAGATAGCGCGCCGGATCGACCGCATCGCACAGGTCACGTTCCACAGGCAAGGGCTCGTCGGAAAGCCGGGCTGCGAGCAATTCTCCGGCCAGCGCAGCCCATACCAGCCCGCGGGCGCCAAAACCGGACAGCGCAAACAGCCCCGGCTGACGGGGAACGTCGGCAAGCGGCGTCGCCGACGCGATCGTCGCGACCGCCGGAATGGCGCCGATCATGGGCAGGCGGTCGGGCGAGGCCGGGCGGAAGCCGACCCGGCCCTGCAGCTGCGCCGGATCGAGACCCGCGGTATAGCCGGGCAGCATCGCTTCGAGCTTGTCGAGGTTCTCGCGGTGATCGCGCTCGCGAAGCCCGGTGTCGTCGTCACCGACATCGAACGTCGCTCCGGCGCAGCGCACACCGTCGACCTCCGGGCTCACATAGCCCATACGGCACATGACCACGCGCGGCGCACTGCCGGCTGCCGCCGGAAGCAGACTGACCTGGCCGCGGGCGCTCACCATTGGCAGGGGCGCCGCGTCGGGGAAGGCCCCCAGGCCGGTTCCTGCGGCAAGAATGAGTACTGGCGCGGCAGCAATCAGCTTGCCGTCCTGGTCGTGCGCATGCCAGTGGTCGCCGGAGCGTTCGATCCGGCCCACCGATCGTTTCCAGTGCGGGCGAACGCGCTTCGGGTGAGCCGCGAGGTTTGCCGCGCACAGCGTGGGGGGCTGAACCCAGCCGCTGCTGGCGAACCACCAGCCGCCCAAGGGCACCGGCCAGCCACCGATCCGCCCGGCCTCGTCAGCATCGACGAAGCGAAGCAAGCTCGCCGGCAGTTCGAGTTTTGCCGCCACGGCGCGCATCTTCGTTTCCTGAGCGGCGTCGCGGGCGAGGTGGAGGACGCCACAGGCGTCCGCGCGTACCCGCAGTCCGCGCGCCTGCAGATAACGGATGTGTTGCCAGCCATACAGGGTGCCGGCGCGGGTCAGGCGACTCATGCGATTGTCGTCGACACTGGGGAGCGGTCGCAGCACGCCGGCATGGTTCCCCGATGCCCCCTGGCCGGGTCGGTCGGCCGCATCGATGATGTCGATCGTCCAGCCCCGTGCAGCGAGTCGCTCCGCGGCCGAACTTCCCGCCACCCCCGCGCCGATCACGACCGCGTGGCGGGCCGGGTGCGGCCCGGCGCGTTCGGCTGCCGGACTGTCGGCAGCCGAACGACCGCCGTAACGGCCGCGCAGCATCTGCCGCTTGCCGCCGAAGCCGGGGGCTTTCTCAACGTCGAAGCCGGCGCGGCGCAGACCTTCGCGGACGTCTCCGGCAACCGACCAGGTCGCCAGCGTGGCACCCGGGACGGCAAGTCGGGCGAGCAGATGAAAGATCCGGGCCGACCACAGTTCGGGGTTTTTTGCCGGGGCGAAGCCGTCGAGCATGAAGGCGTCGACCCGTGCATCGAGTCGTCCCATACTTTCGCCGGCGTCGCCGAAATGCAGCGTCAGGCAGACCCGTCCTTCGTTCAGATGCAGTCGGTGCACGCCCGGCGCAAGGCAGGGCCAGTGCGCATGAAGCTCGGCGGCCAGTGCGGCGAATTGCGGCCAGCGCGCATGAATCAGGATCAGGTCTGCGAGCTCGAAGGGGTGGAGTTCGCAGGACACGAAATGCAAGGACTCCGACCGTTCGGGATCTGCCCGCCATGCCGCCCAGGTCGCGAGAAAATTGAGTCCCAGTCCGAAGCCGGTCTCGAGAATGACGAAACGGCGCTGATTGCGCCAGCGCTCCGGCAGGCCGTTTCCCGCCAGGAATACATGCTGTGCCTGGCCGAGCCCCCCGTCGGCGGAGTGATAGACGTCGTCAAAAGTCGCGGACAGGGGAGTGCCGTCTTCGGCAATAAGATAGCGGGCGGGCGTGATCGGCATGGTGAGGGCAGAATGAGCGGGGCCCGCGAGGGCGAACCGGACTTCGTACGGGACGGCGGCAAGAGCCCGCTATGGTATCTCGTCTGCGCTTCCCGAGGCTTCCGGGCTTTGCCTGCGGCTACGCCTTATGGAATACTCGGACCATGATCTCAAGCACCCCGCATGCAGCCATGTATTCGTCGCCTTGCGCCGCAAGAGGAGGCATTCGATGAGTGCGGGCGACACCCTCGAGTCGTGGCTCGGTGGGCGCAAGGTCGGGTCGCGCTGCGTGGTGCTGGCCGGGCTGTGCCTTGCCGCTGTGGGCGCACTGGGATTGAGCATGATGGGTAGGGGCGATGGCCCCGATGGATGGATGGCCGTCGCGCTCGGTCTGCTGGTGGCTGCCCTGTCGCTCGCGATTCTGACCCTGCTCACGATGCGTCGCTCGCTCCGTGCCCAGGAACTGCTGATGGCGGGGGCACACGACGGCATTTTCGAGTGGAACCCGCGCACCAAAGGACTGAAGGTGGGCCAGCGCCTGCTGGCCATACTCGGCTACTCGGAGAATTTCCTCCGCGATACGCACGCCTGGCTCGAGATCGTCCATCCGGACGATCGGGCCCACTACAATCTCGCGGTTGCCACCCATCTGAAGGGCCTCACCGATCATTTTTACTGCGAGTACAGGGTCCGGGCGGTCACCGGAGAATATCGCTGGCTGGCGGCGCGCGGCATTGCGGTAAGAAACCGGAAGGGCATCGCCACCCAGATGGCCGGATCCGTGTCCGACATCACCGACCGCATCGAGCGCGAGCAGCAGATCCGCGATCTCGCACTGAACGATCAATTGACCGGGCTACCCAATCGCCGAAGTCTGATGGAGGCCCTGCCGGCCGCGATTGCGGAGGCAGAGCGCAGCGGTCATCAGATTGCCGTGATCTTCATCGATCTCGATCGTTTCAAGAACGTCAACGACGCCCGCGGCCATCTGTTCGGCGACGCGCTGCTGGTTGCGATCACCCGGCGCCTTCCCGATGCCCTGCGCGCCTACGATTTGCTGCTGCGCCACGGCGGAGACGAACTCGTGGTGGTGTTGACCGGACTGGGCTGTCGCGCCGAAGCGGCATTGGTCGCGCGGCGGATGCTCGAGTTGATATCGGCGCCGGTCACCATCGATGGCGCCGACATCCGGATCACCGCCAGCGTCGGGGTGGCGCTGTTTCCCGGCGACGGCAAGGATGCGGACAGCTTGCTCGGCTGTGCCGACATGGCGATGTATGCCGCGAAAGCACACGGCGGCAACGAGGTCTGCTTCTTCGAGAACGACATGCGTGAGCGGGTCAGCGCCCGTGCCACGATGGAAAGCCGGCTTCGCGGGGCGATCGAGAACGGCGACCTGGTCCTGCATTTCCAGCCCCAATGCCGTTTCAGCGACGGCGTACTGGTCGGAGCGGAGGCACTGGTACGCTGGCAGGATGGCGACCGGATGATCCGTCCCGACCAGTTCATTGCCCTGGCCGAGGAAACCGGGCTGATCGTACCCTTGGGGCACTGGGTGATCGAATCCGCCATCGGACAGCTCGCGCACTGGTCGTCGATCTACCCCGATGCGTTGCGGGTGTCGATCAACCTGTCGACGCGTCAGTTCCCCCGGCATTCCGTCGAAATGGACGTTCTTGCCGCCATTGCCCGTCACGGGGTTCGCGCGGGCTGCGTCGAACTGGAAGTTACCGAATCGGTCCTCCTGAGTCCGGAGGGGTCGGCCGTGCGTGCATTGAACGCCCTGCGCGAAGCAGGCTGTCGCATCGCGCTGGACGATTTCGGAACGGGATACTCGTCGCTGTCCTACCTGCAACTGCTGGAGTTCGACAGTCTGAAGATCGACAAGACGTTCGTTGCCAATCTGACCGAGCTGCCGACCACGCGCGGTGTGCGCGGCGGGACTGCCATTGTCGGCGCGATGATCGCGCTGGCGCATCGCCTGGGCTACGAGGTCGTTGCCGAGGGGGTGGAGACGATCGAGCAGTTCAACTGGCTGCGGGCGGCAGGATGTGAGCTCTGCCAAGGCTACCACTACAGTCGTCCGCTGCCGGCAACCGAGTTCGAACGGCAATTCCTGAGCGCGGCGGCACGACGGCAGGCGCTGCTCAGCGCCTGACAGGGAAAAAAAAGCCCGCACGGCATACGCCGTGCGGGCCCGATGACCTCGAGGGTGGCGAAAACTACTCGGGCCGCATCTGCGGAAACAGAATCACATCGCGGATCGCCGGGCTGTCGGTGAGCAGCATCACCAGGCGGTCGATGCCGATGCCGCAGCCGCCGGTCGGCGGCAGGCCGAATTCGAGCGCGCGAATGTAGTCCGCGTCGTAGAACATCGCTTCCTCGTCACCGGCTTCCTTCGCCACCGCCTGTGCGCGGAAGCGCGCGGCCTGATCTTCCGGATCGTTGAGCTCGGAGAATCCGTTGGCGATCTCGCGACCGACGATGAACAGTTCGAAGCGCTCGGTGATCTCCGGGTTGTCGTCGGAGGCGCGGGCCAGCGGGCTGACTTCGACCGGGTAATCGATGATGAAGGTCGGCTCCCACAGTTCGGCTTCGGCGCAGGCCTCGAACAACTGCAGTTGCAGGCTGCCCAGGCCGCCCGGCTTCACCGACTCGCCGAAATCCTTGATCTTCTGCTTGAGCCAGTCGGCGTCGGCGAGCTGCGCTTCACTGAAACCGGGGTGGAACTTGCGGATCGCCTCGACGATGGTCAGGCGGGCGAAAGGCCGCGACAGATCGAGTTCGCGCCCCTGGTAGGTGAACGACTCGGCACCGAGCGCTTCGCGTGCCGCATGGCGGATCAGCCCCTCGGTGAAGTCCATCAGCGTGCGGTAGTTCGCATACGCCTCATAGAACTCCATCATCGTGAACTCGGGGTTGTGACGCGGCGAAAGGCCCTCGTTGCGGAAATTGCGGTTGACCTCGAACACCTTCTCGAAGCCGCCGACCACCAGGCGCTTGAGGTAGAGCTCCGGCGCGATGCGCAGGAACAGCTCCATGTCGAGCGCATTGTGGTGGGTGACGAAGGGCTTGGCCGAGGCACCGCCCGGGATCGGGTGCATCATCGGGGTCTCGACCTCGAGGAAGCCGTGGCCGGTCATGTAGTTGCGGATCGACTGCACCAGCCGGCTGCGCGCGACGAAGGTGAAGCGCGACTCCTCGCTCATGATCAGGTCGACGTAGCGCTGGCGGTACTTGGTCTCCTGGTCGGTGAGGCCGTGGAACTTGTCCGGCAGCGGGCGCAGGCTCTTGGTCAGCAGCCGGATCTCGCCGGCTTTGACCGTGAGCTCGCCGGTCTTGGTCTTGAACAGGGTACCGACACAGCCGACGATGTCGCCGATGTCCCAGTGCTTGAAATCGGCATACACGTCCTCGCCGACGGCGTCACGCTGCACATAGAGCTGGATGCGGCCGGAAAGGTCCTGGATGGTGATGAAGCTGGCCTTGCCCATGACCCGCTTGAGCATGACCCTTCCGGCGACCTTCACTTCGACCGGGACGGCTTCGAGTGCTTCCGCTTCCTTTTCGCCATAGAGCTCGTCGAGCTTGCCCGCGGTATTCTCACGCGAAAAATCGTTTGGAAAGGCGCGGCCACTCGCACGCCACTGCGCGAGTTTCTCGCGTCGTTCGGCGATGAGGCGGTTTTCGTCCTGGGCGTTAAGCGTAGCGTTCTGATCGGACATGATTCATCGGCAATGTGAACAAGATCGCAATTGTCGCAGGCGCACCCATCGGGAGCAAATCGGCTTTGCAGGACGCATGGCCAACGCCCGGTCAGAACCCCAGACGCTCACCGGCACCGAGCAGGGTTGCGATCCCGAGGATCGCGAAGATCGCGGCGGCGATGACATGCACGAGGCGCACCGGCATGCGATGTGCGATACGGTCGCCGAGCACGACCGCCGGCACGTTGGCGATCATCATGCCGAGGGTTGTTCCGGCGACGACGGTCAGGTATGCCTGGTACTGGGCCGCCAGGGCGACGGTGGCAATCTGGGTCTTGTCCCCCATTTCGGCGAGAAAGAACGCAACGAGCGTCGTGCCGAACACGCCGAAGCGCGCAAAGCGGGCATCTTCCTCATCGAACTGGTCGGGAATCAGGGTCCACACCGCCATCGCGATGAACGAGATGGCCAGCACCCAGCGCAGGGTGTTCGGACTCACCAGGGCGGTGATCCATGCCCCCAGTGCGCCGGCAAATCCGTGATTGGCGAGGGTGGCGACCAGAATGCCGAGGATGATCGGGGTCGTTCTGCGAAATTTGGCGGCCAGGATGAAGGCCAGCAGTTGGGTCTTGTCGCCGATTTCGGCGAGGGCGACGATGCCCGTCGAGACGAGGAATGCTTCCACCTGATGCTCCCGGGCCGGACAGAATACCGATGACTGCGCGGCTCCCCGGCCCAAGCGGAGGCAACGCAGTCAAAGGTCTTGCCAGGGACGGGAAACGCGAACTGCCTGCACCATGCCCATATGGACAAGTCTGTTGACGCAGGCCCCTCTCGCAGTGGAGGGCGGCTACTCCCCAATGACGGCGCGGAGTTTATCGCACTTCATGTGGTCATGCGAGCGCGAAATTCAGGGCATGGCCCATGCGCAGCGATCCTGACGGCGCGGCGGTGTCAGCGCACCCGCAGCAATACCGCGGAATCGCGCTGCCCCGTGGTGGGATCGAGAATGTCCACGTCGATCCGCATGCCATCGCCCGACACCTGCAGGCTGGCCTGCAGCGGCCTGGTTGACGGGCGTACGAACGCCGGCCTGACCAACATGCCGCAGTGGTCGCATGTGCGACAAGTCGCCCCGCGCTTGTCGCACAGCGTCCGCTGTGCTCGCAACGATGTGCGCAAGGTGGGCGTGAACCGCACGGCACGGCTCTTGCACGATGGTTGGGGGCCAGTCGCGCCCCGCCTCCAAGGAAGTTCAACATGCAGTTTCACATGACCCCCGGTTCGTGCACCACCGGTATCCATATCCTTCTCGAGGAGCTTGAGCTCGTGTTCGAGGTTTATCTGGTCAACCTGATGGCGGGGGACCACGATAAGCCGGCCTATCGTGCGCTCAACCCGAAAGGCACTATTCCGACCCTGGTTCGCGACGACGGCAGTGTGCTCACCGAATTCCAGGCCATCGCCTGGTGGCTTGCCCGCCAGTGGCCGAAGAAGGGCCTGCTGCCCGTCGATGCCGAAGGCGAGGCGCGGGTGCTCGAGATCATGGACTACGCAGTGGGCACGCTGCACGGCCAGGGCTTCGCCCGCATCTTCACCACCGGGAAGTTCTCCCCCGATCCCACTACCCACGAGGCGATCAAGGCCCGTGGCCGCGAGATCATCGACCAGGGCTTCGCGATCATGGACACTGTTCTGGCTGGCAGGGAATACGCCGTCGGCCGTTTTTCGATCGCCGACGCGGCCCTGTTCTATGTCGAGTTCTGGGCCGATCGCAGCGGCATTCCGCTCCCGCCAGCCTGCGAGGCCCACTACCGTCGCATGCTGACGCGGCGGGCAGTACGCCAGGTGCTGGCCGAGGAGGGCTATCGAGTGTAGACGGACGTCTGCGCGTTCCTGCGCAGACGTCCGGAGCGTGTTGCGCCGGCTCGTACACCGTTGTCAGCACGCATTGCGGGCATCGTCAGCGCGCTTGCCGCCAATCGACGACCGCCGGACGGCCGGGCAGGTCGAGCTCGGCGCGTGCCGGTGCGGTCCGCGCGACCACCTTGCCCGCGCGCATCACCAGCAGGCGGGTCGCGCGCAGGCGGATGGCTTCCACCGGGTCGGCGGCCTGCAGCAGCACCAGATCGGCGCGGCAGCCGGGCGCGATGCCGTAGCCGTCGAGGCCGAGGATGGCGGCCGGGGTGTCGGTCACCGCGGCGAAGCACTGGCGCATGGCGGCCTGGCCGGTCATCTGGGCCACGTGCAGGCCCATGTGCGCCACCTCGAGCATGTCGGCGCTGCCGAGCGGGTACCACGGGTCGAGCACGCAGTCGTGGCCGAATGCCACCGGCACTCCGGCAGCGAGCAGCTCGGGCACGCGGGTCATGCCACGGCGCTTGGGATAGGTGTCGTGACGGCCCTGCAGGGTGATGTTGATCAGCGGGTTGGCGATCGCGGCCACGCCGGCTTCGCGGATCAGAGGCAGCAGCTTGGACACGTAGTAGTTGTCCATCGAATGCATCGAGGTCAGATGCGACCCGGCCACCCGGTCTTCGAGACCGAGCCGGCGGGTGTGGAACGCGAGCGTCTCGATGTGGCGCGACAGCGGGTCGTCGCTCTCGTCGCAATGCATGTCCACCCGCAGGCCGCGCTCGGCGGCGAGTTCGCACAGGATGCGCACCGATTCCGCACCCTCGGCCATGGTGCGCTCGAAATGCGGAATGCCGCCGACCACGTCGACCCCCATGTCGAGCGCGCGGGTGAGGTTTTCCAGTGCGCCGGGGGCGCGCAGCACGCCGTCCTGCGGAAAGGCCACCAGCTGCAGGTCGAGGTAGGGCGCAACCTGCCGCCTGACCTCGATCAGCGCCTCCACGGCGAGCAGGCGCGGGTCGCACACATCGACGTGGGAGCGGATCGCGAGCAGTCCTTTCGCCACCGCCCAGTCGCAGTAGGCCCGCGCGCGTTCGATCAGTGCATCCTGGGTGAGAAGCGGCTTGAGCTCGCCCCACAGCGCAATGCCCTCGAGCAGCGTGCCCGACTGATTGACCCGCGGCAGGCCGTAGCTCAGCGTGGAATCCATATGGAAATGGGCATCGACGAAGGGCGCGCTGACCAGCCGGGCTTCGGCGTCGATCACTTCGGCTGCGCCGGCGTCGAGCCCTGGCTGCACCGCGAGGATACGGCCGTCGGTGATGCCGATATCGATATCGGTGCGTCCGTCGGCAAGGGCAGCATTGCGGATGATCAGATCGAACATGGCGTCTCAACCCTTGGTGATGAAGTAATCCTGGTTCCCGGACGGGCCCCGCAGGATACTCATCCGGTTTCGTTCCGGCGCATGCGAACGCCGGCCATGATCATGGACACGGCAATCGGCGGAATCGCGAGCAGCGCGAACAGGATCAAGCCGAGCGGCGCCAGCCCGAGATCGGATGCCGTCACCAGCAAAACCAGCGCCTGCGCCTGCATCATCGCCAAGCCCCAACGCCACGCACGCCTGGGCACGGCATGGCCGAGAACGCCTGCAAGCACACCGCCAAGCGGATACGCAACCGTCCAGTACAGCGCTGTGTCCCATGCTTCGCGCACACCGCCAAGTGCACTGGTTCCCAGCCACAGGGCGGTTCCGCCGCCGATCGCGATTGCGTAAGCCTGGGTGTCGGACAGTCTGACCATCGTGGTGCTCCGCGAGCTGGTCTGTCAGCGCCGGTCGCCCGGGGGCTGCCAGCGCAGATCCAGGGTGAACGGGAAGTCGGGGTTGAGCGGCTCGGCCTTCACCGGCATCGGTCCCGGGGTGTGGCCATGGGGCCAGAAGCGGGCGAAGCGCCGTGCCTCCGCCTCGTTGGCATTGACCGGAAAGGTGTTGTAGCTGCGCCCGCCCGGGTGGGAGACGTGATAGGTGCAGCCGCCGATGGCGCGGCCCATCCAAGAGTCCACGATGTCGAAGGTGAGCGGGGCGTGCACGCCGATGGTGGGATGCAGCGCCGACGGCGGGTTCCATGCCCGGAAACGCACGCCGGCAACGTATTCCCCCGGCACCCCGGTGGGATGGAGCGGCAGCGGGCGGCCATTGCAGGCCACGATGTGGCGCCCGTCGGTCAGGCCGCGCACCTTGATCTGCATGCGCTCGACCGAGGAATCCACGTAGCGCGAGGTGGCGCCTGCGCTCATCTCTTCGCCGAGCACGTTCCACGGCTCGATGGCTTGGCGCAGCTCCATTTGTACGCCTTCGTAGACGACGGTTCCGTAGCGCGGGAAGCGGAATTCGATGAAGGGTTCGAACCAGCTCTCGGCGAAGGCGTATCCCGCCTGCTGCAGGTCGCGCGCGACATCGCGAATGTCCTGCTCCACGAAGTGGGGCAGCATCCAGCGGTCATGCAGTTGGGTGCCCCAGTTTACCAGTTGCCCGTGATAGGGCTGGCGCCAGAAGCGAGCGACCAGCGAGCGCAACAACAGGATCTGGCACAGGTTCATGCGCGGGTGGGGCGGCATCTCGAAGGCGCGGAACTCGACCAGCCCGAGGCGGCCGGTCGGACCATCGGGCGAGTACAGCTTGTCGATGGAGAATTCGGCGCGATGGGTGTTGCCGGTCAGGTCGATCAGCAGGTTGCGCAGCAGACGGTCGACCAGCCACGGGCGCTTGCTTTCTTCGGTATCGGGCAGCACCGTCGCCATCTGCTGGAAGGCGATGGCGAGTTCGTACAGGTTGTCGTCGCGCGCCTCGTCCGCGCGCGGCGCCTGACTGGTGGGGCCGATGAAGGTGCCGGAGAACAGGTAGGACAGCGACGGGTGATTCTGCCAGTAGGTGATCAGGCTCCTGAGCACGTCGGGCCGGCGCAGCCACAGGCTGTCCGCCGGCGTGGCGCCGCCCAGGGTGACGTGGTTGCCACCGCCGGTGCCGGTGTGGCGCCCGTCGAGCATGAACTTCTCGGTGCCGAGCCGGGTGAGGCGCGCCTCTTCATAAAAGATGTGGGTGTTGTCCACCAGTTCGCGCCAGCTCGAGGCGGGGTGCACGTTCACTTCGATCACGCCCGGGTCGGGGGTGACGGCGAGCACCTGCACGCGCGGGTCGCGCGGCGGGGGGTAGCCTTCCATCCACAACGGTGTCTTCAGCTCCGCTGCGGTCTGCTCGACCGCGGCCACCAGGGCCAGATAGTCTTCGATACGCGAGATCGGCGGCAGGAAGACGTGCAGCCGTCCCGCCCGGGCTTCGATGCACAGCGCGGTGTGGATCACTTCCCGCGCCTCGGGCCGGGCGGCCGGGGGCGGTGACTTGGATGCCGCCTTGTCGGCCTTGCTGCTCCGCTCGCCCAACGCATGGCGTTCTTCGAACGGGTCGACGGGATAGTCGCGTTCAGCGTCTTCGGGCGCGACCCAAGGCAGGGAGGACAGCGGCAGGCGCAGGCCGGCCGGTGAGTCACCCGGTATCAGGTACAGATGTTCGCGTTTCAGCGGCCAGCGGCTCGAGCGCCAGGTCGTTGCATCGACACCGCGCTTGTCGCCGTCCTTCTTCGTGTGCTCCACCGGTTTGATCGGCAGCACGAAGCCGGTGGGCTCTCCGAGGCCGCGGTGCAGCAGGCGGGCAAGGCGCTTGCGTTCGTCCGGATCCTTCAGGTCTGCCTTGAGCGGGTCGATGTTGACCGGCAGGCGCTGTTCGTCCTGCAGCAGGGCCCACACGTCTTCGTAAGCGGCGATCAGATAGCCCGGATGCAGGCCGAGGTGGCCGACCAGGGTCTTGCCAAAGCGCTCGGCATCGGCCGGACCGAAGCCGTAGTCGGTCGACTCGTCGGCGATCAGGGCTTCATCGCGCCAGATCGGTTTGCCGTCGCGGCGCCAGTAGATGCCAAGCGCCCAACGCGGCAGGGGCTCGCCGGGATACCACTTGCCCTGGCCGTGATGCAGCATGGCGCCCTCGGTGAAGCGCTGCTTGAGACGCGTGGTGAGCTGACCCGCGAGCTCGCGTTTCTTCGGCGACAGCGCGGTGATGTTCCATTCGGGGCCGTCCATGTCGTCGATGGAAACGAAGGTGGGCTCTCCGCCCTGGGTCAGGCGGACGTCGCCGGCCTCGAGTTCCTGGTCGACCTGCGCGCCCAGCGCTTCCATCGCCTGCCATTGCGCCTCGGTGTATGGCTTGGTGACGCGCGGATCTTCGTGCACGCGGGTCACCGTCATCTCGAAACCGAATTCGCTGACGGCCTGCCCGGTGAATGAGCCGATGACCGGTGCTGCGCTCTGCGGCATGGCGGTGCAGGCGAGCGGGATGTGGCCCTCGCCGGCAAGCAAGCCCGAGGTGGGATCGAGCCCGATCCAGCCGGCGCCGGGCACATAGACCTCGGTCCACGCATGCAGGTCGGTGAAGTCCTTGTCAGTACCGCTCGGACCGTCGAGGGATTTGATGTCGGCGGTGAGCTGTATCAGGTAGCCCGACACGAAGCGGGCCGCCAGCCCCATGTGACGCAGAATCTGCACCAGCAGCCAGCCGGTGTCGCGGCACGAACCGCAGGCCTTGTGCAGGGTTTCCTCGGGTGTCTGCACGCCCGGTTCCATGCGCACGAGGTAGGCGATATCCTTTTGCAGGCGACGGTTCAGGTTGACCAGGAAATCCTGGGTGAGCAGGCCCTCGGTCAGCTCCTCGCGCTTCATCTTCGCGATCCAGCTGGTCAGCAGCGGGCCGGCGGGCAGGGGCATCAGGTAGGGCGCCAGCTCGTACTTGAGCTGATCGGCATAGTCGAAAGGAAACGCGTTGGCGTATTCCTCGACGAAGAAGTCGAAGGGGTTGATCACCGTCATGTCGGCAACCAGATCCACCGTGAAGCTCAGCTCGTGCGTCGGTTCGGGAAACACGAATCGCCCGATGTAGTTGCCGTAGGGGTCCTGCTGCCAGTTGATGAAGTGCTTGGCCGGCTCCGTGGTGAGCGAATACGACAGGATCGGCGTGCGCGCATGGGGCGCCGGGCGCAGCCGCACTTCGTGCGGAGTCAGGATGACGGGGCGATCGTAGCGATAGCTGGTCTTGTGATGTAGGGCGACGCGTATTGCCATGGGTTAGCAGCCTGTGCGCGGGCAGCGCGAGCAAGGTTCAGGGGAGTGCGGCGGGTAAAAGACTTCCGGGTCACGCAAGGCGAAGCTCATAAGACCCCCTGCTTTCTTGTCAAGTCCGATGACCTGGAGTCGTGGTCGAGCTTAACGCAGTTCGATGTTTGTCGCCTACTGCGGGATCACCGTTTCGGCGCGACGAATTGTCCTACCTGGAGATCGCGACGCGATGGCGGCGTTCCCCAACCGTACTGGGAACGTGGCTCAACGCGCCGGAACCCGCGTTACCCCGTCCGTCCTGATCGCCATCAATTCACATCCCGCACCACTGCGCCTTTCGCACGGTCCGTCAGTCTCGAAGCATGCGTTTCGGGCAGTGTCCTGCCGCGCGTCTCTCGCCTTGCGGATGCGGTCTCTCCCGTGGCGGCCGGCTCCCCACCGGCTGAAGCGATGGCGCGTCAGCCCAAGGTCCAATAGGCGTGGATGAATCCTCTTGATAAGGTGCCCAAATATGAAGACGATCCTTTCCGCAGTGCTACTTGCCTTCGTCATGCTGTCCGACGCGTTCGCAGCTGACGTTCTGCAGGCTTTTCCTCCGGCCGAGGCGGGCATGGTCCGGCACGTCATCATCCTGCCAACGCAGGATGATGAATCCTTACTGAAGGTCGAGTTGATCGTCGGCAAGACGGTGATCACCGATGCGACGAACCGTTATTTTTTCGGGGGAGCCCTCGAGACGGAGACCATTTCGGGATGGGGATTCGAGCGCTACGTTCTGAACAAACTCGGACCCATGGCCGGAACGCTGATGGCCGTGGATCCGGACGCGCCGAAAGTCGAACGCTTCGTCACGCTCGGCGGGGACGAGCGCCTGGTGCGCTACAACAGCCGCCTGCCGCTCGTCGTGTACGTTCCGGTCGATGTCGAAGTCCGCTACCGGGTGTGGCGAGCCGAGTCGTCTCCGCGCTTTGTACGCAAGCTCACCTTGCCCGGCGGACAGTCGGCTGTGATATCCGAGGGCGAATTCGAAGCCCGCTCAATCGGGAGCTATGGCGTTCGCATCTATGCCGCACAAAGTGGGACCCCCGACGATGACACCACCTTCTTCTCGTCCGGCGTCATTCGGAACCGTGACGGCACGATCGAGAACGCCTTTCTCGCCGACCTCGGTATTGGCGACGAGGACAGCCTGGTGGTGGCAATTCGTTCCGCTGGCTCCGGTGGATACCTTTCTGCGGACGCGTTCACCGTCACCAAGGACTCGGTCATCCTCCGCGCATCCGTATCGCAGTTGCCGGCGGATGCCGATCTTGTTCCGGCCTTGAAGGCCGCGCTTGAAAGCCCGAAGGGAAGATGAAGTTCGCGGTCTCGCGCGTGCCTGGACGCGCGAGACCGCTCTGCGTTCCTGGTGAGCTGACAGGTCCGGCAGGTTGGCCCAAGGTCCAATGGGCGGCCGGGGGTCCGGTTGCTAAGGTAAGACCACGTAGCAGCGAGCATCACCTGCGAGCGTCCATCTGACACAGATCGACTGTCCGCCGTGCAGGCGGTCCAACTGGAGAGCAAACCCATGAAGCTCGGGAATACCCTTTTCGCAATTGGTTTGACCGCGTTGGCAGGCGTGGCTTATGGCGCTGGAGAGGCGCCGGGGCACGGCACCCATTGGGGCTACGCGGGTGAAACCGGCCCCGAGCGCTGGAGTACGGTAAAGCCCGAATTCAGTGCCTGCGCGGGGGTGAATCAGTCCCCGATCAATGTGACCGACACAATCGAAGCGGAATTGGCTGCTGTCGGGTTTCAATACAAGGCCGGTGGGCACGAGGTCATCAACAACGGGCACGCCATCCAGGTCAATGTCGAGCCTGGTAGCAGCATTTCGGTCGACGGTATTCAGTTCGACCTGAAGCAGTTCCATTTTCATTCGCCCAGCGAGAACCAGATCAACGGCAAATCCTTCCCCCTCGAAGCGCACCTCGTTCATGCCGACAAGGATGGACATCTCGCGGTGGTATCGGTGGTATTCGACGAAGGCAAGGCCAACCCGGTTGTCGGAACGGCCTGGAGTCAAATGCCGAAGACCGAAGGCGGAAGGAATGCGCTGCCCACCAAGGTTTCTGCCACTGGACTACTCCCCGCGAGTCACGACTATTACCGTTACAACGGCTCGCTGACCACGCCTCCGTGTACCGAGGGAGTGCGCTGGATCGTCATGAAGAAGCCCATGACGGTGTCCAAGGAGCAGCTCCTTGCGTTCACGAGCACGCTCGGCTTTGCCAACAACCGTCCGGTCCAGGCAGTCAATGCCCGACCAGTCTTGAAGTAGGTGCGTTTCCCCATGGACAAGCGTTTAAAGAAGTCCGTGGAACACCATTCATGCGCGTGAAGTTCAGCTGCAGGAATAAGGGGCTTGCATGACGGGTTTCGTGACTCGAGTGGCCTGGACGGGCGGCCTGATACTGCTGGGCTTCGTGATGGCGGTGGGTGGTGGCTGGGGAGCACTTGCGCTCGCATACTCCGGACCGTCCACCGAGACCGTGCGCACCGCCCTTGCTGCGGCATTTGCCGTCGCAACGCTGGTAGCCGTGCTCGCGCTGCTGTTTCGGCGCTGGCGCGGACGCGCCCTGGTCGCTTATCTGCTGATGTTTGTCGTGCTGCTAGTGTGGTGGAGCGGGCTCGAACCCTCCAACGAGCGCGATTGGCAAACGGATGTGGCGGTGTTGCCCAGGGCAACGATCGAGGGTGACCTGATCACCGTCCATAACATTCGCAATTTCGACTACCGCAGCGAGACGGATTACACGCCGGCCTACTACGACAGACGCTTCGACCTGCGCAAACTGGAAGGCGTCGATCTGGTGGCGGTGTACTGGATGGGGCCGGCCATCGCGCATGTGTTCCTGAGTTTCGCCTTCGACGATGGCGAGCATCTCGCGATTTCCATCGAAACGCGCAAGGAAAAGGGCGAGGCCTATTCCACCCTCAAAGGCTTCTTCCGCCAATATGAACTGTATTACGTCGTGGGTGACGAGCGTGACCTCATCCGTCTGCGTACCAATTATCGGCACGATCCACCGGAAGATGTCTATGTGTACCGGATGCAGGGAGCGCTCGAAAACGGCAGGCGATTGTTCCGTGAGTACATGCACCAGATCAACGGCTTGAATACCACGCCCGAGTTCTACAACACGCTGACGACCAACTGCACCACCAACATCTGGCTGAACTCCCGTGTCAATGCGGAGCACCTGCCATTCAGCTGGAAGATTCTCGCCAGTGGCTACGTGCCTGAATACCTGCATGAACATGGGCGCCTGGCCAATGGCGACGAGCCATTCGCCGAAATTCAGCAACGCGCCCATGTCAATTCCCGTGCGCATGCCGCGAACATGGCAGCCGATTTCTCGCGTCGTATCCGCTCGGCGGCTACGCCATGAAGAAGGGCCGCTGCGGTTCGATACCAATGAGGAACCCGCCATGAACGCCCCGTTGCATCGCCGTGCGGCCATCGCCGCTTCATGCGTGGCGCTTTCCGCCATCCTCGTGGCGCTCCCGGCCCGGGGAGAAGAGTTCGACAAGTCATCCTCGCCGTCGGCGAGTGGCCTCGGCAAGCGCCCCAAGATCTGTCTTGTGTTGTCCGGGGGCGGCGCGCGCGGCGCGGCTCACGTTGGTGTGATCAAGGTTCTGGAAGAGTACCGCGTGCCGATCGACTGCATCACCGGTACCAGCATGGGCTCCCTGGTAGGTGCTGCCTACGCCTCGGGGATGTCGGTCGAGGAGATGGAGACGACCATCAAGGGGATCTCCACCGAGTTGCTGTTCAAGGAGAAGCCTCCGCGCCAGGAGCTTTCGCAGCGGCGCAAGCAGGATGACTACAACATCTTCTTCGGTCCCGAGCTTGGGCTCCGTGACGGCAGTTTGCAGTTCGGCAAGGGCGTGGTGACCGGCGTGCAGCTCGAGTCGGTGTTGCGCCAGCTCTCCAAGGTCAAGGGCTACCACGATTTCGATAAGCTGCCGATTCCGTTCCGGGCCGTGGCGACCGACCTGGTGACCGGCAAGGCGGTCGTGTTTCGCGACGGTGAGCTTGCCAACGTCATGCGCGCGAGCATGTCGGTACCCGGAGCGGTCGCACCGGCGGAGTTCGATGGCATGATCCTGGTCGACGGCATGCTGACTGGCAACCTGCCGGTGCAGGCGGCCCATGCAATGGGTGCCGACATCGTCATCGCGGTCAACGTCGGGACGCCGCTGCTCAAGCGCGAGGAACTGACCGGGATCTTCGGCGTTGCCGGACAGATGCTCAGCATCCTGACCGAACAGAACGTCCAGACTTCCCTGGCCCTGCTCAAACCGACGGACGTGTTGATCTCGCCGGAACTGGGAGACTTCTCGACCGGAGACTTCGACCATTTGCCGCAGATTGCCCCGCTCGGTGAAGCGGCGGCGCGCAAGGTGGGCGAACAGCTCGCCCATTTGTCGCTTCCGCCCGCTGAATACGCCGCATTGCGCGAGCGTCAGACGATCACCGTCACCCCTGACCTGCGCCCGGTGGACGAGATCCGGTTCGTCAATCTGAAACGGGTCAATCCCAGGGCCGCGCAGATCGTGATGGAGACCCGGGTCGGCCAGCCGATCGACCAGCCGACACTCGACAAGGACATGCGCCGCCTCTACGGGACGGACGATTTCGAGCATGTGAATTACCGCTTTCTCGAAGAACCGGGCAAACGGGTGCTGGCGGTGGACGCGGTCGAGAAATCGTGGGGTCCGGACTATCTGCGTTTCGGTTTGGGGCTGTCGAGCGATTTCAGCGGCGATGCCTACTTCAACCTCCTCGCCAGCTACCGCAAGACGTGGATGAATCGGCTCGGCGGGGAGTGGCGCAGCGACCTGCAGGTCGGGCGCACGAGCAGCCTGCAGACCGAGTTTTACCAGCCGATCGACAGCCGCGGCTACTTCTTTGTCGCCCCGCATGCAGGCATCGAGCGGCGCTCCACGACCGTGTATCAGGGTGATAACCGGGTCGCACGATATCAGGCGACCTCGTCTGTTGCAGGGGTGGATGTCGGCTCACATTTGACCCGTTATGGCGAGTTGCGCGTAGGTTTGTTGGGGGGCGTGCTGAAACCGGAGCTGGACACCGGGCCACAGAGTTTGTCGCCAGGAGAATCCAGGGTCTCGCTCGGGGCATACCGGATCCGGCTGATTCTCGACCAGATCGACAGCGCTCATTTTCCGCGCTCGGGCTGGCATAGCAGCACCCATGTGTACGGTGCACGTAGCGCACTGGGTGCCGACGCCAGCTATACGAAGTGGGATGTCGACGGCGCCGCCGCTTATACCTTCGGCAACCATACGTTCAATCTGGCCTTCAAGGTGGGCGGCAAGGCCGGCTCCGGCGACTTGCCGCGCTACGACCTGTTCCAGTGGGGCGGTTTCCTGCAGCAGTCCGGTTACGCGACCGGGCAGTTGCTGGGCGAGAACCTGAGGTTTGGCCGTCTCATGTACTACCACCGCATCCTGCCTGGCACGATGCTGGAAGGGGCGTACGGGGGCATTTCGTTTGAGATCGGCAAGGTCGGCAAGCCGCTGGTCACCGACAACCCGGACGGAATACTGAGGTCGGCGGCCGTGTTCATTGGCGCCGACAGCCCGATCGGCCCCGCCTACCTGGGCTATGGGCGTGCGCAGGACGGCAACAGCAACTTCTATTTCTATCTCGGCAGGCCGTTCTGAACGGGCTCGCCGAGATGCAGCCTGATTCAGCGGCCGTCGGATTGTGAGGCCGGACTGCCGTCGGAGGCCGGCTCGGGAATGACGCGCACCGGCAGCGGCGAATCGACATCGAGATGAACATTGCGCTGCGGGAAGGGGATCACGATCCCCTGTTCAGCAAAGCTGGTGTCGATCATGAAGCGCAGGTCGCTCAGGACGATATTGCCGGCACGACGCCCCGCGCCGACCTCCAGCCATACGTAGAGGGCGAACTGCAGGGCATTGTCCCCGAAGTCCATGAACAGCACTTCCGGAGCGGGTTCGTTCAACACCAGTTTGTGGCGGCCGGCGACCTCCAGCAACAGGTCTGAAACCTTGCGTACCGGCGAGCCGTAGGCGACACCGATGTTGAGCGTGTAACGGACCTTGCGGTTCGAGAGCGTCCAGTTGGTCACGTTCTGTTCGAGGAAGGTGCTGTTGGGCACCAGCGTTTCGATGCCGTTTACGTCGCGGATGGTGCAGGAACGCACGTTGATGTCGGTCACCTCTCCGCGGATGCCGCCGACCTCGACGATGTCGCGCGGCTTGAAGGGGCGCTCCATCAGCAGCATGACCCCGCTGATCAGGTTCTTCAGC
This sequence comes from Azoarcus sp. Soil_N_20, assembly GCF_057656155.1. Classification (NCBI taxonomy): domain Bacteria; kingdom Pseudomonadati; phylum Pseudomonadota; class Betaproteobacteria; order Rhodocyclales; family Zoogloeaceae; genus Azoarcus; species Azoarcus sp. Soil_N_20. The sequence continues at coordinate 334,906 of NZ_JBDGKX010000003.1, read as the reverse complement.
AGCGTCTGCATGCCGAAACCCGCACCGATCGCGATCGCACCGCCGAGGAAGGCGAAGACCGTGAGCGGGATCTTGACCACGTCGAGCGCCAGAAACAGCAGCACCATCAAGGTCACCGCAAGTATCCACTTGCGCGCAATGCGGGCGCTGGTCTCCTCCATCCGGTCGCGACGGATCGCAAACCCGATGACCAATCGTGTCAGTAGCGCTACCAGCAGGTAGCCCACGATGACGATCAGAATCCCTTCGACGACTTTGGCGATCGTGACCCCGCGGCTACCGGTGATTGTTCGTCCGTCGACAACGATGCTGTCCTCGACCGCGAAAAGCTCGAAGGTCCATGCTGCCCGCAGCCAGTCATCGCTCAGGTCGAACCAGTTCCATGCGCGCTCTCCGACACTCTGGTCTTTTGCCCGCACCTCCTCGTCTTCGACCCAACGCAGCAGAAGGTGCCGGGTCGCCTCCACCTCGGTGAACGCCACGAGATAGAGCCGTTCGCGCTCCGTGAGCAGTTCGAGCATGGCCTTCTGGAACGCCGTTTCGGCTGAGTTGCCCGCCGCCCGAAGCAAATTCTGTTGCTCGGCAATCTGTCCCGCGAGGATCTCCAGTTTCCCCCTCACGAGATCGATCGCCGGATTGATCACGTTCAGTAATCGGCGGCTGTCTGCATAGTTCTTGCGGCGATCCAGCGTTCCTGTTGTTTCGCCTTCGAAGGCTGCATAGCGCAGCTCCCAGAAGGTCCGCTGCATGTCGAGGGTGATCAGTCCGACATTCAAGGCGTCGACGGCCTGTACGGCGTTGCGGCTGTGCTCCGCGGCCAGCAACTGCGCCTGTTCCCTGCGTTTCAGCGTGGCCTGCGCGGTCGCCAGCTCCTTTTCGATCTGGCCGACATCCTCCTGGCGTTGGTCGAGCGCCGCTTTCTCCGAACGCCCGCGGAACGGGATTGCCTTCTGCAGAAGTCCTTCGGGGTTCTCCGCCTTCGCCACCTCGGCCTCGGCAGCAAGCACCGCCTTGCGCGCATCGGCAAGGCGCCCCCGCAGTTCGGCGATCTGCTTCTGTGCCGCGGCAGTGCTCGCGATCGCTTTGTCGAGCTCGCCCGAGATCCGCTCTCGATCCTGGCTGGCACGATCCAGTTCGCTGATCGTGTTCGATCGGCGTTCGTCGAGATCGAGTTTCAGGCGCTCCAGATCCTCGGGCTTGAACTCCACCGATTTCTCGGCCTCGATGATCTTGCGCCGGTCAAAATCAACGACACGGCCAAACTCGGCGACATTGCCCTCGACCACCTGGCTTTGTGCCGCCAGCGCTTCCAGGTAGGTACCCAGGGCCCGTACCTCGAGCGCGGCAAGATCCCGCCGCCATTTCGCACCGCCCTGGTCGGCCGGGCTTGCGGCTTCGAGAACTTCCTGCGCGAGGCGATTGCGTTCGCTGGCCTTGGCCAGGTTCTCCCTTGTATTCTCGATCTGCGCAGCGTGAATTTTCAGCCGGCCCTCTTCGCTGCGAAGATTGAGCAGGTTCGCCTGCAGCTCCGTACGCATCCTGTCGGCCAGCAGGATCGAGTGCGGCGGTTTCTCCGTGAGCCCCGACCATGCGCGACGCTTCGCTTCGGCATCGGCGAAGAGCTTCACTTGTTCGGCGAGGCTGCCGAGGGCGCCCAGGTGCTGCCGATACGAAAACGCCATCTGTCTGAGCAGCCTCACTCGCAGTTGCAGCTGCTGTACCGGCGTGCCGGGGGGGGCTCCCGACGCCAGTTGACCTGGAGCTTCGATGGCGGTGAGCTCGGCCTCGGTATCCAGCAGTCGCTTCTTCAATGCATCGGCGGAAACAGGGGAGGCCGGCTGATCGGCGGTAGCTGAATCGCCCCCTTTCACCGCCTTGGTGATGACGTTGAGCGGGGTTTGTGCACCCAGCGGCAGGGGCTGACACAGGGCGAGAGCCAGCCCGAGCAGTGTGCTGCGAAGCGGCTTCAATGAGGCGATTCCGGCAAGCTTCGCGAGCGTGCCAGATTCCGGGGACAGTGAGGCCGACGCACTGGCACGGCGCAGGTGCGCCATCCCGCCTACCGTCGTCGACCCCGTGGGCGGTCCATTGGTTGCAGCTTCAGAGAGCATCTTCATGAGCGTCGATTTTTCCGTGTCCCGGATGGGAGTTGCCGCCTTCAACGAGCGGACAAGTCCGAAAGCAGGGCCCGGGCCTGGGCATCGCCCGGAAAACGCTTCGCCAAGTCCTCGGCATAGGCGCGCGCCTTGTTCGGATCATCGTTGTCCCGACTGATGGTGGCAAGCGCGAACAGGATCTGGCGGTCGGCAGGATGGCGCCGGTTTGCCGTTTCAAGTATGCGAAGAGCTCCCGTGGGATTGCCGGAGCCGTTCACGGCCAATGCATGGACGTAAGCGTACCTGGGTACGTCCGGCGCAGACTCGGCGGCTTGCCGGAGATAGGGGAGGGCGTCGTCCGGGCGCTTTTGCCGGACCAGCAGCAGCCCGAGCGCGTACTGCAGTTCGGCGTTGTCCGCGATCGTCGCGATGCCGCTTCGAAGCAGCTTCTCGCCCTCGGCATCGCGTTGCTGCTGGCGGTAGAGATCAGCCAGATTGATGTAGGCCGGTGAGAAGGTCGGATCGATTCTCAGCGCGGTGCGATAAGCCTGTTCGGCCTTGGGTGCGTCGCCCATGCCCGCCGCGAGCAGACCCAGATTGACATGCGAGGTCGGCAGATCGGCATTGACGTGCTCTGCCGCCTCGTACTCGGCGATCGCCCGGCTCAGGCGGTCGCGAGATGTGTCCGGCAAACGCTGGCGCATCAGCGGCGCGAGCAGGCGGGCAGCTTCGAGGCGCACGGTCCGTTCCGGATCGTCGAGCAGGGGCCAAGCCTGGGCGACCTGGGTCGGCAGGTCCGCCACTTCGAGGAAACGCACGGAAGCAGCGCGCACCAGCGCATCCTTGTCGTTCAGCAGGCGCTGAACCGCAGGCAGCTGCTGCGGCGCCGCCACTGCCCGCAGCCTGCTTGCCGCGCTCGCTCGCACGAGGCCGGGGTAGTCCGTGTTGGCCGCAACCTCGAGCAGGCGCGCGGCTGCATCCGGCGCACCCATTGTGGCAGCGTGCATTGCCTCGCCGAAATGGGGGCCGCGCAGCGTGCTGTCCGGATACCACTTGTCAACTGCCCTGGCTGCCCAGTCGTTGGTCCGGTCGGTGTGGCAGCCCGTGCACGCGTTCGGCGTCCCCAGCTTGGCCGACAGATCAGGACGTGGTACCCGCATGCCGTGATCGGCCCGCCAGTCATTGACCATGTAGACGCGCTGCGACATGTGGCAACTGGTGCACGACGCAGCGGCGGTGCCTGCATTGTGGTGATGGTGGGCTGCGGTGTCGTAGCGCGCCGACAGATGGCAGCTCGCGCACACCGCATTGCCCTCGGCATGCAGTTTCAGACTGTGCGGATCGTGACAGTTGGAGCAGGTCACGCCCGCGGCGTACATCTTGCTCTGGGTAAAGGATCCGTAGACGTAGACCTCGTCCTTGATCTGACCGTCGGGGAAGTACAGTTGCTCGTCGAGCAGGGCCAGGCGGTGGGTCGTGCCCAGCGCCTGGCCCGCGGCCTCGCCCTCCCAGATCTGTCCGCGCCGCGAGTGACAACGCGCGCAGGTTTCGATCTGCGCATGGTGCGTCCGCGGCTGGCTGCGGCGCGGCTTGCCGGTCACGGCATCGATCGACCAGCCGGCTTCGTCACGATCCGCGAGGTCGATCGCCAGACCGATGTCGGTCGCGAATCGTGTCCCTGACTTCTCCCCCTCGCCGACCTCCTTGCCAGGTTCCCGCGCCGCCGCCTGCGCCCAGCCGACATGGGCCGAACCGGGGCCATGACAGGCCTCGCACGCGACATTGATCTCGCCCCAGGTGGTCTGGTAGCGATCGTTGGCGAGGTCGTAGTTCTTCTTCAGATCGGTCGAGTGGCACTCGGCACACTGGTGATTCCAGGTCTGGCTGCGCGCGGTCCAGTGCTGGGGGTGACGGTGATCCATGCGTTCTTTCGGGTACAAATGGAACCAGCGCTGACCGCCTTCCTTCGCCGGGCGGGCGTCCCAGGCGATGCCCAAGGCCTGAATATGGCCATTCGGGAACTCGATCAGGTACTGCTGCAGCGGGTACCAGCCGAAGGTGTACTTGATCGGGTAGTCGTGCAGCTTGCCGTCCGGGCCATCGGTGCGAACGAAGAAACCGCCGTCTTTCCGGTAGAAGCGCGAGGCGACGCCATGTGCCTTGAATTCGACGCCTTTGAAGTTGCCGAGCACGCCGGCCTCGCTCGCGATGGCCATCGCCCGATCGTGGTGCGAGCCATTCCAGGCTTTGGCTTCCGCCTGGTGGCAGGCGACACATTGCGTACTGCCCACGAAGTCGGGCGCGGCACTGGCACTGGTTGCAAGCAACCCGATCAAACCAAGGAATAATGCGAGCCGCACGATGTGTTACCCATCCGAATATTGTGGTTTGCCTCCTCGACCACTGTCAGGGCGTATACCAGATGGGGGAGGTATAGGCGCGTTCCTGAAGGGTCATGGTCGTTCCCGGCAGCGGCTTGGTGCCGAAACGCTTGGCATCGTAGGCCGTCCACCGCGGGGTCGGGATTTCCAGTACGCGGCCGTAGTAGAAGGCGGGCTGGCTGGCGTCGAAGTCGGGGTCCGTCCACACGGCGATCAGTTCGGGCGCCCCGATGGTGTTCGTCCAGGTGGCGTTCTCGATATCTACCGTGGTGCCGACTGCGGGCACTTTGCCCGTCGCCGGGTCCGGCTTGCGGTCGCCCGTCCAGGCGACGTCGTAGACCTTCTCCTGCAGTTCACCGCTCTTGTCCATCCAGCCCTTGACGATCTGGTAGCGGTCGAGGTTGGCACCGATCGGATCCTTGAGGGCGGCCACCAGGAAGGTCGGCGCCTTGCCCTGCGGCGCAGCCGGCAGGTCACCGCCCATCGGCACGCCCTTGGTGTAGCCGACCTGCGCGGGCAGGCGGTTGTTGGCATCCGCTGCCTCGAACTCATAACCGCCAAACAGGCGAACGGCCATGCGCGGCCCGGTCGTGGCGTAGGTCTCGCGCCGTTCCATCGCATCGAACAGCGCCTCGCGGGTGTTCTCCGTCGCCCAGACGGCGGCATTGCCCGATGACGAAACCTCCCAGTCCATGATGGTCACGCCGGTCTTCGGGTGGTTGAAGAAGGTCTTGGTCATGCGCTCCGGACTGGGTTCCTGCGGTGTGGTCTTTCCGAAGAAGTTCTCCTCTTCCAGTGCGGCGAGACCGTTGTGCGCGTCGCTGCTGCCGATCAATCCGAACTTGTACGGGTTGGTGCCCAGTTCCTTCTCGAGCAGCAAGCCGTTCTTCAGGCCGGCGCGGGCGTACTCGAATTGCAGCATGTCCTTGGTCTTGGCCACGCTGCCGTCCAGGTTGCCCTTGTCCCAGCGCTCGAAATTGGCGAATTCGTCGTTGGGCGACAGGAAGGGATGGGCTTCGCCGTCGCCCTTGGTCTGCGTCGCCTCATACAGGCGTTCCCACTTGGCGCGCTCCTTGACGTAGGCGCTGTCGAGTTTCTTGCCGAAAGCCTCGACGGTCGGGAACATCCGGCCGTTGGACAGGTTGCCGTTGTGCGCGATGGCCAGCACATTGCCCCCCGTTTTCTCTTCATAGGCGGCCATCCACTTCCACAGGTCCACCGGGTTGTCGCTGCCCAGCGGCTTCTGGGTGGTGTAAGGCTCGACCCGGCTGGCCTTGTCGGCGTTGTCACGGAAGATGATATTGCGGTGCAGGTTGTTGCCACCGGTGTTCGAGGTCCATTCATAACCGATGAAGGCGGTGAAGCGACCGGGGTCGTTGGCATCTTCGGCGGCCTTGATGGTTTCCTGCCAGGCGCCCTGGTAGGCCGGCGTGCCGGGAACCGGCATGATGGCTTTTGAAATGGTGCCCTTGCCGAAGCTCTGGATGATGTCGATGGCGGCTTCCGCCCCGCGGCCGGAATGGATCAGTTCGTTCCACTTCCTGCCTTGCGGGTCGGCCAGCATCGCCGGCCCGCCGGCGAGGATCTGCGGGAAGAAGCCCATGCCGTCCGAGTGATCTGCGACGACCAGGAAGTCGAGCGGGCGGGACAGTTTCGCCGCCTGGCCGCTCGAGGCGATGACCTGATTGCCCTTGGCAAAACGATAGGCATCGACTGGGCCGAGCCTGGCGCCGAAGGCACCAGCATCCATCGAATACGAGGTGTGTAAATGGGTGTCGCCGAAGAAGGGCCGGGTCGGGTAGTTTCGGCCCACATAAGGCGAATAGCTGCGTTTGCCGGAGTGAACCTGCTCCATCTTTTCCTGGGTCGCCGTTCCCGCGTCATGGGCCACGGCCGGCAGGGCAAGCCCGGCCGAGGCGAAGAGGGCGGCGACGGTCTGGACCAACATTCGTTCTTTCATGTCAACTCTCTCGGGAATTTGCTGCAGAAGATTTCAAAAGACGGCCATGCCGCTGGATGACCCCGGGTATGGCAGCACGGGCCAGCCTGGAAGGCGATCCGTACTGCCGGCTGGTCGTATCGCCTGATTCTCATCGCGCTTTATGCATTCCGTGGCGTCCATCCCGCACCGGCCATGCCTCACGTCCCCGGCGTGTACCAGATCGGCGAGGTGTAGGCGCGCTCCTGCGTGGTCATCGGGACTTCCTCCGGCAGCTTCACGCCGTAATACTTGGCGTCGTAAGCGGTCCAGCGCGGCGTCGGAATTTCGATGACACGGGCGTAATAGAAGGCGCGCTGCTGCGCGTCGAAGGCCGGATCCTTCCACACGGTGATCAGTTCGGGATCGCCGATGGTGTTGGTCCAGGTGGCGTTGGCGACATCGACGGTATTGCCCACCGCCGGGAGCTTTCCCTCCTTGCCGGGCGTGCGCTTGTCGGCGTCGCCCCAGACCACGTCGTAGACCTTCTCCTGCACATCGCCCTGGGCGTCGATCCAGCCCTTGACGATCTGGATGCGGTCGAGGTTCGCACCGATCGGGTCCTTCAGCGCGGCGACCAGGAAAGTGGGTGCCTTGCCTTTCGGGGCATCGCGCAGATCGCCGCCCATCGGCACCCCCTTGCCGTAACCGACCGCTGCCGGCTGACGGTTGTGCGCATCCTTGGCCTCGAAGTCCCAGCCGCCGAAGAAGCGTACCGCCATGCGCGGGCCGGTGGTGGCGTAGGTTTCCTTGCGTTTCATCGCGTCCCACAGCGCCTCGCGGGTGTTGTCGGTAGCCCACACGGCAGCATAGCCGGAGGCGGCCAGTTCCCAGGACATGACTTTCTTGTCGCCGGACTTGGAGAACACATGCGTCGCCCGGTCGGCGCCCGGCTCATAGGGCGGCGCCTTGGCGAAGAAGTTCTCCTCCTCGACCGCCGAAATGCCGGTGTGCGAGTCGGTGCTGCCGATCATGCCGAACTTGAAGGGATTGACGCCGAGCTGCTGTTCGAGCTTGAGCCCGTTCTTGAGCGCGGCGCGCGCGTATTCGGCCTGGAAATACGCGTCCTGGTGCTGCTTGCTGCCGTTAAGGTTCATCTTGTCCCAGGCCTCGTAGCCCGCGAACTCGTCGTTCGGCGACAGGAACCTGTGCGATTCGCTGTCACCCTTCTGCTGGGTGACCTCGACCACCGGCTCCCAGCGGGCGCGCGTCTCGGCGTACTTGCGGGTGAGCGGATTGCCGGCGAAATCGGCGAGCGCGAACATCCGTCCGCCGCTCACATTGCCGTTGTGCGGAATCGCCAGCACCTGGCCGCCGGTCTTGTCCTCGTAGGCGCCGAGCACCTTCCACAGGTCTTCGACATTGACGCTGTCGGTGGCCGAAAATGGCAGCGTCTGAATCGCCTTGTCGGCGCCGTCGCGGAAGATGACATTGCGGTGCAGGTTGTCTCCGTCCGGCGTACTGGTCCACTCATAGCCGATAAAGGCGGTGAACTTGCCCGGCTCGTTGAAGCGGTCGGCGGCCTTGATGTAGGGCTCCCAGACCGAGCGGATGAACGACCGATCGGTCATCGCTTTCGGCAGCGTGTTGGCGGCGAGCGCGCCGATGATCTCCCAGGCGGCCTTGAGCGCCGTGTCGCCGCCCTGCTTGATCATGTCATGCCATTGCTTGACTTGCGGATCGGCCAGCAGAGTGGGGTTGCTCTTGACGATCTCGACCATGCTGCCAAAGGCCTCGGCGTGATCGCTGACCACCAGGAAGTCGAGCGGGCGTGACAATTTCGCCGGCTGGCCGGTGGAGGTGGTGACTTCCTCGCCGCGGGCGAAGCGGTAGGCGACCTCGGGCCCGATCTTGGCGCCGACGGCGCCGGCATCGAGTGAGATCGCGGTGTGCAGGTGGGTGTCGCCGAAGAACGGGCGCGTCGGGAAGTTGCGGCCGGCATACGGCGAGTAACCCGGCTTCTTGAACGCCTTGGCAACGGCTTCCTTGTCGGCCTCCCCCAGGTCGTGCGCCAGCGCCGGCAACGCTAGTCCGGCGGCCATCAGTCCACTGAGGATCGTGCTTCGGATAAGGCTTGGCCTCATGGTTTTCGTCTCCCTAAACTATAAATTCAACAACACATTGAGTCGGGGCGAACTGCAAGAGGAAGTTCAGATCCCTGAACAGGTTGAGCGAGGACTTCACTTCCGCAGGCGTCAGTGGTTTGATGAAGTCGATCGCCGGCACGTCTCCTCTTCACCTGAGGTTTGAACAAGAAATCAGAAAGCGGCGATGCGCTGGATGACCCAGAACATCGCCAGGCTGCCGATGGCATACGGCGGAAGCAGTGCGGACCAGCCCGGTAACCGGAATGCGAGGTGGCGCAGCCGCCGGATCACATAGAGCACGACGGCGATGAACATCAACTGGCCGATTTCGACGCCGACGTTGAAAAACAGGAGGGCCATCGGGATGTGGCCCTGCGGCAGACCGATTTCGCTCAGCGCGCCGGCAAAACCGAAACCATGCAGCAGGCCGAAGGCGAAGGCGACGAGCCATGGCGCCCGGGCCGTCAGGCCGGCCCGCCCATGACGACCGCGAATGATCTCGCCGGCGACGAAGACGATGGACAGCGCGATCACCGCCTCGACCGGCGGTCCCGGCACCCGCACCAGACCGAGGGTCGCCGCGACCAGCGTGCAACTGTGGGCCACGGTAAAGGCGGTGATGGTGCCGAGCAGGCGCCGCCAGCCGACGACGACCATGAGCAGCGCCAGCACGAACAACAGATGGTCGACGCCCAGCAGGATGTGTTCGACCCCCAGCACCAGGTATTCCCAGGCGACTTCCCAGGCGGCTTGCCGGGGCGGAATGGTCGCCGCCGGTTGCTGCGGCTTCAGCCGATGCAGCCAGTTGGTGCCGTCGGCGAACTCGATGCGCACCAGCACATCGGTCATCGTCGCATCCAGGCCCTGGATGCCCAGCACCTGGCCGCGCAACGGCACGCGGCTGCCGATCGTCCACGACTGGATCGCCGCGCTGCCGCTCGCACGGCTCACGACGGGCGACAACGTGCTGACACTGGACGGAAAAGCCGGCGCCAGCGCCAGACGCAGGTCGCCGCGCATCGGCGTTTTCCACAGCACGGCAAACTCGCCGGGCTGCCCTTCGCGCAGCTCCAGGTAAGCCGGCCGGACTTCATGGGCGAAGCCGGTCAGCGGCACTAGCAGCGCACCCAGCAGCGCTATCAGTCGCCAGCCGAGCTTCATTTTGCCGACTCCGTGAGTTCCGCCAGCGGCCCGAGCAGCGCCGAGACGCTGGCCTCCACCTGCACATCGTATTTCTTGTGCAGGGCGGCGAAGTAGGCATCGAGTCCTTGCTGAGCGCGCTGCTCGCGCCACAGGCTCAGCACCTCTTCGCGCACGGCGGCGAAGTCCTGCGGCTGCGCGGTCTGCCGCTCGGTCACCCGAACCAGATGCAGGCCGAAGCCCGACTCGATCGGCCCCTGCCAGCTGCCGGGCTCGACGGCAAATACCTGGCCGGCGAAAGCGGCGCCGAAGGTGCCGGCTACCGCCTGCTCATCCAGCGCCGCAAAGTCGTACTGGCCGAGAAAGCGATCGCCGAGTTCGGCCGGCGTCTCCGTCCCTGCACCCGACAATTGCCGCAGAGCGCTGCGCGCATCGGCGGCCGCGCGCTCGCCGCGCCGCTCGTGGCTGAAATAGAGGTGGCTGAAGGAAACCCGTGCCGGCGTCTGGAAGCGCGCGCGCTCCCGCTCGTAGAAGCTGCGCAGTTCCGCCTCGCCGGGCTCGGCCTGTTGCAGAGTGCCCTGAACCAGGAATTCCATCTTCTGGGCCAGGCGCCGACGGACGATGGTGTCATCTTCGTCGAGGCCGATCTCCTTCGCTTCGCGCGCCAGCAGCACTTCCTTCAGATAGCCGGCGACCAGGCCGCGAAACTCGTCCTCACTCGGCGGGCGCTGCCATTGCCGCGCCCAGCTTTCCTTGAGCCAGTTCACCTCCGCCGGCGTAATGCGCACGACGCGGTCGGCGCTCACGTCGCTACCGGCATTCAGCCAGCCATAGGCGGCGAACAGCAGGCTGCCGGCAACCAGGAAATGCAGCAGGGGTTCGCGCAGCCAGCGTTGCATGAAGGTGCGCCGGCTGTCGTTCGGCACTGCATTGATGTTTTGAGTAAGACTTGCTGATTCCATTTTCATCAGTGCCGAAGTTGTCTGTTGCGACCACTCGCCGCCGTTCCGCGGCCCGCTCCTGCGAGTGGGCCACATGCCGGAGTCAGCGAACCTCTACCGTTACCTTCGGAATGTCCCCCGTGAATTGCGACATCTTCTCGGCGCCGATCGCCTCGACCACCGGCGTGCCGAGGTCGATGCCGACGTCGACCGTCTCGTCGGCCGAGAAAATCATCGGCTGGGTGTGGTCGATGCGGCCTTCGGCGACCTTTTCGTCATTGACGAATAGCGTGGCCATGCCGCCCTTGCCAACGCCGCCGCCGTCGTAGGCAAAGTCGAAACGCACGGTCGACTTGCCCGGATTGAGCGGCTTGCCGGCGGCGATGGTCTGCGACTTCAGGCCGAGAAAGTTGTAGGTATAGGCAGGAACGCCATCCTTGACGTACAGCGCCCAGCCACCGAAACGCCCGCCCTGGACGATCACGGCACCATTGCCGCCGCCTTTCGGCACGTCGAGCACGGCGGTGATGGTCTTTGACTTGTTCTTGACACTGATGAAGGCGTTCTCCATCAACCCGGTCATGCCCTTGGCCAGCGTCAGCGAACTGCGCCCGGCATAGAGATCGGTGCGGCCGACCATGGACGGGATGGCGCGCTCGAAGAAGCGGTCGTCGATCGGCAGGACGCTGTACTTCTCCGCTTCCTTCAGGAACAGTGCCTGCAATTCCTTCACCTTGTCTGGATTGCTGGCGGCCAGATCCTTGCTCAGGCTGAAGTCGGCGCGCACGTCGTACAGTTCCCAGACATCGTCCTCCAGCGCGCGGCGCGGCTTGGCTTCCCAGGGCGCCTTGTGTATCGTCCCGGCCAACCAACCGTCATGGTAAATGCCGCGATTTCCGGCGATCTCGAAATACTGCGTGACGTGGCGATCCCTGGCCTTGGCATCGTCAAACGAATACACCAGGCTGGTGCCGGCCATCGGGACCTGCGGAGTGCCGTTGACCACTTTCGGCTCCGGCAGACCGGCCGCTTCGAGAATGGTCGGGGCGATGTCGATCACATGGCCGAACTGGGGGCGCAGCTCGTTCTTCGCCTTGATGCCCTTGGGCCAGTGGGTGACCATGCCGACGCGCGTGCCGCCGAAGCTGGAGGCGACCTGCTTGACCCAGGTGAAGGGCGAATTGAACGCCACCGCCCAGCCGGCGGCCATGTGCGGGTAAGTGCTCGGGCCGCCCCACTGGTCGACGTGCTTGAGCATGTCGGGCACCTGCTCCGGAACGCCATTGAAGTAGGTGTACTCGTTGAACATGCCGTTCGCACCGCCCTCGGCGCTGGTGCCGTTGTCGCCGGCAATGTAAAGCACCAGCGTGTTGTCCATCTGACCCGTGTCTTCCACCGCCTTCAGCATGCGACCGATCTCGCTGTCGGTGTATTCGAGGAAGGCAGCGAAAACTTCGGCCTGACGGGTGAACAGGCGCTTCTCGTCGGTCGAGAGGCTGTCCCAGTCCTTGATCGCTTCGGGTTTCGGCGCCAGCTTGGTGTCTTTGGGCACGATGCCCTGCGCGATTTGCCGCGCCAGGGTGTCCTCCCGCATCTTGTCCCAGCCCTGATCGAACTTGCCCTTCCAGCGCGCGATCCATTCGTCCGGCACGTGGTGCGGTGCATGCACCGCACCAGGAGCGAAATAGACGAAGAAGGGTTTGTCGGGCGTGATCGCCTTCTGGTACTTGATCCAGGTCGACGCCTTGTCGGTCATGTCGGCCATGAAGTGGTACTTGGGATCGTGCGGCAGTTCGACCGGGGTCACGCCGTCGAACAGGTAGGGCGACCATTGGTTGGTCTCTCCACCGATGAAGCCGTAGAACTTGTCGAAACCCTGGTGCGTGGGCCAGCGGTCGAAGGGGCCGGACACACTGGTTTCCCACGCCGCGGTTTCGTGCCACTTGCCGAAGGCCCCGGTGCTGTAGCCGTTCAGGCGCAGCATTTCGGCCAGTGGTGCAACGGTGTCGGGAATCTGGCCGGTGGCACCGGGGAAAGCGGTTGCCATCTCGGTGATGAAGCCCATGTTCGCGGTGTGATGATTGCGTCCGGACTTGAGCGCGGCGCGGGTCGGCGAGCACAGGGCGGTGGTGTGGAAGTTGTTGTAGCGCAGGCCGTCATTGGCCAGCCCCTCCAGCGTCGGCGTGTCGATCGGACCACCGAAGGTCTTGGTGGCGCCCATGCCCAGATCGTCGATCAGGATCACCACCACGTTTGGTGCTCCCGTGGGCGCCTTCACCTCGGGCTTTGAGGGCGGCACGCTTACCTTGCGCGCGTCCAGCTCCTCGAATACCTGCGGGTTCGGCAACTGGATCGGCAGAATCGTGCGATCGGGTTCGAATGTTGCCGGTGCTGCGGCCAGGGACGGTCCCGATGCCACGACCAGCAAACCAAGCACGACGACACGACATGTCCTGACGGCGGTGTTTTCCCTGGTGCGCGGGCCGCAGATCGCGCTAGTGGGCATGCCGGGTTCCTTGTTCATCTGTGAACTCATGGTTGTTGCACCACGTATACGAGGTTGTTGCCCTGGAAGGTCGGGCGGAAATAGGTGCCGTTGCAGAGGTAGTACTCGATGCCGCTGATGGGCGCCGACACGCACCCGGCGGGCAGGGTGCCGACGATCGTTCCGACGGCAAGCGGCGCGCCAGCCGTCGGCGGTGGCGCTGCGGCCGGCTGTGCGGCCGGCTGTGCGGCCGGCTGTGCGGCCGGCTGTGCGGCTGCGGCCGATGTGGCCGCGGCGGCGCTGGTCGCCGCCGCAGTGGAGGAGGTTGCCACGACCGTACGCCGCGTCGTGCGCCGTGCCACGCCTGCGACGCTGACCGGCGTCAACGGTGCGCCGACTATGGCCTGTGCCTCGCTGATCAAAACGGGGTGCGCACCGGTGACCGGGATGAGTTCGGCCGCGGCGAGAACAAGGAAGGATGCAGCGATAAGCTTAAGGGGAGAGATTTTCATGGTGGATTTCTCGCGGCATCAGCGTGACGGGACAGGCATGAACTCGACCGGCCTGGCGTCCGCAGGCGGCACGAAGCGAAACTGTGCGTCGGAAACCTTCGGTGCCGGGTCAAAGTTCAGGATATTGACGGTGAATTGCGGCGCGCCGGCCACCTCCCGCGAGGTGATCACGTATTTGCACGGAACCGCCTGCTTGCCATCGCGTACCCACAGCTGCCAATCGACATCGATCGAGCGGTAGGCCAGGTGATGGCAGCGATGGCCGCCGACGGTCGCCATGCCGACATAGGTGCCGGTCTTGACGTCCTGTGTCAGATGCTCGTAGGCGTGGCTGTCGATCAGGTCGGCGCCCGGGGCGATGATGTCGAGCTGGGTCCGGGCAAATTCCAGCATCGCGTCGACGTCTGCGGGCGCAGGTACGGTTGCGTAGTGCCTGCTGCCGGGGTTGTAGAGCGTCAGCGTCTTGCCGTCGTAGTAGAACGCCTGGTCGATGATGTCGCCGCGGCGTTCCGCCATCAGTTTGTCCGGCCGCGAAACCGTAACTGTCGCGGGGGAGGTGAACTGGATCTTCTGCCCATCTATGGTGACCAGTTCGAGCGTGCTCTCGGTCTGCGCGCTGAATTGCTTGAGCGCGCCTATATAGGTCGTCATGGCGCGCAGCACCTCGTCAGCCTCGGGGTCGACCGACTGCGCGAACGCGAGCCACGGCATGCAGGCCACGGCCAGCGCGGCGGCGGCGAGGAGGGGCTTGGTTTTGGTGGTTTTCATGGGAGTCCTCGGTTGTCGTTTTTGGTGGGCTGTATCAGGCGCTTCGATATGCATAACGGATGCATGTCGTTCACGTGCCCGAGCCACCGGCGTTCTGGCTTGTGCGGCTTCAGCGCACCCCGACCCGGTTCACCGGACCGCCCCGATTTCCGGGCGCGACACCCACGCCCGGCGCCCCGACGCCGACGGTGGACCGTCTTGCGACACCCGCAACACTGACGGGTGTCACTGGCGCACCGACCACCGCGCGTGCCACAGCGACGACACTGATCTCCTGGGTCGAAGTGATCTCGCCGTTTGCGCCCCATCCGGCAACAACCAGGCAAAGTCCCGGCACCAGTTTGCGTGTGATGTTGGTCATTGAAGTTCTCCGGTTTGCGAGCCCTGCGGCAGTTCGTCGAGGTCGATCGGCTGACCACGACACTGAATTTCTCAAGTCACATCGCGGGGTGCGCCGGTATCCGCTTCGTGGCGCCTCCGACGTGGCAGGGCAAGCTCAGAGCGGCGTGCACGAGCCGTACAGGACGAGCGCCCGCTTGCGGCGCGCAAGCGTCAAGCTCATCTCTCCCGAGTCCGAATCGATCACGATCGTCCACCCGTATCCGTCCTCACGGCCTTGCAGAAGCATTTGATCCGCGGTGTTCTCCTGCAACAGGATCTCGGAGGACACCTTGGGGCCGATCACCGCCTTTTTCTCGAAGTCGAAACGCATGAATGCCGGTGCATCGACATCCTCGGGCAAGACGGTGAAGCATTCGTCGCCACGCACGCAGTCCATCACCGTGACCGGGGCGCAGATCAGGGCCTTCGAGCCGTCGAAGTCGCCCGCCACGGCCGCCGTCGCCACCACGGAAAGTGCGGCGATCGAAATATTCCTGATGAGTCTCATGATTGCCCTTTACCTGATCGTGTATCCACGACCTTCCATGCACGCCGAATGGGCGCGGTAGAAGGTGTTCAGCTTTTCCTGCTGCTGGGCCTGAGACTGAGCCTGCTTGGATCGCTGGTTCTGGCGCGCGTGCGAGCCACCGACCACAACGCCCACTCCGGCCCCCTTGCCTGCGCCATCGCTGCCGCCGAGAATGCCGCCGATCACCGCGCCACGCACCGCACCCGCCACACGCTCACCGCCGCCTACCGCCGGCCCCGGTGCCGGAGCCGGCGCCGAGGAGACAGCCGCCGGGTCGATACCGGTCGTGCCCTTGGCCCAGTTGTGGCATTCCTTGTCGTCCTTTTGCTGCTGTTGCGCGCTTTGGCCCTTGGCCGGATAGGCGATGGGAGCGGCCTGGGCCGGACCGACCCCGACCATGGCGGTCGCAAGGGCGGCAAGCAGCAAGTTCCCTCTACTGATTCGGTTCATGCAAGTTCTCCAACCTGAAAGTCATCGCGCGAACAGACGCCCCGTGGCTCCTGGCTGCTGCACGTGGCCTGTCGGTGTTCGCCGCCAACTTGATCATTTTCTAGCGCCCTTCATCGCCACCGGCTCGACCGCGATGGCCAGCGACTCGATGTAGTCCGCTTCAACCTGGTCACCTGCCTTCACGACCTTGAAGTGATCCGGGTTCCTGACGTCGAGCTCGATGATGTTGCCGTCCGGCCCCTTGAGGGTGACCGTGCTCATCTTCGGATCCACGGCGATCACGTCGGCGACGATCCTGACTTCACGGCCGACGATGCCGGCCGGCTTGTCGCCCGGCATGGCACGAGCGGCGCCGCTGCTTTCCGTGCGCTCGCGCAGTCCGCCGCCCTTGCGTACGTGCAGGCTGAGCGCGCGGATGTAATCCACGATCACTTCGTCCCCTACCGCGATCTGGGCAAAACTTCTCACCTGATCACCCGCCACTACGTTGAAGATGCGGCCTTCCGGGCCCTTCAGGGTGATGGTCCGCGTCGTCTTGTCGATGGCGGTAACCATGGCCGAGGCCTGGATGGCCTCCACCATGGATACCTGCCCCGGTGTGTTCGACTCCGCGGTGACGGCGACGGGCGTCTGCTGGGCGAAAGCCGGCAGTGAGGCAAGGCAAAGGGCCAGTGAGCCGGTGATGAGCAGTCTGCGCATGTTCTGTTCCATTCCGTGTATTGAAGAGTGCTATTGGCGGACAGGGCTGAGGGTGGAACCGAAGATCCACTGATCTCGATTGCCGCAGTCCTTGATTGATCCTGCCGGTTACGAGCGGTGCTCCGTTCTGTCGTCAGGAGCACCGAATCGATCATTTCTTTGCCCGGGCTGTTTCCATGAAGGCGCGCGCATCCTTGGCCCAGGTGTCGATCACTGGCTTGAGTTGGTCCAGGGTCAGCTTGTCTTCCATGCTCTTGAGTTCTTTCCCTTCGCCCTCGCGCATGCCGGCCCCGATGACGTTGCCGCTCTCCGTGTCCACCAACTCATATTCGACCGCCAGCGACGCCTTCTTCTCGGTCTGGCCCCTGGTCACGATGAATGCAACCGGGATCATCTGATAGGCCTTCAGGCCCATGTTCTTGCCCCCAGCAGCCGTGATCGCGGGGCGGAAGCGCAGGGTCTTGGGACCGGGTTCGTCGACCAGTTTCACAACGCCTTTCAGTTCGCGGCGCAGCGCTTCGTCGAAGTAGGCGGTGATCTGGTTGAGCGTCGCCATGCTCACCTGCTCCGTAGCCATCGGTGCAGGGTAGAAAACGGATTTGTCCAGCATCACCGCTTGGTAGCCGCCCAGGCTGATGCCCGGCGCAATCCAGCGCATGGCCTTCATTCCGGAGGCGGATTGCACTTCCTCGAGCTTGGAATAGGCGTTTCCGAGAAACCCGGGATTCGCCCCTTCTTCCGACTTGTTCTGGGCGGTGGTCGAGCAGCCTGTCAGCACGAACGTGGCGACCGTCATACTCATCAAACATGGCAGAATGCGCATCTCAGTGCTCCTGGAAAAAAGTTACAAATCAGGGTCTATGCTGAGGATGCTAGTTCCGCACGGGGTCCGCGGATATTGGGCTTTGGTCCAACGGGGGCGCTGACAAGCACAGACGTGCTGTCACGTGGTTTTTGTTGGCATGCAGATTCGCGACGATCGTTGCCTGCTTTTTCGCTTGCCGACAACTCTTTTGGGTGAAACATGAAAGAGAAGTGTTGGCGATGGTAGTGAGTGCGGTCCCGGTCATTCTTGCGATGCTCGTCGCGGCGACGCTGACCCTGGCTGCGGTACACCTGTTCGTCTGGTTCGAGCTCCGCAGGGCGTCCGGAGGGCTGCTCCTGTCGCTGGGGGCCGCCGTGGCCCTGACTGCCATGGTGTACCTCGAGTTGCGGATGATGCAGGCCCGGACCCCCGGCGAGTATGGCGCCGCGCTGCGCTGGATTCATGTGCCGGTTTGGCTGCTCATCATGGTCGTGGCCGGGTTCGTCCATTTTCATCTGAAGGTCGGACGACGATGGCTCGTCTGGTCGGTCTTCGGCATCCGCACGCTTGCGTTGCTGCTCAACTTCGCCGTCGGCGAGAATCTCAACTATCTCGAGATTACCCATCTGCGGCAGGTCTCGTTTCTCGGCGATGTGGTTTCGATCCCCGTGGGCGTCCCGAATCCGCTGATGCTCGTCGGCCAGTTGAGCCTGATCCTGCTGCTGGTTTTTGTGGTCGATGCAACGATCGAGTTGTGGCGGCGTGGGGAGCGGCAGCGGGCACTGATCGTCGGGAGCGGCATCGCGGTCTTCGTGCTGTTCCCAACAGCGGAAGCGGTTCTGGTGGTGTTGGGGGTCGTCGACTGGCCGCCCACCGTGAGCCTGTTCTTTGCGCCTCTGGCGGCCGTGATGTCGTACGACATGAGCCGGGATGTGGTCCGCTCTGAACTGCTTGCCCGAAAACTGCGGACAAGCGAGTCGACACTGCATCGGACCGAGGAGCGCCTGAAGCTGGCGACGGAGGGCGCACGCCTTGCGGTGTGGGAATGGAATATCGATCGTGACGAGCTCTGGTTTGCGGAACACGGTCTTGCGCAATTCGGTTTCGCACCCGATGAGCGGGTCGATCTGGCCAGATTCCTGAGTGCAGTACATCCCGAGGACCGTGACGGGATCCTGCAGGCGGTGGCGCTTTCGCGTCGGGATGGCGCCCGCTACGAACATGACTATCGCATCCTGCTCCCGGACGGGCAGATACACTGGGTGACGGCGCGTGGACGGGTCGATGGCGCCGTCGACGGCACCGAGGGGGTAATGCGCGGAGTCCTGTTCGATATCACCGAAAGAAAACGGGCCGAGGAGCGGTTCAGGCGCGTCGTCGAGGCTTCGCCCTGCGGCATGATCATGATGGACACGGCGGGCATGATCACCTACGTCAATCCCCAGGTGGAAGCGTACTTCGGCTACGCCTGTCCGGATCTCATCGGCTGCTCGATCGAGCTTCTGTTGCCCGAACACCTGCGATCGGCGGAAGCCCATGACACGGCTCGCGACTGTGCCGACCCCGCGGAACGCATACCGATGGAGGACGACGTGGTGGGGCGGCGCAAGGACGGGAGTAAGTTTCCGCTGCAGGTCGGCCTCAGCCTGTTGCCCGGTCCCGCTGGAAAGACGCTGCTCGCCACTGTCGTCGATCTCAGTGAACTCAAACAACGTGAAGAGCAGCTGTGGCGGGACAAGGCCTTCCTGCGGCAGGTTATCGACATCAATCCCGGTCTGATTTTTGTGAAGGACCCTGACGGTCGATTCACGCTGGTCAATCAGACCGTTGCCGATCTGTACGGCACGACGCCGCGCGAGCTGATCGGCAAGACGGACGCGGATTTCAATCCCGATGTCGACGAAGTGGCGGCTTTCCTTCGCGCCGACCGCGAAGTTCTGGCGACACGCCGGGAGCAGTTCATCGTCGAGGAGAGAATCACCGACGCCAACGGGGCCTGCCACTGGCTGCAGACGATCAAGCGTCCCATCGTCGAGCGGGACGGCACCGCACGACTGGTGCTCGGGGTCAGCACCGACATCACTGCGCGCAAGGCGACGGAACTGGAGATAGAGCTGCAGCGCAACGAGCTTGCTCATCTGTCGCGGGTGACAATGCTGAGCGAACTGTCAGGTTCGCTCGCGCACGAACTCAACCAGCCGCTCGCCGCGATTCTCAGCAACGCCCAGGCGGCGTTGCGGTTTCTGGCAAGCGACGCGCCGGACCTGAACGAGGTCAGCGAGATCCTGCGCGACATCGTCGAGGACGACCGGCGTGCCGGCGGGGTCATCCAGGGCCTGCGCCTGCTGCTCAAGAAGGGCGAAATGCGGCTCGAATCGATCGACCTGAACGAAGCGGTGCGGGCAGTGCTCAGGTTGGTCCGCAGCGACATGCTCAATGCAGACGTCGGGGTGAACACAACGCTGGCCCCCGATCTGCCCAACGTCAGGGGCGACCGGGTACAGTTGCAGCAGGTTCTGCTCAACCTTGTGGTCAATGCCTGCGATGCGATGTCCGCCGAGCCGGTGGAAGACCGGCGGCTCAGCGTCACGTCCGCGATCTGTGGCGATGGGCTGGTAGAGGTCTCCGTCACCGACCAGGGGCGGGGCATTGTCGCGGAGGATCTGGAACGGGTGTTCCAACCCTTCGTGTCGAGCAAGGCGGAAGGACTGGGGCTTGGTCTTGCGGTATGCCGCAGGATCGTCGAAGCCCACGGAGGCCGTCTGTGGGCAGCTCACAATTCGTCAGGGCGCGGTGCCTGCTTCTGCTTTACGGTGCCCGCACATTCGGGAGATTCGACTTGAGCGGACAGACTTCCACCGTATTTGTCGTCGACGACGAGCTTTCGGTGCGCAAGGCGACCGCGCGCCTGCTGCAGTCGGCCGGTCTGACCGCGTCGACTTTCGCTTCGGCACAGGAATTTCTCGAGGCCTACGATCCGGATGTCGCTGGTTGCCTGGTGCTCGACTTGTCGATGCCGGGGCTGAGCGGACTCGAACTGCAGAAGGCATTGCTCGCCTGGGGCGATCCCCCGCCGATCATATTTCTTACCGGCCACGCCGATGTGCCCGACACGGTACAGGCGATGAAGGGTGGGGCCGTCGAGTTCCTCACCAAACCGGTCGAGGATGAACGCCTGATCGACGCTGCCCGGTTTGCCATCGAAAGGGATGCCGCGGCGCGTGCCGAGCGCGCCGAGCTTGCCGAGATCCGCGCTCGCCTTGCCACCCTGACGCCGAGAGAGTTGCAGGTTCTCGCCTACGTCGTGGCAGGGCGGCTGAACAAGCAGACTGCTGCGGAACTCGGTACGGTCGAAAAGACCATAAAGGTGCATCGCGCACGCATCATCGAGAAGCTGCACGTCCACTCGCTTCCCGAGCTGGTGCTGCTTGCTGCGCGGGTGGGCATTTCGCTCACCCCCGAGAAGTAATTCACCGGCCTGGTCGCGGAACTTCCGTGGGTGGTTAGCCCAAAGGCCAATTACTGGCCGCTTGCGCAACTGCTAAGTTCGCGCAATGGACACCCTGCGGCCCCACATTGCCGTTGTCGATGACGAAGACTCCGTGCGCCGGGCGCTCGAGAGGCTGCTGCGTTCGGCTGGCATGAATGTCGAGACCTTTGCGACCGGCGTCGACTTTCTCGCCGGTATGGAAGGCCGCTGCCTCGACTGCGTCGTACTGGATCTGCATATGCCCCGGGTGAGCGGCTTCGAGGTTCAGCAACAGCTGGCGCGCCTCGGGTACAGCGTACCGGTGGTCGTGATCACCGGCCACGACACCCCAGAATCCCGTTCCCGTGCGCTGGCGGGCGGGGCGGCCGCCTATCTGCTCAAGCCGATCGACGAGCAGGTGCTGCTCGACGCCATTCACGCGGCGATCCCGAAACCATGATGGCTGCTGTTCAACCTTCGATCCTTGCGATCGAACGAAAGGAGGATGACCATGAACTTGACGACAGATACCACCCAATGCGGTCAGGATGCGCGTGATCACAAGCGCTGTGCGCCGCGCAGTCTTGCAGCTCGCCTATGCCTGGGGGCTGCGCTGACGATCGGCGGATCCGGGTTTGCCTCTGCTCAGTCCATGACCACCCCGGACGAGGGCTGGCAATTCGAGATCACGCCCTATGTGTGGATGGCCGGGATGAAAGGTGACGTTCAGTCAGGCAGTCTCCCCAAGACGAGCCTCGACGTGGGATTCTCCGATGTCGTCGACGTCCTGGACTTCGCGTTGATGGGTGCGTTCGAGGCCCGCAGCGGTCGTTGGGGCATCCTGGTCGATGCCCAGTACTTGAAGGTGTCCGATTCGGCAACCGCGAGCCGGACCGCGGCAGGGCCCGTCGGCGCGAGCTCGAGGGTGGACGCCGACGTCACCGTGGAGCAGACCCTGTTTGCCGTTGCCGGCGCCTTCCGCGTGTCGACCGGTCCGACCATGGTCGATGTGCTCAGTGGTTTGCGTTACATGCGGCTCGATGTCGAGGCCGATATCGATGCCAGTCTGTTCGGCCCGCTCGGCGGCGGCGGCGCGAGGACGGTTTCTCGCAGCGGCCGTGAGTCATGGACCGATCCGTACATCGGCGTGCGTGTCCAGCACCCGGTTTCCGATCGTCTGACCCTCATGGGCTACCTGGATGTGGGCGGCTTCGGGCTAGGATCCGACTCGACCGTGCAGGCCATTGCAGGTGTGAGCTACGACTTCTCCAGGACCATTTCAGGCAAGCTCGGCTATCGCTATCTCAACGTCGACTATGACGACGACGGCTTCCTCTTCGACATGGAAATGCAGGGCGCTTACGTCGGTGTGGGTTTCCGTTTCTGAGGTTTTGGAGTGCACGCTCGCTCTGCATAAACATAAACAACCGGTAATCGAAATCCATGATACATGGAGCACGCATCGCGCCCGTCACCGCCGTGGCGCTTGTGCTGGCCGCACTCGCATCAAATTGCGCCGCGCAGCAGACGGAGGAGAGTTCCGACGACAGCGCCGAACTGGCGAAGAAGCTTGCCAACCCGATTGCCAGCCTGATCAGCGTCCCGGTGAAAGTCGATTGGGATACCGGCATCGGCCCGGGGGACGCCGATCGAACCACCTACGTCGTTCAACCCGTCATCCCGTCTTCGCTGAGCCAGGACTGGAATCTGATCTCGCCCACGATCGTCCCCTTCATCGACGCGCAAGCGCCCGCCGCCGGGGCGAGCAGCGAATCCGGGCTGGGCGATGTCACCCAGAGCCTGTTCTTTTCGCCCAAGGCGCCGACCAGCGGCGGCTGGATCTGGGGTGCGGGACCGGTCCTGCTCCTGCCCACCGCGACCAACGACGCCGTCGGCAGCGAGAAGTGGGGCGCCGGGCCCACGGCGGTCGTACTCAGACAGGACAGTGGCTGGACCTATGGCATGCTGGCCAATCACATCTGGTCATTCGGCGGCAGTGATAGCCGCGACGACATCAGCGCCTCCTTTGTCCAGCCTTTCCTGTCATATACCACCAGGACTTACACGACCTTCAGCCTGAACACCGAGTCTACCTACGATTGGGAGAACGAGCGTTGGACCGTGCCGATCAACCTGTCCGCGAGCCAGTTGGTGAAGTTCGGCAAGCAGCCGGTGAGTTTTGCACTGGGCGCGCGTAAGTACGTGGAACGTCCGGCAGGCGGCCCGGACTGGGGCTTGCGTTTTACGGTGACCTTCCTTTTTCCGAAATGAAGCATCATTCGGAGCGTGTTCAAATGGGCTCAGTCAATGGCAGGCTTTGAGGATTACGACCGCAATGTCAGGGAGATCGAACTCGAGATCGAGCGCAAGGGCATTGCCCTGGGGATCGACTGGAGTGATGAGCCGCAGGTGCGTGCGCTCGCCCGGGAAGCGCTTGCGTACCACTCGGCGCCGGGCACGCTCGCCCATGGCGAACCGGTCGACTTCGCGCTCAAGGCCAGGATCGATCTGTTCGGCCTGGCGTCGCTGATGCTCCAGACCATGGAAGAGAGTGCAACGCTGGACATGGAAAGCCATGGGGGGCCGGTATGGAAGGCGTTTGGGCGGGCCTTGTGGGAGGAGGCCGGGGCGAAAGAGTAGGCCGCGGCGACCGGTCAGCGTGGCATTGCACTCTTGTCATTTGCCCGCGACGACGTCCCGGCGTCGCGATTGGTTCTTGATGCACGCCAGCGTTCAAGCAGCCACACCGTTGCCCATGCGTAGAGCGCTACCCCGATAAACAGGGCAACGCGGGTGGCCGAAGCGGTGTAGACATCCTTGCCGATGGCAGCATCCTCAATGGCGGGCCCCAGCAGGATCAGCATCGTCACCAGCGCGTTGGCCCAGAACGACGGGGGGAAAGTCGTGGACTTGACTCGGAATAGCCTCACACCCACCCAGAGCGCCGCAGCCACCATCCATAAGGTCAGCATCCACAGGTTCGGCCGCAGCGACAGACCGAGCCAGGCCAGTGCCGCCATCCATGCCCCCATCACTGTGGATCCCACCAACTCACGTCCGGCCGAACGCGCGTTGGTGGCGCCGGCCTGCAGGCCCAGCGTCACCGTTTTCATGATGGCCGCCAGATAGAAGGCCGGATTGGTCAGCGCCAACACGAATACGGGCATGACGACCAAGGTAGCCTGCAGGGCGCTCCAGCTTGCCGTTTCCGCACTGACGGGGGCGGGCGCTGGCGTGTTGGCGGCCACCGGCGGGTCGGGGAAAAAAACGTGTGACACGCCGCTGACCAGAACGCCTGTGCCGAGCCCCACCCCAACGGCCACGCTGAGGACGGTGGTCAGGGCCTGATCGGCGACACCGGCCACGGGAATGAAGGTAAAGGCGATCACCAGGAAGATCGTTAGTGGACTGGCGCTGCGTGCGCCGGCGAAGAACACCGCGTAGAGCACTGCGCCGGTCACCACGACGCCGGTCACAGGGTAGTTTTCCAGGACTGGAACCATGAGCACGCCCGCCACCAGCAGGGCAGCGATGACAACGGCCATCACCGCACCCTTCAGGAACGGAATCGGCGGCCCGGGTTTGCACAGCAACAACACAGTCAGCACGCAGACAACGAAGGGTAGGGGCAGCGCAAATCCGTAGGCGATCAGCACGGACAGGCCCAAGCCTACGCCCAACCGCAGTACCGCTTTGTCAGCGCGGTTCATATAGGCATTCAATAGAGATACGAAAAGTAGCTCAATACTCTGATGTAGACCCCGGCGAGCCAGTTCATCACGGTGTGGTCCCCGGTGAAGATCAGCACGTCGGCCTGGCCTCCGATTCGCGCTCCACGCAGTCGCTCGCGTTCGGACGGGTCGAATTCGACGGTCACCGGAAATCGCTGTGACTGCCGGAGCCAATCGCGGCTGTTCTGGATCTCAGGCAGGGCGCCGGGTTGAGTCGGCTTGCCGGGGCTGATGCCGGTCCCAACGCTACGTACGCGCCCCGTCAGAACTTCGCCCGGCATCACGTCGAGTACGATCGCGACCTTGTCACCCGGCTTGACGTTGCCGAGGTTGTTCTCGGTCATGTCGGCGCTGATCCACAGATCGTGAAAGGCGATCAGCGTCATCGCGGGCGCGCCGGCCTGCACGAATTGCCCGGCATCGGTGCGCAGGTCGGTCACCGTACCGCGGGCGGGTGCAAGCACCTGAGTACGTTTGAGATCCAGTTCGGCCTTCTCGATCGCCGCCCGGGCACTCGCCAGTTGTGCGTTCTTGTCACCGCTTTCGCCCGCTGTCTCCTGAGCCTTGCGCAGATCCGCCTCGGCCTTCTTCTCCTGACTTTGGGCCGTGAGCCGGTTGGCCTGCGCGTTCTGGACGCGGCGGACAGAGAGCGCGCCTGGATCTTGCGCAAAGATCTGTTCCAGTCGTGTCGCATCCTGTTGTGCGTAAACGCGACTTGCCACTGCCGCCTGCAATGACGCCTTGGCCGCCTCCACCGACGCCGTCGAGGCATTGACCGAAAGTCGCACCGACTCATAGTCCGAACGGCTGCGTTGCAGCGCGATACGGTACTGAGTCGGATCGATATCGAACAGAGGCTGCCCGGGCTGCACCTCATCGTTGTTCTTGACGTGCACCTTCAGCACCTTGCCCGACACCTCGGCCGCCACCGGTACGACGAAGGCCTGAACCCTTGCCTGGGAGGAATACGGGGACAGGCGATCGGAAACGAAATACCAGGCCAGGCTTGCAACGATCAACACCAGCACGATGATCGCACCGCGCCGGCTTCCCTTGCCGGCCGTGGCCGGCGGTGGAGATTTCTCGCCAGTCAGAGGCGGGGTCTCGTCCGGCTTCGTGGATTCTTCTCCAGTCAAAGCCGGGGGCTCGTCCGGTTTGGTGGATTCTTCGCTCTGGGTCATGGCTGCCGTTCCTGAAGGGTGGTTCGAGCGTCAGCGCCAGGCGCCGGTAATGGGGCCAACAGCAGGCCTTTCCATTGACTGCGTCGACTCATGGTTTCGCGCGTCTCGTCGTCCACGGCGGGCCGGCTTCGCCCCTGTTCCCAGCCGCCACCCATCGCCTTGAAAAGCTCAATCAGGCGCTGCGTGAGGTTGCCGCGGCTGGTGACGAGAAGGTCCTGCTGGCCAAAAAACACTCGTTGCGTGTCGAGCACCCGCTCGAAGTCGGTCAGCCCTTCCCGATACTGGATCGTGGCGATGTCCAGCGAGCGCTGCGCGGCCTTTACGGCGCCTTCGAGCAGCGCGATCTGCTCGCCGCTCTTGGCGAAGCCGACGGCGGCGTCGTCGACCTCACGGGCCGCGCGCAATACCGCATCCTGATATTGTTCGTAGAGCTGCTGGAACCGGGCATCCTGGACCAATACGGTGTTGGTGAGCCGACCATGATCGAAGACGTTCCAGACCAGGCTCGGCCCGAAGCCCCAACTCAGCACATTGGGCGACCCGCGCACGGACGTGCCCGACAGTCCAAGCAGTCCGAACAGCGATATTGACGGATAGAGATCCGCCATGCTCACGCCGATCAGGGCAGACTGAGCAGCCAGCTGCATTTCCGCTCCCCTGATGTCCGGACGGCGGCGCAGCAGATCGGCCGGCATGTCGACGATGACTTCCAGCTCAGCCTGCGGGATCACGTCCTTGCCTGCGGCCATTTCAGGCAACGGGCCCGGGGGCCTGGCCAGCAGTATGCTCAACGCATTCTGCGTCTGGCGCAGCACGCTCTCGAGCTGAGGTATGGTGGCCAGCGTGCCGAGATATTGGGCCGTCGCCTGTTGCACATCCAGTTCGGACTCGGTGCCGCCCTTGTACAGCCGCTCGGTAATCTCCAGGCTGCGCTTTTGCAAGGCTGCATTCTGGCGGGCGATTACCAGTCTCGCCTCCAGCGTACGGATCGAACAGTAGAAGCTGGCCGTTTGGGCGGCCATCAGCACCTGCAGGTCATCATACTGGGCGATGCTGGCGAAATAAGCGGCATCCGCGGCCTCTACGTTGCGGCTGAACTTGCCCCAGAAATCGAGTTCCCAACCGACCTGCAGACCGGCGCCGAACGAGGTCACGCTGACGTCCCGAGCGCCCGCCCGTTTCTCTCCCGCCCGGAGCACCTCGCCGGTGACCTGCTGAACTTGCGGGTAGAGCGTGCTGCCGGCAATCCCGAGTTGGGCGCGCGCTTCCATGATGCGCAGACCGGCGGTCCGCACGTTAGGATTCACGCGCTGTGCCTCGGCAACCAACTGGTCGAGCACCGGGTCGTTGAAGTTGCGCCACCACTCCTGCGTCTGTGTACTGCGTGGACCTCCCGAGTCAACGGCCAGCGACTTGAGGGAACCGTCCGTCCAGGCGTCCAGCCAGGGTACTTCAGGTTGCCTGAAGTCAGGCCCCACCGTAGTGCAGGCGCTGAGCAGTGCGGCCCCTGCCATAACCACCGTCCGCACGCTCCACCGAATTACGGACATGGCGTCCATCGCCGGACAGGCAGGACATCGCCGCTCTCGAATACGGTCTGCCGTTCTCGGATAGCACGGCATAGTCAGGCCATGCTGCGGTAGAGCCTTACGATGGCAGCTTCGAGGACGAGCATCGCCACAACGACCACGATCAGGGCCACGATCCCATGGAGGGGCCCGCCGAAATGCAAACGGTCGCCCAGGGTGAAGACGAGCGCTTCGAGAATAACGAACTTGGACCCGAACAGCACCAGCCAGGCGCTGAAGAAGCGCATGAACTTGTTAACGCCTCCCGGTCTCGCGCTGAAGAAGGCGGCAACCCGATGCTCCAGGACAATCGTGAGCTTCAGGAGCACCTGGAACAGCACGGAGGCGATCAGGATGACCGTGAACGAGTCGGCAGCGACGTAGTCCCAGTATTCGACGAACAGGCCCAGCACCACGAGATCCACGAGGGTTGCGGTGAAGTAGCGCATGAACGCCCGTTGCCTGCTCGAGGGCGTGTGCTCAAAGGTCTCCCACAGAGAGTCGCTAGCCGTTGTCGTCATTCGCATTCTCCCCGGTTGGACGCGCCTCGGTTGGACAATGGCGCGAGCAGTGGCAACATCAGAATCACCCGTGGAAAAATACGCATGACATTTTCTCCAGGCAGGGAGCAGTTTCGGATCAACCTGCGGACATGCTACTTTTGCTCCGTATCGCTGCCTATTGGGCTTTGGTCTAACACTCGGCATTTCTGGTGTTGGCTGCATTCACCGGCCTGCAGCATGTCGGGATGTTTGGCAGCGTGACCGTCCCGGTTGCGGTGGGCGTGCCCACTCCGTGGCCATGGTCAGGCGAATTGGGTCCGCTGTTGCTTATCCTTTTCGTGGCGGACGCATCGATCACCGTCCGGAGTGGGCATCGTGCTCGGGCAGACGGTGACCGCCGAGAAGTCGTCAGCCCAGCAACTTCCTTTCGATATCGTCCAGTGCCTTGCGCACCTCGACGAGAATCAGCCGGTCCGCGAAGTCCTGATCGATGTCCGGGACGTCCCAGCCGAAGATTGCGCGATAGCGTTCGACCAGGGCCTTTACGTCGGCAATGATGTCGTCGCGATATTCTTCCAGTTCCAGCTGTTCGATTTTTGCCACGTCGGTTCTCCAGAGTGGTGGGTGTCACGGTTCAACCGGAACCCGACTGAACCTCGATATCCTTCAACGCCTGTTTGACCGCGGTGTCGACCGCCGCCTGGCGTAGCTCGACGGCTTTGACGCGCGCCTCCAGTGTCTTCCGCGCTTCATCCGCCTGTTTCTGGAGTATCGGTGCGTCGGCAAGTTCCTTCTTGAGCTTGGCGCTGTTGAGCAGCGCGATCTGGGTCTTGGTGGCTTCCTGGTCGTGTTGGTAGCGGTCGGAAAGGACCTTGGTGTAATCGCTCAAGGACTCGGCCAGTGTGTCGGCGATCTGTGCCGCCGGGTTGTCGAGGCTGCGATTGGTCTTGGCGCGCAGCTCAGGGAGCTCGGGCAGGCGCAGGATGGTACCCGGCCGCAACTTGTTGATGTCCTTGAGCTGCGGATTGGCCTTCAGCAGCGCCGCTTCGGCTTTCTCGCGTTGTTTGGGGGTGAGCCGAAGGTAAAGCTTGTCGGCGATTTCGGCGACGCTTTTCTCGCCACGGAAGCTTGCGATGGGCATGCCTGTTCTCCTTCAGACCCCGATGATGTTGGTCAGGCTCAGGTCGTTTGGTACGGGGGTACCCCCTTGTACCCGGATGTTGCCGGTGCTGGTGTTGCCGATGACGATGGCGAGTCTCTGCTGCGGATGCAGATGCAGGGTGTCGATGTCGCCCAGCGCGATGAGCCGGTTGTTGCTGACGTTGAGGGTGCGCGCGCCGAGCTGCCCGAGCAGGGGTTCCCTGCCGCCTTCACCGACCGTTACGCAGTGGTTGTCGGCGAACAGGCAGCTATCGACCGCGGCGACCTGATTGAGCGGCACCCGGGTGAGGTGGCCGCGCAACTGGTTGCCGCGGATGGAGACCGCGGATGGGCGCAGCGGAAGCGCCAGGATGCGGTTGGCGGTCATCAGATAGGCGGTGTCCGCGCCTGCAAAATAGCTGGCGGCCGCGAGATGGGTGACGGCCCCTGCCGGCGCCGGTGCGATGTCGATCGCCCGCCACTCGACGAGGGTGAGATTCGGGTTTTCGTCGGCGATGCGGTCCATGCTGTTGTCGTCGACCGCCACCCGGTCGAAGGGTGGCAGCAGGTGGGCCGCGGCGACCGGGCCGCTGATGCGGTCCGGTCCGATGCCATGGAAGCGATTGCCGGCGATGCGCAACTGGCCCACCGCGGCCGTGCGCAGGCCGTCGATGCCGGGGCTGCCGATCGCCTCGCGCGCGACATTGGCGATCAGGTTGTCGAGCACGTCGCCGCGTTCCACCCGGATCAGTTGTACGCCGGCGAAGGCGGTCGCGACGTTTGCCAGGGCCTGGCCCAGGTTGGCGAACTGATTGCCGGTGACGGCCAGATAGCCGGCGGCACCGCGTTCCGACATCACCAGTGCGCCGCGCCCCATGCCGTCGACCATGTTGTCCGAGATGATCGCGTTGTCGATGCGCTGGAGGATCGCGATCGCGTCACCCTGCAGGTTGCGCAGGCGATTGGCGCTGATCCGCACCCGGTCGAGTGCGACCGGGTCGAGGCCTTCTTCGAGCACGATACCGTTGCCGCTGCGCTCGCCGAAGCCGGAGATTTCATTGCGCTCGACGGCCAGACCGTCCACGCCGGCGCGAATGCCGTCGCCGGCGGTGTAGATCACGTTGTCGGCGACACCGAAAGTGGAGCCGGGCAGCACCGCACCGGTGGCGACAATGGCCCCCTGGTTGCCGACCAGCATCAGGCTGTTCTCGATGCGGGTGGTACCGAAATGCAGGCTGGTGCCATCGAAGCTGACCGCACGCTGGCTGCAGAAGAACAGGTTGCGCGCGGCGCGCAACTCGCCGGTGAGCACGTAGTTGCGGTCGCCGCCCGCGACGGTGGCGATGCCGCGCTCGGCAACGATGGCGCAATCGGTGATGCTCGGGCCGAGCACGTTGCCGGACAGGCCGATGCCCACACTGGTGCCGTCGCCCACCGCCAGGCCGACGATGTTGAGATGTTCGGCGCGCAGGTCGACCACGTTGCGCGCGCCGATCACGCTGGTGGTGCCCGCGTTCGCCGCCGAGCCGATCACGGTGAGGTTCTCGAGTGCCACGCCGATGCTGTCGGTGATGTCGAGGATGCCGCCAGGCGCGCTGCCGACCAGCAGGGTGGCCCAGCCCTGGCCGCGAATGCGCAGCGAGCGCGCGTCGTCCACATTCAGCCCGGTGCCGATGTCATAGCTGCCGATACCCAGGCAGATGGTGCCGCCGGTCTCCTTGATGCCGTCGATGGCCTGCTGCAGCGTCGCGGCGCCGCTGTTGTGGCCCTCGGCGCTGACGCACACCGTGCAATCGCAGCCTTCGCCTTCGGCGATCGGCGGCCACAGCGTGCGGCAGTCGGTTTCCCCGTCGGGAAAAGAAACGGTCGCCAGTCGCGCGTAGTGGTGATGAATGCCCAGCGGCGGGGCGCGGTCCAGGACCTCGATGCTCGCATCCACGCTGCGTGCGGCGAACACCCACCAGTCGCCACTCCTGAACGCGCCCCCGGCCGGATCGATATCGAACTCGACCAGAATGCCGTGCTCGAGGAACAGCCGCGTACCCGCCGCCGGGATGGTGATCTCGCCGCTCGCCAGCGGGTCGTTCAGGTTCTGTACCGCGGTGCCGTCCTCGCGTCGTACCTGGCCGGACTGGTCCCAGCGCCGCACGCGGGTGTTGCGCCCCGGATCGGTGGCTTGCTGGGCGTTGGTCGGGAAACGCCCGGCCGGCAGTGCGATGTCGAATTCCAGCGTGCGGGCGGTTTCGTCCACCCCGCCGGCCACCCGGACGCGGCGCAGCTCGCCGGGCAGATTGTTCAGCTCACGCCAGTCGTCGGTCACTTCCACCCAGTCGCCGTCGTGGAAGCGCAGCACATCGTCGCGGCCGATGCTCTCGACCGTGATCCGGTCGCGCGCCGGGTTGATGTGGGTCACCCGCGAGGCGACCGTCGCGTTGTCGCGCGACCACTTGAAGGTGGCCGTGCCGAGCGCGCCGCCGGTGTGCACCTCGACCCGGTAGAGCTGGTTCTCCAGCCCGAGGTAACCGGCCGCCGGTGGCACCTGACAGGGGTTGGACTCGAAGTCGGGGGTGCCGGTGGCCGTGCTCAGACGCCCCGCCGACGGCGCGATGGTGGCCTGCCAGTCGGGAATGTCCTCGTCCGCCGTGGCGCAGCCGATGTCGCCCCGACCCGGCAGCACCTTGACCTGCCATACCGTCTGGCGGCGCCCGGTGGTGTCGACGCCCACCGCCTTCTCGACCAGATCCGGCACCTGCAGTGCGGTGACATCGCGCTGCCACACGTCCACATACACCAGATGCGGGCCGCCGTCGGGCAGGGCGGGCGGGTCGGGGTAATAGGGCTGCGCGCTGTAGTTCAGCGCCGTGGTGCCGGTCAGCTCGGCCAGGCGGGGCTCCCACTCGTCCGGAGCGGCACCGTGGTTTTCGGCCCGCAGGCCGTCCACATAGATGCGTCCGACGCCGATGCTCAGCTCACCGCCGTCCGCCTCGATGCGAAAGCCGTCCGGGGTGATACGTGGCACCACGTTGCCGCCGAAGGTGTCCAGGGTGCCGGCCTGGAGACGGCGTGCCAGCTGGGCGACCCATTCGTTCCAGTCGGCGTCCAGCTGGACCCGGCCCTGCTGCATGACGACCCCGAGAAAGTCCTCGCGGGCGTCGAAGCGGATGCGGCTCAGATCGAAACTCATGATGTGGACTCCCTCAGGATTCGTAGAACACGCCGGCACGCAGCCCGACCCGCAGATATTCCGCGAGCCGGATGCGCAGGTTGGTTTCGCGCTGGGCGCCGTAGAGGTGGTGGAACACGCCCATCTCGCTCTCGTCGTCGGCGCCGCGCACGATCTGCGCCGGCGTGGCGGTGGAGAGCTGGCCGTAGGGCGGGGTGCCGTAGTGCAAGGAGCTGAAGCGCGGCGCGATGTGCTGCGCGCTCGCGGCGGAATCGGGCTGGCAGCGGTGGCGGGTGGGCACGATGGACTCGAACGGCAGCCACGAGAAGCGCACGCAGCCGATCTGCTTGCGTGCCGCACGCACCGGCGTGGTCCAGGTGTCGCCCTCGGCCAGCGCGGCAAGCAGGATGCTGTTGGAGATCAGCCCGACCTCGGCGGTGTGCAGCTTGCCGATCACCGTGCACGCGATCAGCGACAGCGCCGCGCCGGGGGCTTCGTCGTCCGCCGCGGCAAAGGCCACGCCGTCGCGCGCGGTGGCGTCGATCAGGCTGTCGGTGGCGCGCACGCTGCCACGCTCGTGGCTGCGGATGGCGCCGACGATGCAGCGCTCGATTCCGGTTTCGAGTCCGGCGATGGCCAGTTGCAGGCTCGGTGCGGTCGGCTGCACCGGGCTGCCGTCCGGGTTGAGCTCGATACCCGGCACCAGCGTGCAGTGGACGAGATCGAGCCGTGCCAGCGCATTGCCCGCGGCATCGGGTACGACCAGCGCTGCGCCGGCGATCAGCAGACCGTTGAGCGTGCACGCGCTGTTCGCGGCACCGCTGATGCTCAGCCCGCCCAGCGCGAGCAGGGGGCGGCGGCCATTGACGGCGCGGATCTCCACGCTGCCATCGGCGACGATGTCGATGGCGAGCGTTTCGGCGTAGCGACTGCTGTCGGTGATCTCGATCACGCCGTTGCCGGCAATCGCGCTCAGGGCGGCCGCCAGGGTCGGATGCTCGTCCGGCACGCGCACCACGGTGGCGGTCTCCGGCGGCAGCGGCAGGCTGTCGCCGCGCTCGTACTCGCCGCCGCCGATGGCGGCGGAAAAGCCCTCGTGCCAGGTCAGGCGCACATCGGCCGGGTCGGGGGCATCCGGCGGCAGCGCGATGCGGCCCAGTACCGGATCGATGGCGTGTATGCCGGCGGGCGGCGGGCTGTGCATCCAGCTGCCGCCATCGTCGGCCAGGTTGCAGATGTGGATCCGGTCGCGTTCGATCACCGTACCATCGATCATCAGGATCAGCGCCGGCTCGGGGTTGTCCAGTGGCTCGCCGGCGCTCGCGCGCTCGCCGTAGTGACGCGCCAGATGGGTGCCCAGACGCCGGCGCGACAGCGGCCACGGTACGTTGTCCGGTTCGGCCAGGTGGGTGATGTCGTCTTCGGCCCGCGGACGGTTGTAGAGCGGCAGGTCGTGGCCGAGCGGGCTGGCCCGATAGCGCCGCGGGCCCTCGCGTGCGGCCGGCGATTCGCGGTGCGGCCAGGCCTGGATGCGCCACAGGTGCAGGCCCACGTTGGGGATGTTGTGGCGGCCGCGCCCGGACTCGATGCGACGCACGTCCACGGTGCGGTTGGCCGTTTCGAAGGCGGTGGCGATCCACTCGAGCGCCTCGCCGCTGCGCAGGTCGGGCGACTGCAGGTTGTGGAGCCGGGGGTGATTCATGTACTGGGTGGCGCACAGGCGCTGGAAGTACTCCACCGCGCACGCGTCCCATCCGGTGACATCGCGCGCCAGCTGTTCCAGTACCAGCGCGGTGCCCTTGCGCCGGCGCAAGGCGATGGTGTGGGCGACTTCGGCACGCGCGCTCGATGCCCCCGGCGCCACCCGATGCAGGCTGCGGTAGCCGATCAGATCGCCGATGTAGGGCACCACCCAGTCGGCGCAGGTTTCGATGAACAGGTCGTCGTAAAGCTGGTCGAGGCTCTCTTCGGCGACGCCGATCTGCTCGGCCAGCACAGTGATCAGCTCTTCCAGGGGGCCGCGTTGCAGACCGCCGGCGCGCGCCAGTTCGGCATCGCGGATGCGATGGATGGCCGGCAACAGGTCGAACAGGGCTTGGGCGTCGAAGCTCACGGCAGCACCTCCAGTTCGATCGGGGCGTCGTCCACGGTGAGCAGTTCGGCGGCCTGCGGCAGGGTGGTGAGCGAGGCCACCGGCACGCTGGCGAACAGGCGCGGCACCAGTGCCGGCGGGCTCCCGAGCCGATACAGCCGGGTCACGTGCACCGCCTCGACACCGCGCACCGCCTGGGCCACGGCGGCCACTTCGTCGACCGACACGGTCTGGCCGAAGGCGCGGCGGGCGAAGCCGAAGTGCTCGCGCAGCGTGGCCTCGATCGTGACCAACACCGGATCGGTCTCGAATTCGCTCAACACCTTGATCGACAGCCGGCAGCGGAAGCGGGCGTCGGTGTAATTGAGCATGCGCAGCGGCACCAGCGGATCGCCATGGGTGGTGAGGGCGTCGCGCAGGTTCTGGTAGGGATCGCTGCTCTCCGGCACGTCGGCGCCATCGACCCCGGCGATGGTCAGCAACACGCCGCGCGCCGGCCCCGCCGGAATCCACAGCGCATGGGCCTTGTCGATGCCGGCGAAGGCGCGCGCGAAGTTGGCGTAGTCGTCGATCGACACCGCACGCTCCAGCGTGAGCACGGTGAGCGGCGCGTTGTCGCGCGCACGCGCCAGGGTTTCGGCATCTTCGCCCCCGGTCGCCGGCTCCGGGTTGATCGCCGCGGTGACCCCCAGCGGGCGGCTGAGCAGGGTGGTGAGCTTGCCCGCGGCCAGATTGCCGGCGGCGCCGATCCCCTTGCGGTAGCGCACTCGCAGGTTGCTCTCGCCGCTGGGCAGGCGCGCGCCTTCGAGACCATCGCCGAACTGCACGGTGGTGACCGCGTCGTCGTTCTGGGTGGTGGCGTAGACGCGGGTGTCGGGCAGGGCGGCGTGCAGGGTGGGGACTTCGGTCCACAACACCTCATTGACCCGCAGTTCGAGCGTGGACGCGCGCCCGCTCGGGGTGTTGGCGCTGACGAAGGTGAGTGGGCTCTGACCCAGTGCAAAGCGCTGATCGGGTACGCTGCCGTCACCGCTGCCAAGGATCGCCTCCACCGTTTCGCCATGGGTGGCGGGAGCGACGTTGGCGTTGATGCGCAAGCCGGCGCGAGCGTAGACCTGCTGCAGCGGGGCATCGAGCCTGAGCCGGGTGTGATCGCGGTCGTGCACGATCGGGTCGCCGGCGGTGGCGATGAAGGCGATCTCGCTGACCTGGGGATCGTCCTTGCGGCTGTCCGCCAGGCGGAGCTGGCTACCCTTGGCGGTCAGCGTGCCGCGGCGCCCATCGCGATCCAGCAGCGTGAGCCGCAGCGTCACCCCGGCCTTGCCGATCTGCGCGGCGAAGACCTCGGCGCCAAGTGCGACCGGGGTGGCACCGAACAGCCGGGCCGCCGGCGCCAGCATCAACAGCTCGTCGCCCTCGGTCAGCGCGGCGCTGCCACCCTCGTCGAGGCCGAGCGCGAGGCCGGTGGCCCCCGGCGCGATGGCGATGCGCTGGCGCGGGCCGGACAGCGCGATCGGCTGGCCGGGCAGCAGGCCTTCGACTCGACGCCCGAGGGTGAGCGCATCGCCATACACCGGGTACACGATGGGCGTATCCACAGTGGCCAGGCGTTCGCTGTGGGCCAGCACCAGGGTGCGGCGCAGCGGGAAGCGGGTGGCGGTGAGGTTCTCGGTGGTGTCGGGGGTGATACGGGTGATTTTGCCCGCGATCGCAAACGCGTTGCGGCTGCGGTGGATGACCTTGCTTGCGCGATAGAGCTCGGTGTAGCCGGGGAGCTCGGCGCTGCCCAGGCCCGGCTGGTTGGATACCAGCGCGATCCAGCTGCCGGCGGTGATTCTGGCGTTGTCGGTGTCCAGATCGACGGCGTTCGGGTTGAGTTCGAAATTTTTCCATTGCCAGTTACTGGACGTGCTCTTGTCGATCAACTGGGCCACGTTGGAATCGTCGTTGCCCATCAGGTTGGGGTTGGGTGCGTTGTGGCCGAACAGCGCGGTACGCTGGCGAAAGGCATGGACCTGCACGCCGATGGCAGCCGGGCTCATGCTCGGGAAGGCGCTGCCCAGCGGGTGATTCCAGAACACCCGGGTGCGGCCATTGGCGTTGTCGGGCTCGACCCCGGCCAGTACGCGCACGTCCCAGTGTTCGCTGTCGGGGGTGCCGATACGTTCATTGCCGACGATCAGGATCGCATCGCCTGCTTGCAACTGCGTGGCCAGACCATCGAGCCACAGTTCGGTGTCGCCCGACTGCGGGCGCCACGGCACCGTGGTCTGCACCGCAATCGCGTTCCATTCGGCACGCGCCGGGGTCGGGGCGACGGTCTCGAAACTCTGCGCCTGCTCGTCCTGGCCCGGCACGCTCTGCACCCGGGTGCCGACCGGGATGACGATGGGCTCGCCCGGCGCGCCCGGGGTGGCCTGCAGGGTGAAGGCGAGGTGGGTGCCGGCGGCGACGCCGGGTGCGAGCTGGTAGCCGATCAGGCGCGCCATCTCGCGCACCGACAGGCGTTCGGTGGCGGTGCGCAGGTAGTGTTCCTGGGCGTAGCGCTCGGTGTAGAAGCCGAGCACGTCGAGCGAGATGGCCAGCGCATCGGTGATCGCGAGGCTGAAGTCGCTCGCTTCGCGGGTGCTCAGCGCCGCCAGCGCGGGGGTGTCGGCGGCGGACAGGCGGGCGCGCATCGAGTCGACAAAATCGCCGTGGCGACCGATGCGGTAGGAAATGGCGGGCAGGCCGGGCGGGTTGTCGATCCGCCGCGGCGTATCGGCCCCGACGCCGGCGCAGCAATCGCAGCGGGTGTCCGGCAGAGGACGCAAGGTGCTCATCATTTGCCTCCGTGCAGTTCAAGGCGCAGCACGCCGTGCTCGGGGAAATTCGGGTCATTGTCCAACCGCGCGATCTCCAGCCGGCCCAGGGCCATGAAGCCGTCGGCCAGCGGTTTCGGGTCTTCGTGGCCCTGGCGCTGGAAGCGGGTGACCTGCACCGAGGCGACGCCGGGCACGGTGCGGGCGGCGGCGTAGAGCGGGCTGAGGAAGACGGTCTGGCCGAAACTGAAGTTGTCCGCATGGAACAGGCCGCGGGTGCCGTCGGCGCGCCTGTGTGCACCGAGCACCTCGAGCAGGCCGCGGCGCACATTGCTGCGGAAGTAGCCGGCATCGACACATACCAGCAGGTCGATTTCGAGCGAGACGTGGATCGGATCCCTGATGCGCAGATCGTGGCCGGCCATGCGGTAGCGGTCCAGATGCTCGATCGCGGTGGTGGCGAAGGCCGCGTCCACCGGATCGCCGCCCTCGCGGTCGACGGTGACGAACACGGTGTGCCAGCTGCCGGTCCAGCGCAGGCTGGCGGCTGCGCGCTGGACCCCGGCGAGGCGCTCGGTGACTTCCGCATAGTCGGCCGGGGTGACCGCGCGCTCCTGGGTGCGGAAGGCGTGCGGCGCGTGGCGGCGCACTTCGGCGGTGGTCTCCGGGCTCACGCCGCCGGTGGCGGGCATCGGATTGGTGACGGTCTCGATCCGCCCGTCGGTGGTGACGACGTGGGTGATGGCGTCGGCGCCGACGTTGCCCTGCGGGCCGTTGCCGATGCGGTAGCTGGCGGCGAAGGCGGTGCCGGTGTCGGGCCGGCGGCCATGGGTGTCGTCACCGAAGCGCAGCCGGGCGCTACCGTCGTCCTCGGTGTCGAGCACGAAGTGGGTGTCGGCGGCGCGGCTGAACAGCAGGTCGCGGCGCGCCGTCCATGGCTCGGTGCTGGTCCCCAGGGTGCTCTCCAGCGTGATCGCCGGAACGGCGTCGGCGGTGCGCCATTGGAGCGCGGCGCGCGCCGGGGCCTCGCGGTCGAAGGGCAGCCGTTCGCTGCGGCGCAGGCCGTGTTCGACGATGGTCTTCAGTATCGTGCCCTGGCGGGTCACCGGGCCATCGGCCAACAGCGGGCGAAAGCGCGGCGGCAGCGGTTCGGGCGCGGCACGCTGGCAGGGGTCGCCACCGGCGGTGGCGAAGTGCAGGTGCGCTTCGGGCACGCTGCCGAGGGCCTCGTCGGCAATGCTGCGACCGTGATCGACCAGGATGTTGTTGCCGAGCGCGATGCTCACCTGAGTGATCAGGGTGCTGCCATGGGCCTTGTCGGTCTCGCTCGACAGGCACAGCGGGAAGGGCAGCGCGTCGTCGGCATGCCAGCGGATCTCGGTGATTTCGGTGTCGTCGAGCGGATCGGTCAGCGGTGCGGCGCCGTCGAAGGCGCGCACGTCGGTGAGCCGCACCGCATGGCGATGGGCCGGATCGGCATCCTCGGCGGCGCCGCTCAGCGGCCCCATCATCTCGCGGAAGATCAGCACGTCGCCGGACGCCAGATCCGGCCAGTGGCCGAGCAGGGTCGCGGCGCGGGCGCCGACCGGAAGGCAGCAGCGCGCGTCGCCCCAGGTGTAGAAGTCGAAATCGTTGTGCTCGATGCGCAGCGTGGCCTCGTGCATCGGTTCGAAGACCAGCGGCACGGCCTGCATGGCGTCGCGCTCTTCGGGCGAATCGGGTGTCACCCGCGGCGGCACGCCTGGCACCCTGGTCAGGAAACGCAGCCCCGTCGGCAGCGGGAAGGCAGCGCCGGTGACCTGCAGATGCAGCCAGGCGCGCGCGTTGCAGCCTTCGTGCATGGCGTAATCCACCAGCAGCGCGTGGCGGCGCAGGCTGCTGCGCCGGCGTGCGGTGTGCAGGTAGGCTTCGGTGGCGATCGCGTCGAGCCGGTAGTGCTGCAGATCGCCCACATAGGCGATCAGTTCGGCCAGCGTGGTGGCCAGATCGGCCGGGCTGCGGTCGCGCCAGCCGGGCATCTGGCGAGTCAGGCGATCGATGATCAGGCGGCGCAGGCTGGCGTAGTCGCGCGCGAGGTAATTGATGTCGGATAAAGGTTTAAAGGCATCAGCGCAGTCGTGGCGTGGCGCGCAGTCGAAGTCGGTGGGGCATTCGACCTTGAACGCGAACTCGATCGCCGACAGCCGCGGGTCGAAGTCCGGCAGCGGCGCGTCGTCGTCGCCGCCCTGCAGCAGCGTGAGCCGGTAGGTGGAAAAATCGCCCTCGGTATCGGTGCGCACCAGCAATACGTGGTTGGCGTCGGACAAGGCGGTGAACCAGGCCTGCTCGGCGGGGATTGCTTCGACCGGCGGGGCACTGGCGATGCCGACCCATTCGATGCCGACCCGGCGAATGCGCTCGCCGCCTTCGATGCGCACGTTCTCGGGCGTGAGCCCCGCCGGTGCCGGCTTGAGCAGCCGGATCATCAGCGTGCGCTGCCGGGGGCTGCCGGTGGGCGCGTCGAGGTCGAGCACTTCCAGATAGTCGATGCCGTTGAGCGTCGGGTGCGCATCCACCGCCGCACGGCGGTTTTCTTCGCAGCAGGTGTAGGCGGTCATGCCGCGCCTCCGTGCACGAAGGCTTCGCGCTGGCGGGTTTCGGTGCGGCGAACCACGTATTGCACGGTCACCGACAGGCGCGAATCCACCGCCTCCACATCGATCGCCTCGACCGTGATCAGCTCGCCCAGCCATTGCTGCAGCGCGCCCTGCACCAGAAACCGGGTGGTGGCGGCCAGTTCCGGGCTGTTGGGCGCGAACACCAGTTCGCGCAGGCCGCTGCCGAAGTCCGGGCGCATCACGCGCTCGCCCGGCGCGGTGAACAGCACCTGTTCGATCAGGCCACGGATCCAGGCGGCTTCGTCGGCCTCGCGGGTGCGGCCGCGGCCGTCGAACTGGTAGGGAAAGTGAACGCTGATCGTCATGGTCAGCTCCCGATCACCCGTGTCTGCGCCGCCACCGGCAGCAGCGGGGTGCCGTTGGGTGCGCACACCGCCTGGCTATCCATCAGCACCAGTGGTTGGCCGTTGGACATCACCCGCGTGGCCGCCACCACCCACTGCCCGGTCACGCACGGCACCGGGCTGCCCGACACGTTGAACGGGCAGCCGGCGATGACCCACGGCGCGCTCATCACCACCGTCGGCTGCCCGCTCACCAGCACGCGCGGGTTGGGTGCGGTCGCGCTGGCGGTGCCGCCGTGTGCGCAGAGGACGGTTGCGCCGACATGGAGGAGGGGGCCGGGCATCGCAGGACGCTCCTAGATCACGGTGAGTGCGCCGTTGTTGATGGTCACGGTCGGGCCGATCAGCGTGATCGCGGCGCCCTTGCCGTTCTGGATGTAGATGCCGGTGTCGTTGACGATCAGCGTGGCCCCGGTGGCGCTCTTGAGCATGATGCCGCCGGTGGGGCCGGGCAGGTCCGAGATCGTCAGGCCGTTCTGCAGGACGGTCTGCAAGGTGATGCCCTGCATGACCGGCGGGGTGGCCAGCGCCAGCGCGGGGACTTCGGCCGCACTGCCCCAGAAACACCCGACCCAGATCGGCTTGTCGGCATCGCCCTGCTCGAACTCGACCCACACTCCGGAGCCGGGTTGGGGCAGCGCGAACATGCCGTTCTGAATGCCGGCCACCGGCGCGCACGGCATCGCCCAGCTGAGCGGGGCCAGGCCGGCCACGTCCGGCACCTGAACCTGGAGGCGACCCTGCTGCATGGGGTCGATATTGGAGACCACCAGGCCGCGATATTTGCCGTAGAACTTTTCAGTCATGGGACCCTCGCGGCGTCTTATGCCTTGCCCGGTGCGGGTCGTGGCTGGGCTTGAGGGTTTTCATACCGGCACCTTCGGCGTGATCGAGATCAGCCCGTTGCGGCTGAGGTTGAAGCTTTGCTTGAACTCGCCGCGCTTGAGCGTGCTGGTGACACTGTTCACGTAGTACAGCCCGTCGTAGGCGATGCCGGCGCCGCGTACGCCGACCAGCTTGCGCGGCTTTAGGATGCGGCCGTAGCGCAGTACATCGAGGGTGCCGGTGGCGGTGACCGCGTCCTGCGATTTCTTCGCCTCGGCCAGCCCGCGGGAGATCGCCTGCATCGGGTTGAGCTTGGCGGTGTCCTTCATCATCCTGATGTTGGCGATGGGCGCGGGCAGCAGACCGAGCGGCGGTTGCAGCGGGTTCAGGTTCGGGATCGGAATCGGGATCGGCACCCGGGTGAGCTGGTTCTGGATGAACACGATCGGCAGCACGCCCTTGGTCGGGTCGAAGCTGAAGTTCAGCGACTCCACATTGGTGTGCGCATCCATGTCGATGTTGAGCGCCGGTTGCGGCGGGCCGACCTTGATCTCGGGACCGAAGTAGGCAATGTTGGTCAGCGGTGCCTCGCCCGGCTCGATGTAGAACACATGGCCCACTTCCTCGGCCAGCTGCTGCAGATAGGCCAGGTCCGTGCCCTTGTGCGCCGGGATGCGCTCGACCGGGATCGGCACATCCGGGAAGAACGCAGGGATCGGCAGCGGAATGATGCCGAAGGCCGCGTACTTGGCGCAGATCAGCGCCACCCGCGCCTCGATCGGCATGGCCGGGTAGGGCAGGCCGCTGAAGTCGATCAGGTCCATGACCTTGGTCAGGTCCTCGCCGGTCACGGTGATGCTGCCGGGCTGCTTGTACTGCCCGGCCTGCACTTCGACATTGGTCACCACGCCGTCGAACAGCGGCTGCGGCCGCCCGCCGAGGGTCACGATCAGGACCACGCGCAGCGGTGGCGTGCCGACGCTGGTGTTCTGGCCCACGGCGATCAGAAAGATGGTGTTCAGTTCCGATCGGCTGTTGACCTTGAAGCGCAGCTGAAAGCCGCTGCGCGTGCCGGCCGCGGTGGTCACGCTGACCGATTCGAGTGCGTCGATCATCATCGCCGGCACCGGGATGGGCACGATCGGCCCGATCAGCAGGCTCAGGTGGATGGCGCTAGACATCCGTGCCTCCGGGCACCCCTTCGGGCAAGGTGATGCGCAGCCGGCGGCCGACCGTGTCGACCAGCTCGTTGGGGTGCATCACGCCGTTGCCGTCGCACAGCCGCCAGTACTGCTGCGGGTCGTCGAGGTACTTCGCGGCCAGATTGTCCGGGCGGTCGCCGACCTCGACGCGATGCTCGCTCAGCGTGGCGAAGTTTTCCGGTGGCGGGATGAAGCGGCGGCGCACGAAGCTCACCGGTTCGCCGTCGGGGCGTATCCACTGCGCGGTGTCCAGCCCGTAGTAGCGGCTGTCGGCCGGGAAAGTCGGGGTGGCGAGCGCATTGGCCTGCATGAAGGCCTTGAGCGGATCGGTCATGGCAAGCCTCCGATTCCCAACGCATCGAAGCCGAAGGTGGACGCCTTCGAAGCCAGCTTCTCGCGCGAATGCAGATAGGCCATGAACAGCCCGCCCCCCTTGTGATCGAAGCCCAGGTCGTCGATCGACAGCACGCGCAGCCCGAGGCTGATCTTGGCGCGGATCGGGTTCAGCAAGGGATCGAAGGCCTCTTCGGTAATCGAGAAGTCGGTCACCCGTACCGGCACGATGCGGTTGGCGCCCCACACGAAGATGGCCAGCGCCGATTCCATCGGCGCGATCTCCAGCGTACCGGCGGCGGCCAGCGCCTGGCCGGCGCGCAGATCAGCCGTGCTCGGATTGATCAGCGACTCGAGCACGGCCAGTTGCGGCGCGATGCCCGCTTCGACCGCGCTGCGGTGCTGGTCCGGGAATTCGAGCTGATCGGCGGCGTCGATCTCGGCCTCGAGCTTGAACGTCTCCACCGCCGGACCCTTCAGGCGCAGCGCTTCGGAGCGTTCCGCGCCCTCGCCGATGTGCTGGGCCTGCAGCGTGCGGGTGAGCGTGTCCGGGTTGTACTGCAGCGCGATCACGCGCCGCACCTGCGCGGAGCCCGGATCGATCAACACGATGCCGGCCTTGACGAGGCGGGGAGACTGGCTGAATCCGCTCATGAGCTTGTCCCGGTCAGGCCATTGCCCTGGCACGTTTGGTCTTGCTGCGTTTCGGCTTCTCGGCGGCGGCCTTCGTCGCCTTCCTGGCGGGCTTTGCCGATGTCGTGCTCGGCTTCGCACGCCGCGGCGCCGGTGCGACCCAGTGAATGTCGAGCGCCCAGCGGTTCAGTTTGCCGACGTCGCGCGCGGCGAGATCCTGCACCGCGAGCGTCCATTCGCCGGCGCAGGGTTCGCCACGGAAGACCCGCAGCGCCGCCACCTCGGTCGAGGTGTAGGTCGCCCGCAGGTTGTCGGTACCGCCCCCGCTGCGATCGTGCAGCGTGACCTCGATGCCGGTGGGCGAGCGCAGGCGAACGCGCAGGTCGCCGACGTAGGTGTGGGTGATGTCCACCGTCACCTCGATGTCGCCGACCAGTCCCTGCTCCGCGACCGCAAGCGTCCGTTCGATGCCGGCGCTGCGGTTGTCCGGGATGCGGATGCCCGGCGTCTCGTCGACGACGATGTGCGGCGCCGGCACGACGACCCCGATCTCGAGCGACCACGCTTCCAGCCGTCCGCTATCGACTGCCGCGAGGTCGCGTACTTTCAGCGTCCACGGCCCGCGCGCCTGCTCGCCCTCGAAATGGCGCAATGCGGGCAGGGTGGACGCGTCCCAGGTGCCGACCAGGTTGTCGCTGCCGCCGCCACTGCGATCGTGCATCACGACCTCGCGACCGGAGGGCGAGGCGAGGGTGACCACCAGGTCGCCGATATAGGTGTGGCGGATCTCCAGCGCAACCCGCAGGAAGTTCACCTTGCCCTCGGCGGTGACATCCACCGCGTCGGCGATGCCTTCGGCACGGTTGTCCGGGATCGCCAGCGCCGGCTGCGACCGGTAGTGTCCGTCGGGGGCCGGCGCGGGCGTGGGTGCGGCGTCGCCGCGCAGCTGACGGGCCAGCGCCACGGCGCGCTCGGCATCCACCCGTCCGTGACCGAACCACGGGCTCCAGCTGCCGTCGGCATGGCCGAGATCCTGGAACGCACCGCTGTCGAAGGG
Source organism: Azoarcus sp. Soil_N_20 (assembly GCF_057656155.1). Classification (NCBI taxonomy): domain Bacteria; kingdom Pseudomonadati; phylum Pseudomonadota; class Betaproteobacteria; order Rhodocyclales; family Zoogloeaceae; genus Azoarcus; species Azoarcus sp. Soil_N_20. Next base: position 290,955 of record NZ_JBDGKX010000003.1, on the reverse strand, counting down.
GGCGACCGGCGACACGTCCCATGAGGTATCGGGGTCGTAGCTCGCCGGCGGGGTGCGCGCGTAGGGTGTCTCATCCAGATCCTTGGCCGCGGTGCGGCGCAGGACCGCCGCCAGCTCCATTGCGCTCAGTGCCGGATTGGCCGACAGCACGAGGGCCGCAACGCCGGCGACCAGCGGGGTGGCGCTGGAGGTGCCGCCGAATTCCTCGGTCACGCTGGGGCTCTCGCCGGTTGCGGTGGTGATGCCCAGGCCCGGGACGTGCATGCGGAAAAAGGCGTGACTGTTGCTGCTCGGCGCGCACAGATCGATGCCGGTGCCGTAGTTGGAATAGTGACTGCGGCGGGCGGTGCTGGCCAGCGCGGCCACATGCATCACGCCGGGAAGGTCGGCCAGGTTGTTCTCGAAGTGTCGGCTGGTGTCGACGCCGCCCCATCGCCAGCTTCCGCCCTCGGGTACCCAGCCGTGGGTGTAGGGCACGTCCTGCGCGGCATCGTGAAGGATGGGGCAGTTCTCGTTGCCCGCTGCCCACAGGAACAGGATGCCGCGCCCGCGCGGCCCGCCGCCGATGGCCAGTTGCTTGATCCGGTTGATCACTACCGAAGCGAACAGGAAGCGCGGAACGGCACCCCACGAGTTGGACAGCACATCCACCTTGCTGCCTACAAAGCCGAGTGCGGTGAGGAGCTTGGAATCATTGACCAGCAGCGATGGCCCTTGCGACTCCCACTTGATCGGCAACAACCGGCAGCCGGGCGCCGCCCCCACGCTGAGTACCCCATCGACCTCACCGGCGCTGACGCCGGCGCAGGAGGTGCCGTGATTGGCGCCGGTTTGATACATGCCCGCGGGCTGGGCGTCGATGTCGTCGCTGGTCACCAGGCGGGTGCCGCTGAAATAGCCCCACCCCGCGAACTTGCCCGCAGAGTCGAAATCGGGGTGGTCGAGCTTGCAACCGTCGTCGGTGATGCCGATCACCACTTCCGGACTGCCGAAGCCGTCGAGCAGGGCCCACGCCGGTTCGCAGCGCGCATTGGCGCGCGGGTCGACCTCGGGATGGGCAAAATGGCCGTGCAAATGCCACTGGCGGATGTAGCCCGGATCACTCGGCGGCACCAGGGCGTACTTGTTGACCACATAGTTGAGGTCGTTCTCCGCCAACTCCACCAGCGGCTCGTTCTCGGTCAGCGTCACCACCAGCTTGACCGGGTTCATGCCGGTGTGCTGGGTGAGCTGGAACAGGAAATCCCGCTCCGAATAGCGCTCGCACAGCATCAGGCCATACCGCCCGGCGAATTCGGCCACCTGCTCGTCGCTCAGTGGGTGCTTGAAGGTGACGAAGACGCGGTCGGTGATCAGGAAGTCCTGGTGGGTATCGGCGACGGTGTAGGCATGATGGGTCGGGGCAACTCCCCGCGCCTGCGCCATCAGCACTTCCAGATCCTGGGCCCGTGTGTTGACTCGGGACGAGGCGGACGAGACCTGTTCGGCATCGTCCGCAATGCCGGCCGAGCGCAGCGTGTCGGGCAGTGCCCGCGAGACGAATGCATCCGGTCGCTTTTCGAGGCTCAGCTTCTTGCCGCCCCGGTACGTGTAGGTTGTCATGTCCATGCTCCTCGCGCCCATCGTTTCGCCGGGCCTGCCGGCGTCAGTCCTTGAATATCGGCGACCACTCCTTGCGGAACTGCAGATAGTCCGATTCCAGCCGCGCCCGATCGGGTTGCGCCGCCAGCCAGGCATGCATGCCCGCGCGCTGGGCCATGAGGTTCGTGCGGTCGTCGGGCGAACCTGCGATACGCGGGCCGCCCGCTTGCGCCACGAAACTCATCGCGCGATAGGCGGCGTCACGCGATGCGCTCATGAGGTCGTCACACAGCATGTGTCCAGCCGACCCGCCGCTCATGACTCGTTCGCTCCCTTGCCGCTGCAAACGCCGGTCAGCGGCGCTTTCGAGTAACAGGTGTACTTCCCGTAACTGCCGGCATTCCTCGCCCACGAACTCGTGTTGTGCGATCCCGCGCCCCATTTGGATTCCACCGTGCTGGCGGCGTCATCCACCCGTCCGCCCGGCGCTGACACCGAACGAATGATCCCCGAGTGGGTGACCTGGCCCGCATCGTCCCGGAACACGAGGATGTCGGCCGGCTGCGCCATGCAGGAGTAGGTTTGCTTCCAGCCGTCGTCATTGAGTACGGTCGGCACGTCGCTGCCCCAGATTGAATAGGGCCCACCGCGCGCACTCGAGCCGCCGAAGGTGTAACCGTGGCACCAGTAGGTGGTGCCATCGGCGGGGCTCCAGATGTCGAGCGCGGTGCCGGCATCCGTCTCGCCGCGCAGTATTCGGCCCACGGGCCCCGATGAGCCCCAAGGGCGAGAGGATCTTCCGGTCGGCCTGTTGGGCCACCAGGCAACGCGTCGGATCACTGCGCCATCGGCCTCGTGGGTCGTCGCCGCAGGTGCGGGGGGCGTCGCGGTCGCGGCGCGCGCCGACAGACGCGCACGCGGCAGAGCATGCCCCTGTTGCACCACATGCGTCAGTTCGTGGGCGATCAGTCGCCGGCCTTCCGCGCTGCCCGGCGAGAATTGCCCGTGGCCAAAGACGACATCGCGGCCGATGGTGAACGCACGTGCGCGGAGGCTGTTCGCGGTCGCACTCGCCATGCTGCCGGTGTGCACCCGAACCTTGCCGAAGTCATGGCCGAAGCGAGGTTCCATGAAGTGTCGCACCGAATTAGGCAGTGGCTGTCCGCCGCTCCGCAGGGCAGCGATGCGCCCGGCGATACTTGGCGAGACGATCGGTCGCGGGCCCGTGGCCGGCTTGGTGCGGACCGTTTCCGCATCCACCGACACTTCCTCGTCCTCTTCGACCACGCCCTCGCCAATGCTGAACGGGCTGCTCGTCTGGCGGCGGAGGGTTGCGTCATCATCCTTCGCCGAATTCATGCAGCCCGGGCACGCATGTACGTCATCGGATGCGCGCATCACCGAATCGGCGACCGCATCCGCCTCGCGCTCATGGGCGTCATCGGGCGCGCCGATCATTGGCTTCGCCTGAATGTGCAGCGTTGTGGCGTGGATGCCGACCAGCGGTGGCAGATGTGGCGACGTATGCCCGTTGGACAGGCTCCCGACCACGGTGCCAGCCGGGACCGGGCGTGCAAACTGCCTGCAATGGGCGCCCGTACTCATGACCGACTCCAGTACAGCAAAACGGGATCAGTGGTCTTCACCCGGGCGGCTGTGTCATCGCGTTCTGTTTCCGACGCAAAATCCACGGTGTCAGTGACAAACCTCGATGCCACGCCCTGGAACGGCGAGCTTCCGCATCCTTCACGCACCTCGCCGATAAGCGCAGTCGAATCAAGCGACACGGGTACCTCCCTCTTCCCCATGGCTGCCTTCACCCAGGTCCACCTGCGCGACCAGGTCCGGATCCAGCCCCATTTCGCGCACCTCGTCCCGGCTGTATCCAAGCAGAAGCAGTAGCGCGACCATCTCCGCCACAGTCAGTCCGGCCAGCCCCAGTTTGGTTACCGGCTCCGGATCCAGAAGTGCCGCGACAATCGTTGCCAGCAGCGCGAGTGACAGACCGATGATCAACAGCGCTTCGAGTACTTTCGAGGTCGATACGTCCGGACGCGATGCACCAAAGCACATGCAGCGCTTGTTGGGATAGGTGCCGCCCCAGTAGCATCTGCCGCTGCCTCCGTGACCGCAGGAGTAAATGCCCTTGCACAGACTTTGCGACACGGTGGAGCAGTCAACGCGCGCGACGAAGGGTGAACTGGCGGATAGCGACGGCTGCGCTGCACTTGATGATGCCGGCTTTCGGGCCGCGCGTTGCAGGGCGCTCGCGGCGAAGGCATCAGCTTCGTGCTCGTAGGCATCACCCGGCGAATTGATGGGTAGCTGTCGCGCGGAGCTCCTGAGGTCGAGCGATCTTTGCTGCATGGTGTGCGCCAGTTCATGGGCCAACAGATAGCAGCCGAATTCGCTCTCGGGTGAATACTGTCCTGCGCCGAACACCACGTCTTGGCCAACGGTGTACGCGTATGCATTGACTGCTCGCGCCGATTCGGCTGCCGTGTGATCCGTGTGTACACGCACGCGACTGAAATCATGGCCAAGCGTCTGCTTGAAAAAGCGCTGCGTACCGGCGTCCAGCGGACGACCGGGGGAGTCGATGACTTCGCTGACCACTCGCGGGGCCAGGATGTCGCTCGCCACACTCGGCTGCAATGGTGTCGATCCCGCAGCACGAACACGAGCCGGACTCAGGGTTTGATACGTCATGGCTCCTCCTTCACAGTCACCGCTGCGTATCGGCTGATTTGACGTTGAATGGTCTGCGGCATCCCGTTCCCTGCGGTTTCACGCGTTTTCGCATGGTGAATGGCGGAACCTTTGTCGGCTCGCTGCACGACGGGGGCGAGTTCATCCGCCGACAGCACATCGTCGAAGCATCGAGCGAGCTTGCGTTTTCGCCGCGGCTTGGCACATTCCTCGTCCCTGCAGCGCATGAATCCGCGTAGCAGCGGCGCGGCGGCAAGCGTTGCCTCCGGGGTGGCTGCCCGTCTTGCGCTGCGAAGCTCGTTTCGGAGGATCTGATTGACCCGTGTCCGGGTTGGACCGCCGATGCCCGTTTCTTGCCGGATGTCGTCGGTGATCTCGACAATCTCTGCCTGTGGTCCGGCTTCAATGTCCAGGAAGTAGTTGCATGGATCGCTGGCGCTCGGTCCCAGCCGTTCGAATCGGTCCAACTCCTCGCCAAGTGACAAACGCTCCGTAGGTTTCAAGCCTTCCTGTTCGGGTTCGATGAGCCTGCGGTCCTTTTCGTCCACAAGGTTTTCCGTCTGCGGCAGGGGCTCTCGTTGTCCGGGGCATTTGCCGGTACGCAAGGCCCACGAAGCCGCGTGAATGAGTTCGTGGACGACGGTGTCGGCCAACTCCTGCGGACTCTTCCTGGCCACGCGTATCCCGGCCTCCCGAAACATGGGATTGATCGTCAAAATGCCGCGAGTTTGATTGAACTCTCCGAAGGTCTGAACGCCATCGCTGAAGGTCCTGCCGACACGCAACTTGATGGGTCCGTGGTCCGCGCGTTTTCCTTCGCACTTGCCGATCCAGTCCCAGAGCTTTCGGAACGTGGGATGGCCGAAGAGCGCGTCGATCACCTTCCTTTGTTCCGGCGTGCGGCCGAGCCGCCTTTGAAAGCGCTCCGGCGAAAGCCGCATCAGGGTCGGCGGGGCGTGCGAGATCGACTGGGCGTATGTGGAAAAGGGTACGCCGCCCATGCCCGGCTTCGGCATACGCATCACCTCTTCCGCAACCCGATCGGCCTCCTGTTCATATCGGTCGCCGGGCTCGCTAACGGACAGTTTTGTCTGCAGGCCCAAGATGCGCTTCGTCACGCACTCCTCACATTGATCCGTCAGCGCCGAAGCCTTCCCTCCACAAGCACACTTGCGCTGCAGCAAGAGATTGCTGGCTTCGGGGGCGCGCTGCGTCGCGCTGATCCGGGCCGCCTGGCTCATGGCCTGACCCCGCTTGCGATGCTTGCCGCAACGTGTTTGCCCATCGTTGCGGCGCTGGTGCCCGAAGCGAGTTGGGTGGGCGGAGTCCAAACGCGAGCGCGGTCGCCGCCCGCAGTCAGAGCGGCGGCGGCGCCGGGTGCGGCGAGCAGGCGCTGCAACTCGGCCTGCACGCCGTCGCTGAGGGCTTTGGCATCTGCGCGGTCGATGCCGTGCAGCACCAACCTGTCGATGTGCACCACGATACGGGTCATGTCCACCCCCGCGTTTCGGCATCCGAGGGCGACCTTTCACGCTTGGCCGCTTCGAGGTGGGCGGCGCGCAGCAGGTGGGCCATGGTGACCGGCGTGTCGGCCTCGGCGGCGAGGAAGGCGGCGGCCAGCGCGATGTTGCGGATGTTGCCGCCGGCCACGTTGAGCCGCGCGAGTCTCGGGTAATCGAGTCCATCGAGCGGAGTGTCGCGCGGGAAGGTGCTGCGCCAGATCGCTTCGCGCTGCGTCGCATCCGGGAAGGGGAAGTGCACCACAAAGCGCAGGCGGCGCTGGAAGGCGGTGTCGAGTGCGGTCTTGTGGTTGGTGGTCAGGATCGCCAGCCCGCGGTACAGCTCCATGCGTTGCAGCAGATAGCTTACTTCGATATTGGCGTAGCGGTCGTGGCTGTCCTTGACTTCGCTGCGCTTGCCGAACAGCGCGTCGGCCTCGTCGAACAACAGGATGGCGCCGATGTCTTCGGCGGCGTCGAACACCTTGCGCAGATTCTTCTCCGTCTCGCCGATGTACTTGCTCACCACCGACGACAGGTCGATGCGATACAGCGCAAGATCGAGCACATTGGCGAGCACTTCGGCGGCGAGCGTCTTGCCGGTACCGCTCTCGCCGGCGAACAGCGTCGCAATGCCGAGCCCGCGCACCCCTTTGGCGGCAAAGCCCCAGTCGTGATGTACGGTGATGCGATGGCGGGTATGCACGATGATCTGTTCGAGCGTGCGGCGTTGGGCCTCGGGCAGGACGAGATCATCCCAGGTGGCGCGCGCATCGATGGCTTGCGCCAGTGCGCTCAGCCCGCTCCCGTCGCCGCGGCAAAACCGGTGCAGGGCGATGACAGCTTGCGTCGCGTCGGTGCTGTCGAGTTGTGCGGCGTGGCGGGCAATTTGCGCAGCGCCGAGGCGGTACTGGCTGGCGAGCTCATCGAGTGCACCGGCCAGTGGTGCGGCGCGTTCGCCCAGGGCGGCATGCCACAGTGCGCGCTGGCCGGGGGCGTCGGCCTTGTTGACGGCAAAACGCAAGGATTCGACCGGGCGTTGCGAAATGCTGCGCCCGGCGGCGAACACCAGGCCGTCGAGCTGCGTGATGAAACGTGCCAGCGTCCCGTCAGCGCCGTCGTCGGTCTCCGTAATCAGCAATCCGCTGCCCAGCAGCGCGGCTTCGCGTTGCCACAGCGTGGCAAGCGAGGCCTGTTCGTGCACCGCAGCGGGAATATCGCTCGCGCGCAGCGCGAACAGGGCAAGGCCGAGGACGCCCGCCGCGGTGGCGGCGATGTCGCGCTGGCCGTCGGTGTCGTCGCCGGCGAGCAACACCGCAGGAAGGCGCCCATGATGCGCGCGCAAACGCTCGACCAGCTCGACGGCGATGGCGCGATGGGCGTCGGCCATCAGCCCGGCATTCGGGACGGCCTCGAACAGTGGGCGCAGGCGATGGTCGAGATAGTTGAGTCCGCCGATGAAATGCAGCACGCGTTCGTCGAGCTTGAGGCGGGCGGCGGTGAGGCCGGCACCCTCGTCGATGTCGATCAGGCGCCAGCGGCGCAATGCTTCGACCGGCGCGATCGCGCTCCAGTGTGGATCGGGCAGGGCGGCGAGCGCCAGACCGAACGTGGCCCAGGGCTTCTGCGCTTGACCGCTGGCGTCGCCACACAGCGCGGCGAGGCGGGCATCCATTTCGACACCGGCGGCGAGCAGCAGCACGTCGCGCTCGAAGGCACTCAGTTGAAACAGTTGGGCGAGCGTGTCGATGGCTGCGGGTGCGGGCATGCGCGCGCGCAGGGTGTCGATTCGGCTTTGCGCTTCAAGCGCCGAGCCCCGGTCTGTGTCCTCGCCCAGCAGACGACGCAGGCGGGCAAACTCGGCCACCAGCAATTGCTGGTTGGCGGTCGTCCAGTCGAGGTCGAGTGGCGCGTTCATGAGATCGTGATGCGGTGGTTGAAAAAGGTCGGCGGGGTGGTGCTGCGATCGGCCACCGGGCTGTCGATGCCGTCGATGCGCAGGCGCGCGAGCGGAGCGCCGATCTCGGCATCCTCGACAACGAAATCGAGCGTGGTGGTCGGCGCAACGAAGCTCTCGGGCGCGACCTCGACCTGGCCGATCAGCAGGGACACAGCCTGACCGGGCTGCACTGCGGGGGTGAAGGTCAGCGTGATGTGCGCGTCGTCGTTGCCGTCGCGCACCACCGCCTGCGGCAGATTGGTGATGTTGGGGGCGATGACGCAGGCGAGCCGGTTGCTTGCGCGCGGATCGACATCGCCGGGGCGGATCACGCGTCCGGTCACATCGTAGACGCCCACCGGAAAGTCGTTCGCGCGTGCGGCGGGAATCACCAGCACCATGCGATCGGCGGCATTGGGGCCGCTCGCTGGCAGCACTTCGTCGATCTCGAAGCGCTCGTTGCGCAGATGTACTTCGCGGACGCTGCCGTCGAGGTGGTGGCCTTCGAGCGTCACCGCTTCGCCCAGCCGGACCACCGGCTGGTTGCCGGCGGGCACCACCGCCTCGATCGTCGGCAGCGGCGGGATCAACCCGGGGGTGACCACCACGCCGCGTTCGCGACCGGAGCCGGGGTCGATCTCGCCGCGGGTGAGCACCGGCAGGGTCGGGCGGGTCGGCCGGGTGGCCTCGATCAGCACCACCGAGACCTGATAGGCCGCTGTCGGCCGGTAGTTGGACTGGGTGGCAGTCCACAGCTTGGAGATTTCCTCGGTGTTGAGAAACTGCGGCGTGATGCGCAGCAGTTCGACCTGGTCCGCCAGCCCGCAATCGGCCAGCGCGCGCAGCGCGGGCGGCAGCTCCAGGCCGACATCCGGCGAGGGATTGAGTGCGGTGCGGATCATCTCGCGGGTGAGCACCGGGAATTCGTGCAGCAGCTGCATGGCGTAGCCGAGCAGGATTTCGGCATGCAGATCGCCGCCGCTGTAGGCCGAGATCAGGTAGTGCAGATCGAGCGCGAGCGGCGGATTGGTGAGCCGATGCCGACCGGAGTGGTCGTGGGCGGGCAGGCCCTCGTTGCGCCAGCCGGTGTTGGGCGTGACCAGGTACAGAAAGAGATTGAGCTGGCTCGCTTCCGTGCTGCCCTCGGCAACCACGCGGTCGGGCGGCAGCACGCTGACCGAAACCGTGCTTCCGAGTACACCGGTGACGTTGTGGTTGACCAGCCCGTCGTTGAGGCGGTCGCGCAGCACCGCGGTGACACCGGCAATGGCCAGCGCGTTGCTCATGATCCGCTCCCCTGACGGCGGGCCAGATACTCATCCAGCGACATCGGCGCTCGCCCGCTGCGCGCCGCAGGCCTGGGCGCGGCCGGCGCGTGCACGGCGGTGACCTCGATGCGGCCGATGTGCACATGGACTTCGGTCGGTGTGTCCGCTGCCGGAGCCGGCGGGTGCGCGCCGACCGCTGCGGTCGTCGCCCGCGCCGGGGGCGGGGATGGCGGCAGCAGTGCGTCGGGGAGCGCGCGCGCATCGTGGATGGCGGGACGGGTCGCAGGGGGCGGCTGCGGCTGCGGTGTGGCCTGTGGATGCCCGTATAGCGGCGTCGGCGCGGCCGCACCGGCGCGCTCGGTGGCGTGCTCCGCGTCGGGGACCACAGGCGAAGTGGCGGGGTCGGCGGGGCGGTCGGTGGGCGCGGCCGGCATCAAGGCGGGCGGAAGCCGGTCGGCCTGCGATACCGGCGACGCCAGCCTCGCTTCGGCGCCGCGGTCGTCGATTGCCGCGCGATGGATCGGGTTGCGGACCGTGGCGGGCTGCGGCGTCGGCATCGACTGCGGCGCCGGTGCGGCGGGTGCAGGCTCCGCTGACGCTGGCGGCGGCGACATGGCGGGTGCCGCCGTGGGCGCCATGGTCGGTGCGCGTACGTCGGCATCGTCGACCGGGAGCAGCGCCGGGGCTGGCATGTAGGGCAGGCGAGCCATCGCGTGTATCGTCGGCCGGGACGCACTCTGCGCGTGGCGGGCGAGCCGTCGGAGCAGGCCGCTCATGGCTGCACCCGTTCGAGATAGGCGGCGCGGCGGGCATCGCTGAGGGCGAGGATGTCGGGCTCGGTCCAGCCGTAGGCTTGCGCCAGGGTGTGGATGTCGTCGAGCAGGCGGCGGGCGTGGGAGTCGATTTCTTCCCACAGATAGGCCGCGATATCGAACCCCGCCTCATCCTCGTGGCCGCAGGCCGGGCAACGAATGCCCATGGTCAGGTCCGCCCACGGGTCGGCCGCGTCCATCGCGGCGTCGACGGCGTCGAGCAAGGCGCTCAGCGCGGCCGGATCGGCGGGCAGATCGGCCGCCGACTCGGCGCAGTCGCGCAGCAACTGATGTGCGCCCGCATCGGCGTCGGCCGCAGTGCTCAGCCGAGCCAGATGGCGGCTGGTGGGACGATGGAAACGGTAGCCGGCGACCTCCAGTGCCGCGCGCTCGTCGGCGGGCGCGGGTGGCAGCTGGGCGGCGTCCAGTGCGAACTCCAGGCGCTCGCCACAGGCTGCGCAGTCCGCCCAGGCGTCGAGTCGTGGTCCAAAGCTGGCGCGGCGCAGCGCCATCAGTGCGGCATTGCGCACCCCCAGTGGCTGGTCGGCCAGGGTGTCGGGCGGCGTGTGCGGTGCGGCGATGGCGAACAGCAATAGCGCGCGGTCGATCGGGTGGCGTCGCGCGCTTTGCTCCCACACCGTCAGCAGGTGCTCCGGAGTCAGCGCAAGCATGACGATCAGACCGGTTCGGTGAAGCTCGGCTCGCTCGGTTCGGTGACGTCGAAGTCGCGCTCCCAGCCCTCGTTCTCCAGCTTGATGGTCTGGATGGCGACGGCATTGGCGTTGGCATCGAGGTCCGGCAGGGCCTGGTACTCGGACACCCAGCAGCGGAAGACCTTGTAGGCGAGGGCGAGCTGGCCGGCCTCGTTGTAGACCTCGATGATGAGGTCCTTGCGGAAATCCTTGAGCGAGACCTCTGCCCCCAGCCCGGAGCCGAAATTCCACACCTTGTTCGCCCATTGCTCGAACTCGACGTCGTGGGTGACGCCGCGCTCCAGCGTGATCGCTTCGAACTTGGTGCGGCCGGGCGACTTGCGCGAGGTGGACGGGTCGCCCCCTTCGCGATGCTCGACCATCTCGGTGCTGCGCTTGAGCGCGCCCACCTTGCTGATCCCGGCCACGTAGCGGCCATCCCACTTCACCCGGAATTTGAAGTTCTTGTAGGGATCGAAACGCTGAGCATTGACGCTGAACTGTGCCATGGCAGTCTCTCCTTAGACTTCGACCTGACCGGCCATCTGCTGGATTTTGATCACCACGAACTCGGCCGGCTTGAGCGGTGCAAAGCCGACCAGGATGTTCACCACGCCGCGGTCGATGTCGTTCTGGGTGGTGGTTTCACGGTCGCATTTGACGAAGTAGGCGTCGCGCGGGCTGCTGCCCTGGAACGCCCCCTGACGGAACAGGGTCTGCATGAAGGCGCCGATATTGAGCCGGATCTGTGCCCACAGCGGCTCGTCGTTGGGTTCGAACACCACCCACTGGGTGCCGCGGAACAGGCTCTCCTCGAGGAACAGGGCCAGCCGGCGCACCGGCACGTATTTCCATTCCGACGCGAGCAGGTCGGCCCCCGCCAGGGTGCGCGCGCCCCACACCAGATGCCCGGCCACCGGGAAGGTGCGCAGGCAGTTCAGCCCGACCGGATTGAGCACGCCGTTCTGGCGGTCGGTCATGGTGTAGGTGAAACCCTGCACGCCCGAGAACGAGGCGGCCAGCCCGGCCGGTGCCTTCCACGCGCCGCGTTGTACGTCGGTGCGGGCGATGATGCCGGCCACCGCCCCGCACGGCGCAAAGTCGGCGATGCGGTTCTCGCTCAGCGGGTCGGGCATGCGCAAGCGCGGGAAATACACCATGGCATTGATCGCATCGTCGTTGCCGATGGTGCCGCGCAAGGCATTGACCCCGGTCTCTGCGGTACTGATGGCGGTGCTTGCGTTCGCGGTCCACGCGGCGGGCGAGTCGATGATCAGCATCGCGCGCCGGTCCTGACAATAACTTGCCGCCGTCGCCCAACTTGCCGGGAGCAGGTCGGAGGTGTGGGTCAGTGGCGGAATGCACAGCAGGTTGAACAGGTCAGCCGACTCGAGCGCGAAGATACCGGTGCGGTCGTCCTGGTCGCCGGTGATCTGGGCGTCGACGATGTCACTGCCGTTGCTGCCGAGCGTTCCACCGGCGCTTGCGGTGCCGTCCGGATTGGCGACCGCGACGGTGCCATCGGTCGGGCTCTCGTCCACCGGAGCCGCCGTGCTGACATTGACCAGCACGGCCTGCTCGTTGACCACGGTATTCACGAAGCGCGGGCTCAGCGGGTCCACCGATACATTGCGGAACTGTTCGGCGGCGACCACCGTGCTGCCGCCCGGCCGATCGAGCTCCTCGACCAGCAGGTTGAACAGCAGGGTGTCGGTGCTGTCGCGGGTGAGGTGATCCACGGTCGCACGCAGTGCGCTGCCCCAGGTGCCGGGGCTGGTCGCTTCGAGCACCAGGGCGCCGGTGGCGGTCGGGAGCGTGATGGTCGCGGTGCTGGTGGCGATCGCGCCGTTGAACACGCGCACGATCAGCCCGTCGCTGCCGCCATGCTGAAAGAACTGGTTGACTGCGTATCCCATCGTACTGGGCTGCCACAGCCCACCGAACAGGCGCGAATACTCCGCAAAGCTCTGAACCCGCACCGGGGTGTTCACCGGTCCGCGCAGGGCGCGCCCGACAAAGGCGGTAATCGACGTGGCAACGCCGGTGATGGTGCGGACACCGCTGGGGACTTCTTCGATGTATACGCCGGGATGGGCCAAGGCAGACGGCATGGTCGTGACTCCTCATTGCGGAGATGCCCGGCGCCGTGCCGCAGTGGACCGCGTACGCCGGTCTGTTCCCCGATCGGGTCGGTAAACACGAGGCTGTGAGCGATTCGTATGACAGTCTCACGACGTCCAAGAAACGGATCACACCATGAGCAGCGAAGGTCGGTCGTTGGGGATGCTCATGCGGCGACCCCGAGTCATCGCAGCGTCCGGCGCCGTTGTGCAATGCAGGAAAATGCGATGCGTGTAGCTCGGTGTCGTTTGACTCTAGAAGCAATGGCGCTGGAAATCAAACCGCAAAAGGACGGTGCACCCGAATCTTCCGGGGGCAAGGCGGGTGCGCAAAGGAGGATGGCTTGCCGATCACCGCCGCGCGATGGCGCGTCAAGGCGGTGGCAAGCCGGGTCTCCCCGTACGGGGAAACTGCAGGCAGCGGACGGTTGAGCGTGAGGTCGGGGTTCTAGCCAAGTCCGAGAAACGACAGGACAACCAAGACGATAACTACTGCGCCGACGATGTACACGATGCTGTTCATGGAATTCACCTCCTTGTTGATCGAGCGGCCGAATCGCATCGGGATGCGATCCACGAGGTCAATCTACCCTTCCCGGTGCGCAGTGTTCTGTACGTTTGCGCACAAAGAACATACAGTCGTCGGTATCCGCCGACTCAGGGTCGATCCCGCCCCGCCGCCCACAGTGCAGCCCCCACGATCAGGATTCCTCCCGCCCAGGCCGACGCAGGCAGTTGTTCGCCAAGCCAGGCCACTGCGAACAGGGCGCCGAACACCGGTTCGCTGCCGGTCAGCAAGGCGACGCGGGTGGGCGAGGTGTTGCGTAGCGCCCAGTTGTGGGCGATGAAGGCGAACATCGTGCATCCGAGCACCAGATACACGGTGGCGTACCAGAAGGCGGGGGCCGATGGCAGCGGCGGTAGCGTGCCGGCTCCGGCCGCGATCAGCAGCAGGCAGCCGCCACCGACCACCGCCGACTGCACCGCGGTCAGTGCCAGCGTGGGTACGGTGCAGTTCCGCGTCCACCGGCTGATCACGCAGACGATCAGCGCGCGCAGCACGGCCGCAGCGACGATGAGCAGGTCGCCAGCTCCGGTCTCGATGCCCACCCCGCCCGCGAGCAGGCCGGCGCCGGCCAGCGACGTCCCGACGCAGACCAGCGCGCTGCGCGCGGGCCGGCGCCCCAGCAGCCACCACTCGGCAAAGGGCGTCAGCACCACGCACAGGCTGATCAGAAAGGCGGCATTGGCGGCCCGGGTGCGCGCCACGCCGTAGGTTTCGCACAGGAAGATCGCCAGCAGCATGCCGCCGATCGGCAGCCCGAGGCGCAAGGCCTCGCGCCGCGCCGTTGCGCCGGCAGCAATGTAGGCGGGGGCGAGCAGGCCGGCGGTCAGCACGAAGCGCACCGCGAGAAAACCCAGTACCGGGTAGAACGCCAGCGCCTCCTTGGCCACGCCGTAACTGGTGCCCCACACCATGGCCACCATCAGCAACAGGAGTTCCGGCAAACCGCGCAGGGGCGCGGGGCGGGGCAGGGCGGTGGGGGACATGAGGCTTCACTTTCGGGGAAGGCCGGTCGAGCGGCGATGAAAGGATTATCCGGCTTGGCTTCTTCGGCGATAATCCGGGCAACTGGATCATCACTTGTGCGCCATGAGAACAAATCAGCGGCTCGATGCCCTTGCCGACATGGCGATCTTTGCCCGCGTAGCCGAGGCAGGCAGCTTCTCCGCCGTGGCGCGCGAACTCGGCATCACCCCGTCGGCGGTGAGCCGCCAGGTTGCCCGCCTGGAGGCCGTGCTGCAGGTCCGTCTGCTCGAACGCAGCACGCGCAAGCTGCGCCTTACCGAGGTTGGCGCCGCCGTACAGGCGCGCTGTCAAGATCTGGTCAACGCCGCCCGCAGCGTGCGGGCGTTGGGCGACAGCTACGCCGAGACCCCGCGCGGCCTGCTGCGGGTCAGCATGCCCAAGGCCTTCGGCCGGATCGTGATTCACCCGCTGATGGCCGGCTTTCTGCGGCGCTACCCGGATGTCGACGTGCAACTGGTGATCAACGATCGCAAGCTCGACCTGTTCGAGGAGACGCTCGACCTTGCCGTCCGCATCACCGACGAGCCTCCGCCCGGGCTGGCCGGCCGGCCGCTGATGGTGGTACGCCACCTGGTCTGTGCCAGTCCGGCCTATCTGGCGCGACAGGGCACGCCGGTACATCCGCGCGAACTCGCCGGGCACAGCTGTCTCTATCTTGGCGAGGACGAGCGCGACCGCCACTGGCGCTTCCGGCGCGGAAGCGAGGAAGCCGGGGTGGCGGTACGCGGACGCTATATCGCCAACCACAGCGAGGTGCGCCTGGAAGGTGCGCTGAACGACCTCGGCATCGCCAGCCTGCCCGACTTCACCGCCCGGAGCGCGCTCGAGGAGGGCCGTTTGGTCGTACTGCTGCCGGAATGGGAACACCTCACCCGCTACGCCGGTACCGCCTGGCTACTGTATCCGGCGGGGCGCTTTCCGGCGCCGAAGCTGCGCGTATTCATCGACTATCTGGTGGAGCGGCTCGGCACTGGCGCCCACCCGCGCGATCAGTCGGGCCGCGCTGCGAGCAGGGCGTCGTAGCGCGCCAGATCGGCGGCCGAGAAGCAGCAGAACAACACCTGTTCGATGGTGCTTGCGGTGACGAGCGCATCTTCCACGGTGCGCACCGCGAGGGCCGCCGCGAGGTCGGCCGGATAGCCGTAGACGCCGGTGCCGATGCACGGAAAGGCCAGCGAGCGGAGGTCGTGCCGTACCGCCAGTTCGATCGAGCGCCGGTAGCACGACGCGAGCAGCTCGGGCTCGCCGTGATGGCCGCCGTGCCACACCGGGCCCACGGTATGAATCACGTATTTCGCCGGCAGGCGGTAGCCGCCGGTCAGCTTGGCATCCCCCGTCCGGCAGCCGCCGAGCAATCGGCATTCGGCCAGCAGATCGGCACCGGCTGCACGGTGTATCGCGCCATCGACGCCACCGCCACCGAGCAGCGAGGTGTTTGCCGCATTGACGATCGCATCGACGGCGAGGGTGGTGATGTCGGCGCGCAGCGCCGCGAGCCGGGCCGGCATGGTCAGGACAGGCCCTTGCGCGGCGCGGGAGCAAGTTCCCACAATGGGTGATCGGCATGGACGAGGAGCTGGCGCATGGTGCGCTCCTTGGCAGGGGTGCGCGGCGGTTGCCGGATCGACGTGACCCGGCTATCGGGTACCGAACAGACGATCGCCGGCATCGCCCAGGCCGGGGATGATGTAGCCGTGCTCGTCGAGGTGGCTGTCGATCGCGCCGGTGGTCACCGGTACGTCCGGGTGGTTGCGGGCCAGCGTTTTCAGGCCCTCGGGCGCGGCCAGCAGGCACACGAACTTGAGGCTGCTCACGCCGTCCTCCTTGAGCCGCGACAGCGCCGCGCTGGCCGAATTGCCGGTGGCCAGCATCGGGTCGACGACGATCACGTGGCGCTCCTCGATATCCTCGGGCACCTTGTAGTAGTACTCGATCGGCTCCAGGGTGTGCGGATCCCGATACAGGCCCACGTGCCCGATCCGCGCGCCGGGCAGCAGTTCGATCATGCCGTCCAGCATGCCGTTGCCGGCGCGCATGATCGAGATCAGGCACAGCTTCTTGCCCGCGATCACCGGCGCTTCGCACTGCGCCACCGGGGTGGTGATCGGCACCTGCTCGGTCTGCAGGTCGCGCGTGACCTCGTAGGCCATCATCGCCGCAATCTCGCGCACCACGCGGCGGAAGTTGTCGGTGGTGGTTTCCGCATTGCGCAGGATCGTCAGCTTGTGCTTCATCAACGGATGATCGATCTCGATCAGGTTCGGGTGCATGGGGCGTCTCCGTCTGGGGCCTGAAGGGTCAGAACACGGTGCCGTCGCTGACGATTTCGATCGGCGGCGTGCCTTCGCTGCGGTACTGGGCGGCGATCCGCCTGCCGGCCGCCCAGGTGCCACCCTGCAGCACCTTGGGCAGCGGAAAGCTCGCGGCGTCGAGACCGAGTTCGGCGCGCACCGCGACCGCCAGGCGGTCCAGTCCGATCACGGTGAGCGCGCGCCATTCCACGATCGGCGGTGAATCGACCCGCCACGGCGTGGTCCAGAACTCCGGGTCGCGCGGGCGGATCACCCCGAGGTCGAGCAGCAAGCCTCCATTGCGGTATTCCGGCAGGCCGGTGAGGCGGTCGATCCCCCGCACCTGCAGGCCGGCCGCCGCGAGGGGTTCGAGCAGCGAGTAGGTCAGCCATTGGGTGAGTTTGTGGAACGGCAGCAGGCCGTCGGCGAGCGCCGGGTGGGCCCAGCAGTCGCCCAGGGGAACGCCGTGCAAGGTGATCCGCCCCGGCCACACCGGGCCCAGCGCCTGCAGCAGGGTGGCGAGCACGAATTCCGCCTCGATCGCGCCGTGGTCGGCGTGGGCGACGAGATAGTCGACCAGATTGCCCAGTCGCGCCGGGGTGCCGAACACCGCCGGTGTCGCCGCGGCGACCTCGCCCAGCCTGCGCAGCAGCGCGACCCGTCCCTCGAGTCCGACCAGCGGATTGGCCGGCCCGACCTGGAAGACCTCGGCCAGGCGCGCGACCGAGAGTTCAGCCAGCGCCGAGGCGTCGCTGCGTAGCGGGCGCTCCGGGTGGTGCGACAGCGCGCCCGCTGCAAACAGGGCCACGCTGGCCACCGCAAGCCCTTCGGAGCGGGCGAGGGTGTGGCCGGTCGAGGTTTCGCGGTAGCGCCAGTGCGGGCCTGCGCCGGCATCGAGCAGTACGCTGGGGATCACCAGATCCACCGCCACGCGCGCACGCTCGAGCGCGTCGGCCGTTGCCAGCCGCACACTCAGGGCCCGCCAGCGGTCGAACCCGCCGGCCTCGAAGTGGCGCCAGCGACTGTGGTAGGGCACGGCCAGGTCCGGGTAGTCATGGCGCACGGTGTCGGCCACGTAACGCGCGGTCGCCGGCAGCGCCTCCGCGTTCCAGCTGAAGAAGGGCGAGCGCCCGTGCTCCACCTCGGTCATCACCGCCGCGCAGCGCGCGCGCACCGCGGTGGCGCTGAGCAGGGCCGCCGCCGGATGGTCCGGCGCCACCGGCGTGTGCCAGCCGTGGGCGGAGAGGGCGGCGGTGTTCATTCGTGCAGGCCTCGTCCTTTCGCCATTTCCAGTTCGATGGCGGCCGGAGCACCGCCGGGCGAGAAGTAGCCGGCGGCCATCTTGGCGTCGATTTCCACCCGCGCATCGGCCGGGATCAGCGCGTCCGGTATCGCCACCCGCTCGACCACGTCGATGCCCGCGGCCACCAGCGCGCCATGCTTCATGTCGCTCATCGACGCCCAGCGGTCGATGCGGGTGATGCCGAGCCAATGGAAGACGTCGGGCATCAGCTCCTGGAAGCGCATGTCCTGCACGCCGGCCACGCATTCGGTGCGGGCGAAGTAGGTCTCGGCGCGGTCGCCGCCCTTCTGCCGCTTGCGCGCGTTGTACACCAGGAACTTGGTCACCTCGCCGAGCGCGCGGCCCTCCTTGCGGTTGTAGACTACCAGGCCCACGCCTCCCTGCTGCGCGGTCTCGATGCAGATCTCGATGCCGTGGGCGAGGTAGGGGCGGCAGGTGCAGATGTCGGAACCGAATACGTCCGAGCCGTTGCATTCGTCATGGACGCGGCAGGCCACCTTGGTGGCGGGGTCGCCGAGCCTGGATACGTCGCCGAAGAAATACAGCGTCATGCCGCCGATCGGGGGCAGGAAGACCTTGAGGTCGGGCCGGGTGATCAGCTCGGGGAACATGCCCGCGGTCTGCTCGAACAGCGTGCGGCGCAGATCGCTCTCGCGGATCCCGAAGCGCTCGGCGATGCCGGGCAGGTACCACACCGGATCGATGGCGGCCTTGGTCACCTTCACGTCGCCGCCCGCGGTGAGCAGGTCGCCGTCGGGGACGAGTCGGCCGGCCGCGATCGCGGCAGCGAGTTCTGGCATGTTGATATGCGCCCGGGTCACCGCGATCGTCGGCCGGATGTCGAGCCCGGCAGCGATCAGGTGGCCGAAATCCTCGGTGACGCGGTGGCCCCAGGGGTCGAGCGAGACGATGCGGTGCGGATCGTTCCACTGCGGGTGGGGGCCGAGGATCGCGGCCGGGGTGGTATTCGACAGATCGGGGCGGTGCGAGGCCTGCAGATTCCCGGCGGCGACCGCGAGTGCCCGGTACAGCGAGTAGGCCCCCGAATGGGTGCCGATCACGTTGCGCTGCGCCGGCTGGCTCAGGCTCGCGATCAGCGGGCCGCGTGCGCGTGCGTCGGGCGCTCCCCAGTCGATCGGCTGATGCCGCGCGGTGCCGTTTCGGGGATGCGAAGTCAAGACGATGTGGGACGCCATGGCATGCTCCTGCGACGAAGGGGTGGAACCCGACCAGATGGTCAATGTTTTCGAAGCGAATTCCGTGCCATGACTACGAGCGGCATTTGCCCCATTCTGGGCTCCAGATCGCACCGCAACCGTGCCCACGGGCCATTGAAAGGCCTTGCCCGCACGGCACCGGTGCGCTCCGGGTGCCGGATATTTTTACAGTCTGGTTGCGGGTGTGGTTAAGCGTTCGCTGGCAGCGCACACTCCGTGGCCGAGAGTGCGCCCGGCACGACCGGGTCGGCGCTACCCGGACTTCTTCGGCGGCAGCGTGGCGGCAAAGGCGTGGCTCGCGTTCACCCAGTGAGCGATTGCCTCGTCCGAGGCGAAGCCACCTAGTTCGACATACACATAGCCCTTCATCGGCCGGCCGGTGAAGTCCATCTCCCGCACGCAGGGCTTCGTCAGTGCGTTCGCATAGGCGTCCGGGCCCACGCGCACCATGAGCGTACTCCCCTGCACACCGATGAACATGTGTCCGTGCGCCATGAAGGCGAGGCCGCCGAACATCTTCCGTTCGCTGATGCCGGTGCGCGAGTGCACGAGCGTGCGCACTCTTGCGGCGACTGCTTCATCGTATGCCATGGTTTCTCCTGACCGTTCGGGGGCGCTCGCGGCACGCGGAGTGCATTCCGTTGCGTCTCAGCGTCGTTCGCACTTCACCTCTTCGTTGAATTCATCATGCCTGGCCTCCTGCTTGACCAGGCAGGGACCGTCCTGGAACTCGGACTTCCACTCACCCCGCCATTGCACGCCGAGCCCCTCCTTGCACTTGAGTTCGCGCTTGTATTCGCCGCGTTTCGACTCGATCTTCACCTCGCACGGTCCATCCCAGAACGCTTCCTTCCAGTCGCCCTGCGCCCAGCGCCTGCCGTCCCGCGCTCGCCCGTCGTCGGCGGCCGAAGGCGTCGTCTGGGCGGCGACGAGGAAGGCCACGAGGAGCGCAAGTACGCCGGTGCCGGCTCTGCTCGCGCGAGCGGGGACAGGTTGCGGCGGGCGAGGGCGGTCGGTCCGGTGCGCCCGAGCGGACGGAGTCGTGGCGGCGTAGCGGGTGGCGGACACTGGCGCCGTCGGTGGAATGCAATGAACGTGCTGCGCTGACAAGACGGTCTCCTCGGTAAACGTCGGTGAGCGGTCAGCGATAGTCGCTGACGTCGGCAGGTTTGCCTGTGTCCTGAACTTCGGTCATGTATCGCCAGGCGTCGGGTTGGCTGCCGTCGACATCGGTAAAGCCATAGACCCTCGCCAGCTGCCCGCTGGACAGTGACTGCCCGTTCCAGCGCGACACCTCGGGATCCTGGGCGAGCGCCACCACGGCGCGGCCGACGAAGGCAGGCGTCTCGGAAATGGCGAAGCCGGGCACGCGCGCGATCGCGTCGCGCCAGTTCGATTCGGTCACGCCGAAGGCCTCGAGCATGGCCTCCGATCGCAGCCAGCCGGGGGTGAGCGACACCGCGGTTGCGCCGTGCGCCTTCAGCTCGTGCCCCAGTGCGAAAGACATCCGCAGCACCGCCGCCTTGGCCAGGTCGTAGAAGAAGGAGTTCCGGTAGTGGGTGTCGTTGTACTCGGCGGTGCCGTCATTGACTTCGATCACCAGGCCGCCTGGCGTGCGGATCAGCAGCGGGATCGCGAAGTGGCTGGTGATGGCATGGGTGTCTACCGCCAGTCGCAAGGTGTGCAGGCCGTAATCGAGGTCGGATTCCCAGACCGATTTGTTCCACTCGATCCGGGTGGCGCCAAAGATGTCGTTCACCAGAACGTGCAGGCCGCCCTGTTCGCTTTCGATGCGGGAGACCAGGGCGCGGACCTGGTCAGGCACGAGATGATCCGTCCGGACCGCGATGCCGTGGCCACCGGCCTCATCGACGAGCGCCGCGGTTTCTTCGATCGTCTCCGGCCGGTTCATCTCCGAGCGCTCGGTGCGGGTCGTGCGCCCGGTAACGTAGACCGTCGCGCCGGCCGCGCCCAACTGCACGGCGATTCCGCGCCCCGCGCCTCGGGTCGCTCCGGCGACCAACGCAACCTTGCCTGCCAGCGATGCCTTCATTTCTGGACAGTTCATTGAACTGCTGCCCCATTGGCGTCGCCTTCTTCCGTGAAGGTGGTATCGACGTCAGCATATGTTCCCGCCGCGAACTCGATAAGGCAAAAACCGTGACCGAACGGGTCCGAAAAGCTCATGCATCGCGAGCCTCGCCATTGTATGCACCCACCTTCCTGCCTGGCCCCGGCCTGGATGGCCTGGTTCGCAGCCTGTGCAACGTCGTCTACGACGAAGTCGATATGCACCGGAGTCCAGTGCCGCGAATAGCGGCGCGTCTCGGCCACGTGAGGGGCCGGCTGTGACCCGGCGGCGTTCACCAGAAGGTAGATCACGGAAGACGCCCCTTTGAGCTCGGCCACGTCGTCATCGAGGATACGGCTGAGCTCCAGACCCAGCGCCGCGCGGTAAAATTCGATGGCGGGTGCGAGGTGCGGTACGTCGATATTCACGATCGTGCGCATGATCGTCTCCTGCGATTTCCGAGTGGTGAATGGGGCCGACGTCACTTTTCCGTGAACGCGAGGTTTGCCCCAAGGCCGGCAAAGGTCGCGGCGAAACCGCGACGAAGCCACGATTGGACCTGTTGCGATTCGATGACGGTCTTGCGAAAGACATGCGCGAGCAGGCCGTAGACGGCGAACACGAAAAACGTCATCAGCATGAAGACGGCACCCAGCAGCAGAAGCTGCATGAGCGGTTCTGCCGTGTCCGGCCGCACAAACTGGGGCAGGAAGGCCAGAAAGAAGATCGTCAGCTTCGGGTTGAGGATATTGAGCAGGAAGGCCTTCACGACCAGCGCGGACGCCGTGCTTCCGGACAGCTTTTCGTCGACGGCGAAGGCCGATTTGTCACGCCAGGTGACGTAGGCGACGTAGAACAGGTAGGCAACGCCGGCGAATTTGAGGGCCTGGAAGGCGAGGGCACTGGTATGCATCACGGCGGCCAGGCCAAGAACCGTCGCCAGCAGATGGGGGATGATCCCGGCGGTGCAGCCAAGTGCGGCGAACAGGCTCGCCCGGCGGCCTTGAACGAGGCCGATCGAGACCGTATAGACGACTCCCGTGCCCGGGATGAGCACCACAATCAGGGAGGTGATGAGGAACTCGATACTGATCATGTGGCGAGGCTCCGGTGGGCGCGGTCGAATCCGATGAAACGTGCCGCGCGGGTCATGAATGGGAAACGGATTTCGAGAATACGTTCAGAACGATCACGCCTGCAACAATGAGCAGCAGACCGATGATTGCCGGAATATCCAGCGCCTGCCCGAAGAATATCCATGCAATCAGGGTGATCAGGGCCACCCCCACGCCCGACCAGATCGCATAGGCCACCCCGACCGGCACCGTTCGGAGGGTAAGCGACAGAAAGTAAAAGGCAATTGCGTAGCCGACGACAACGACAAGCGACGGCCACAAGCGCGAAAAGCCTTCAGAAGCCTTCAGCGCCGAGGTGGCGATGACCTCGCTGACGATCGCGACCGACAGAAAAATCCACTGTTGCACTGCTGTGATCCTCGATATCGATACGGCCGACGCCCGCTACGAGAGCGGTTTATGGTGCCGGCTATCGGCTTGGCGCCGGGGTGACCGGGCGCCGAGCCTGGCCTCAGCCACCGCTCAATGCCTGCACGATGGCGACCTTGTCGCTGCCTCGCAGCGGCGTCGACAGATCGAAAACCCCCGAGCCATTGACGAAGATGCGCATGTTGGCCCGCATCCGGCCCTGTTCGTCGATCATTCGAAAGCGGATGCCGGGGAACTGGCGCTCGAGGTCGGCGGTGACTTCGAGCAGCGTCGTCCCATCGGCATGGACGCGCCCCTGCCCGGCGGTGTAGGAGTGCAGGGGGGTCGGGATCAGGATCTCCATCGTCGCCCTCACGGCCTCAACACCGTGGTCTCCACGGCGTAGATTTCGGGCAGGTGGCGCGCGATGCAGGTCCATTGCCCGCCCTCGTCCGCACTTGCCCACAGTTCGCCGCTGGTGGTGCCGAAGGCGAGGCCCACGGGATCGAGGGTGTCGGCGCACATCGCCTGGCGCTTGACCGTCCACCACGCCTGTTCGGCCGGGAGTCCTGCATCGAGGCGCTGCCAGCGCTCGCCGCCGTCGCGCGTCACCCAGGCGGCGGGGCGGCCGTCGGGGCTGGTGCGCGGCCACACGTCGCGCCCGTCCATCGGAAACACCCACGCCGTGTTCGGGTCGCGCGGATGGAGCACCATCGGGAAGCCGGAGTCGCCGACCTCGGCCGGAATGTTGCGGCCGATCCGCACCCATTCGTCACCGGGTCGGTCGAGCCGATAGATGCCACAGTGGTTCTGCTGATACAGGCGATCGGGGTTGGTCGGGCACATGCGCACGCAGTGCGGATCGTGAAAGGTCGGGTCCTTGACGTCGAAGCCTTCTACCACCTCGAGCCCCTTGAGCAGCGGCGAGAACGTGCGCCCGCCGTCGGTCGATTCGTGCACCCCGCCGCCGGACATCGCGAAATACAGGTGGGCGGGGTCGCGCGGGTCGACGATGATGGAGTGCAGTTTGGGACCGTCGGGGGTTCCGTCCTGTGCCGTGCCCATCCATTGGCGGTAGCCCGGGTCGTCATTGACGCACGACCAGGGCGCCCAGGTGTCGCCGCCGTCTTCGGAGCGGAACAGCCCCTGCGGCGAGGTGCCCGCATACCACACGCCGGGCTCGTCGGCATGGCAGGGCGTGAGCCAGAAGGTGTGTTGCACCGCGCGGCCGGAGCCATCCTCCGTCGTCGCGAATGCGGGCGGTCGGCTCGCCTCCTGCCAGCTGCGTCCGAGATCGGTCGAGCGAAACATCGTCGGTCCGAGATGGCCGGTGCTCACCGCGGCCAGCAGCGTGCGGCCGTCGCGCGGGTCGAGCACCAGATGGTTGACGATGTGGCCGAGAAAATGCGGCCCGTCCGTGCGCCAGCGCTCGCGCCCGGCGTCGCCGTGAAACAGCCACGCGCCCTTGCGCGTGGCGACGAGCATCACCACGCGGGTGTCGTTCGGGTGGGCATCGGTCTGCGGCGCGGCCTGCGCCGGGGTGGTGATGGTCATGTCGGGGTCTCCTCGTCAGGGTGGATTCGTTCGCGCCCTCGTGAAGACAGGCGTATTAACCCGACGCGCGACGACGCGCGAAATCGACAGTGGGCGCGAAATTTCCGTCGCGTCCATGCCCCAGTTTAGGTAGAGATCCGGCAATCGAACAGCCGGGAGGCGCATTCGGGGGCGACCTGCCGCGGTCGTGCCGGGTAGCGCTCGAGACGCGCCGCGTCGAGGAGCCGGAAGGTTGCTTCTACCGACCCGGCAATCGGACCTCAATGGTCTTGCCTCCGTAGCCGAAGCGCTGATCGCGGGCCTGTACGACGACAAGCCGAACGGCACGTGGAATCCTCACACCGTAGAGGTCGCGGGTGAACGGCTGTTCGGTTGCATGGTCGTGGAACAGGATGCGCTCACCGAAAACGGTGCCGTCTCCTCCCATGACGCGAAAGGCGTCGGCATAACGCTGGGGAGTGTCGTAGGGCGAGGAAACCGTGACATCGAAGTCGAATGTGTCGGGTCCACTCGATCGAACACTGGCAGCCAGGATGTCGGGATGTTTCTGTTGCGCGCTGTCAGCGGCCAGTAGCGTAGATCCAGCGGTCACCACGGCAACGACGAGCGCGATGAGCTGTAGGCGACGGATCATTGTGGGGAACAGTTCATCTATGCCCTGGCGCACTTGCGCACCGTGTCCAGCGTTCGGGTCGTGATGCTTGTGCCAAAGGTGCGCTCGAGCAGACTCATGAACACGGGGCCCTTGGGGCCTGGCACGTAGGCAGCGAGAACCTCGGAACCGGTGAGCTTGAGAATGCTCGCACCGTCTCGCTCGACGGGGAACTTGACGTTTGTTTCAGCCGGGTGGCGAAGGAAGGTGATGACTCGTTTGGCCGTTGGTGGGAGGCTGAACTCGGCGAAGGGGTCCGATTCGATCAGTTCCTGGAGGTACCCGGTGGATCGGACGATGCTGTCAAAGCTGCGACCAAGCCCGGACTGCATTGCTTTCTCGGCGCGGCGTTCCAGCGTTCCCAGGGACAAGGAGCGCGCATTGAACACGACGTTTCCGCTGGACAGCAGCGTTCGCACGTCGGAGAAGCCTTCCGCCTCGAAGCAACGCTTGAGCGCTGGCATCTCGGCGTTCATGGGGCTGACCCCGCGAAGGAAGGCGACGTATCGGGGCATGAGGTTTCGGGCGAGCGAAATGGTGGCTTTGGTTCTGCCTAATCGGGATAGGAAGCCGTCTCACGGCGCCTCCCTCCCACACCACCGGACATACGGATCACGTATCCGGCGGCTCAATGAATAACGGTTCATCTCCCGCTGCCAGTTCAGGCAGCCCCACGCTGAGAAAGGTACTGCGTGGCAATGCCAGCGTCAATCCGGGGGCGTCCAAGTACGGCAACCCGTCTTGGCGGCATAGTCGAAGGGCAAGCCAGCCATCATCACTTCGTCATGGAGCCAGCCGTTACCTCCTTCTTGTGCGCTGCAAAGGCTGCGAGGACTTCTTCTTTCTCACGCGCAGGCACTTTGGCGAAGTCGAGGCTGCGCCCCAGCTCGGCCGCGACCTCGTCGAATTCTTCGGGCGAGATCTTGAGGTCACGATGCGCCTCCTCAAGGCCCAAATGAGTCTTACCCGGCTTTGTTGGCGAGAATTTGACCGGCCCGCCCGTGACCTCGGAGACCCAAAGGGTTCGCATGAACTTGAGGCCCGGCAACCTGCCCAGGTTCTTCGTGTGCCATTCTCTGAGCGCTGGGTTCTTCGATGTCTTTCCCACGATCGGGTTCTGCACAACTGCGTCGCTGAAGTGGTCAATTACCGCGGCGATTGCGAAGACGCCTCCAAGCCGTTCATACAGACTCTTCTCGGCCTCGGGAGCGGCTTGCAGCGGAAGTGTCGGTAACACCGTGAATAGAAATAGTAATGCGATTAATAGCTTCTTCATGATAAACATCCTTGATGAGAATCATCGCTCGCCGCAACTGCGACGTGCAAAAAAGGGTTGCATATAAGTCGACGGTATGTCTGTTTGTCGTCGCACATAGGTGGGAGACATGCCGGTGTCGGCGCCGGCCGAGAACCGGTCACGCCCGGGCGTGATCAGTGGGAGATGAAGATGGGGGCATGATCAACGCAAAGGTCGGCCTGCGGCCGGTCTGCAAGGAAAGCTTGACGGGAACCCCCTTGGGGAAGGGTTAGGCTGCACTACGCGGTGCGCGAGCGAACTTCGTTTACCGCCGAGACGATGAGCTTCACGCCGTACGCGCCTACCAAGGCACCTGAAGCCCGGTTCAACGCCCTGTTGTGGCGCAGGTAAGCTCGCTGAACACTCGGGCGGGACAGAAACAGGGCGAGCGATGAGTGCCATACGACGGAGTTGGCGAACACCAACAGTACTGCCAGCACTACCATGGCGAGCGGGGGATTCGCGGGCAACGAGGTGGCAAACACGCTCCCGTAGAACAAGGCGATCTTCGGGTTCAGTGCGCTCGTCATCAAGCCGGCGCGAAAGGCCCCAGCGCTCCCGAGGACAGGCGGCGCTGACGCTTCCACCTGACCCCCTGTTCGCCAGAGCTTGAGCGCAAGGTGAAGCAAGTACAGCCCTCCGGCGACTTGAGCGGCCACCCTCACGGAGGGATGAGCCGCGAAGACGACGCCCACGCCGGCCACAGCAAGCGAGGCCCAAACTAGTGTTGCCATCGTCATGCCGGCGACCGCGCACATTGCCGCCTTACGGCTACCGGCGGCGGCAAGCTGGCCGATGAGGACAAAATTGAAGCCCGGGATGACCAGGACGGCCCAATGCAGGACAGCGATAGCGAGCAGCGACGGGAGCATCTGCGCAGCCTAATGACGGTGTAGAAAAAACCGATCTTCGGGCAAGTGGTCCGTATCGGCAATAGCCGACGATTTCTTGTTCATCATATCCCGGTCCGAATCAGCCCGAGTCCGTCATATGTTCGTCCTCCGTCGTTCGCGCCTTGCGCCCCGCAGGTTTGGCGGCGTGCCGCCGTGGCCTGCCCCGTTCATTGTGCATACCCGTGGTACGCCAGATTCTCGATGTTGCGCATCAGGCAGTAGAGTTTCCACTGCCCGTCGACCTTGGCGCGGCCGCGCAATGTGAAGCGATGGAGCCGCTTGTTGTTTCTCAGGTTGGCGAAGACCGCCTCGACGGTGGCAAAGCGCGCCGTGATCATGCGCTTGCAGGGGTAGGAGTCGATTCGCCGTTTCATCCGCTCGGTACGGCCCTCTTCACTGGCGCACTTGCTGGAAGACTCCGCGTGGCACTGCGCGTGTTCGAAACGGCCAGGAATCACCTGTCGATCGAAGTCCACCGGGATTATCTTCAAACCGTAGTCGGGGGGCTTGAAGCGAGGCTCCGGGGGGCGTTGCCGAGTTATACCGGAGGCATCGGCCGGCGGCGCTGACGGCGCAGGTCCGGTGGAATACCGGTTAGATGCTTCCCTCAAAAACGGGACGGAAGAAGCTTCGCTCATAACTGAGGATGCAGCGGGTATCGTTCGCGTACTTGAATGCCGCCTGACACTCAGGGTCCTCAAAAGACCCTACCCGATACTCCTCGTAGGTCGCCAAGCTGGGGAAGGTGAACAGGGCAAGCGCTACATTGCTCGCGCCTTCCGAGGGAAGGAAGTACCCGTGATGCTGGCCGCCGAACTTCTCGACGAGCGGAATCCACAGCTTCGCGTAGCGCTCGAATTCTTTGAGCTGGTACGGATCGATGATGTAGCGCAGATAGCAGGTGATCATGTTGTTCCTTGTTATGTCCGCGCATGTGGTCCAGCGTCTAACGAATAGCGGTTATCCGGCGCTGAGGGCGAGTGGGGAGCGCGCGGGCGGATACGGCGGCGGATAAACCTTATTGGATTGAACCGGGGCAACGACGTTGGCTATGGGGATTGTATGCCGGGGGCCCGTCATTGCAAGCGGATGGGATACGCGATGCGGCGAGATTGTGACGGTCCGCGCAATGCCGCCACAGGCGGGCGCACCGGTGCGAGCGGTGCGGCGGGCCTTGTTTCAGGCGCGGTTCTGCATGTAGTAGTCGAAGAGTTCGGCGTGCTGCGCACGCAGGTGTTTGCGTTGCTCGATGATTTCGCCGTGGCGCCCCTGGCGCTCGAGGGTGGGGAGCTCAATCAGGGTGCGGCCGCTTTGTTCGGGCACGGAGCGCTCCGGGGTTTCGGCTGTTCTGAGCATGGTGTGCAATTCGGTGTCGGTGATCTTCTTGGTGTCGGCGCGGGCGAACCAGGCGAAGTCGCGCCGGGTGGCGAGGCCGCTGTCGCGGCCCTCGTCGCTCCAGCGTTCCAGCGCGGCGAGCAAATCCATCCGGGCGAGCGCGGTGGCGGGCGGAAGCGGGTCGAGCGCGGCGCGCGCGGTTTCGAGTTCCGGGTGGGCGAAGGTGGTGGATCGGCGCTCATCCCAGGCGGATCGGGCGGCGTCCGGTTCGGGCAGGGCGAGGGCGCGGCGCAGCGCGGCCGGATCGCGAAAGCGCAGGCTGTGGGCGTGCCACCCACGTTTGGGGGCGCAGCGCTCTTCCACTTCGGCCAGACCGTCGACGAGCAGGCGGTCGAACAGGGTGAGCGCGATGTTGGCGCGGCCGGCGCCGGCGCGGGCGAGCAGGGCGTCGTGACGGTAGCGTTTGTCCGGCGTGGCGCGGCGTACCCATAGCGCGAGCAGTTCGCGCCACGCCGCGGGCCAGGTGTCGAGTGCAGGTGCGGCGCGCTCGAAGGCACAGCGCAGGCGCTTGCCGCGCAGGGTGGAACGGGTGGGTTCGGTCAGCCAGGCGGTGGAGATGCCTGTGGTGTCGGCGGGGAGCCAGTCTGGTTCAGGCGGCAAGTGCATGTCGTGCACCGGCGGTCAGGTCGCGCGACGGCGTTGTCATTCAAACCGTCCGTGCCAGCACCCCGATGGTCGGTGCCCAGTCGTCGCCCGGTTTTTTCTTGCGCGTGACCAGGGTGAGCTGGGCGGGGGCGAAGACGTTGGCGTTGTGGGTGACCGGGGTGGTGATCAGGTATTGCGCGCGGGTGGCGCGCAGGAAGGTGCCGACGCGGTCGATGTTGGCGACGTCGAGGTGGGCGAAGGGCTCGTCGATGAAGACGAAGCCGCCGGGGCGGGCGTCGTCCATCAGCAGGGCGATGAGCAGGATCAGCGACTTCATGACCTGCTGGCCGCCCGAGGCCTCGCCGTCATTGAGGCCCACCGCGCCCTTGCGGTCGAAGTCGAAGCGCACTTCGAGGCCGGCGTGGGCGAGCGAGAGGTCGTCGCCGCCGAGTGCGGGCGGCGGGCAGTCCACGCCTAGCCCGGCCAGCTCGCCGAGCGCCTTCAGGTTCTTGCCGTACTGGCGCACGGTGGCGCGCAGCTTGGCGATGTAGGCATTGCGCGCCTCTTCAGTGAGGCGCCGGGCGGTGGCGCAGTAGCCCTGGCGCTCCCGGTAGTCGCGTTCGCGTTTGTGTACGTCGGCCTTGAGGCGCTCGGACAGGGTGAGTACGGCGGCGTCGGTGACCCAGTCGCCTTCGGCCAGCCGGGTGCGCAGGCGGTCGCGTTCGCGGCGGGCGCCGCTGGCGTTGTCGTAGCGCTCGGCGAGCAGTGCGAGTTCGGCCGGGTCGCGCCAGTGGGCGGGCATGCCGCGACGCAGCGCGCGCAGGCGGACGAGGCGCTGGGCCTGGGTGTGACGGCGCGGCGCGGTGTCGCGTTCGAGTTCGGCCAGGCGCTGTTCGATCGCGGCGAGTTCGCGGCTGCGGCGGTCGATCTCGATCTGGATGCCGGCCAGTTTGGCGCCGATCTGTTCCTGGCGGGCCTGCATCTCGCTGCGGGCGGTGGTGGCGAGGCTCAGCGCGGCGCGCGCCTGGGGAAGTTCGGCGTCGGCCGCGGCATAGGTTTCGGCCTTGGCGGCGAGCAACTGGGCGGACTGCAGGCCGAGCAGGCGCTGGCGCAGCGCGGTGAGGCGCTCGGCGGCGTGCTGTACCTGCGGGCGCACGCCGGCGAGCTCGCGGTCGAGCGTGCGGATGTCTGCTTCGAGCTGGTCGATGCGGGCCTGGCGGGCCAGTTCGCCGAAGTGGAAGTCGGTAGGGCGACCGAGGTGACGGGCACCGCGGCGTTCGCGATGGTAGCCGTCGCGGGTGATCCATTCGATGTCGCGCGGCAGATCGCGCGCGGCTTCGACGTTGTCCACGCGGCGGATGCGGTTGAGCAGGTCGGTGAGCCAGCGTGGCACCGGGGCGGAGAAGCGCACGACCTCGGCCAGGCTGCGCTCGCGCGCGGGCGGGGCTTCTTCGCGTTCCGGCACCAGGAAGTGGCGGAAGCGTTCGCGTTCGCCCAGCGCCCAGGCGGCGTGGCGGTCGCCTTCGCGTTCGAGCAGCACAACGTGGCGATAGGGACGCAGCACCGCTTCGAGCGCGGCCTGCCACGGGGCGTCGGTGACTTCCACCACGTCGGCGAGGCCGCGGTGGGCGATGCCCTGTTCGTCGAGCAGGGCGCGGAAACGCGCGACTTCGGGGTCGGTGGGCGGGCCGCTGCGGCCTTTCGCAGCGCGCAGGCTGTCGGTGCGCTCTTCGTAGCGGGCAACCAGCTCGCGCTCTGTGGCGCGCAGGCGGGCGAGCGCGGCTTCGGCCTTTTCGTGGTCGCGTTCCAGCGCCACTGCGTCGGCGCCGTGTTCGGTGGCGAGCTGGGCGCGCAGGGCATCGCGTTCGGCGAGCAGCTTCTCCAGGTCGCGTACGCGGTCGCGCGTCGCGAGATAGGTGCTTTCGGTGGACTCGGCGTCGTGTTTGAGCCGGCTGCGCTCGGCGTCGGCGGCGGTCTTTTCGCTGCGCACCTGTTCGAGGTGGTGCGCGGCGCCGCGGCGTTCGGTGATACGGGTGAGGCGTTCGGCGCGTTCGGTGGCCAGTTGGCGGCGCTCGGCGCTGACGTCGCGGGCCAGTTCGGCGGCTTCCAGGCGCGGCACGATCTCGGCTTCGAGCGCGTGCGCTTCGTCGGCGAGCTGCTTCCACTGCAGGTAGTTGTCGGCTTCCAGCCGGCGTGCCTCGGCCTGGGCGCGCAGGCGGTCGAGGTCGAGCTCGAGGTCGTCGAGTTCGCGTTCGGCGCTGCGCTGCTCTTCGCGCGCGGCCTCGTAGTTGTCCAGCACTTCCTTGTCGCCGAACACGTCGAACACCAGTTCGAGCAGGGCCTTGGGCGAGTATTCGCACAGTTTGTCGGTGTCGCCCTGCTCGAGCGCGAGCACCTTGGCGATGGCCGGGGTGAGCCCGCCCCAGGCGAGCCGGCTCTGGTAGTCGCGCAGGCCGATCCAGTCCTCGGTCTGTTCCAGTGCCTCGATGGTCTGGTCGCCATCGACGATGGTGTAGTCGCGGGTCCATTCGCCGCCGGCGCGGCGGATGCGGCAGGCCAGCGTGACCTCGTCGTGCAGGCAGGGGAAGAACGGGCGCCGCCCGCTGTTGCCGGGCTGGTTCGCGACCACTGCGCGGATCCACGCGAAGCTGCGATCGGCGCGGCGCACGTAGCGGCGGAAGTCGCGCTTGCCCGAGCAGCGCAGCGCGAACAGCGTGCGCAAGGCATCGAGCAGTGTGGTCTTGCCCGAGCCGTTGGGGCCGACGATGGTGATGATCTGCGCGTCGAGCGGTAGCGAGAAGCGACGCCAGTAGTCCCAGTGGACGAGTTCGAGCTGTTTGATGTGGAACATCAGGCGTCTTCCTCCGCGTCGTCGGTGTCGGGCAGCACGTCCGCGACTTCGAAGGCGTTGGTTTCGGGCATGGGGTGGCCGGCGCGGGAGATCACTTCGGCCAGGGTGCCGTGGATGATGCGGTCGGCCAGCATGCGGTAGTCGAGGGCGACGTCGAGCAGCGGGCCTTCGACCAGGATGCCGTTGCGCCGCTCGATGAAGCCCAGGCGGGCGAGCTTGCCGAGCATGAAGTTCTTCACCCGGCCGCGCCCGCCCAGCAGCGCGCCGAAGTCGGCGATCAGCGACGCCTCGGCGATGCCGGCGGAAACCGTGTCGCCGTGCTCCATCGGCTTTTCGGCGCCGAACATGTCGCCCTGGCCGTCGTCGGCGACCTCGCGCCGGGTGACCTGGCGTTCGCGCTTGGGCAGGATGATCAGCGACCAGATCACCACCAGCAGGGCGATTTCGTCGCGGGTGAGGCCGATGTTGCTGGCGGCGTATTCGCGCTTGGCGCCGAACACCGGCTCGAACATTTCGGGGGCGAGCGCGGTGGCGACGTGGCCGGCATAGGGGTTGTCCTGCAGTTGCAGGCCGACCGCGGCCAGACGATGGTCGAGTTCGACGCGAAAGGTCTCGTCCACCAGCGCGCGGCGCACCAGGCGGTCGCTGCGCGGCAGCCAGCGATTGGCCAGCAGGCGGGCGGTGAGGGTCTTGATGTCCTGTTCCATCAGCGGATGTCTTCCAGCGTGGCAGGGGGAGTGGGGAAGGACGTCGAGGTGGCGTCGCCGGGTAGGGCGGCCGCGGTGCGGGGCGCGACCCGGCCGCTGGAGATCAGCGCGATCTCGTCGTCATCGACCGCTTCCAGGGTGTCGCCGAACAGCACCTCCAGCGGCAGACGCATGAAGTCGCCCACCGGGCCCGCGGCCGGGCCGGCCGATTCGCCGTCGGCGAGCAGGGCGAGCAGCGACAGGCGGTAGGAGGCCGGGGCGAAGCCGCCGCCGGCCACGACCCGATGCAAGGGCGTGGTCTGGTGCAGGTGGTCGAGGCGGCGGGTAAAGTGTTCGAGGAGCGCGAGATCCTCGCTGTCCGGTGCGGTGCTCACCTCGGCAAGATCCGGCGGCGGCAGGCTGACATCGGCTTCCCGCGCGCGTACGTCGTCGCACAGCACCGCCTCGGCGCGGTCGAGCAGTTCGTGGCCGCCGGCCAGCAGGGGGATTTCGGGTACCAGGAAGAGCGCGTCGTCGGCGAAGCCGGCGATCCGGGCCGCGTTCAGCGTGCGCAGCCAGGCGGAGACGTCGGACGAGGAGATGCCGGAGGCGCCGAGGGTGACGCGCTGGGATTCGATCTTGTTCAGGGCACGCTGGAAGCTGGCATCCACCCGAGCGAGGCGCGACTGTGCCAGACCGATGCGCTGGGCGATGCGCGCGATCTCGAAGGGCACGTCGGGGTCGGCGAGCAGGCCGGTGAGGATCTCGGTTCCGCGCGCCAGCCACTTCTCGTTGGCCGACAAGCGCCGGCGGGCGGAGACGATGTTGAACTCCGAGCCCGAGGCAACGGCCTCCTCGAAGTGCCAGCTGAGATCGTTGAGTTTGGACAGCAGGTGGCCCAGCGCCTCCGGGGTGATGCTGCCCACTGCCTGCAGGCCGGCCAGTTGCGCGGTGAGGAAGCCGAGCTCGGCATCCTCCTCGTCGGCAAAGTGCAGCAACATGGCGATGGCCGCCACCGCGTTGCGGCCGATGTCGGAGAGGTGGTACAGGCCGTCGTCGGCAAAGGCCAGCAGGCCGTTGTCGCGCAGGCGCTTGAGCACCGTTTCCAGCTTCACCGGATCGAGATAGGTGAAGCGCGCACGCAGGGCTTCGGGCGACCAGCGCGGGGATTCGGCCTCGCGGCCGATCTCGCGCAGCACCAGCAGGCGCATCAGCACCTCGGCCTCGGTGCCGCGAAACAGCGTGATGAAGGCATCCACCAGCGGCTTCGCCGCCGCCAGCGGTGCCAGCTCCGGCACGTCATCGGCATTGACGCCAGGGGCGAGGAACTCGGACAGATCCAGCGTCATGGGTGCAAACGGCGGGCGGGGGGCGCGCTCAAACGCCCTGCTTGAGGCTGGCCGCGATGAAGTTGTCGAGGTCGCCGTCGAGCACGCCCTGGGTGTTACCGACTTCGTAGTTGGTGCGCAAGTCCTTGATTCGAGACTGGTCGAGCACGTAGCTGCGAATCTGGTGACCCCAGCCGATGTCGCTCTTCGAGTCCTCCAGCTTCTGCTGCTCGGACTGGCGCTTGCGCAGCTCGAGCTCGTACAGGCGCGCCTTCAGCATCGACATCGCCTCGGCCCGGTTCTTGTGCTGCGAGCGGTCGTTCTGGCACTGCACCACCACGCCGGTGGGTTCGTGGGTGATCCGCACGGCGGAATCGGTCTTGTTGATGTGTTGACCGCCGGCACCCGAGGCGCGATAGGTGTCGACGCGCAGGTCGGCCGGGTTGATGTCGATCTGGATCGAGTCATCGACTTCGGGGAACACGAACACCGAGGTGAAGCTGGTGTGGCGGCGGGCGTTGGAGTCGAACGGGCTCTTGCGCACCAGGCGGTGGATGCCGGTTTCGGTGCGCAGGAAGCCGTAGGCGTAATCGCCCGTGACCTTGATCGTGCAGTTCTTGATCCCGGCTACTTCGCCTTCGGTTTCTTCCATCAGCTCGACGGAGAAGCCCTTCTTCTCGGCGTAGCGCATATACATGCGTTCGAGCATGCCGGCCCAGTCCTGGGCTTCGGTGCCGCCGGCGCCGGCCTGGATTTCGACGAAGCAGGCGTTGGGGTCCATCGGGTTGTTGAACATGCGGCGGAATTCGAGCTTGGCCACCGCGGCTTCGAGTTCGCCGAGATCGGCTTCGACGGCGACGAAGGTGTCCTCGTCATCCTCGGCATCGGCGAGATCGTAGAGCTCCTGCAGATCCTTCGACTGCTGGTCGATGGTCTGCAGCGTGAGCACGACGTCCTCGAGCTGGCGCTTTTCCTTGCCGAGCTCCTGGGCGCGCTCGGCGTCGTTCCACGCTGCCGGGTCTTCGAGGGCGCGGTTTACTTCTTCGAGCTTCGATGCTTTCACATCGTAGTCAAAGATACCTCCGCAGTTCCCGACCGCGCGCGGCGAGGTCGGTGAGTTGTTCGGCGATGGCGTTTTTGCGTTCGGCTTCCATGTGCGGCTCCGGGGCAATGCGGAAAACCCGACATTATACCGGCGCCGGAGCGCGCGGCGGGGCATTCGCGTGCAGCGATCGATCCGGGAACGGGTAAACTCCGGCCTTCCTCCCGTACTGGCGCCCGCCGATGGACATCACCACGCCCGCCCTGCTGTTTCCGGCCATTTCCCTGCTGCTGCTGGCCTATTCGAACCGCTTCCTGAGCCTGGCCCAGTTGATCCGCCAGTTGCACGCCTCGCCCGATTACCGCAGCCCGCTGGTGATGCGGCAGATTCCGGGGCTCAAGCGCCGGATCACGCTGATCCAGTACATGCAGTCGTTCGGCGTGCTGAGCTTCCTGCTGTGCTCGCTGTCTATGCTGGCGCTCTATGCGCACAGCGAAGCGGCCGGACAGGTGCTGTTCGGCATCAGCATCGTCGCGCTTTCGGTGTCGCTGGTGCTGTCGCTGATCGAGGTGCTGATCTCCACCAACGCGCTGTCGGTGGTGGTCGAGGACATGGAGCGGACCAAGGATACGCCGACCATCGGCTGATCGGCCTGCTGGTTCGCCGTGATCGGCGTCCGGTACCCGTTCCCGGGGCGGACGGTCAGGCGGGATCGGCGAGTGCGGCGATGATCTTGTCCGCCATTGTGGCGAGTTCGGCGGCGTCGGCCATCTCGCGCCCGTGCGCACGCAGCGCCACATCGGGGAAGCGCGGAATGAGGTGGAAGTGCACGTGCGGCACCGTCTGCCCCGCGGCGACGCCGTTGAACTGCGAGATCAGCAGTCCGGGTGCGCCGGTGGCCTGCTGAACGGCACGGGCGAGCTTGCGGGTGGTGAGCATGGTGGCCTGCAGCGCACCGTCCGACAGGTCGGTGAGGAACTCGGCCGACTCCTTGGGCAACACCAAGGTGTGGCCGTCGGATTGCGGCATGATGTCCAGAAACGCCAGCGTGTGCTCGTCCTCGTAGACGCGCTTGCAGGGAAGTTCGCCGCGCAGGATGCGGGCAAAGATGTTGCTGTTGTCGTAGGCCATGGTTCGGTCTCGCAGGTTGGGGATGCTTGCAGTCGGACTTCGTCTTGCCGGCTGCCATCGGGCTTGCACCGGATGACAGGCCTGGTCGATGCCGGTTCGGCGTCGGCCCGATTATATCGGCGACCACCGACTTTGCCTCGGCGCCCGGTTGCCGGGCGATCAGTTCGCGGCCAATTCATTACCGGCTTCGGGCGGCTGGATCGGCAGCCAGACGCAGAACTCGGCGCCGTCGCCCGGTTCGCTGCTGACCTCGATGCGACCGTGGTGGCGCTGCACGATGCCGTGAGACACCGACAGGCCGAGGCCGGTACCGGTGCCGATCGGTTTGGTGGTGAAGAAGGGGTCGAAGATCCGCTTCCGGACGTCGGCCGGGATGCCGACGCCGCTGTCGCGAATCGCAACGAACACCTCGTCGCCACGGCGGCCGGTGGTGACCGTGATCCGTCCGCGCTGCGCGATCGCCTGCGCAGCATTGACCAGCAGGTTCATGAACACCTGGTTGAGCTGGGAGGGGACGCAGCGGATCTCCGGGATGTCGCCATAGCGCAGATCGATTTCGGCCTTGTACTTCAGTTCGCTGGCAACCACGTTGAGGGTGCTGTCGAGGCAGCGATGCAGGTCCGCCAACTGCCAGTCCACGACCCCCATGTGGGAGAACTCCTTCAGGTCCTGGACGATGCGGGTGACGCGCCCGAGACCGTCGCGGCTTTCGCTCATCAGCGCGCCGAGGTCCGCCCGCAGGTAGCCGAGGTCGACCGCGGTCTTGACCGCCTCGACCTGCGCCCGTGCTTCGGCGGGCAACGTGGCCTCGACGTCGCCGTAGGCATCGATCACCCGCATCAGGTCGCCGAGATAGCGCTCGAGCGTGCCGAGGTTGGAATTGACGAAGCCGATCGGGTTGTTGATCTCGTGCGCGACACCGGCGGCGAGCTGGCCGATGGAGGCGAGTTTTTCCGACTGCAGCAGCTGGTTGTGAGCGTTTTCAAGCTCGCCGATCAATTCGCGCTGCACCGCCTTCTCGACTTCGAGGGCGCGCACGGTCTCGGCGAGTTCGGCGTGGGCGACGGCGGCATCCGTATAGTCGAACACGGTGACGCAGACCTGATCCACGCTACCGTCCGCCCCGCGCACCGGGATGAAGGTGCAGCTCTGACGCATCGCATCCACGCCGCCGGTGAGCGGGCGGTTGGAGGCGAAGCGAAACAGGAAAGGTCGCTGCTCCCAGGAGGTGAAGCCGTAGTTCTTCAGCGCGAAGACATTGCGGATCTTGAGTTCCAGCCACGCGCGCGGCAGCTCCGGAAAGCAGTCGAACAGCGGACGGCCGAGGACCTCGTTCGCGGGGCGGCGGCTGTGGGTCGCCATGAAGCGATTCCACAAGGTCAGCGTGAAGTCGCGATCCACGGCAAAGATGCCGACCTCGACCCGGTCGACAACGAAATCGCTCAGCTGGCCGGGTTCGGGCGGCGCGTTCACAGGCTGTCGAGGAAACGGTCGAGCGCGGCGCGGACGACGAGGATTTCCTCCTCCGGCATGAGCATGACCAGATGACTGGCAAAGGACCGGTGCTCGAGGCTGAGGTTGACCTCGACGAACAGCGCGCACGGGGTGTGGATTTCGGCCACAGTCAACAACTTGTCAACCGGCAGGTGGTCGGCCATCAGCGAGGGGGCGGAGAACCCGATTTCGGTCTTGATCTGCTCGGCGATGCCGCCGAGGCAGGCGCCGACCAGCACATTGCTGACGTCGAACAGCAGTTCGCGCTCGGTGGCCTGGTCGAGGGCTTCGTGGTAACCCATCAGACTGGCCAGTTCGCGACAGTTCTGGCTGTTGTAGACGATCAGCGCCTCGCCGCGCAATTCGCCATGAAAGCCCTGGCGCACCGCGGTCACCGGCTCCTTGCCGATGATGCGGAGCAGCGCCGTGCCGATCAGTTCGGGACGCAGGATGAGGATGCGCGGCACCGACAGCTGCACGAACTCGCCGAGGATCGCGGCGATCGACGCCGCGGCCTGGCCCATGCCGATGTTGGTGATCTCCTGCAGCGCATCGCGCTGGTCTTCGCTCAGCAGTGCCGCTGTCATAGGTGAACTCCGTATTGCTTGAGCACGGTGCGGATCTTGTCGGGGTCGATCGGCTTCGCTACGAAGGCGATCGCGCCCAACTGGCGCACGCGCTCGCGCGCAGCGGCCTGGATGTCGGCGGAGACGACGATGACGAGGCAGTTGAGCTCCTCGCGGCGCAGGGCCTCGAGCACCTGGAAGCCGTCCATGTCGGGCATCGTCAGGTCGAGGAACATCACGTCGAACTCGCTCGCCCGGTAGGCGGCAAGCGCTTCCACGCCATTGCTTGCCTGCTGGATCTCGACATCCCAGGAAGCGGGCAGCGACTTGATGAGCATCTTTCGCGCCATGGCGGAGTCATCGACGACAAGAATCCGGGTAGCCATGCGTTCCTCCTTGTGCCCGACAGGCTGGAAACGATCAGCGTGTCATTCTAGCGCGGATGATATTGCGTGCGGCCAATGCGATCCGTGGTAGCGCGGCCGAAGACGATGGCCCTGCAGCAAGTGCGGGAATGGTTCACGCCGCTTCGAAATGCTCCAGCATCAGCTGCACGCTGGAAACCCCGTTGTATTCGTTGATCGACAGCTTGTAGGCGGCCCGGATGTCGCCCGGTGCGCCGTCGGCATGATTGAACTGGATCGCGTCGAAGCGCACCCCGCGACGCGACAGTTCGAGCTTGAGGTGACGATCCTTCAGCAGGCGCTGGCGCTCGACCCGGAACACGTCGTCGAACACCGGTGCCGGAAAGCCCTGGCCCCAGATTTCCTGGTCGAGCATGCGCGCGGATTCGAGGCTCATGTAGCCGGATTCGAGGGCGCCGTCGGTGTCGATCCGGCGTTGCAGGTCGGCGGGATCGACGAGGCCGGCGACGACCTCCTCGAACACGGCGCGAAAGCGGTCGAGTTCGGTCTCGTGGATGGTGAGCCCGGCCGCCATCGCGTGGCCGCCGAAGCGCACGATCAGGTCGGGCTCGCGCTTGGTGACGAGGTCGAGTGCGTCGCGCAGGTGCAGGCCGGCGATGGAGCGTCCGGAGCCCTTGAGTTCGCCGTCGTTGCCGCGGGCAAAGGCGATCGTCGGGCGATGGAGTCTTTCCTTGATCCGCCCGGCGACGATGCCGATCACGCCCTGGTGCCAGTCGGGCTCAAACAGCGCGATGCTGGCGTTATTGCCGGCGTCGAAGCCTTCGAGGCGGATCAGTGCTTCTTCCTGCATGCCGGCCTCGATCGAGCGCCGCTCGCGGTTGAGGCGATCCAGATCCTGGGCGATGTTCATCGCCCGGCCGGCGTCGTCGGTGATCAGGCATTCGATGCCCAGGCTCATGTCCGACAGGCGGCCGGCGGCGTTGAGCCGGGGGCCGAGGGCAAAGCCCATGTCGAAGGCGCTGGCACGGGCGGGATCGCGGCTGGCGACCGCGAACAGGGCACGGATGCCGGGCTGCATGCGCCCGGCGCGCATGCGCTGCAGGCCCTGCGAGACCAGGATGCGGTTGTTGTGGTCGAGCTTGACCACGTCGGCCACGGTGCCGAGCGCGACCAGATCGAGCAGTTCGGCCAGGTTCGGCTCCTTGCTGTCGGTGAAGGCGCCGCGCTCGCGCAGTTCGGCGCGCAGGGCGAGCATGGTGTAGAACATCGCGCCGACCCCGGCCAGTGCCTTGCTCGGGAAATCGCAGCCGGGCTGGTTGGGGTTCACGATCACGTCGGCGTCGGGCAGCACCTCGCCCGGCAGGTGGTGGTCGGTGATGATGGTGGTCATGCCATGGGCGCGCGCGGCGGCGATGCCTTCGACGCTGGCGATGCCATTGTCCACGGTGATCAGCACGTCGGGCTCGAGGCGTGCGGCGATCTCCACCATCGCCGGGGTGAGGCCGTAGCCCAGCGTGATGCGGTCGGGCACCAGATAATGCACGTCGGCACCGAAGGCACGCAGCGCACGCACGCCCACCGCACAGGCGGTGGCACCGTCGCAGTCGTAGTCGGCCACGATCACCATGCGCGCGCCGGCCTCGATCGCATCGGCCAGCAGTTGCGCCGCTTCGCGGGTGCCGGTGAGTGCGTCCGGCGGCAGCAGGGCGCGCAGCGAGGTGTCGAGTTCGCCCTTGGCGCGGATGCCGCGGGCGGCATAGAGGCGGGCGAGCAGCGGGTGGATGCCGGCGTCGGTCAGCGCGGTGAGGGCGCGCTGCGGGATGTTGCGGGGCTGGATGCGGGTCATTGCGGGCTGTGTTCGGCGGGTGGGGTGTTCGCGGCGGCGGGTACCAGCGACTTCAGGAAGGTGTCGAAGGGGAGCGGTTTGCGCCAGAAGCGCCAGTGATCGCGGGCGCCGGCGCGGAGCTGCAGGGTGGCGCGGTCCCCGGGGGCGGTGAGGCTCAGGTCGTGGAGCCTGCCGCTGCGCAGGGCGTCGGCGAGCGGGCCGAACCAGTCCTGCTCGAGGCGGGCGAGCGCGCCGCGCCAGCTTTCCAGATCGAGTTGAAGGGAGGGGCGGAGCAGGTCGTCGAGCACCACCAGGGTGTCCTTGCGCAGCGCGCCGGCCGGGTCCGGCGCGGACACGGGCACGCCGGCCGCGCGGGCAAGCCCCCGGGTAAGCGGATCGCTGGCCTGGACCGCAGCGAGTGGCGAGCGCACCGTCTCCTGCAGGCGGCCGGCACCCCAGAACCACAGGCTGTTGACCGGTCGCCCGCCGGCGGCTTCGCGGGCCTGACTGAGCGGGTGGTTGTGCAGCACGATCTGCACCTCGTTCATGGTGCGCTGCCACAGCTGCGCATCCTCACCCTCGGGCAGGAAATCCTTGATCGGCCGTCCGACCACATCGTGCAGCGGATAGAGCTTGACCCGGGTCGGCTGCGCCAGGCGCAGATACCAGCGCGTGGGCGTACTGGCCTCGAAGCGGCCGAGATCGGCAAACGTGTCGTTGAGGGTGGCGAGCAGCGCGCCCACGTCGGCGTCGGTGAGTTCGGCGGCGGGGAATTCTCCGAGCAGCATGTGTTCGCGCGCAAACGAGAGATTCACCGGGTCGGCGCACAACCAGTCGGCGCCGGCATCTGCGGTCGCATCGCCCTCGCCGAGCCGGCGCAATGCGGCCAGCGGCAAGGGGTCGGCTTCGAGTCCGAACAGGCGTGCAAGCTGGCGGTCGAAGGGTTCGAAGCCTTCGATCCGGCGCTGGCCGAGGCCGAGCAAGCGGGCCAGGCCGGGCAGGGCAAGGTCCGAGGCCGGACCGAAAAGGGTCGTGCTCGGCCACAGAAGGCCGGGAAGGACGAGATGAATCTGCATGGATTTGCCACAGAGGGAAGCGGGCCGAGTCTAGCATGGCGGGCGTGGCGGGACGTCCGGGCGGGAGGCTTCCGTCCCGCCCGCGAGATGAACTGCTTCGATTGGTAAAAAGGTGAAAGTTCGGGGGCGGGCTGAGCGCTCAGGACCGATACAATGGCGACCATCATGAGTTCCGCACCTTCGATCCTGCCCGCCGCTGCCGCCCGCCGCACACCGGCCCCCTTTCTGCCCATTTCCCGCGCCGAGATGAACGCACTCGGCTGGGACGCGTGCGACGTCATCCTGGTCACCGGCGATGCCTACATCGACCATCCCAGCTTCGGCATGGCGCTGGTGGGGCGGCTGCTGGAGGCACACGGTTTTCGGGTGGGCATCATCAGCCAGCCGGACTGGCTGTCGGCCGAGCCCTTCCGTGCGCTTGGCAGGCCGAGGCTGTATTTCGGCATCACCGCCGGCAACATGGATTCGCTGGTCAACCGCTACACTTCCGACCGCAAGATCCGCTCCGACGATGCCTATACCCCGAATGCGGCGCCGGGCAAGCGGCCGGACCGGGCAGTCACCGTGTACGCCCAGCGCGCGCGCGAGGCCTTTCCCGGGGTGAACGTGGTGATCGGCAGCATCGAGGCTTCGCTGCGCCGCATCGCCCATTACGACTACTGGTCGGACAAGGTGCGGCGCTCGGTGCTGCCCGACTCCAAGGCCGACATCCTGCTGTTCGGCAATGCCGAGCGCGCGCTGGTGGCGCTCACCCGGCGCCTCGATGCCGGCGAGACGATCGAGGCTATCCGCGACCTGCGCGGTACCGCCTTCATGGTCAAGCCGGGCTGGCTGCCCGAAGGCTGGGTGGAAACGGCTTCGACTGCGATCGACCGCCCGGGACGCATCGACACCCACCCCGACCCCTATGCGATGGAGCCCACCGCGTCGGCGCCGAGACCGGCGGCCGACGGCGCCCAGCCGGTCCGCATCGTGGCGCTGGCCGAACGCATGGCGGCACGCCGGGAGCAGCGCGACCACACCGTGGTGCGCCTGCCCGATTACGAGGTGGTGAAGGACGACGCGGTGATGTATGCGCACGCCTCGCGCGTGTTCCACCTCGAATCGAACCCGGGCAATGCGCGCGCGATGGTGCAGCGCCACGGCGAGGGGCCCGGCGCGCGCGACGTATGGCTCAACCGCCCGCCGGTGCCGCTGACCACGCCGGAGATGGATTTCGTCTACGGACTGAGCTACGCCCGCCAGCCGCATCCGGCCTACGGCGGGGCGCGCATTCCCGCATGGGACATGATCAAGTTCTCGATCAACATCATGCGCGGCTGCTTCGGCGGCTGTACCTTCTGCTCGATCACCGAGCACGAGGGGCGCATCATCCAGAGCCGCTCGGAGGCCTCGATCCTGCGCGAGATCGAGGACATCCGCGACAAGTCGCCCGATTTCAAGGGCCACATCTCCGACCTCGGCGGGCCCACAGCCAACATGTACCGGATGGCGTGCAAGGACCCGAAGATCGAACAGTCCTGTCGACGGCTGTCGTGCGTCTATCCTGGCATCTGCGAGAACCTCGGCACCGATCACGGCCCGCTGATCCAGCTCTACCGCAAGGCGCGCGCGATTCCCGGGGTCAAGCGCATCACCATTGGCTCCGGCCTGCGCTACGACCTCGCGGTGCGCTCGCCCGAATATGTCAAGGAACTGGTGACCCACCACGTCAGCGGTCTGTTGAAGATCGCGCCCGAGCACAGCGAGGAGGGGCCGCTGTCGAAGATGATGAAACCGGGTATGGGCGCCTACGAGGCCTTCCGCGAACTGTTCGAGAAGTACTCGAAGGAAGCGGGCAAGAAGCAGCACCTGGTGCCGTACTTCATCGCCGCTCATCCGGGTACGACCGACGAGGACATGCTCAACCTCGCGCTGTGGCTCAAGGACAACGACTTCCGCCTCGACCAGGTGCAGACCTTCCTGCCCACGCCGATGGCGATTGCGACCGCGATGTACCACACCCGCAAGAATCCGTTGAAGAAGGTGTCGGCCGATTCCGAAACGGTCGAGACCGTGCGTACCGGCAAGCTGCGCAAGCTGCACAAGGCCTTCCTGCGCTGGCACGATCGGGAGAACTGGCCGGTGCTGCGCGAGGGCTTGATGCGCATGGGCCGCGCCGATCTGATCGGCAGCGGACCGAAGTGCCTGGTGCCACGCCAGCAGCCGGCAAGTGTTCAGCTCGGGCAAGGCCGTGCGCGAGCCGAGTCGGCTCCACGCCGAACGGTGAGCGAAGCGGCGCGTGGCGGAACGCACCGACCCGGCAGAAGCGCCGCGGGTGCCATCCCCGCCCGAGGTGGCGGCGGTCGTCCGCCGCCCGGGAGGCGCTGAGGGACTGCCCTGTCGCTGGCGCCGGACTCATCCAGCATCGCGCTGGAAGTGCCCGGCGTAGTAATCTGATCGTCATTTGCGCGCTCTGCGCCGTTTCCCTGGTTGACTCAATGCGCTACGAATTCCTGATCGGCTTCCGCTACACCCGCTCGCGCAAGCGTGCCCAGGGCAGAAACCGCTTTATCTCCTTCATCTCGCTGGTGTCCATGCTCGGCATCGCGCTCGGCGTGGCTGCGCTCATCGTCGTGCTGTCGGTGATGAACGGCTTCCAGGAGGAACTGCGCACCCGCATCCTCGGCGTCGCCTCCCATGTGCAGGTGCAGAGCCTCGATGGCGAACTGCGCGCTTGGCAGCAGGTGGCGGAGCAGGTCGGGCGCCATCCGTCGACCCGTGCCGCTGCGCCCTACGTGCAGGAGCAGGGCATGCTGTCGTTCGACGAGGTGGTGCGCGGGACCATGGTGCGCGGGGTGATTCCGGCGCTGGAGGACACGGTGGCCGATTTCGGCCAGCACATGAAGGCGGGCCGCTTCGATGCGTTGCAGCCGGGCCGTTTCGGCATGGTGCTGGGGCGCGATCTGGCGCTGGCGCTGCGCATCGGCCTCGGCGACAAGGTGACGTTGATCGCGCCCCAGGGGCTGGTGACGCCGGCTGCGGTGCTGCCGCGG
This sequence comes from Azoarcus sp. Soil_N_20, assembly GCF_057656155.1. Classification (NCBI taxonomy): domain Bacteria; kingdom Pseudomonadati; phylum Pseudomonadota; class Betaproteobacteria; order Rhodocyclales; family Zoogloeaceae; genus Azoarcus; species Azoarcus sp. Soil_N_20. The sequence continues at coordinate 246,603 of NZ_JBDGKX010000003.1, read as the reverse complement.
GTGAAGCAGTTCGAGGTGGTCGGCATTTTCGAAGCCGGGATGTACGAATACGATTCCGGGCTGGCCCTGGTGCATCTGGCCGATGCGCAGGCGCTGTACCGGATGGGCGACGCGGTCACCGGGGTACGGCTCAAGCTCGACGACCTGTTCGCCGCGCCGCGGGTGGCGCGCGAGCTGCTCGGCTATCTCGAGGAGCCGGGACTGACGGTGAGTGACTGGACCCGCAGTCATGCCAACTTCTTCCGCGCGGTGGCGCTGGAGAAAACCATGATGACGCTTATCCTGTTCCTGATCGTCGGGGTCGCCGCCTTCAACATCGTGTCCACGCTGGTGATGGCGGTTCAGGAGAAGTATGCCGACATCGCCATCCTGCGCACGCTGGGGGCGAGCCCGGCGTCGATCATGACCATCTTCGTGCTGCAGGGCTCCATCATCGGGCTGGTCGGCTTGCTTGCAGGGCTCGCCGGCGGCCTCGCGATCGCCCACAACCTCGACGTGGTGATCCCGGCACTGGAGACGATTACCGGCGCCACACTGTGGAACAAGGAAATCTATTACATCAACGAACTGCCGTCGAAGGTGCTGGCGAGCGACGTGGTGAGTATCCTGACGGTGTCCTTCGTGCTGACGCTGCTGGCCGCGCTATATCCGAGCTGGCGGGCGTCGAAAGTGAATCCGGCCGAGGCCCTGCGATATGAATGAAGCGATGAGTCGGCCGGTGCTGGCCTGCGATGGACTGGAAAAGCAGTTCCGCCAGGGGGCGGACGCGGTGAAGGTGCTCGGCGGGGTCACGTTGTCGGTGGCGCATGGCGAGCGGCTCGCCATCGTCGGCGCCTCGGGCTCGGGCAAGAGCACACTATTGCATCTGCTCGGCGGGCTCGATGTGCCCAGCGCCGGATCGGTGCGCCTGATGGGACAGGATTTTTCGACGATGTCGGATGCGGCGCGCGGCACCCTGCGCAATGGTGCGCTCGGTTTCGTCTATCAGTTCCATCATCTGCTGCCCGAGTTCACCGCGCTGGAAAATGTCGCCATGCCGCTCTATATCCGGCGCATGGATCAGGCCGAAGCCAATGAGCGCGCCGCGGCAATGTTGCGCGAGGTCGGGCTCGGTCACCGCCTCGACCATGCGCCCGGCGAACTCTCCGGTGGCGAACGGCAGCGCGCGGCGATCGCCCGTGCGCTGGTCACCGAGCCCGCGTGCGTGCTTGCCGACGAACCGACCGGGAACCTCGATCGACGCACCGCAAACGGTGTGTTCGACCTGATGCTGTCGCTCAACGAACGGCTGTCGACCAGCTTCGTGATCGTGACTCACGACGAAACGATGGCACGCCGCGCGCAACGCATGCTGCGACTCGATGACGGCATTCTGACTCAGGACGCCGGCGGCAGCTGATTGCGCCGAGCCGCACGCCGGCGCCACTGGCGGATCAGCCATACCCGCCATGTGGCCCGCACCACGATATAGCCGGTCATCGATAGCACCGCCGCGAGCAGCACGAGGCCGAGCGCGAGTGGTTTGCCGAGCCCGGCCATCCAGTGCACCAGACCGCCGATCCAGCCGGCCACGTCCATGCCGACCATCTCCGGCGGTGCAAGGAAGGCCTGTCCGGCGTCCCCCAGTACCCAGCCGCCCAGTCCGAAGGCGATGACGTAGAGCGGGACGATGGTCAGCGGATTGGTGTACAGTGTGATGATCAGCGCCAGCGGAAGGTTCACCCGCAGCACCACGCAGAAGATTGCCGCGCCCGGCATTTGCAGCGGGCCGGGAATCAGCCCGCAGAACAGGCCGACCGCCACTGCGCCGGCCGCCGAATGCCGGTTCAGATACCACAGGCGGGGATGCAGCAGGGTGCCTGAAAACGGCTTCAACCAGCGGTTTTCCCGAATTGCGTCGTGCCTGGGCAGGAATCGTCTCAGCGTTTTTTTCATGTTTCCGCACAATTCTAGCAGTCTGACGGAAGGTTCGCCCTTCGTCCGGTATTGCCGCCGGGGCGCGCTCGCAGGCATGATGCCGGGCTATGCAAATAGCAAGTCTGGCCTTCTTCTCGGGTGTCTGGTTGCTCCAGCTGCAGCCATCACTTCCCGCGCTCGATTCGATGGTGGCGATGACCGTGGCGGCGCTGCTGGCCGTCGGTTCCATCGCCGCTTTCGGTGCACTGCGTACGCGCGCGAGGGGACATCGTCATCTTCTTTTCGCCCTCGGGATGGCCGCAGCCTTCGGTGCCGGCTTTGTGTACGCCGCGGCGCGCGCCGATATCCGCCTGGCCGACGCCTTGCGGAGCGATCTCGAAGGCGTCGACCTCAGGGTGACCGGAGTCGTGTCCGAACTGCCGCAGATGTTGGGCGAGGGGGTGCGCTTCGTCCTAGAGGTCGAAGCGGTCGAAGCGGTCGAAGGGGTCGAAGCGCGCGACAAGCCGGGTACGGCGATTCCGCGGCGGATTCTGTTGTCGTGGTACCGCGCCCGTCAGGAGGATGCGCCTCTGCCGCAGGTCGTGGCCGGGGAGCGTTGGCAGTTCGTGGTCAGGCTCAAGCTTCCGCATGGTGCGGCGGTACCCGGTGGCTTCGATTACGAGGCGTGGCTGCTGGAACGCAATCTGCGGGCCACGGGCTATGTGCGCGATGCGGCGGGAGCGCGACGGATCGACATCGACGTGGGCGGTTTCATGCATGCCGTACACCGACTGCGCGGCGAGATCCGCAGGTCCTTTGTCAAGGCTCTGCCGGACGCGCCTCATACCGGCGTGCTGATCGCGCTGGCGATCGGCGACCAGAAGGCGATCGACGCCGAGCACTGGGAGGTGTTCCGCCGCACCGGGGTCAGCCATCTGGTGGCGATCTCGGGATTGCACGTCTCGCTGGTCGGTCTGATCGCCGGCGGATTGTGCGGCATGGCCTGGCGCCGCCGGCCGCAGTTGGTGTTGCGGGTGCCGGTGCGCAAGGCAGCGGCAGTCGCGGCACTGTTGGCGGCCGCCGGCTATGCCTTGCTCGCCGGCTTGGGCATTCCGGTGCTGCGTGCGCTGATCATGCTGAGCGTGCTTGCCGCGGCGCTCCTTGTCGGCCGCGAGGCCAACCCCGGGCGGGTGTTGGCGGTCGCGCTGCTGTGCGTGCTGCTGGTCGACCCATGGGCCGTGCTGTCTGCCGGATTCTGGCTGTCTTTCGGTGCGGTCGGGATCATCCTTTTCGTGGTCGGCGGAAGGGCGGGCAAGGTGGCGGGCTGGGTGGCCGCGCTCCGAATCCAGCTCGCGATCACGCTCGCCACGATTCCGGCCCTGTTGTCCTTGTTCCAGACCTTCTCGCTGGTGTCGCCGCTGGCCAATGCACTGGCGATCCCCTTGGTGAGTTTCGTGATCACGCCGTTGGCCCTGGCCGCCATGGCCTGGCCCGATCCGGTGCTGCTGATTCCGGCGCATGGCGCCACTGCGCTGATGATGGGCGGCCTCGAGCGGCTGGCGGCGGCGGAGTTCGCCCTGTGGCAGCGACCCGCGCCGCCGGCATGGATGGTGGTCGGCGGGAGTGCTGCGGTGCTGGTGCTGCTGTGCCCCCGTGGAACGCCGGGCCGGCTGGCGGCGCTGGGCATGATCCTCTGCCTGCTCCTGTGGCAGGCTCCGCGCCCACCTGCCGGTGCGTTCGATGCGACCGTGCTGGACGTGGGGCAGGGGCTCGCGGTGCACGTCCAGACCGCGTCCCGTGATCTGCTGTTCGACACCGGGCCGCCTTACGGCGCCGGCGCCGACGCCGGGGAGCGCGTCCTGGTACCGTATCTGCGGGCTGGCGGGGTGACGCGGATCGATCGGCTGATCCTGTCTCACGACGATGTCGACCATGTCGGCGGAACACGCAGCGTGCTCAACGCGGTGGCCACCGATCACATTCTGGCCGGAGAGCATGTGCTGACCTTGCGCGGGCTGGAGCAGTGGCCTTCGGCGCCCTGCGTTGCCGCCACGGCATGGGAGTGGGACGGGGTGCGCTTCGAAGTGCTGGCGCCGTCGGCCGAGCTGATGCCTTCGCGTCGCAACAACGATCTGTCGTGCGTGCTGCGCATCGCCACCGGTGCGGGCTCCCTGCTGCTGGTCGGCGATATCGAGGCGCGGGCGGAAGCGCTGCTTGCCGCACAGTATGGCAGCGGGCTGGCGAGTTCGGCGATCGTCGTGGCCCACCATGGGAGCCGTTCATCGTCGACTGCCGATTTTGTCGACCTGGTGATGCCCGAGGTCGCGGTGTTCTCGGTCGGATATCGTAACCCGTTCGGTCACCCGCACCCGACAGTGTGGGCGCGCTGGGCCGAGGCCGGGGCGCGCAACTGGCGAACGGACAGCCAGGGGGCGATCGCGCTGCATTTCGCGGCGGACGGGATGGCGGTGAGCGCGCATCGCGAGTATCACCCGCGATACTGGCATGGGCGATGAAGGCGGCTGGCCGGGCGGACGCGAGGATCCCGAATGATGCTCGACGGACTATGTATTTTGTAATACGTTTCGGCCTAGGCGCGACGCATTCGTGCCCAATGGACAAAACGATAACAATGATCAGCAAAATCGGCCGTTTCGATATTCAGCGCGAGCTCGGGCGGGGGGCCCAGAGTGTGGTCTACCTCGCCTTCGATCCACAGCTCGAACGTGAGGTCGCGGTCAAGACCATGCATTTCGCCGACAACAGGGCCGGGCAGAGCGAAACCTTGCTGTCCGAGGCGCGGATTGTCAGCCGGCTGCGACACCCGGGGATCGTGCCGATTTTCGAGGCTGGCGAGGCTGCGGGCGATCCCTATCTCGTGTTCGAGTTCGTGCCCGGAGAAAGCCTTGCCCAGTTGATGCAGCGCGAGGGCGCAATGCCCGCCGAGCGCGCGGTCGGACTGATCGTGCAGATTCTCGCGGCGATCGCGAAGGCCCATTCCGAGGATGTGATTCACCGCGACCTGAAACCCAGCAACGTATTGATCGACGCCGACGGCAGACCGCGGGTGATGGACTTCGGCATCGCCCGACGGATCCTCGCGGGCAAGGCTGCGGCCGGTTCGTTTTCGGGTACCCCGTCGTACATGGCGCCCGAGTACATCCTGACCCGCGAGGTCGGCGAGCGGGGCGACGTGTTCGCTGCCGGGGTGATCCTGCTCGAGATGCTGCTCGGGCGTCGCGTGTTCGGTGGCGACGATATCGATGCCGTCATGCGCAGGATATCGACCGAATCGATCGCGCTACCCGCCGACGCCGACCTCGACGCAGCGCTGGCAGGCATTGCGCTGCGGGCGGTGGAGCGCGACCCGGCTGGCCGCTTCCAGACTGCGGCGGAATTCCACAGCGCGCTCGAGACCTGGTTGAGGCCGGCTGCCGCGGAACCCTCGGCCGAGGCGCGCCAGAGTACCGTCGACTTCCTGTTGCGCCGGATGCGCCACAAGAGCGATTTTCCGGCCCTGTCCGAATCGGTGAGCGCCATCAACCGCATCGCCTCGAGTGAATCCGAGAGCATCGGCAAGCTGTCGATATCGATCCTGCGGGACTTCTCGCTCACCAACAAGCTGCTCCGGCTGGTGAATTCGGTGTACTACCGCCAGGCGGGCGCGGGCAATATCAGCACGGTATCGCGGGCGATCGTGGTGCTGGGCTTTGACGCCGTGCGCAATATCGCGATCACGGTGTTGTTGTTCGAACACCTGCAGAACAAGAGCAACGCCACCCAGCTCAAGGAAGAGTTCCTGCGCGCCAATCTGGCTGCACTGCTCGCCCGCGACATCGCCAAGAAGATTGGCTCGCGCGATCTCGAGCAGGCTTATATCTGTGCAATATTTCACAATCTTGGCCGCCTGCTTACGCAGTTCTATTTTCCGGAAGAGAGCGACCAGATTCGCCGATTCGTGGCGCAGAAGGAGTGCGGAGAGGACGCGGCCGTGCATCGCGCGCTTGGGATCAGCTACGAGGATCTCGGTATCGGCATCGCCAGGAGTTGGGGATTTCCCACGCTGATCGTCGACAGCATGCATCGCCTGCCGGCGGGCGCCATCCGCAAACCGGCGACGAACGAGGGCCGGTTACAGGTGCTTTCGGCGTTTTCGAACGAGATCTGTTCGTCGATCGCGCATCTCTCGCCGGAACAGCGTGACCGCGAACTGAGGCGAATTGCATTGCGTTTTGGCAATGCGCTGCCGGGTGCGGACGTCGACTTGCGGGAGACCGTGCGCCAATCCATCGGTGAGCTGGCCGATTTTGCCCGGATTATCCGGATCAATCTCAATCAGACCCAGTTCGGGCAGCAGTTGCGGAAATTCGGCCTGATCGATTCTGCCGCCGCGGAGCCGGATGCCGGCGCCGAGCCTGCCACCGCTCGGGATCCTGCCATTCTCGGCAATCCCGCGTCGCCGGCCCTGCAGACCGGCAACTTCGGGCCGGAGGGGCAGAAGGCTGCCGATGCCGAAGGCGTGCTGTCGGCCGGGATCCAGGACATCAGCAACACGCTGGTCGAAGAATTCAAGCTCAACGACGTGCTGCGCATCATCCTCGAGACCATGTATCGGGCAATGGGCTTCAAACGGGTGTTGCTGTGCATTCGCGATGCCCGGACCAATACCATGCAGGGCCGCTTCGGGCTGGGGCCGGAAGTCGTCGAACTGGCGAAGAAGTTCAACTTTCCGTTGAGTTTCACGCCGGATATCTTTCATGTGGCGACGTCGAAGGGCGCCGATATCCTGATTTCCGACGTCAACGACGCCACGATCGCGGAGCGCATTCCTTCCTGGTTTCGCGCGTCGGTGCAGTCACAGACCTTCGTGCTCCTGCCGCTGACGATCAAGCACAAGCCGGTCGCGCTGATCTATGCGGACAAGGACTGCGCCGGCGAAATCGTGATCTCCGACAAGGAGCTTTCGCTGCTGCGTACCCTGCGCAACCAGGCGGTACTCGCGATCAAACAGGCGAGCTGAGGTCCTACCGTAGCACCGGGCGGTCGGGGAGCTGGTTTGCCGGAGCGGGTTCGGCAGCCGCCTCGCCGGTGGATGTCGGGAAGTGGGTGACCAGGGCGCGGGTGACCGCGTCGATGGCACGGATCAAGCCTGCCTCGTAGTTGCCGTCGCGAAAATCCGCGCAGCTCCCGGCGAGTACCGTGGTCCAGTGGTCGGTGGGCACCCGGCGGGCAAGGCCGCGATCGGCAACGATCTCGATGCGGTGCTCGGCCAACTGGAGGTAGATCAGCACACCGTTGTCGTACTCCGTGTCCCACACCCGCATGCTGCCGAACAGGTCGAGCGCGCGTTCGTGCACCAGGGCGTCGATCGGCGCGCGACGGGCGAAGTGACGCCACAGCATCGCGGCCGGCAGGCTGGCTTCGATGCACAGGCAGATTTCGCCGGTGTGTGCACGCTCGCTGCCGGCGATGAGGTCTTCCAGGCGCTTCAGTCCGGCATCACCGACCGTGCGCATCGAATCTGTTTCATCCAGCCACAGGTGGCGGAACAGGCGTTGCACAGGATTCATCGCTACCAGCCTCCGGAGGCGCCGCCACCACCGAAGCGTCCGCCGCCGCCGCTGCGGAATCCACCGCCGCCACCACGTCCGCCCAGCCCGCCGCCGCGAATGATCGGCGCCCCTCCGCCGGGAAAGCCGCCTCCGCCGCCGAGGCCGCTGCCCCCCAATGCGAGGGTGAACACCAGAGCCGCCACGCCCCCGACGATTGCGAGCAACAGGCTGCCGGTGAGGAGCTGGACGACGCCACCGACCGCAGCCGCGGTCGCCAGGGTACCCAGCTTGCGCCCGAGGATGCGGGTCAGGATGCCACCGACCAGCGGGACGCCGACGAACAGGAACGCTGCCAGGTCCTCGAGTCCCAGCCCTGACCGCCGCGCGTCGGCTTTGGCCGGCAGCGGAAGGTCTTCCCCGCGTATCCGTGCCATCAGGGCATCGACGCCGGCTTCGATGCCAGCGGCGAAATCGCCCTGGCGAAAGGCCGGGGTGATCAGGCGATCGATGATCTGGAACGCGGCGAGGTCGGGCACGGCGCCTTCCAGCGCACGCGCCACCTCGATCCGCACCTTGCGGTCATTCTTTGCCACCACCAGCAGAACGCCGTCGCCAACCTTGCGGCGGCCGATCTTCCAGCTGTCGGCCACGCGGAAGGCATAGGCGGCGATGTCTTCGGGTGCGGTGGTCGGCACCATCAACACCACGATCTGGCTGCCACGTTCGGCTTCGAAGCCGGCAAGCCGGTCCTCGAGCGCCTGCAGTCGGGCCGCATCGAGCGTTCCGGTGAGATCGAGTACACGCGCGCTGAGCGGAGGAATCGCCTGCACCGGCTGGGCGCCGGCGGGCGACATGACGCCGAGCACGGCGCAGGCGATGATCAACCATGTCCTGAGCACGTCGAACACGGCCGCGCAAGCGGTGGCCGGGGGGGTGGGCATGACTCAGCGCGAGCCCTTGTCGCCGAAGTCGACCGTGGGGGGGCGTGCGATCTCGGCCTCGTTGGTCACCGTGAAGCCGGCCTTCGGCGCGTAGCTGAAGATCATGGCGGTCAGATTGGTCGGGAAGCTGCGCGCCAACACGTTGTACTGCTGCACCGTTTCGATGTACTTGTTGCGGGCCACCGTGATCCGGTTTTCGGTGCCTTCGAGCTGAACCCGCAAGTCCTGGAAGCCCTGGTTGGCCTTCAGGTTCGGGTAGTTCTCCGCTACCGCGAGCAGCCGCGACAAGGCCCCACCGAGTTCGCCTTGCGCCTGCTGGAAGCGCTCCATGGCCTGCGGATCGTTGATCAGCTCCGGGGTTACCTGAATCGCTGTGGCACGTGAGCGGGCCTCGATGACACGAGTGAGCGTTTCCTGCTCGAAATCGGCCTCGCCCTTTACCGTGGCGACAATATTGGGAATGAGATCGGCACGGCGCTGATACTGGTTCAGCACCTCGGCCCAGCTGGCCTTGGTCTGTTCGTCCAGACGCTGAAAATCGTTGTAGCCGCAGCCCGAAAGGCCGAGCAGGGCTACCAGGCCCAGGATCAGCGAGAAGCGACGGAAAAAGAGACGAGTCATGACGGCTTCCTTGATAGTGACCCCCACGTAAGCACGCCTCTGCTTGCCGCGCGGATCTGACGAACCGGTGTAACGACGACAGCGTAAACCATCTTGCCGGCCGTCAGTGCAGGGAAATACCGATGCCATGGATCAGGTCCCTGGTTCCGCCATTCCATTCGACGACGGTGTCGGCTTCAAAGCCTGCGCCAGACCGTAGCCAGCCATGGCTGCTGTTCGATCGGCAGGCCGGGCGGGCGGTAGTAGTACTGGAGCTCCGCGAAACCTGCCGCACCGACCAGGCTGCGCCAGGTTTCGAGGGTGTAGTAGCAACCATAGCGGTCGCCACTGTAGCCTTCCTGATCGTCCCCACGCGGGTTGGAGGTGAACAGCACGCCCCGGGGCTTGAGGCAACGGTGCAGCGTGCGCAGGACATCCGGCAGTGCCCTGCGCGGGACGTGGAACAGCGAGGCGTTGGCAAACACGCCGTCGAAGCGCCCGGACGGCAGATCCAGTTCGATGAAGTCCTGGTGCAGGACTTCGCATCCGCTGTCTGCGCGCGCCAGCTCGACAAAGGCCTGCGAGCCGTCGAGCCCGATCGCCTCGTGGCCGAGGGCGCGGAAATGGCACAGATCGCGACCCGGGCCGCAGCCGAGGTCGAGGAGGGTGAATGGCGCCTCGCCTTCGATGGCGTCGAGCAGCGCGGCATAGTTCTGGCTGACATCATGATCGCGGGTCGCGTCGCGGAAGCGCGCAGCTTCGCGATCGTAGTGGGCCAGCGTGGAGCGGGTGATCTCTTTCATCGATTCAGTCCGGGGCCGTGGTGCACCGTTCGACCCGGCGGTACCGCCGCGTCATTCCTGTCCCTCGGGAAGCGCGGTGGGCTCGACCGGATAGATCAGCAACAGATTCGTGGTCGGGAAGCGTTCCGCGACGGTCAGCGGCAAGGCGCTCATGCTTGCGCGCCAGGCGATGCTCCCGGTGCGCGTTCCATACAGGACGACGAGGTCGTCGGCGCCGATCTCGTTGCCCAGCGTCTGCAGCAGCGCGTCATTGCCCTCCATCGGCCGAATCCGGATATCGACCGACGGCCTGACCGCATTGATGCGCTTGCGCACATGTTCCTCACCGTGTCGGTCCGCGAGCACGGTGATGCCCGCTCCGATCTGCTGGGCGAGCCGCTTCACCGAGCCGATCGCGGCCGCGAACCCGGCCTCCCGGTCGGCATTCGGCGGCAGGCCGAGCAGGATCCGCTGGGTGGTGTTGAGGGGGGCATTCAGGCGGGCGAACAGCAGGGTGCAGTCGCGATCGTCCTGCAATTTGTCGAGAACCGAGCCGAACACGAACTCCGGCGCGGTCGTGCGTCCGCTCCAGCCGACGATGATGTCGGTGCCGAGGAGCTCGCGCCGCGCGCGCAGGATGCCCGAGGCCAGGTTGAGGTCGATACGCGTCACCGGGGCGGCCGGTACGTCGGCGGCGGAGAGCTGCGCTACGGCGGTGGAAAGCACCTTCTCCGCACGCGCGACGCCGTGGCTTGCGCCATCGCCTTCCTCGATCACGACCACCGGATACACCGGCTGATTCTGCGCCGGGTCGCGCACCATCATCGCAAGGTCGAGCAGCGGTGAGGTGGCGCTGCGCCTGGACAGTGCAACAAGGATGCGCTGGGCGCGGGCCGCAGTGTCATCGCGCTCGTCCTCGCCGAGCAGGGCCAGCCGGCGACCGCTGCGATCGACCACCACCGGGGCGATGAAGCAGCTGGTCAGGATCATCAGGATCGCGCCATTGACGACGGCGTCGTCGAACAGGCCGATGTCGTAGCCGACGATCGTTGCCGCCAAGGTCGCCGCCGCCTGTGGCACGGTGAGGCCGAACACCAGCCGGGCCTGATCGCGGCTGTAACCGAGGACAAGGCGGGTCGATTCTGCCGCCAGCCACTTGGTCGCATGCACGGTCACCACCATCGCGATGGCCACCGCCCATGCCCGCGGTCCGCCGAGGAACACGCGCAGATCGAGCAGCATGCCGATCGAGAGCAGGAAGAAGGGCACGAATACCGCTTCGCCGGTGAACTTGATGCGGTTCATCAGCGTGCTGTGGTGTGGAATCGAGCGATTGAGGGCGAGCCCGGCCAGAAACGCGCCGACAATCGGTTCCGAACCCGCGAGCCGCGATACCGCCGCGCAGCCGAACACCGTCGCCAGTACGAACACGAATTCGGACACCCCGTCACGGCCCAGATTGCGGAAGAACCAGCGTGCAAGCAGGGGCAGGCCCACCAGGATGACGATCACGTACACGGTCAGGCTCAAACCGAGCCGATACCAGAAAAACTCGTCGATCGTGCCGCGGGTGGAACTGACGATGACCGCCAGCACCAGCAGTGCGAGAGTGTCGGTGACGATGGTGCCGCCGATCGCCGTGGTGACCGCCGGATTGCGGGACAGCCCGAGACGGCTTGCAATCGGGTAGGTCAGCAGGGTATGCGATGCGAAGGTGCTCGCAAGCAGGATGGCGGCCGGCCAGTCGAACCCGAGCAGGTGGCGGGACACCACCAGCCCCACGCCCATCGGGATGGCAAAGGTCAGCAGGCCGAATACCAGGCTGCCTACCTGGTGCCGCTTGAGCACCGCCATATCGATCTCGAGCGCTGCCGAAAACATGATGTAGAGCAGCCCCACGGTGCCGAACAGCACGAACGACTGGTCGCGGGCGAGCACACCGAGTGCGTTGGGGCCGAGGATGGCGCCTGCCAGCAGCAGTCCGATCATACCGGGCAGGCGCCAGCGTTCCATCACGATGGGCGCAAACAGGATCAGCGCGGCCACGAGGGCAAAGACGAGGACCGGGTCCTTGATCGGCAGGAATTCAGTCACTGGGTTCGATCTCACGCCGTTGAACGGGCCCTAGCGTACCATCGGATTCCCGGATTTGTGCACCGCAAACTGACTGCGCGGCCGATCGGCGCAGCGGGCGCGTCAGCGCCGTCTGTCGTGCAGATCGAGCGTCGTCAGCGTGCGTTCGATGCTTATGCCGCACCGCAGCGACGCACCCGCTCCGGGTGCCGCCCGAATGATCGCCGGCACCCAGACCGGTGAAGCTCAGCGCTTGTTCGCGGTGCGTGGTCCGTATTTCTTGAACACCGTGCTTGCGTCCAGCTCGGCGCGTTCCTGCGTGCAGATCGACGGATCGTCGTCGTGGCCGCTGAAAAAATCGTCGGCCTGGGCGCGCATGACCATGGCGATGGCGGCCTTCTCGTCCTGATCGTAACGCTCGAAAATGAGCGTGGTGACTTCATCCAGATGTTCTTCGTAGGTCATGTCGGTCTCCTTCCGCCCGGCGCTCGGGAGGTGATCAGAGTTCGACGCTGACCGCGCCGGCCGCTCGCAGGGCCTTGGCGCGCGCCGTCTCGATCGATTCGTCACGGGCCAGTGCCACGCCCATCCGGCGCTGGCCCTTGACCTCCGGTTTGCCGAACAGGCGCAAGGCCGTATCCGGTTCGCTCAGGGCGGCGCCGAGGTTGCCGAACACCGGTTGCGTCGATTCGCCCTCGACCAGGATCACCGCCGATGCCGACGGGCCGAACTGGCGGATGACCGGAACCGGCAATCCGAGGATCGCCCGCGCGTGCAGGGCGAATTCGGATAGATCCTGCGAGATCAGGGTCACCAGCCCGGTGTCGTGCGGGCGCGGCGACACTTCGCTGAACCAGACCTGATCGCCCTTGATGAACAGCTCGACCCCGAACAGGCCCCGTCCGCCCAGCGCTTCGGTCACCGCGCGGGCAATCCGTTCGGACTCGGCCAGTGCGTGCGGGCTCATTGCTTGGGGTTGCCACGACTCCTGGTAATCGCCTTTCTCCTGACGATGCCCGACCGGTTCGCAGAAGGTGGTGCCGCCTGCATGGCGTACGGTCAGCAAGGTGATCTCGTAGTCGAAATCGATGAAGCCTTCCACGATCACCCGCCCTTTGCCGGCACGGCCGCCGGCCTGGGCGTAGTCCCACGCGGGTGCCACATCGTCCGGCCCCCGGAGCAGACTCTGGCCCTTGCCCGACGAACTCATGATCGGCTTGACCACGCACGGAAAACCGAGCGCGCCGACCGCGGCGCGGTAGTCCTCGAAGGTGTCGGCAAAGTGGTAGGACGACGTCGGCAGACCGAGTTCCTCGGCGGCCAGGCGGCGAATGCCCTCGCGGTTCATCGTCAGCTGCGCTGCACGTGCGGTCGGGATGACGGTGTAACCCTCGGCCTCGAGTTCGACCAGGGTGGCGGTGGCGATGGCCTCGATCTCGGGCACGATGTAATGCGGCTTCTCCTGCTCGATCACCGCGCGCAGCGCGGCGCCGTCGAGCATGCTGATGACGTGGCTGCGATGCGCGACCTGCATGGCCGGGGCGTCGGGATAGCGGTCGACCGCGATCACCTCGCAGCCGAGGCGCTGCAACTCGATGACGACCTCCTTGCCGAGTTCGCCCGATCCGCACAGCAGCACGCGGGTGGCGGTGGGGGAGAGCGGAGTGCCGATATGGGGCATGACGGAATCCTCAGGCAGGGAAGCAACAGGTAGCGGTGGGGGTGGGCCAACCGACGATTGGGATGGCCCGCGCGGGGGAGGGTCAGCGGGCGATCGGCTTGTAGCGGATGCGCTTCGGCTTGGCACCTTCCTCGCCGAGGCGCTTGCGCTTGTCCTCTTCGTATTCCTGGTAGTTGCCGGCGTAGAAGGTCCATTGCGAATCGCCCTCGGCCGCCAGGATGTGGGTACAGATGCGGTCGAGGAACCAGCGATCGTGCGAGATGATCATCGCGCACCCGGCGAACTCGAGCAGGGCATCTTCGAGCGCGCGCAGCGTCTCCACGTCGAGGTCGTTGGACGGTTCGTCGAGCAGCAGCACGTTGCCACCGGCGATCAGGGTCTTGGCCAGGTGCAGCCGCCCGCGCTCGCCACCGGACAGGTTGCCGACGATCTTCTGCTGATCGCCGCCCTTGAAGTTGAAGCGTCCGATATAGGCCCGGCTGGGCATCTCGAAGCGACCCACGGTGAGAATGTCGGCGCCGTCCGAGATCGCATCGAACACGGTCTTGTCGTTGGCGAGTCCTTCGCGTGACTGGTCCACTGCGGCGATCTTCACCGTCGCGCCGATCACCACTTCGCCGCTGTCCGGTTGGTCGAGACCCTGGATCATCTTGAACAGCGTCGACTTGCCGGCGCCGTTGGGGCCGATGACGCCGACAATGGCGCCCGGGGGCACGCTGAAGCTGACCTTGTCCATCAGCAGTTTGTCGCCGAAAGCCTTGGATACGTCGTTGAACTCGATCACCTTGTCGCCGAGGCGCTCGCCGGGCGGGATGAAGATCTCGTGGGTTTCGTTGCGCTTCTGGTACTCGACCGTGGTCATTTCCTCGTAACGCGAGAGACGGGCCTTGGACTTGGCCTGGCGCGCCTTGGGGTTGGAACGCGCCCATTCGAGCTCGGTCTTCATCGCCTTCTGGTGGGCGGCTTCCTGCTTGGATTCCTGTGCCAGGCGTTCGCCCTTCTGCTCGAGCCAGCTGGAATAGTTGCCCTTCCACGGGATGCCGTGCCCGCGGTCGAGTTCGAGAATCCACTCTGCGGCGTTGTCGAGGAAATAGCGATCGTGGGTGACTGCGACCACAGTGCCGGGGAAGCGGGTCAGGAATTGTTCGAGCCAGTCGACCGATTCGGCGTCGAGGTGGTTGGTCGGCTCGTCGAGCAGCAGCATGTCGGGGCGCGACAGCAGCAGCTTGCACAGCGCGACACGGCGCTTCTCACCGCCGGAGAGCTTGCCGATGACGGCATCCCAGGGCGGCAGGCGCAGCGCATCGGCGGCGATCTCCATCTGCGTCTCGACGTCGCTGCCGGCCGAGGCGAGGATGTTCTCGTATCTGGCCTGATCCTCGGCGAGCTTGTCGAAGTCGGCATCCGGCTCCGCGTAGGCCGCGTAGATTTCCTCGAGCTTCTGGCGCGCTTCGACGATCTCGCCGAGGCCGGATTCGACTTCCTCCTTGACCGTCTTGTCCGGGTCGAGCGCCGGCTCCTGCGGCAGGTAGCCGATGCGCTGGCCGGCCAGGTGCTGCACCTCGCCGTCGTATTCCTTGTCCACGCCGGCCATGATGCGCAGCACCGTGGACTTGCCCGAACCATTGAGACCGAGCAAGCCGATCTTGGCGCCGGGGAAGAAGGAGAGGGAGATGTCCTTGATGATCTGACGCTTGGGCGGAACGATCTTGCTCACGCGCAGCATCGACATTACGTATTGGGCCATGGGATTCCGGTGTGGGGATTTCTGAAACCCCGAGAGTCTACCCCAGGACGTTGCACCTGGTGCTAGGTGAGACGTCGATCAGGCGCTGAAAAAGGTGCGGGGCGCCGAGCGCCCCGCGTTCTTCGGCACGGTTGGACCCGTGCCTTCGCCTCCGGTCAGGAGGCGGTCGAAGAAATCATGGATGATTCATAGATTGATGGCCGTTGCCAGCCGGGATGCCAGTTCGGGTTCGGGGGTCTTGGTGTAGTCCTTTTCGAAGCGGTCGCTCACCATATCGGCGGTAGGCGTATCGAGCAGGTTGTTGAGCATGCCCATGAAGGCGGGGGGCGCAACGATGATCGCGCGCTTGAAGGCATTCGTGGCCCGACCCTGATAGAGGGTGTGGGCGATCTGCTGGGCAAAGACCTTGGCTTCTCGCTCCTTTGGAACGCTGTGAGGCTGCATCGTGCCGCCGGTGGTGCCCATGCTGCCGGCGCGGTCGGTCGCGAGCTCGGAATTCTTTTGCCTGCTTTCGGGATGGATCAGTTCCTTTACCAGCTTGAGACCCTTGTTGGGGCCGAGATTCGCGTACAGTTTCGCCAGGCTGGCGTTGGCAACCAGAATCCAGGTAATAGTCATGAGACACCCTCCGTCACTGAAAAAAAGCGGACTGTCGCCTAGCAACAGTGCTACCAGCTTAGACAGCTGAGGCCGCGAGTGCCAAGACTAATCTTTACCGTTTGATGAAATCATTTTTTGCGTAACAGAAGCGATTTCCCGTGATCACGCTGTGCCGTGATATCGCTCCCCACCGCCTCAGAACACACCCATTGCAGGCCAGCAGATCGTCGGTGCCGGCATCGAAGGCGCGCAGCATCACGGTGTCGGCTTCATCCACCCGTTGGGCGCCGCGCGATACGGCGTGGGCGAGCGTGCCGGTATTGCCCGGCTGGGTGTGATAGACGATGAGCAGACGTGCGCGGGCAGTCATGACAGACCCCGCGTAGCGCCACGCAGGCGTGCCTCGCCTGCGGCCGGGTCGAGCCCGTAGTATGAACTCAGCTGCGCATAGACGGCGGGGAAGGCCGCCTGCAGCACGCCCGGGGTTTCGAAGAAGGCCTCCGAGGCGACTGCAAAGAACTCGCCGGGATGTTCGGTCGCATAGGGGTCGAGCGCGGTGGGCTCGCCCGCGTCGACCTGGGCGCAGAGGGTCTCGTAGGCGGGGGTGAAGGCCGCGGCCCAGTCGCGCCGCGACATGTGCTCAGGCAAGGGAGGCAAACCGTCGACGCCGCCATTTTCCATGTCGAGCTTGTGGGCGAATTCGTGGATCACCACATTCACCCCGGCAGGCGCGTCGTCTTCGCCGAACCAGGACACCAGCACCGGCCCGCCCTCCCACGCCTCGCCCAGTACCTCGTCGTCGTATTCATGGACCACTCCGGCATCGTCCATGTCCTTGCGCGGCACAATGAAGTCGCCCGGATAGACGATGATCCCGACCCAGCCGCGGTAGGCCTGCAGTCCGATATTGAGCACCGGCAGACAGGCCTGAACCGCGATCCCGAGCATGATCTCGTCGGTCAACACCAGGCCCTGCGCGCCATGAAATTGTTTCTCGGCCAGGAAACCGTGCGCCATCAGGCGCAGACGCTTCCGATCTGCGGGGTCGAGGAAGTCGAGCAAGGGGAGCCTTGCCTCGACCCGCGCCCACAGTGCATCCGGGATGGCGATCGTCGGTTTGCGGAAACCGAGCCAGTGTTGCAGGCGCTCGAGCACGGGATCAGGCGGCCGGGCGCCGGGTGGTCAGCACGATGCCGAGGAACACCAGGCCGATGCCGATGAAGTGGTAGGCAGAAGGGCGCTCGCCGAGAAAGATCGCGGCAAGGATGATGCCGAACACGGGCATCAGGTGGATGAAGAGCGACCCCCGGCTCGGGCCCACCGCCGCGACCCCGGCATTGTAGAAAACGTAGCCGAGGAAGCCCGGAAAG
Source organism: Azoarcus sp. Soil_N_20 (assembly GCF_057656155.1). Classification (NCBI taxonomy): domain Bacteria; kingdom Pseudomonadati; phylum Pseudomonadota; class Betaproteobacteria; order Rhodocyclales; family Zoogloeaceae; genus Azoarcus; species Azoarcus sp. Soil_N_20. The sequence continues at coordinate 229,361 of NZ_JBDGKX010000003.1, read as the reverse complement.
ATGCCTGTGTACACAATCCCGCTGATCGCCGCAAACGACGGTTGAATGCGACGTCCGCTGTCCAGTTCCCACCAGTAGATTGGCGCGAGCACTGTCAGGCCGACCACGGTCATCGCCGCCAGCATCAGCATCGGATCGACGCCTGGCGGTCGCCACTGGAGACCGACGGTGTACAGCCCCCAGGTGACCACCGCCATCAGCATCCACAGGTCGCCGGCGTTGAGGCTGAGCCCGAGCAGGGTATCCAGGTTGCCGCGGCTGACGATGGTGATGACGCCGGCAAGGGATAACACCACTCCGCTGCCTTCGAGGGCGCTCAGCCGCTTGCCGAACAGCAGAAAAGCAAGCGCGATGGTGGCGATCGGGATGAAGGAGTTGAGCAGGGTCGCGTTGGTTGCCGTGGTGTATTGGAGTGCGATGTAGGCAAAGGTGTTGTAGCAGCCGACGCCGAGCGCGCCGAGCAACAGGATCGGGCGCCAGGCCGCGCGCAGCTTGGGCCACTGCTCGCGCAGATGCGGCAGTGCGAACGGCAGGACCAGTGCGAACGCGATCGTCCACCGCCAGAACGCCAGCGCGATCGGCGGGACATCGGCGCGGATGCCGCGCCCGAGCACCATGTTGCCCGCCCAGAACAGCGCGGTGAGGGTGAGCAGCAGGTAGGGGTTGGCCGACAGACGTTTCATTGCGTCAGGCTTGTGGTTGTGGAGGCCGGATGATGGCACACCCCGCGGGCCGGCCAAACAGGAGAATTCCTGACCGCCGGCGCTTCAGCCGGCGTTGCCCTCGGCCGCCGGCGACGGGCAGGATCCGGCGCCGGTCAGCATGGGTTTGAGCAGGGGCGCAATGCCTTTCGCGAGCAGTTGCACTGCAAGCGAACTGGTGAACTGGTAGTCGGCCGCATGTGGCTCGCCCGCGTAGGCGGTGAGCGTGCCGTAGAAGCGGTCGCCGACCAGGAACACAATCGTTGCCGACCGGGTGACCACGCGCGAGTTGAGCAACTGCCCGCCGCGTCCATAGGTGTCGAAACGATGGTCGCCGGTACCGGTCTTGCCGCCCACTGCAAGCGCGGTGCCATCATCGGTGACGAATGCCCCCGCGAGGCGACGGGCAGTGCCGAGGGTCGCGACGTCGATCATCGCGTCGCGTGCTACCTGCGCCACTTCGGGAGGCAGCACCTGTACGGCTTCGCCCGGCACCCGGGTCAGCTCGGTCTCGTAGGGGGTGTCGGCGGCGAAGTGGAGGCGCTCGATACGAACCACCGGAAGGCGGCGGCCCTCGTTGATGAGGATCCCGGTCAGCTCGGCGAGCGCCGCCGGACGATCCGCGGAACTACCGATCGAACTGGCATAGGAAGGGGTCAGGGTTTCGAACGGATAGCCCAGACGCCGCCATCTGCGGGCGATATCGATGAAGGCCTCGACTTCGAGCAGACTGCGGATGCGGACATCCTGGGCGTTGCGATGCCGGGTCCGGAACAGCCAGGTGTAGACCTCGATGCGCTGATCTCCGCTCGCTTCGATGATCTGGGTCTGGGTGGCGCCCGGATGATCCTGCAGGAAACCGACCAGCCACAGTTCGAGCGGGTGTACTCCGGCAAGATAGCCGCGATCGGGCAGCGAGTGGCTGTCCGGGCCCAGGCGGGCGTAGAGCCCACGCAGGTCCGCGTCGCCGAACTGGGTGCTCTTGTCGAGATGGGTACGCATGGCCGTCTCGAATTCGGCTTCGCTGGCTTGCGGCCGGACCGAGCGCAGGATGACGGCGAGACGTCGCGGCGTGACCCGGATGCCGTCGAGCAACAGGGTGAGCGCTTCGTCGCCGCTACGCCCCTGATACTTGCGGAAGAAGCCGTTGAGGAAGACCTTCCCCTCACGGTCGGCGAAGCGCATCAGGTAGTCGCGGCGTCGCGGGTCGTCGGGATCGTCGAAGATGTCCGCCGCCGCCGGATTGCTGCCGATGGTATAGCGGACGATGTCGCGCATCATGCGGATGAAGACGAGGTTGACCGAGTGGCGGAAGGCGAGCCGCACACTCATGGTCTTGCCATCATCGTCGCGGCTGAAGTTTCCGAAACGATGCAGGCCGCCGCCGGTGAAGAACTGCTCGGCGGGGCTCGCCGAGTAGTTGCGTTCCATTGCCGCGTCGAGCATGGCCCGCAGCGAGCGGTCCTGCGCACCGATGAGATAGTCGAGCGCCCAGTTCGCCAACGGATTGCTGCCAGGGCGCGCGGTGTTTCGCAGTTCCGCAGTGGAATGGCTGCCATAGAGCGCATGCAACTCGGCCACGATCTCGAGATAAGTCACCATGGTGCGCAGCTTTGCGGTGGAGCCGAGGTCAAGCTTGGCGCCCTCGTTGATGTCGAATGGCTGGTCGTAGCTGTCGGTCTGGATGCGCAGAAGATTCGCCCCTGGCGTGCGCTCGTAGAGGGTGAAGCTGAGCAGCACGCGCGACGGATCCTGGCCCTGAGCGAACATGCGCGGACCGATCAGCCCGAGCTCGGCGGCGCGCGCCGGATCCGCGACGTCGCGGAGCAGCGTGGTGACCGCCGCCTGGACGTCGCCCCGCAGCGTGCTGGTTGCGCTGAGGTCGATCCGGTCGAGGTCGTAGAAGCGGGCAATGCCGAGCTGACTTGCCAGATGGGTTCTGAGGGCATTGCCTGCCTTGCGGGTTACGAATGCAGCCGGGGGGGGCATCGCCGGGCCTGCGCGCAACTCCAGCGGCAGCGCGAGTGCCGCGTCGCGCAGCGCCGGCTGGATGAATCCCGCTTCGGCGAGCAGACGGAGGTAGCTGTCGGTGAGGCTGCCGAGACTGCGTGCGTTGCCGGCGAGATAGAACGACGGCCGTCGCTGCGCGATCATCAGCGACAGTGCCTGCTTGTATGCAAGGGCACGTGCCAGCAGGTCCTCGGGTTCGCCCGTGTGGTTGTTGTCACCGTCTGATTCGGGTGTTGGCCGCCGTCCAAGGAGGCGGTTGACCTCGCCGAAATCGCGCCCGTACCAGGCCCATAGCCCGTCGCCGATGCCGTTGACTTCGCCGAAGCCGGTTTTCGCCGACAGCGGCACCGTATTGAGATAGTCGGTGACGATGCGTTGCCGTGCCGCGAGTGTCTCCTCGCCGTCGAGATAGGCACGCACCGACGCACTGGCCATCTGCTTGAGCTTTTCCTCGCGCGTGGCGGTACGACCATCCGGGGAGTGGCGATATTTTTCGATCTGGGTTGCCAGCGTGCTGCCACCGGGCGCGCTGCGGTCTTCATCGATCATGCCGATCGCCTGATCGACCGCGGCGCGGGCGAAACGGTCCCACTCCACGGCAGGGTTGCGGGTGGGCCGTGCCACGTCGAGCAGTTCGCGGTTCTCGATGAACAGCAACGCATCGACGAGCAGGGGCGGGATCTGGTCGAAGCTGGCATAACCCCGCTCGGGATAATGCGAGACATGCAGCGTCCGCGACTGACAATCGAGCAACTGGAGACCACCCTGATTTTTCTCGCGGTAGATCGGAAACAGGCCCAGGTCGGTCAGCTCGACCATCCGCGCAGTGGGGCGCGCCTGACGGGCGACCGCATAGCCACGTTCGCTCAGACGGCTGACGAACGCCGGCATCTGGGTGTAGCCCAGACGGGTGTCGTACGGCCCGCCAGGCGCCGGCAGCAAGGTGCCCACTCCGGCGTCGATGTGAAATCCGGTCTCGGCGGCAAGCGCGGAAAGGTAACGGGCCTGCAGTCGTGAGGTGCGGAGCTCCTCGGCGAGCAGCCAGCCCAGTACCGCGACCAGTGCGAGAATAACGGGGAGCACGAGCCACCGAAGGCGAAAACGGCGGGGGCGGGCAGGTAGGTTGGATGTTTGTTGCATGTGCAGGACCGGCAGGGCGTGAATGCGATGCTTAATGCATCGTCTTGAAGTGGTGCTGATCTTAGCACTGCGGCGCATCCGATATGGGATAATCCGCCGCATGGTCTCCGTCACACATGCGATTTCCCAGGATGCGGCCGCGCCGCCGGTCGACATGCTTGCCGAAGGGCTGTCCGTCAGCGAGCGTCGCAGGATCGAGCAGGCGCTCGAGCTCGCAGCCGAAGGCTACGAGGGCAGGGTGCTCGGTACCGGGGAGTCGGTGTGGACACACGCGCTGGGAATGGCGCTGATCGTCGCCTCGCTCAGGCTCGATGCCGATACCCGTATTGCTGCGCTGCTGTTCGCGATCTGTGAATATGTGGACGATGCCTCCGAGCAGGTCGAGGCGCGTTTTGGGGGGACGGTCAAGCACCTGGTCGAAGGGCTGCGCAGGCTCAATGGCCTGCGCGTGATCACGCGCATGACCACCACCGCATCCGCCCCCGAGATCCGCGCTCAGACCGAAACCCTGCGCAAGATGCTGCTCGCAATGGTCGAGGACATCCGGGTCGTGCTGCTGCGCATCGCCTCCCGCACCCAGACCCTGCGCTATTACACCGAAGTGCCTGGCGATACCCGCAGCGATGTCGCACGTGAAAGCCTGGATATCTACGCCCCGCTGGCCAATCGGCTCGGGGTGTGGCAACTGAAATGGGAGCTGGAGGACCTTTCCTTCCGTTTTCTCGAACCGGACACTTACAAGCGCATCGCCAAGATGCTCGACGAGCGGCGGTCCGAGCGGGAAGAGTTCATCCACAGCGCGATCGAACGCCTGCGCAAGGAGATTGCCGCGGTCGGCATCAAGGCCGAGATCTTCGGTCGGCCCAAACATATCTACAGCATCTACAACAAGATGCGCGCCAAGCGCCTGGACTTCTCGCAGGTTTACGACATCCGCGCCCTGAGGGTGCTGGTTTCCGAAGTCCGCGACTGCTACACGGTGCTCGGGCTCGTTCATCAGATCTGGCAGCCGATCAGCAAGGAGTTCGACGACTACATCACCAAGCCCAAGGGCAACAATTACCAGTCACTGCACACGGCGGTGCTGGCCGGTGACGGACGTGCGCTCGAAGTGCAGGTCCGCACCTACGACATGCATCGCCACGCCGAACTCGGTGTCGCTGCACACTGGCGCTACAAGGAAGGCAGCGGTCACGGCGGCGATTACGACGACAAGATCGCCCTGCTGCGCAATCTGCTGTCGTGGCGTGACGAAGTGGCCGACTCGGCACAGTGGCTGGAGCAGTACAAGCGCGCGTCGCTGGACGATACCCTCTACGTGCTGACACCCCAGGGACGGGTCGTGGACCTGCCGCGCGGTGCAACTCCGATCGATTTCGCCTACCGTCTGCACACCGATGTCGGCCATCGCTGCCGGGGCGCCAAGGTAGACGGCCACCTGGTGCCGCTCAATACCCCTCTCGAGAGCGGGCAGACGGTCGAGATCACTGCCGCGAAGGAGGGTGGGCCGTCGCGGGACTGGCTCGACCCGCGTCAGGCCTATGTCGCCACCTCGCGCGCGAAGACCAAGATCAAGCAGTATTTCAGTGCGCAGGACGAGGAAGACCTGCTTGCGCGGGGGCGCAGCTTCGTCACCCGCGAGATGCAGCGCGACGGACACGCGCAGGCGAACATCGAAGGCCTTGCCGGCAGATTGGGCTTCAAGAACGCCGATGCGCTCTTTCTTGCCGCCGGACGTGGCGAGATCGGGCCGCGTGCGGTGCAGATGGCGCTGCGTGAGGCGGATGCGCCGGTGGAACCGGTGGTCGAGCCCGAAATCGTCGTCAGCCGCAGCCGGTCGGGCGACAACTCGGACAAGATCCTGATCGTCGGTGTGGGCAAACTGCTGACCTCGCTATCGCGCTGCTGCAAGCCGGCACCGCCGGATGCGATCGAGGGCTTTGTGACCCGCGGTCGCGGGATTTCCATTCACCGGGTGGATTGCCACGATTTCCAGCTGCTGGCGCAACGGCACCCCGAACGGGTGATCGGCGCGGAGTGGGGCGATCAGGCCTACAACAACCGACAGGCCGTGTTCCCGGTCGATATCGCGGTCCAGGCCGGTGACCGCCAGGGGTTGTTGCGCGACATCTCCGAAGTGCTGTCGCGCGAGAAGCTCAACGTCACTGCGGTGAACACGCTAACCAAGAAAGGGACGGCCTACATGCGCTTCACCATGGAAGTGGGCGGGGTGACCCAGTTACAGCGCGCGATCACGCTGATTCGCGAGGTCAATGGCGTGATCGACGCGCAACGCAAGTAGGACGTCAGGTCACGCGCGCAGGCCTGGCGCCGAACGATGCCTCAGCCTGCAGACAGTTCTCCAAGCAGGATGAGTTGCGCCGCCCGCCGCGTACCCCGCGGCGTCTTGCGCCGGTAGCTGCCGCTGGGCAGCATTTCCCACGACTGACAGTTGTCGCCGAGGTAGGGGCGCAAACCTTCCTTCATCACCCGTCGCTTGAGGCGCGGGTCGAGCACCGGGAAGGCGATCTCGATGCGGCGAAAGAAGTTGCGGTCCATCCAGTCCGCGCTCGACAGATACATCTGGTCCTCGCCGTCGGCATGGAAGTGGAAGATACGGTGATGCTCGAGGAAACGGCCGATCACCGAGCGTACGCGGATGTTGTCCGACAGGCCGGGCACCCCGGGACGCAGTGCGCAGGGGCCGCGGATGATGAGATCGACTTCGACGCCGGCCTGCGATGCCTGGTACAGCGCTTCGATGGTTTCCGGTTCGAGCAGGGCGTTCATCTTGGCAATGATGCGCCCGCGCCGTCCGGCAGCGGCAATCTCCGCTTCGCGCTTGATCGCGGCGACGACGTTGGGTTGAAGCGAGAACGGCGCCTGCCAGAGGTGGGCCAGCGTGGTCGCCTTGCCCAGCCCGGTGAGTTGCTTGAAGACGTTGGCCACGTCCTCGCCGATTTCCTCGTTGCAGGTGAGCAGGCCGAAATCGGTATAGAAGCGGGTGGTGCGCGGATGGTAGTTGCCGGTTCCAAGGTGAAGGTAACGACGCAGGCCGTCCTCCTCGCGGCGCACGAGCATCAGCAGCTTGGCGTGCACCTTGTAACCGAACACGCCATATACCACGTGGACGCCGACTTCTTCCAGGCGGTTGGCCCAGGAGATGTTTGCCTCCTCGTCGAAGCGTGCCATCAGTTCGAGGACGACGGTGACCTCCTTGCCTTTCTGCGCGGCGCGCGACAGATGTTCCATCAATACCGAATCGGTACCGGTGCGGTATACCGTCATCTTGATCGCGACCACCTGAGGGTCGTCCGCCGCCGCCTGCAGCAGGTCGATCACCGGGGCGAAGCTCTGGAACGGGTGGTGGAGCAGGATGTCCTGGCTGCGGATGGCGGCGAAGATGTCATGGCGCTTGTCCAGCAGCTTGGGCAGGCCGGGCTGGAAAGAGCCATATTTGAGATCCGGCCGTTCGACCCAGTCGGGCACCTGCATCAGGCGGACGAGGTTGACGATGCCGGGGGTGCGGTAAAGATCGGTGCGACCGAGGCGGAAGTGCTGCAGAAGGAAGCTGGCCATGTCCTCCGAACAGTTGTCCGCCACCTCGAGCCGAACCGCATCGCCGAAATGGCGCTGCTGCAACTCGCCCTTGAGCGATGCGCGCAGGTCCTTGACCTCTTCCTCGTCGACGAACAGATCCGAGTTGCGGGTGACCCGGAACTGGTAGCAGCCGAGCACGTTCATGCCACTGAACAGCTCGCCCACGTGCGCATGGAGCACGGACGACAGGAAGACGAAAGTGTAGGCGTGATCGCCGATCGCATCCGGAAGGCGGATCACGCGGGGCAGGGCGCGCGGCGCCTGCACGATGGCGGCACCCGAATCACGCCCGAACGCGTCGCGGCCCTCGAGTTCGACCGCAAAGTTGAGGCTCTTGTTGAGCACACGCGGGAATGGGTGTGCTGGATCGAGCCCGATCGGGGTGAGGACCGGCATCACCTCGCGATGAAAATACTCCCTGATCCAGGCGCGCTGTGCATCGTTCCATACGCTGCGGCGCAGAAACACGACTTCTTCGGCGGCGAGCGCGGGCAGGATGTTGTCGTTGAGCAGGCTGTACTGCTCGGCGATGATCTGGTGCACTTCGGTGCTGACCCGGGCCAGGAGTTCTGTAGGCGCAATGCCGTCGTTGCCCGAGGCGTGACTGCCGAGTCGGATCTGCTCCTTGATCCCCGAGACGCGGATTTCGAAGAACTCGTCGAGATTGCTGGATACGATGCACAGAAAGCGCAGGCGTTCGAGCAGCGGCACGGTCTCGTCTGCGGCCTGGGCAAGCACCCTGCGCTGGAACTGCAGCAGGGAGAGTTCGCGATTGATGAAGTGTTCGGTAGGGAAATTGGTGTTATTGGCCGGTCTGTACATGTTTGTTCCACTGAAGTGCCATCACGTGATTATGTGACATTTCCATTTCATTTCAATGACAAAAGCGGTGTCAGTTCAAGTATTTTAGAGAAACATGGCTGCGCCGGTGCAGATGCTAGAATGCAGCCTTTCCGGCGCTTTCGGGGCGCAGCCACCTGCCCACCATGATGCAAGACTTGATCGCCGCGATTGACCTCGGTTCCAACAGTTTTCGCCTCCAGGTCGGGCGTATCGTCAACGACCAGATCTACCCGCTTGATGGGTTGAAGGACCCTGTGCGCCTGGCCGCCGGGCTGTCGCCTGAGAAGTGGCTGGACATGGCGTCCCAGCAGCGTGGGGTCGCTGCGCTGCAACGCTTCAACGAGCGCCTTAGCGGATTTTCCCCGGATGCGGTTCGGGTGGTGGCGACCAACACCCTGCGCGTGGCCAAGAATGCGTCCGAGTTTCTGATTCGGGCCGAGGCTGCGTTGGGTTTTCCGATCGAGGTCATCGCCGGGCGCGAGGAGGCGCGGCTGATTTACGTCGGTGTCGCCCACACCTTGCCCGACCCGCACAAACAGCAGTTGGTGGTGGATATCGGCGGCGGATCGACCGAGTTCATCATCGGCAAGAGCTTTGAGCCGCTGTTGCTCGAATCACTCTACATGGGGTGCGTCGGGTACAGCCTGAAGTACTTTCCGGACGGTCAGGTCGACAAGCGCGGCCTTAAGGAAGCAGAACTGGCCGCACGACGCGAACTGCAGGCAATCGCCCATGTCTATCGCGAAACGGGCTGGGAAGAAGCAGTGGGCTCGAGTGGCTCGGCCAAGGCCTTGCTCGAGGTGCTGGAGCAGAACGGTCTATCGCCCGGCGGAATCACCCGCGACGGGCTCGAGAAGCTCAGGACGATCTTTCTGCGGGCCGGCCACATCGAAGCGCTGGATATTCCCGGGCTGAAGGGCGACCGGATACCGGTCATCCTCGGCGGCTTCGCAATCATGAGTGCCGTGTTCAAGGAGTTCGGTCTGGAACGCATGGAGTTTTCCGAAGGGGCGCTGCGTCAGGGCGTGCTCTACGATCTGCTGGGGCGCTATCACCACCATGATCTGCGCGATGCGACCGTGACTGCGTTTGTCAGTCGCTACCGGGTGGATACGAAGCAGGCGGATCAGGTTGCCGCGACGGCCTGTCATCTGCTGGAGCAACTCGATCCGGCGGCCACCCAGTCCGATCACCCCGATCGCCGCTTTCTGCGCTGGGCGGCGCTGTTGCACGAGATCGGAATCTCGGTGGCGCACTCCAGCTATCACAAGCACAGCGCCTACATCCTGGCCAATGCCGATATGCCCGGTTTTTCGCGCATGGACCAGGGACGGCTGTCGCGTATCGTGCTGGCCCATCGCGGCAAGCTCGAACGTGTTGCCGCGATCGATCCGGCAAGTTCGGACTGGCTCTTGATCGCCTGCCTGCGTCTGGCGGTGGTCATCCATCGTGCGCGCGATTCCCGCGGGGTGCCGCCGATCACCATGGCGCGCGAGGGCCGGGGGTTTTCGGTCAATACGCCGGCGGGTTGGTTGCACAAACTCCCCTTGACGGCGGCTGCGCTCGATGAGGAGCAACGGCAGTGGATGTCGGTGGGGCGCGGCCTTTACGTACGCTCGATCAGCAGCCGTCCGCTGCCAGCCTGAGCCCGGATGGTCCGCATTACCCAGCCCGTGATTGCTGCCGACCCGGCATCCGGGCTGTGGTGCGTACGCGGCGACTGGACGCTCCGTGCGCTGTCGCCACATATCCGTTCGATCCGGGTGTTGCTGCGGACCCTGCCGGCGGATGCGCGCTGGAATCTTGATGACCTGGGTCGTATCGACAGCTTCGGGGCGAGCCTGTTATGGGGTGCCTGGGGACAGCGCTGGCCGGCCGACATCGAGGTGTCAGGCCCCCACCGGGTGACGATCGAGCGCGTAGCGACTGCTACCGCCAACCTGTTGCCGGCCCCGCCGGCCTACACCGTACTCGATGCGCTCGCCGGTCTGGGGCGCGGCGTGTTTGGCTTTCGCGACCATGCGCTCGCCTTTGTCGCCCTGCTCGGGCAGCTATGCCTCGATGTCGCGCACCTGATCCGGCATCCGCGCGAATGGCCGTTGCTCGAGATCTCGGCCAACCTGTTCAAGGTCGGGGTCAAGGCCATGCCGGTGACTGCGCTGGTCGGCTTCCTGATCGGGGTGGTGCTGTCCTATCTTTCGGCGCTGCAACTGAAGGCCTTCGGCGCGGATATCTTCATCGTCGATATCCTTGGGCTCGGCATCATCCGCGAACTCGGCCCGGTACTGGTTTCGGTGTTGGTCGCCGGGCGCTCGGGTTCGGCAATGACCGCGCAACTCGGGGTGATGCGGGTGACCGAAGAGATCGATGCCCTGGCCGCGATGGGCGTGTCGCGAACCCAGCGCCTGATCCTGCCCAAGGTCCTGGCGCTGACGCTGGCAATGCCGTTGCTGGTGATGTGGACCTCGGCGGTTGCGTTGTTTGGCGGTATGGTGTCGGCCTGGATCGAACTCGGGCTGAGTTTCGATTTCTTTCTCGCGACCCTGCCCAGGGTCGTCCCGATTGCCAATGTCTTTATCGCCCTGGCCAAAGGCGCCGTGTTCGGTTTGCTGATAGCGCTGGTAGCCTGCCACTTCGGTCTGCGTGTGCGGCCCAATACCGAAAGCCTGTCGGCCAACACCACGGCTTCGGTGGTGTCGGCCATCACCATCGTGATTCTTGCCGACGCATTGTTCGCCATTGCCACGCGCTCGATCGGGGTGCCGTTGTGAACGCCGGTGCTGAATCGGGTCCGGTGATCTCCCTCGCGGGCGTGGTGACACGGTTCGGTCGCAACCTCGTCCATGACGGTATCGATCTGGATATCGCGCGCGGCGAGATCGTGGCCCTGGTGGGCGGTTCGGGCAGTGGAAAGACGACGCTGCTACGTCATATCATTGGTCTGACCCGGCCTGTGGCAGGCACCGTGAGTCTGTTCGGCGAACCCCTGCATGGCGGATCAGTCCATGAGCAGATTGCGCGCAGACGGCGGTTTGGTGTGTTGTTTCAGCAAGGCGCCTTGTTTTCGGCCTTCAACGTGGGCGAGAACATCGCCTTTCCGGTCCGGGAGGAACGTGTTGCCACCGAGGACGAAATCCGGCAACTGGTCGCTCTGAAGCTGGCGATGGTCGAGATGGAGCCGCAACATGCGCTGTTGATGCCCGCCGAATTGTCCGGCGGCATGGTCAAGCGTGTCGCGCTCGCGCGCGCCCTGGCTCTGGAACCCGAGCTCCTGCTGCTGGATGAACCGACCGCGGGATTGGACCCCGATCGCAGTTCGAGCTTCGTGCAGCTGATCCTCGCCCTGCGGCGCGAACTCGGGCTGACCGTGGTGCTGGTCACGCATGATCTGGACACCCTCGCCGCGATGTCGAGCAAGGTCGCGGTACTGGCCGATCGGAAAATTGTGAGTTACGCCGCACTGGAAGATACGCTGGAGGTGCATCACCCCTTCATCGAGCGCTTCTTCCATGGCGAACAGGGCCGCCGTGCACTTGCGCGGGCCCGGGGAGAGAGCTGATATGGAGAACCGAGCCCACGCGATCGCGACCGGTTTGTTCGCTATTTTCATGGGGATTGCGCTCGTCCTTGCACTGTGGTGGTTCGCGGAGGACCGGGAGGCCACCCGTGACTACCTGCTGGTGTCCGACAGCTCGGTCGACGGACTCAATGTCGAGGCCAGAGTGCGCTATCGCGGTATCTCGGCCGGAAGTGTCAGCGACATCCGGATCGACCCCGAAGACCCGCGGAAGATCCTGGTGCAGATCCGTATCCGTGCCGACCTGCCGGTGACGCGCAGTACCCGTGCCTCATTGGGTACCCAGGGCGTGACCGGACTGGCGTACGTGCAACTCGATGAACGCGGAACGGATACGACGCCGTTGCAGGGCGAGAGCGGAGATCTGCCCCGGATCGTGCTCGAGGCCGGTCTGATGGATCAGATTGCGGACAGTGCGCTGGCCGCGGCGAAGCAGTTCAAGGAGGTCGCCGACCGCATCTCGGTGTTGTTCAACGATACCAATGCCGAACGTCTCCGGGTGTCGCTCGAGCGACTGGAGTCGGCAATCGCGGGTATCGATCAGACTTTTGGCGATGCGCCCGCCACGCTGGCCGCGATCAAGGCGGCGTTCAGCGACGACAACGTCGCGCGACTCTCGGAAACACTGGAGAACCTCGAACGCACAACCGGTGCGGCCGAGCCGGCAGTGGTCGAACTGCGCGCATTGCTCGAGCGCGTGTCGGGAATGGCGGAGCGGGTCGATCGCGCTGCGGTGGCCGCCGGCGATGGTCTGATCGATGGCACCCTGCCGAAGCTGAACGAACTGCTGCGCGAACTGACCGTCACCTCACGTCGAATCGGGCGTTTGGTCGAGGAGGTCGAGACCACTCCGCAAGTCTTGCTTACCGGCCCTGCCGACCGTATTCCGGGACCCGGTGAGCCCGGCTTTCAGCGCCGCGAGGCGCCGTAGGCACCTCGCCAACCGTCGCAATCCCGAAACAGTTACGAGACACCATGCAACGCTTCCTGAGCCAATTCATCCTGTTGACCTCGATCATGCTGTTGGGCGCCTGCAACGGCATCGGCATCCCGCCCAAACCGGTCGCCATCTACGACCTCGGGCTGGTTGCCGCCCAGCCATTGCCGGCCGAGGCGGTGCCATCCCAGATTCAGTTTCTGGCACCGACCTGGCTGGAGGTCAGGGCAATGCAATATCGGCTCGAGTGGGATCAACCGCTGCGTCGGCGCGCGTTTGCCGATAGTCGGTGGGCGGCCAAGCCGCCCGAGCTGCTGGCACGAACGCTCGACCGCGCCATTCGCAGCAATGGTACGAGCACCAGCGAGTGCAGACTGCGCATCGAGCTCGACGAATTCATCCAGGTTTTTGGATCGGAGGACGCCAGTCGGGTGGATATCGTCGCCCGCGCCAGCTGGTTGCCGGCGCGCACCGAGGCGGCGTTGGCGCGCAAGGAGTTCAGGCTGTCGCAGCGCGCCACCCCCCCCACTGCGGAGGGCGGTGTCGTTGCGTATCGGGAACTGGCCGAGGCGTTTTCGGTAGCGCTGTCGCAGTGGCTGACCGAGCTTGACCGGGCGCGTGCACAGGGGTTGAATAGGAGCACAGCCTGTCGTGCGTGAATGGTGACCGTGGACGCATGGCGACGGCATCACGAGTAGACCGTTTTCAATGGGAGCAATGATGGCCGAGAGCAAGCAGTCGCCCTACGATGTGGGCCTCGAGAAGAATGCCGCAAATCATGTTCCACTCACGCCGCTGACCTTCCTCGAGCGCAGCGCGTACATCTATCCCGATCGACTGGCGGTCATCCATGGCCGCCGCCGCTACACCTGGCTGGAGTGCTACACGCGCAGTCGTCGGCTCGCTTCTGCGCTGAAACAACTCGGAGTGGACAAGAACGATACCGTCGGCGTGATTCTGAACAACACGCCCGAGATGTTCGAGTGCCATTTCGGTGTGCCGGCCTGTGGCGGCGTCTTGAATACGATCAACACCCGACTCGATGCCGAAGGTGTGGCCTTCATCCTCAATCATGGCGAGTCGAAGGTCCTGATCACCGATCGCGAATATTCGCGCATGGTCAGGAAGGCGATTGAGCTGGCCAATCGGCCCGACATGATCGTGATCGATGTGGACGACCCGGAGTACACAGGGCCCGGCGAACGCGTCGGAAGCCTGGAGTACGAATCGGTGCTCGCCACTGGCAGTCCGGATTTCGTTTTCGAGCAACCCGGCGACGAGTGGGACGCGATCTCGCTCAACTACACCTCGGGCACCACCGGCAATCCGAAGGGTGTGGTCTATCACCATCGCGGCGCATATCTGAATTCGATGTCCAACATCGTTTCATGGGGCATGCCGCCACATGCGGTGTATCTGTGGACGCTGCCGATGTTCCATTGCAACGGCTGGTGCTTCACGTGGACGATGGCGGCCAACTCCGGCCTCAATGTGTGTTTGCGCAGAGTGGAGCCGCGGCTGATCTTCGACGCGATCCGCGAGCACAAGGTCACTCATTATTGTGGTGCGCCGATCGTGCATTCGATGCTGGCCAATGCCCCGCAGGAGTGGCGCAAGGGGATCAATCACAAGGTGGCCGGCCTGGTTGCAGCAGCACCGCCTCCGGCGGCGGTGATCGAGGGGATGGCGCAGATCGGCTTCGACCTCACCCATGTGTACGGATTGACGGAAACTTACGGCCCGGCGGCGGTGTGCGCCAAACATGACGAATGGGCCGATCTGCCGCTGGCGGAGCAGGTGGTGAAAAATGGTCGCCAGGGGGTGCGCTATCACGCCCAGGAAGGGATCACGGTGCTTGATCCGGAGACCATGGAGCCGGTGCCCTGGGACAACGAGACCATGGGCGAGATCATGTTCCGCGGCAATCTGGTGATGAAGGGCTACCTGAAGAACGAGAAGGCCACCGCGGAATCCTTCCGCGGAGGGTGGTATCACACAGGTGATCTCGCCGTCATGCAGCCCGATGGATATGTGAAGATCAAGGACCGCTCCAAGGACGTGATCATCTCCGGGGGCGAGAACATCTCGTCGATCGAGGTCGAGGATGCCTTGTATCGGCACCCTGCGGTGATGGCTGCAGCGGTGGTCGCGGCACCCGACGAAAAGTGGGGCGAGGTGCCGTGTGCCTTCATCGAACTCCGGGACGGATATACCGCCACCGAGGATGAGATCAGGGCGCATTGCCGCGAGCATCTCGCGGGCTTCAAGGTGCCGAAGAAAGTCGTGTTCTGCGCGTTGCCGAAGACCTCGACCGGAAAGATCCAGAAATTCGTGCTACGTGAGCAGGCCCGATCCACCGCTTCGTTCGAATAGGTGCGTTTGCGTTTGATGCGTGCCGGATGGTCCGCGTGGAACGTTCGCGTTACCATGGGCATCCGTTGACGTTAACGTAAACAAAAAGGAAGAGACATGAGCGCCATCTCACTGCAGGCCGATGCACCCATGCTGATGCGTCGCGACGAGGCCGGCGTCACCACCCTGACGTTGAACCGCCCGTCGCAGTTCAATTCGTTGTCCAAGCCGATGCTCGATGCCTTGATCGCCGAGATCGATGCCATCGCGCGCGACAGCAGCGTACGTGTGGTGGTACTGGCTGGCGAGGGCAAGGCATTTTGCGCCGGTCACGACTTGAAGGAAATGCGCGGCAATCACACGCTCGCGTTTCAGCAGGAGCTGTTCCGGCTGTGCGGCAAGTTCATGATGAAACTCACCGAGATGCCACAACCGGTCATCGCCCGCATCCACGGCATTGCGACCGCGGCCGGTTGCCAGCTGGTATCGATGTGCGATCTGGCGGTCGCTTCGGACGTGGCGCGTTTTGCCGTGTCCGGTATCAATGTCGGTCTGTTCTGCGCCACGCCCAGCGTCGGTCTGTCGCGCAACATGGGGCGCAAGCAGGCGTTCGAGATGCTCGTTACCGGAGACTTCATCGATGCGCACGAGGCACAGCGCCGCGGCCTGATCAACCGGGTGGTGCCGCTCGAGCACCTTGATGAGGAGGTTGCGCGCCTTGCCGCAGCCATCGTAAGTAAATCGCCGCTGGCGATCGGAATGGGCAAACAGATGTTCTATCGCCAACTGGAAATGGGCATGGATGCGGCCTACCAGATGGCGGCCGAGACCATGGCGTGCAACATGATGACCGATGACGCCGCGGAAGGCATCGATGCCTTTGTAGCCAAGCGCAAACCCGAGTGGGTGGGGCGCTGAACGGGCAACAACGGCGTCGATCATGCTGATCGATACCCACCTGCACCTCGATGCGGCCGAGTTCGATGCCGACCGCGACGGGGTGTTGGCCGCGTGTCGTGCGGCGGGTATTGGTGGTTTCGTGGTGCCTGCCGTGGACCGCGACAGTTTTGCCCGGGTCGCTGCCCTGGCCGAAGAGAATCCCGATGTCCATGCGGCATTCGGCATTCATCCACTGTATGTCGGTGACGCCGCGGATGCCGATCTCGGGTTGCTGGAAGCCAGACTGCAGGCCGGCGGATGCGTGGCGGTAGGCGAGATCGGGCTCGATCATTATGTGGGCGATGTCGACCCGGATCGGCAGTTGCAATTTCTTGCCGCGCAGTTGCACCTGGCTCAGCGTTTCGAACTGCCGGTGATCATTCATCTGCGACGTGCTCAAGACGAGGTACTCAAGCAGCTGCGGCGGATCACAGTGTGCGGCGGCATCGCACATGCCTTCAACGGCAGCCGGCAACAGGCAGATGCTTTCATTGGGTTGGGTTTCAAGCTCGGATTTGGTGGAGCGATGAGCTTCGAGGGCTCGCGGCGTATCCGGCGGCTGGCGACCGAATTGCCGCTGGAGGCGATCGTACTCGAGACCGATGCGCCCGATATGGCTCCGGCCTGGGGGCAGGGGCGGCGCAACGAACCGGCCAATCTGGTGCGTTATGCACAGGTGCTGGCCGATCTGCGGGGTCTATCGGTCGAAGAAGTGATCGACGCGACCGGACGCAACGCGGTCGCGGCCTTGCCGGCGATCCGGCCGGGCTGATGGTACTTCGCCCGAATCAGACGGTTGCGTGAGCCGAGCGGGCGATCAGGTCGGCGATGTCGCGCTTGAGTCGGGCCACATCGGTGTCGAACTTCTCGTAGATCATCAACGATACGCCAAATACATAGGCGTAGAGCAACATGCAGCGACTGGAGGCCTCCTCCATCGGTACGCCGCAGGCAAGAAACAGGGCGCGGGCGCAGCGTAAGCGCACATCGTCCACCTCGGCGACGATTGCCCCTGCTTCCGCATCACGGCGGGCCCAGTCACGTACGGCCAGTTCGATCATCATGCCGCGACGGCTACGGTTGGTGCTGTAGACGTCGATGACGTGATAGATCTGGGCAAGTTCGTTGCCCTTTTCGGCCGTTGTCTGCTTGATGATGTCGCGAATCCGGCCATCCTTCCATTGCTGCAGGACGGCGATCAGAAGATCTCGACGATCCTGGAAATGCCAGTAGAAGCTGCCTTTCGTAACCTTTAAACGCTTGGCCAACACCTCGACCCGCAGGCCGGCGATGCCTTCCTCGGCAAGAATCTCGGTGGCAGCATTGACCCAGGCGTTGCGGTCGAGCTGGATGCGTGGTTTATTGGGGTTTGTCTCCATACGGAATAGTATTGACGATTCTTCGTCCATACGCTACCGTATGCAAGCCATACCGAGCCGTATGGATGAGCTCTCGCGGGCATTCCGGAAGGGTGTCATTGGGCACCCGCGGTGACATAATGACCCGATTCGACTGTACCCGGTCGAGCGTGGAGACAACGAACATACAAAGGAGCGCGACATTGAAGATACTGGTCCCGGTCAAACGCGTGGTTGACTACAACGTGAAGGTCCGCGTGAAGGCGGACGGCAGCGGGGTGGACATCGCCAACGTGAAGATGAGCATGAACCCGTTCGACGAGATCGCGGTGGAAGAGGCGGTGCGGCTGCGCGAAGCGGGGGTTGCCACCGAGGTGGTGGCGGTGAGCTGCGGCGTCATCGCCTGTCAGGAAACGCTGCGCGCGGCGATGGCGATCGGCGCCGACCGCGGCATCCTCGTTGAAACGGATGTCGAACTGCAGCCGCTGGCGGTGGCCAAGCTGCTCAAAGCCCTGTGCGACCAGGAAGGCCCGGCGCTGGTGATCTGCGGCAAGCAGGCGATCGACGACGACGCCAACCAGACCGGCCAGATGCTCGCGGCACTCTTGGGCTGGCCGCAGGCGACCTTCGCCTCCAAGCTGGCGCTCGAGGATGGCCAGGCCAAGGTGACGCGCGAGATCGACGGCGGGCTCGAAACACTTGCGATCAAGCTGCCGGCGGTGGTCACCACCGACCTGCGCCTCAATGAGCCGCGCTACGCCACCCTGCCCAACATCATGAAGGCGAAGAAAAAGCCGCTCGACACCGTGAAACCGGCCGAACTGGGCGTCGACGTCGCCCCGCGCCTGACCACGCTCAAGGTCACCGAGCCCCCGAAGCGCAGCGCCGGGGTGCGCGTGCCCGATGTCGCGCAGCTGATCGACAAACTCAAGAACGAAGCGAAGGTGATCTGACATGGCAATCCTGGTCATAGCCGAACACGACAACCAGGCCATCAAGGCCGCCACCCTCAACACCGTCAGTGCCGCCGTCGCGATCGGCAGCGAGATCCACCTGCTGGTGGCCGGCGCGAACTGCGCCGCCGCGGCCGACGCCGCCGCCAGGATCGCCGGGGTGGCCAAGGTGCTGGTCGCCGACGCCCCGCACCTCGAATCCCAGACTGCGGAGAACGTCGCCGAACTGGTCAAGGGCCTGGTCAAGGACTCCGCCGCGGGCTATGGCCACGTGCTGGCGCCTTCCACCGGCGCGGGCAAGAACATGCTGCCGCGGGTCGCGGCGCTGCTCGACGTGGCCCAGATCAGCGACATCGTCGCGGTCGAAGGGGCGGACACCTTCGTGCGCCCGATCTATGCCGGCAACGCGCTGGCCACGGTCAGGAGCGCGGATGCGGTGAAAGTCATCACCGTGCGCACCACCGCCTTCGAAGCGGCCGCAGCCGAAGGTGGCAGCGGCGCGATCGAAGCCGCCGCCGCCGGCGCCGACCTCGGTCTCGCCACGCTGGTGAGCCGCGAGATCGTCAAGAGTGCACGGCCCGAACTCGGCGCGGCCAAGATCATCGTCTCCGGCGGGCGCGGCGTGGGCAGCAGCGAGCACTACCACGCGCTGCTCGAGCCGCTCGCCGACAAGCTCGGCGCGGCGCTGGGCGCGAGCCGTGCGGCGGTCGATGCGGGCTACGTCCCCAACGATTACCAGGTCGGCCAGACCGGCAAGATCGTCGCCCCCCAGCTCTACATCGCGGTCGGCATCTCGGGCGCGATCCAGCACCTGGCCGGGATGAAGGAGTCGAAGGTGATCGTGGCGATCAACAAGGACCCCGAGGCACCGATCTTCCAGGTCGCCGACTACGGACTGGTGGGCGATCTGTTCGCGCTGGTGCCGGAGCTGAGCGCGGCGCTGTAAGCCCCGCCCGGCAGGGCGTACTTCCTCTGGCGGGTAGTCTCCTCATCCTCTTCTGCCCGCCTGTTCCGCTCACCCGCCGCGTCTGTGGCGAGGTGGGCATTTTTTTCACGGTACTCCGCGCCTGCCTTTGCCGGTGACCACCGGCTGCCCTTCCGTGCACGCGCTATTCAGGCAAGCTGGCCGGGCTCTACCGGGAAGTCGCCCGGCGGGCCCTGATCTGCGACGAAGTGCCGGGCGCCCTGGGGACATCGACATGAAGTTCGGTGTGAGCTTCGGCATTCAGTCGCCGACGGGGCCGTTCCTCAATGCACCCCGTACTTCGTCGAGCAGCCCCTGGGCGTCGTACCCCTTGGCAGCGGTCTCCTTGACCCACTCGGTGACGACCTGCGCGCTCGCCTGCTGCCACCGTCCGGCTTCGTCGGCGGGCAGCACCTCGATCGCGTTGCCGCGTTCCCGTGCCAGCGTACGCGCCGCGTCGCGGCCCTGGTCGAGGACACGGCCGCCCCAGGCCGAAGTCTCGGCGCCGCTGTTGGCGTCGATCACCTGCTTCAGCTCGGGCGGCAGGGCGTTGTAGCGGCGCTTGTTCATTGCCAGCACGAAGACCATGTTGGTGAGCATCGGGGTCGGGGAGGCCGTTTCGGTGTGGTACTTCACCACTTCGTGCAGCTTGAGCGAGGGCATCACTTCCCACGGCAGCAGGGCACCGTCGACCACGCCGCGCGACAGCGCCTCGGTGACCTGGGGCACCGGCATGCCGATCGGCACCGCGCCGAGTGCGGTGAGCAGTTTCGTGCCGAGGCGGGTCGGGGTGCGAATCTTCAGGCCCTTGAGGTCGGCGAGGGTGCGCACCGGGCTGCCGTTGGTGTGCAGTTGGGCGCCATCGTGGACGTGGAAGGCGAGCGGATGCACCTGCTTGTATTCGTCCTTGGCACGCCGCGTCAGGATGTCCCAGGCGACCCGGCTGCTGCGCTCGCCATCAACGGTGATGAAGGGCAGGTCAAAGACTTCGGTGAGCGGAAAGCGGTTGGCCTGGTAGCTGGGGATGGTCCACACCACGTCGGCGACGCCGTCGCGCACCTGGTCGTAGAGCTGCGCCGGGGTGCCGCCCAACGTCATCGCCGGGTAGAGCTGGCATTCGATGCGGCCGGCGGATTCGGCCTTGATCTTGGCGCACCAGGGTTCGATGAAGTTCTTGTGGGTGCCTGAACTGGGCGGCAGCTGGTGATGGACTTTGAGCACCACTTCTGCGGCGCCGGCGGCGAAGGAAGTGTTCAGAATGGCGAGCGTCGCGGCAAGGCCGGCGAGCGGGCGGAAGCGGGCGGTGTGGGGGAAAGACATGGTTTGTCTCCTGTCGGGGCGGGTTGTGGGTGCCGGGCATGTCGGCGCGGTTGCGTCCGCTGCCGGCTTTGCAGGTGGTGGCCCGCTTGTGCTTGGAATGGGTTCGGGTCGTGCGTGGCCGCGACTAGGCGTCCACCACCAGCACCGGGGTTCGCGAGCGCGACACGCAGGGCGTGAAGCAGGTATTGGCGGCCTGCTCGGCGCTGCTCAGGAAGCTGTCGCGGTGGTCTGGGCAGCCTTCCACCACCCGGGTCACGCAGGTGCCGCAGACCCCGACCTCGCAACTGGTCTCGATCTCGACCCCGGCGGCACGCAGCGCGTCGAGCACGCTCTGCGACTCCCCGATCGCGAGTTCGCGGCCGCTGCGCTGCAGGCGCAGGATGAAGCGCGATCCGTTGCCGATCTCGATCGGGCCGAACGACTCCTGGTGGAACTGTGTCGCCGGCAGCGTGACGAGCGCCTGTTCGCGCACCGCGTTCATGAACGGTGCGGGGCCGCACGTATAGCAATGCGCATCCGGTGGCGCGGTGGCCAGCAGTCTGGCAAGGGCGGTGGCGCTTTCGGCAGGCGACAGGCCGCACAGGATGTCGCACCGGCCGGCCAGTGGCGGCGCCTGCAACTCGGCGGCGAAGGCCACGCTGGCCGGGCTGCGGCTGAAGCAGGCGAGGCGGAAGTCTTCGCCGCGCGCGGCCAGTTCGTAGGCCATCGCCAGCAGCGGGGTGAGGCCGATGCCGCCGGCGAGCAGCAGATGGCGACCGGCCGACGGTGCCAGCGCAAAGGCACAGCGTGGGCGGCCGATGGTCAGCACATCGCCCGTGCGCACCTGTTCGTGCAGTCGTCGCGAGCCGCCACGCGAGGCGGGCTCGCGCTTGACCGCGATGCGGTAGCGGCCGTCGTGGCGGTCCGCGCCGCACAGCGAATACTGGCGGGTGAGCCCGTCGGGCAGGTGCAGGTCGATGTGGGCGCCGGGCTCGTAGGCGGGCAGGGCGCTGCCGTCCGCCGCGGCCAGCGTGAACGCGCGGATGTCCTCGGCCTCGTCGTGCAGCGCGACGACGCGGACCGCGATGGTGTCGGTGCGCATGGTCTCAGCCCGCCGCGGCCTGGGTCAGGCGCTCGATGATGCGCCGCGCGCGGTTGGGGCCGGCGTCCACATGGATGTCGATCTGTGGCTTGCCCGGAAAGCGCCGCATGTTGGCGTACTGCGCCTCGATCACGGTCTTGTCCTCGTCGAAGGTGGCTGCGGTCTGGCGGTAGACCTCGTCGATGATGGACGGCCGGTCGGTGCAGCGATTGGACGCCATGGTCCACAGGTAGTGACAGCTGGTGTCGGTTTCCGGCGTGATGCAGTGCAGGCCGCGCATGTGGAAGCCGCCGCGCGCGGGATCGGTCACCGCATCGGTGCCGGCATCGACCGCGCCGGTCCAGATCCGCAGGTGGCTCGGGTGGAACTCGATCTCCTGCCAGCGATCGACGCGGTCCTTCAGCGGCCAGGCGGCGGTGTAGGTGGGGGGTGGTACCGAATCGAGCATGTGGCGCACCACGCGCACGCTGTCGCCAACGGATTCGACCGTGGTCGGCGCATTCATGTGCAGGCGGGCGTTGCCGCCGATAGTCTTCAGATGCACGTAGCCGAGGTGGCTGAGATCGAGCAGGTTGTCGTGGATCAGCTGCCACGGCGCGTCGTAGTGATACACCCCGCCGCGGAACTCGTAGCGCGCGTCGTCGTGGATCGGGTAGGCCGGCGGTTCGCAGTCCGGCGCGCTGGCGGGCGTGGCGCCAAACCAGATCCAGATCATGTGGTCCTGTTCGCGCACCGGGTAGGCGCCGACGCGGGCCTTGTCCGGCACCCTGGCCTGGCCGGGGATCTCCAGGCAGCGGCCGCCGCCGTCGAACAGCAGGCCGTGATAGCCGCAACGGATGCCGGCTTCCTCGACCGTGCCGCAGGACAGTGGCAGGTTGCGGTGGCAGCAGCGGTCTTCGAGCGCGCCGACCTCGCCGCGGGTGTTGCGAAACATCACCACCGGCTGGTTGAGCAGGGTACGGGCGAGCGGGCGGGTGTCGAGTTCCGACGAGAACGCGCCGACGTACCATTGGTTGAGCGGAAAGACCATCATCTCCTCCTGTCAGGCTGTTTGTCTGTCGCCAGCTCGATATCGGCTGGGCGTGAGCGCATGATTCAACAGCAGGCCGATGAGGCACAATCCATCAGTTTTGATATGGACGATCCAAATTTTGGATGACTTCGATCTCAACCTGCTGAGGATCTTCGGCGCGCTGTGGCAGAAGCAGCACGTCGGCCGCGCGGCGACCTCGCTCGGTCTCAGCCAGCCGGCCTTTTCGTATTCGCTCAAGCGGCTGCGCGTACAGTTCGGCGACCAGCTCTTCATCCGCACGCGCACCGGCATGCAGCCGACCGCCGAGGCCGAGCGCCTGGCGCCGACGATCGCGGCCATCCTGGAGCAGGTGCGCGGCCAGCTGCTGTCGGTACAGCCCTTCGATCCGGCAAGCTCGACGCGCACCTTCACGCTGAGCATGTCCGACCTCGGCGAGATGGTGTTCCTGCCCAAGCTGCTCAAGCGCCTGACGCGGGTCGCGCCGGGGGTCAATATCCGCACCTTCGCCGGGCGTCCGGGCGATCTGATGCTGGCGATGGAGAACGGCGAACTCGACCTGATGATGGGTTATTTTCCCGACACCCGCGGCTCGGACATGTTCCAGCAGCGCCTGTTCTCGCACGGTTTTGTCTGCCTCGCGCGCGCTGGCCATCCGGGCGTGGGCGACGGCATGGACATGGCGGCGTTCCTGGCCCTGCCGCACGCCTCGATTCGCGCCGAGGGCCGCAGCCAGGAAATCGTCGAGCAGTATTTCAAGGAGCATGGCATCCAGCGCCGCCTGCAGTTGCAGACCCATCACTTCCTGAGCATTCCCTTCGTCGTCGCGGCGACCGACATGGTGGTGACCATCCCCGAGGCGGTCGGCGAGATGTTCAGCCAGCTCGCGGGCATCCGCACCTTCCGCCCGCCGGTGACGCTGCCGAGCTTCGACATCAAGCAGTACTGGCACCGCCGCCAGCACAACGACGTGGCCAATCGCTGGCTGCGTGGCGTCACCCAGGACCTGTTCTCGGGCGAAGAGGCGTGGCATCTGGGCGAAGATCGATGAAGGGTGCCACTTAGGCAGGCGCGCCGAACGCCGTTGCCTGCCCGTTTCCGTGGGCGCCTGCTTGCGCTGCAGTCCGATGGATTATTTTCTGGCTTCACGCCGCAAGTGCGTCCTTGTGCTGTTCCCGATCGCCGGGCTCCGGTTTGCGTGCGGCACCGCGCAACAAATCGCCGGGCACTGATTGCGTGCGCCGTGGTCTAGATAAGCAAACAAGGAGGGGGCCATGACCACCGCCGGCCAGTTTGATATCGACTACACCCGTTATCTCGATCCCGACGGCGCCGCGACGCAAACCCTGCCCGACTTCGCGACCGCACCGGAGCGACTGATTCCACTCTATCGCGCGATGCATCTGACGCGCATCTTCGACGCCAAGGCGATCGCACTGCAGCGTACCGGCAAGATCGGCACCTTCGCGTCGGCGCTCGGCCAGGAGGCGATCGGCGTCGGCGTCGCCGCCGCGATGCGCACGGAGGACGTCCTGGTCCCCTCGTATCGCGATCACGCCGCGCAGTTCATGCGCGGGGTGACGATGACCGAGAGCCTGCTGTACTGGGGTGGCGACGAACGCGGCAGCGACTTCGCCGCGGCGCGCGAGGACTTCCCGATCTGCGTGCCGATCGCCACCCAGGTGTGCCATGCGGCGGGCGCGGCCTATGCGTTCAAGCTGCGCAAGGAGGCGCGCGTCGCGGTGTGCATCCTCGGTGATGGCGCGACTTCGAAGGGCGACTTCTACGAGGCGATGAACTTCGCCGCGGTGTGGCAGGCGCCGCTGGTGATCGTGATCAACAACAACCAGTGGGCGATCTCGGTGCCGCGCAGCACGCAGAGCGCAGCGCAAACACTCGCGCAGAAGGCGATCGCGGCCGGCATCGACGGCCACCAGGTCGACGGCAACGACATCGTCGCGATGCATCACGTCGCGCAGCAGGCGATCGACAAGGCGCGCGGCGGCGGCGGGCCGACACTGATCGAGGCGATTACCTACCGCCTCGGCGACCACACCACCGCCGACGACGCCAGCCGCTATCGCGACCCGGAAGCGGTCGAGCAGCAGTGGCAGTTCGAACCGATCTTGCGCCTGCGCAATCATCTGCTGCGCACCGACGCATGGGACAAGGCGCGCGAGGAAGCCCTCGTCAGGGAATGTGCCGATGCGGTCAACGTCGCGGTCGAGGCCTATTTCGCCAGCCCGCCGCCGACCACCGACGCGATGTTCGACCATTTGTTCGCGACCCTGCCGGCATCGATGGCGAGCCAGCGCGACACGGCACGGTACTTCGCGCCTGCGCAAGGAGACGACCATGGCTGAGCTCAATCTTGTCGAGGCGGTCAATCACGCGCTGGCCTGGGAGATGGCGCACGACTCCGCGGTGGTGCAACTGGGCGAGGATATCGGCGTCAATGGCGGCGTGTTTCGCGCCACTGTCGGCCTGCAGGCGCGTTTCGGCACGGAGCGCGTGATCGACACGCCGCTGGCCGAGACCGCGATCGCCGGCACCGCCATCGGCATGGCGGCGATGGGACTGAAGCCGGTGGCGGAGATCCAGTTCGCGGGCTTCATCTATCCGACCATCGATCACATCCTCAACCATGCATCGCGGCTACGCCACCGCACCCGCGGGCGCCTCGCCTGCCCGATGGTGATGCGGGCGCCGATGGGGGCCGGGATCCACGCCCCCGAGCACCACTCGGAAAGCCCCGAGACGCTGTTCGCGCACATCCCGGGGCTGCGCGTGGTGATCCCGTCGTCGCCGGCGCGTGCCTACGGCCTGCTGCTCGCGGCCATCCGCGACCCCGACCCGGTGATTTTTCTGGAGCCCACGCGGCTGTACCGCCTGTTCAAGGAAGAGGTCGCCGACGACGGTGCGGCGCTGCCGCTCGACGTGTGCTTCACGCTGCGCCCGGGCACCGACGTGACCCTGGTGAGCTGGGGCGCGATGTTGCAGGAAACGCTGGCCGCGGCCGACGCGCTCGCCGCGGAAGGCGTGATGGCCGAGGTGATCGACGTCGCCACGCTGAAGCCGCTGGACATGGAAACCATCCTCGAATCGGTGAGCCGCACCGGGCGCTGCGTCATCGTGCACGAGGCGGTGCGCAGCGGTGGCTGGGGCGCCGAGATCGCCGCGAATCTGGCCGAACATGCGCTGTACGTGCTGCTCGCACCGGTGCAGCGCGTCACCGGCTATGACGTCGTTGTTCCGCTGGCAAGGCTCGAGCACCAGTTCATGCCGAGCGTCGAGCGCATCCTCGCCGCAGTCAGGAAGACCCTGGAGGGATCATGAAGATCTTCAAACTGCCGGATCTCGGCGAAGGCCTGCAGGAGGCCGAGATCGTCGAATGGCACGTCAAGGTCGGCGACGAGGTGCAGGCCGACCAGCCCCTGGTGTCGGTCGAAACCGCCAAGGCCATCGTCGACATCCCCTCGCCCCACACCGGGCGTATCGCCAAACTGTTCGGCGACGGCGGGCAGCTCATGCATGTGGGCGCGCCGCTGGTCGGCTTCGAGGGCGCCGGCGACGAGGCCGATGCCGGCACCGTGGTCGGCCGGGTCGAGGTCGGCGACCAGCTGCGCCAGGAAGCCCCGGCTGCGATCGGACGCGCCGCTGGCGCGCTCAAGGCGACCCCGGCCGTACGTGCGCTGGCACGGCAGCTCAATGTCGAGCTCGCGATGGTAACGCCGTCCGGACCCGACGGCCTGATTACCGCGGCCGACGTACAGCGCGTCGCCAGGATTCTCGCCGCGGTCGGTCCGCCCGAGATCCTGCGTGGCGTGCGCCGCGCGATGGCGCAGAACATGGCCCTGGCGCAAAGCGAGGTTGCCGGCGCGACCGTGATCGACGACGCCGACATCGACGCCTGGCCATCGGGTGCGGACATCACGATCCGCCTGATCCGCGCCCTGGTCGCCGGCTGCCGCGCCTCACCCAGCCTGAACGCCTGGTACGAAAGCCACACCATGGGCCGCCGCGTACTTGAAAAGATCGACGTCGGTATCGCCGTCGACCTGCCCGAGGGCCTGTTCGTGCCGGTGCTGCGCGACGTCGCGAAGCGCGATGCCGCAGACCTGCGCCGGGGGCTCGATCGCATGCGCGCCGACCTTGCCGCGCGCAAGATCCCGGCCGAGGAACTGCGCGGGCACACGATCACGCTGTCGAACTTCGGCATGATCGGCGGCAAGTACGCGGCGCCGGTGGTGGTGCCGCCCACGGTTGCGATCCTCGGTGCAGGGCGCGTGCACCAGCAGGTGGTCGCGGTGGAGGGCAAACCCGCGGTCCACCGGGTGCTGCCCTTGAGCCTGACCTTCGACCACCGCGTGGTGACCGGCGGGGAAGCGGCGCGCTTCCTGGCGGCGGTGATTGCGGATCTGAATGCGGCCGCCTGATGCGCCGCTGGCCGGAGCGGCCAGGCGCGCGCGGTGTCGCCCGGGTCGCACCGACTTCGCGTTCGAATCGAGTTCGGCCTTCATCGCCGCCTTCCGCACGAGGCTCGGCCCGGCACGCTGCTGCACGCGGGGACAGCGCACGCGATCAGCGCCAGTAGCGTGGATAGCTGCCGCGTTGACGCAGGTTGTTCGCCAGCAGCGCCACCAGCACGATGGTCGCCGACCCGGCCAGTACCGGGGTCAGCAGGAAGTCGGCCCCGGCGTGGCTGGCCAGCACCACCAGCGGATCGGCGCCGGCCGGGGCGTGCACCGTGCGGGTCAGTTGCATCAACGCCAGGGCCACGCCGACCGCGATCCCGGCGGCCAGCCAGCCGTCGCCCAGGGTGTTGAGTACGATCAAGCCGACCACGCTGGCAACGAGGTGGCCGCCGACGATGCTGCGCGGCTGGGCCAGCGGGCTGTCCGGCAGGCCGAAGGCGAGCACGCAGCTCGCGCCGAAGGGCGCCATCTGCCACGGATAGCCGGACAGCTGGGTGAGCCAGCCGGTGATCGCGATGGCGGCAATGGCGCCGAGCATGGAGGTCAGCACGAAGGCGGGGGAGGGGGCGGCCGGGGCCGCGGAGGTGGCGAGGCGGGCAAGACGGGACATGGGCATCTCCGGTGAGGGTGGCGGGTGACCGGGTCAAAATGAAGTACACCGATCTGTCTACAAAGATAAACCGATCGGTGGACTTTTGTCTACCGATCGGTTTACTTTATTCTGGCCCGACCCCATACTGAAGTTGTTACCACCCGCCGGATCCGCCATGAACAAGCAGGAACAGCTCGTCGACAGTGCCATGCGGCTTTTCTACCGCCAGGGTTTCCACGCCACCGGGGTGGACCAGTTGAGCAGGGAGGGCGACGTCACCAAGCGCACGCTCTACCGCTACTTTCCGACCAAGGATGAACTCGTGCGGGCGGCACTCGAGCACCGCGATGCGATATTCACGGCGCGGATGCGCGCCCACGTCGAGGCCCTGCCGCTGAGGGCGCGCCCCGTCGGCTACATCGAGTTCATCCTCGCCTGGACGCAGGAGCCGGATTTCCACGGCTGCGCCTTCATCAATGCCGCTGCCGAATATCCGGCCAGGGGCGACGCGGCGCATGCCGTCGCCGCCGCGCACAAGGAGGCGCTCCGCGGCTACCTCGAGCGCATATGCGTCGAGGCCGGTCTGGCCGAAGCGAAAGCCGCCGCCTGCCAGCTCTTCCTGCTCGGCGAAGGCCTGACCGTGGCGGCGCAGGTCGGCGGCTACGATGATGAGTTGGCGAAATCGGCGCTGGCACTGGCGGCCACGCTGGGCGCCGGCTGAACCGGCGGGTGGCGATCAGCCGGCCTTTTCGAACAGGGTTTCGAGAAAACCCCGCCCCTCGCGCCGCAGCCGGCGGCGGGTGGTGACGTCGGCGATGACCTGGTGGTCGTCGTTGCGCACGATCTGGGCGTGGTGCCTGAGCTGTGCACCGTGGCGCTCGAATTCGCACAGCTGCAGGCTGAGGGCGCAGCCGACGTCGGCGTTGCCGTGATAGAGGGTGTGGCGCTCGGTGGTGACGCAGGGCGCCGCTGCCGGGCCGAACCAGGCGGCCTCGGCCTGATCGACCATTTCGTGGAAGCGGGCGAAGTACAGGAAGCCGGCGCCATTGAAGTGCACCGAAGGGCAGGGCCGCAGCAGCAACGGCGCGTAGCTGTGGTTGGGCCGGCCGTTGCGGGCCGCGTCCTGTTGGCGCCGGGTCTGCAGCCAGGCGCGGTTGTGCTCGGCGAAGCGCTCGCCTTCGTCCAGCTCCGGCACGGCGTCGAAGCCGGCCACCGCGCTGCGCACGGCCGAGGTGTTGACCCCGGCGGTCTCGCGCGCGACGAACACCGACAGCATGTCCAGCACCGCCCGCAGGCCATGTCCGGCAGATACCACGTGCTTGCTGTAGAACTGGGTGCGGCTGACGCGACCGAGGCTGCTGGCGATCTCCAGCACGTCGTTCTCGGCCACCGCATCGAGTTCGGCATGACGCAGCCGAACCGAGCGGAAGGCCGGATAGACCCGGCGCTGACGCGCGTCGCACAACTGCGCGATCGGCTGGCCGCAGGCCTGGGCCAGCAGCTGCCAGTGGCGGTCGCCGCACTCGGCCAGCAACCAGCTTTCCGACAAGCCGTTGAGGCCGAGCTGCGGCATGCCGACACGGTAGCGGCCAGGCAGGGCCGTCGGCACGGCGGGTGGTTCGACGAGGCGCGGTGCGAACGGCGGGGCGAATGCGGTGGCGTCTGACATGCTGCGGTCTCCTGGGGGCGGGGGTCAGGCGACCGCGGCCTGCGGGGTGTCGCCGGCACCGTCGCTTGTACTGTTGGACAGGCGCGCTGCGATCACATCGGCCAGATGACGCGCATCATCGGCGACGCCGAGGAAGCGACCCGAGCCCCAGGTATTGAGCCAGGGCAAACCGACGAAGTAGAGGCCCTCGACCGGTGCCACGCCGCGGGTGTACTTCGGATTGCCGCGGCCGTCGAAGGCGGGCAACTCGATCCAGCGGTAGTCGGGACGAAAGCCGATCGCCCACACGATGCAGGTGATCCCGGCGCCGTCGCAGTCGAGCGCCAACGGGTCGGCCCCGGGCGCCCACACCTTCTCGAACGGCGCCTCGACCGGTGCATCGATGCCATTGGCGGCGATGTACTTGTCGATGTCGCGACGGATGCTGACATACACCTCGTCGGCGTCGTCGAGGTTGCGGGTCAGGTCGGGCAGGAAGGCCACCCCGCTGCCCTGGATGTCGGCCATGCTGCCGTAGAGCCTGACCCCTTCGAGGGCGAACTTGCGCAGGTCGATCTCGTGGCCGCCGTCGCGCCCGGTCATGTAGTGGTTGGTCTTCTCGCGCGCCTTCTCGCCCAGCGGGTGACGGTCGATAGTGAGCTCGTAGTAGCCCATCTCCATCAACCACTCGGTGGCTTCGCGGCCGCGGTACATGCGCGGCGAACGCGGTGCCGGGCCGACGCACAGATGCACCTTGCGTCCGGCCAGGTGCAGGTCTTCCATGATCTGCACGCCGGACTGGCCGGAGCCGACCACCAGTACCTCGCCCTCGGGCAGGGATTGCGGGTTGCGGTAGTCGACCGAGTGGATCTGCCTGATGTGGGCCGGCAGGCTGGCGGCGTAGGCCGGCACGATGGGGATGTCGTAGCCGCCGGTGGCGACCACGATGTGCTCGGTGCTGAACTGGCCGGCGCTGGTCGTCACCTCCAGCTTGCCCGATTTGCCGCGGGTCACGTGCTGCACGCCGACGCCTTCGACGATGGGCGGCGCGATCCTGCGCGCGAAGGCCTCGACGTATTCGGCGATCGCGTCCTTGAGCATGAAGCCCTGCGGATCGTCACCCTGGTAGGGGAAATCGGGCAGGCGGCACTGCCAGTTCGGCGTGACCAGGCAGAAGGTGTCCCAGCGGTCATTGCGCCAGGAATGGGCGACGCGATTCTTCTCGAACACGATGTGCTCGATGCCGTTCTGCTGCAGGCAGTAGCTGACCGACAGGCCGGCCTGGCCACCGCCGACGACGATGACGGGGTAGTGCGAGCGTGACAGCAGCCGGGTGGATTGGGGGAAGAGGGTGTTCATGACGACTCCTGCATGATGCGAAGGTGGATGGGTATTTGCAGGGCAATCAACAGTGCGATGTCGGTTCCGACGCATAGGAGGGGGTGCGGCGTGCGTCTAACCCATCCCCACCCCAGCCCTCCCCTTGAAGGGGAGGGCGTGTCTGCGCCGCGCTCAACTCGACATCGCGTAGTCAATTACCGTGTTGACTCGGGCGCTCAGCGCGCGCCGGGCTTGAAGGCCTCGACGGCGACGCTGCCGTCGGGGGTGGATTCGAAATCGCGCGCGCGCTCGCGGATGCGGCCGAGCTGGTCCATCGCGCTGGAGCAGGTGTAGCCGTACTTCTGGCGGACCCGTTCGCTGGCTTCGGTGAGCGCCTGTTCGCAGCGGGAGACGAATTCCGGTACGGGATAGCTGTGGCCGGGCGCGAGGTAATCGCCGATCACCAGCGAGGGCGAGTAGCAGTTCTCTTCCTGGCCGTCGGGCCAGCGGACGTGGAAGTACATTTCAGGCATGGTCGAACTCCATTCGGGTTGCGGGGTTGAGCAGGGTGGCGTAGGCGGCGAGGTGCCGGCGGGCGCAGGCGGACCAGTCGTGACGGGCGGCGACGCGGCGACCGGCGGCGGCGAGTCGGGCGCGGGTGCCGGGCATCAGCGCGTGACACATCGCATTGGCAATGGATTCGGGATCGGTCGGCTCGGCCCATAGGCAGTCGTCGGTGCCGAGAAAATCGGTGAAGGGGGCGATCCGCGACACCACCACCGGCGTGCCGCTGGCCATCGCCTCGACGATGGCGAGGCCGAAGCCTTCGAGCAGGGAGACGAACACCAGTGCGTCGGCCAGGCGATAGAGCGCCGGCATCTCGTCATCGGTGAGCACGCCGGCGAGGATGACCGCTTCGCCCGGCCCGGTCGCGAGGCCCTCATCCTTGAGCGCGGCGTCGAACTGGCGGCGGTAGGCGCCGTGGTCGAGCAGACTGGCGCCGCCGGCGATCACCAGCTGCGCGGCGCCCAACGTGCGGTGCAGGCGGGCGAAGGCGCGCAGCGTGGCGATCGTGTTCTTGCGCGCCTCGATGCCGCCGACGGCGAGGAAGACCGGGCCCAGGTTCTGGCCATGGTCCGAACCCTGAGCGAGGCCGAGGCGGGCTGCCAGTTGCGCGTCGACGGTGCTGGCCACAGGCGTGAAGCGTGCCGTATCGACGCCGTTGCCGACAATGTCGGCGGCGAGGCCGAAACGTTCGCGCAGCTCGCACTGCCAGGTCGGACTGACGCATAGCAGGCGGTCGGCGCCGCGGATGGAGCGGGCCTCCAGCGCGTCGACCACGGCGTCGCCATAGCTCGCGTCGAGGTGGTGCACGGTGCGCACATAGCCGGGAATCAGGCCGCGCTGGCGCAGCTCGAGCAGCGCGTTGGCGCCGATGCCGTCGTGGGCGTGGAAGATGTCGAAGTCGGCGTTGCCGGGGGTGGCAAACCAGTCGATGAAGCGATCGATGCGGGCCTGGACCAGCGCGCGCAGTCCGCCCGTCGTCGGCTGCTCGGGAATCAGCCGGGTTGCGCAGCGGGTTTCGCGGAAGAAACCGGCGCCCGCCGGACCGGGTGCGTGCACCGTCACCGCGTGGCCGAGCGCAGTGAGCGCCTCGGCGAGTTCGAGACAATGCACCACACCGCCGCGCGGGTTGATCGAGTGGGTCAGCAGCGCGATGCGCAGCGGGCGCTCAGCCGGCATGGCAGGCCTCCTCGCAGCGCCGTGCAGCGGGCGCGACGCCCATCAGCGGGGCCTGCGCCAGATCCCAGAACAGCGCGTGCGCGGTGAGGTCGCCATCGACGAGGCTGAGTTCCAGGCGGCTGCCCGGGGTGATGTCGCCGATCGCCGCGGCGCCGATGTCGCGCGCACGGAAGCGCTCGACCAGCGCATCGGCCTGCTCCGGGCGGCAGGCCAGCAGGTAGCCGAAGCTCGGAAAGCTGCGCAGCCAGCGCTTTAGGTCGATGCCCTCGGGGCGGGGAATGTGGTCGAGCGCGATGCGGGCGCCGACCCCGGAGCACTCCATCAGCATCAGCGTGGTGCCGAGCAGGCCGGCCTGGCTGATGTCCTTGGCGGCGTGCGCCAGCCCGGCCTCGGCGATCGCCGGCAGCAGCGCGAGATCGGCGCGCAGGCGTGGCGGCGGTGCGCTGGTGGCGGCGTTCCAGTTGTCGAAGGGTTCGCGGTAGGCGCCGCGCAGGTCGATGGCGGCGACCAGTCTGTCACCCGGGCGGGCGGCAAAGCTGCTCAGCAGCGGGCCGGCTTCGCCGAGCACCGCCACCGCGAGCTGCATCTGCGCGCTGCGGGTATTGCTGTGGCCGCCGACGATGGGCACGCCGAAAGCCTGCGCCGCCGCCGCCATGCCGGCCATCACCGCCCGGGCCTGTTCGTGGCCGTCGCTCCATAGCGCATCGACCACCGCCAGCGGCCGGCCGCCCATCGCGGCGATGTCGGACAGATTCACCATCACCCCGCACCAGCCGGCGAACCACGGATCGTGGGCGACGAACTCGTTGATGAAGCCTTCGATCGCGAACAGCAGGTGGCCATCGTCACGGGCGATGGCGGCACAGTCGTCGCCGAGCCAGGCGTTGGCACCGGGCAGTGCCGGGGTGCCCAGCGCCTGCAGCACGCTGTCGATGTCGCGCTTGTGGGCGATGCCCTTGTGCGCGCGCAGGTTGGCTGCGAGGGTGGCAAGGTGGTCGCGGAGGGCGGCGGATGTCATCAGCGTCCCCGCCGCAGCTCGACCTGCATCGCTTCGCCCGCCGCAAAAGCCGGGTAGTGGGCGAGCTCGGCCTCCATCAGCCGGTGCGGTTGACCGTGCAGCGTGATCGCGTCGACACTGCGCCAGTGCAGGCGCTCGAACAGCGGCACGTTGCGTTCCTGTACCTGGGCGACGAAGCGCTCGCAGCCGAGCGTGTTGGCGCTGCGCACCGCAAGCTGGATCAGCGCACCGCCGATGGCGCCGATGCGGCGAAAGTCCGCCGCCACCGCCAGCCGCGAGCCCTGCCATACGCGGGCTTCGAGGCGGTGGATGCGCACCGTGCCGACCACCGGGCCGAGCGTGTCGGCGGTCTCGTTCTGCACCGGGCGCGCGACCAGGGCGATGGCGTGGTCGTCGATCGCATCGACATCGTCGCCGGCGAACAGGCCCTGTTCGTCGCAGAACACGGCGCGGCGCAGGCGCAGCGCGTCGGCGCGGGTGGCGGCGTCGGCGTGAGTCACCCGGTAGTGGCGCGGCAGCTGCAGCCGGGTGGCGAGTGGCAGCGGCGCGTTCATTTGCGGACCTCGTAGCTCGACAGCGCCGAGCACGCCCCGCACTTGCCGCAGCCGGCCTTCATCGCGCCGGCGGAGAGGCCGCCCCGGTGCAGCAGGTCGGCGAGCGGCGCGAGCACCGAATCCATGAAGGCGGCGTCGGGGGCCGGGTGGTCCTCCAGCGGCGTGCCGGAGATCGGCACGAAGGGCACGACGAAGGGATAGACGCCGATGTCCACCAGGCGCCCGCACGTGTCGAGGATCGCTTCCCTGCTGTCGCCCAGGCCGGCAAGGATGTAGGTGGACACCTGGCCACGGCCGAACACCTCCACCGCGGCGGCGAAGGCGTCGAAGTAGCGTTCGACCGGGATCGTCGCCTTGCCCGGCATGATGTGCTGGCGCAGCGCCGGGGTGACCGCCTCCAGGTGCATGCCCAGGCTGTCGACCCCGGCGTCGCGCACCCGGCGGAACCAGGCGAAATCGTCGGGCGGCTCGAACTGGGCCTGCAGCGGCAGATCGACCGCGGCGCGGATGGCCTCGGCGCTCTCGCACATGATCTGCGCGCCGCGATCCGCGGTGGGCGGGGTGCCGGTGGTCATCACCATGTGGCGCACGCCGTCGAGCAGCACCGCCGCGCGGGCGACTTCGGCCAACTGTTCGGGCGTCTTGCGCGCCACCGTGCGACCGGCAGCGAGCGACTGGCCGATACTGCAGAACTGGCAGCTCTTGGTCCGGCTCTGGTAACGGATGCAGGTCTGCAGCACGGTGGTGGCGAGTACGTCGGTGCTGTGCAGGGTGGCGATCTTGCTGTAGGGAACACCGTCCAGCGTCTGCAGCCGGTAGAAGCGCGGCGGGCGGGTGAAGGCGATGCGCGCCACGGTGTGGCCGTCGCGGCGGATCGTGGCGTGGCCGTCGGCGTCCGGCTGCGAGGCCTGGTAGGGCGAATTCAGCGCGCGGGCGGTGTGGATCGGGATCATCAGCGGGCGCCCGTCCATGACGATCGCGGCGTGATCCGACGGCCCGGCGCCGCCGCGCCGGCTGTGGACGTCGCCGGGTACGCCTTCGAGGCGGAAGCCGTGGCTCTGCAGCTCAGAGATCAGCTGATGCGGGCGCAATGCGGTCATCGTCGACATGCTCGGCTCCTGTCGGTTGGGGGAAGGGGAGGGATGGCTGCTGGGCGTACAGTGGCGTCTTGGGCGCAAGGTCGGCTTGCAGCGACAGCAGTTCCGGCCGCGCGTAATGGCCGACCGAATCCATCATCCGTTTGCGCTTGGTGATCAGCGCCATGTCGAGGTCGGCGATCAACATGCCTTCGCCCTCGGTCAGCGGCGGGCACAGGTAATTGCCTTCCGGCGACACGATGGCCGTGTGGCAGCCACCGCGCAGCGCCCGCTGCATGGCCGGATCGGGGGTGATCGATTCGATCTGCGCGTTGCTCAGCCAGCCGGTGGCGTTCACCACGAAGCAGCCGGATTCGAGCGCGTGGTGGCGGATGGTGACCGCCATCTGGTCGGCGAAGATCTGGCCGACCATCGAGCCGGGGAATTGCGCGGCGTGGATTTCCTCGTGCTGCGCCATCAGCGCATAGCGCGCGAGCGGGTTGTAGTGCTCCCAGCAGGCGAGCGCGCCGATGCGGGCGATGCCGGTTTCGACCACCCTCAGGCCGCTGCCGTCGCCCTGGCCCCAGACCATGCGTTCGTGATAGGTCGGGGTGATCTTGCGGCGCTTGAGCACCAGTTCGCCGGTTTCGTCGAAGATCAGCTGGGTGTTGTAGAGCGAACCGTGGTCGCGCTCGTTGACCCCGAGCACGACGACCGCAGCGGCCCGCCGCGCCGCTTCGCCGACAGCCTGGGTGACCGGGCCGGGCACGGTCACCGCCCGCTCGTACAGCACGAGATGGGCGGCGCCCATCGTCACTGCCGGCTGAACGAAGGAGAAATAGGGGTAATAGGGCACGAAGGTCTCGGGAAAGACCACCATGCGCGCCCCCTTCTCGCCGGCTTCCCGGATGGCGCGGCAGACCTTGTCCACCGTGCCGTGAGCGGATTCCAGGTCTGGCGCCATCTGCACTGCGGCGACGCGGACGATGCGTGCGGTCGTCATGCTCAACTCCTCGCGGCCGCTCAGAGCGTCCAGGTGTGGACGACGAAGGCGTCGTCGCGCTTGTGCAGCAGCTGGATGTCCATCACGTCGAGTGGACTGATCGGGCGGATGCCGGGAATCAGCGCCGGTTCGCCGTGGCCGTAGAGCGCCTGCAGGGCGAAGCGGCACGCATAGACCTTGCCGCCCTCCTCGATGAACTTGGCGATCTGCTTGTTCATCGCCAGGTGGCCGGGGAAGGCTTCGTCGCCGAGGCGGGGGAAGCCGCGCTGCACGCCCAGCGTCACGCCCGGGCCGTAGAGCAGGATGGTGGTCTCGAAGCCCTTGCGCTGCAGGCGCGTGGCCTGAAGCAGGTTGACCAGGCCGATCGAACCTTCGAAAGCCACGGTGTGGAAGGTCACCAGCGCCTTCTGGCCGGGTTCGGCCTTGACGTCCTCGAACACCTTCTCTTCGTAATCGACGAAGAAGTCACCGGCGGCATGGGGGGGCAGGGTCACAGCAGGCATGTCAGTTCCTCTATCAGTTGGGGTTGGATGCGTGCCGCGAGCGGTGCCCGGTGAGCTTGTTGGCGGATCCCGCTGGCGGTGCGCAGGATCAATTTAGCAATCAGCGTGCCATCAAGGGTGCTTTATTGTATGCATACAATAAATCGCAGTGCTGGTAAGGGAATGGGTCGGCGAAGGTGGCGTGTCCTACGCTCAAAGGCTTTCCGGTAAAGGAGGGCGACGCACTTCGAGCGTGCATGAAGGGGGTGTGGACGCACATCGATTGTGCATGCATTGTATGCATGCAATCAGATGTGGCCGTTCTGGAGGCGCGTGCGCAAGGGGAGGCGAGGGCGAGCTATTGGCCCGGCAATCGGGAAGCTGAGGTCAGTGTTGGCACTTTATTCCTCCCCCTTCAAGGGGGAGGTTAGGAGGGGGATGGGTTAGGGCGACGCCTGCTAAACCCATCCCCACCCCAGCCCGGGAGTCTTCGCTGCGCTACGCCGCTCCGCAGGCGGCGAGCGATGCTCGCCGAATTCCCTGCTCCGCCCCCTTGAAGGGGAGGGAGTCGCCGCGCCCCACTCCACTCGGCATCGTCCGATTGACTGTCGGGTTAATAGGAGACGGCGAGCGAGGGGCGCAGGGCGGCGATGCCGCCTGCGCCGTCGCGGTCAGACGATGGAGGAGTAGATCGCCGGCGGGTGGGACAGCGCCGAGCCGACGAGATCCATCGCGTGGCTGACGTCCGCCCGCGTGGCGGTGCCGCCGAGGCAGATGCGCACCGCTTCCACCGCGGCGCCGCCGACCAGGAAGGCGTCGCTGGTGACCACGCCGATGCCGCTGGAACGCAGGTGAGTGGCGAAGCTGACCCGGCTCCAGCCCTCGGGCAGCGGCAGCCACAGGTGGAAGCCGTCGGCTGCGGCGAGGTAGTCCACCGCGCCCAGCGCCTGCGCCGCGAGGTGCTGGCGGGCGCGCGATTCTTCGCGGATGAAGTGCACCAGCGCGTCGGCGGTGCCGTCCATGATCCACTCGCTGGCGATCGCCATCGAGATCGGCGGCGCCATCACCGAAACCGCGCGCAGCATCGCGCCGAGGCGCGGCGTCTGGCGCGGATCGGGAATCACCAGATAGGCCACGCGCAGACCGGCGCCGACTGTCTTGGACAGGCCGCAGACATGATAGGTGAGCTCCGGCAGCAGGCTGCAGAAGCTGGGCGGCGGGTTCTCGGGCAGCAGTCCGTAGGGGTCGTCCTCGATGATGGGCACGCGATGGCGCGCGGCGACCTCGGCCAAGGCCTCGCGCCGAACGAGCGACATGGTGACGGTGGTGGGGTTGTGCAGCGTCGGGTTGCAGTACAGCGCGGCCGGTTTGTGGTCGCGGCAAACAGCCTCGAAGGCCTCGGGCAGGATGCCGTCGCGGTCCGCGGCCAGCCCGATCAGGCTGATCCCGTGCAGCGCGGCGAGCGCGCGCACGCCGGGGTAGGTGACGTTGTTGCAGCAGATGCGCCCGTCGCCATTGCCGACCAGCAGGGAGAACAGGGCGTTGAGCACGCTGTGGGTGCCGGGGCACACCAGCACCCGTTCCGGCGTGGTGGCGATGCCGCGCCGCGCCAGCCACTGTACCGCGGCCGCGCGATCCTCCGGCCCGCCGCCGAAGGGCTGGTAGCGCAGCAGCGCACGGATGTCGCCGCACAGGGTCTTCATGCCGGCTTCCATGCGCGCCAGCAGTTCGGGCCGGTCGGGCTCGGGCGGCAGGTTCATCGACATGTCGATCAGCGGTGCGCGGGCTGCTGCCGGGCGCGCGCGCGGGCAGGCGTCGGCCCGCACGAAGGTGCCCTGGCCGACCCGGGCGTCGAGCAGGCCGCGGCGCTGCGCCTCGGCGTAGGCTCGGCTGATGGTGGTGAAGTTGTAGCCGAGCGCGTCGGCGAGCTGGCGCTGCGGCGGCAGTTGCGCATTGGCAGCCAGCCGCCCCTGGCGCACGTCATCGCCGATGGCGTCGGCGATCGCCAGGTAGGCGGGCTTGTCGGCGGCGATTGCCGTGGGGGTCCAGATCGGTTTGGAGAGACGCATCGGGGCATACAAGTGGATGGATTGCTGACATTGTATGCATCGATTGCGCACAAGTCATTGCCTTCGGCGAGGCCGCGCCTGTCGGCGCTCTCGCCGGCCTGCCGGTGGCAGATCCACGCCCTCCCTGGAGCAGGTCCGAACTGCCGCGGCCTATTCGCGGGGGCCGTGGCGCTCCGTCCCGCGGGACATTCGACGGAAGTCGGGGCCGAAGTGCACGGCGAGCACCAGCAGCGCGAGCGCTGCGGGCAGCCAGGACAGATCGGTTGGCACTGGTACGCGTCGCGCGAAGCGGGTATCGCGCATCGCCTGACCAAGTGAGGCTTCGTCCGTGAGGTGCCCGTACTCCAGGCCGAGCTCGCGGGCCAGTCCGCGCAGGTACGCTTCGCGCAGCGCCGACAAGTGCTCGCGGCTCAGGCCCGGCGTGTCTTGCGAGGGGTCGTGATCGGGCTGGATGACCTCGTCGGCGCTCCAGAAGCCCAAAGGCCGTCCGTCCGGGTCGGTCTTCGGAATCGGGCGGGGGGTATGCTTGCCGACCCCCAGCAGCCAGCCCCGAATCGCCCCCGGCTTCAGATCGTCGAAACGAGGCAGGCCGGACCCCCTCAGCGGCGGCGCCTCGTGTCCGTCGGTGAGGAAGACCAAATTCGCCTCATCGCCCAGATCGCGGGTCGCGCGCAAGGCCCAGAACAATCCCTTGCTGACCTCGCTGGCATTTCCCCATCGCATTCGGGCGTTGATGTTGTCGAGGGAGGCTAGTAGATCGTGATAGCCGCCGCACACCTCGATCGGCGCAAGGACGACCACGGTCCGGTACTCGGCGAAGGCGCCCAGCCCGACCCGTGAGCCGCAGG
This sequence comes from Azoarcus sp. Soil_N_20, assembly GCF_057656155.1. Taxonomy (NCBI): domain Bacteria; kingdom Pseudomonadati; phylum Pseudomonadota; class Betaproteobacteria; order Rhodocyclales; family Zoogloeaceae; genus Azoarcus; species Azoarcus sp. Soil_N_20. The sequence goes on along the minus strand of NZ_JBDGKX010000003.1, from coordinate 189,728 downwards.
GCAGCGTGTGCAGGATGGTCCGCAGGCTATGGCGCGCATACGCGAGCCGGCTCGCGGGGGCGCCATCGAGTTCGTAGTCCTCGACGTTCATGCTCTGGGTGAGGTCGAACACGACGACGTAGCGGAAGGTGTCGCGCGCAAGCTGGATGCTCGGCATCCACAGCGCGACGAGCAGAAGCAGCAGCGCGATGCCGATTCCGGCAGCGTCCTTTCCGAGCACAGCGCGCAGCAGCCGTCGCGCCCTCATGGCAGTTCGATCTTGTCGCGCTGCATGGTGGTCAGCGCGCGCTCCCGTTCCGGGGACTTCTCCTGCGCGAACTCGGCAACGTACTCCGGCGCGAGCCACAAGGCACGTTCCAGGTTGTAGCGGGCGTCCCAGTCGTTCGGGGCCTCGCGCAGCGCATTGCGATAGCTTTGCTTGGCCAGCTCGATCAGTGGCAAGGACTGGGCTGCATTTCCCGGGCCGTTCCTGATGGCCTCGCGCAGGCGCAGGTTGCCGAGGTTATAGCGCGCAGCCGGACGAAGGTCGGCGCGGTCGCCTTGAATGATGGCTTGATATCCCTTCGCCGCGCCGTCGTGGTCGCCTGCCCGGGCGAGGGCCAGGGCCTGCGCGAAGCGAGCTTCCGGGAGGAGGCCGACGTTGGCCTGGGCTGCGTCGGCCCGGGCTGCGCCGGCCATCGCGCGGTTGGTGTCCTCGGCGCGCTCGAGGCGCACGAACTGGGAGGCCGCGAGCAGTGCGCAGGCCACGGCGGTGGTCGCGAAAGCGAGGTGGACACGGCGTCGTTTCATGACCAGCTCCGCAGTTGCACCGCGCGATAGGCGAGGAGCCCCACGCAGAAGAACGCCGCGGCGGCGAGGAAATGACGGCTGTAGTCCTGGCGCGGGATGCGCTCGAGGAATTCGAGGGGGAAATTCTGTTGCCGATCCACGTCGGCGACCGCCTCCGCCAGATCCTCCGGGCTTTCCGCCTGATAGGCGCGGTAAGGCGTCGGCAAGCCGGCGAAAAAGCGGTGCAGGGCGATTTCCGGGATGTTCTCGCTTCCGCGGTCGCGGGTATCGAGATCCGGGCCGGCGACCGACTTCAGGTAGAACCAGTTCAGGGTGATGCGGTTGCGCAGCAGGCCTTGCTGGATTTCGTGGCGTGAATCGGGATCGAGCCGGGCGCCGCCATCGGACACCAGCAGGATGATGCGGCTGCCCGAATACACCCGGCGGTCGAAGGTCTCGATCGCCGCGAGGAGCGCGCGGCCGACGTCGGTGTTGGAGAGGCCGCGGCCGATGCCACCGGCGGTGATGCCGGCCTGGACGACTTCATTGTGCTGGGTGAACGGGACGACGTGTAGGGGGCTGGCACTGAAGAACATGATCGAGAAACGATCGTCGGGCCGCCGTGCCACGAAGCTGGACAGGAGCTCGCGTGCGGCCTTGCCCTTCTGTTGCCCGCGCGCTTCGGTCTGCCCGCGCAGCAGGTGCGGATCGATGCTCTGCCAGTCGGCCGGCAGCATGTGCTCGTCCATGCTCCGACTGCGATCCATGAGCAGCAGAATCTCCGCGCCGCGCCCGATGCGCGGCACCTGCGTCTCGGAGCGGCCGGGCCCTGCCAGCGCCAGCACCACGCTCAGCATCGAGAGCAGCGCGAACGCGTGCCACAGGAAACCGGCAATGCGGCCTGCGCGATCCTGCGGCAGCCAGGGCAGGTGGGAGAATGCGAGCGTTTCACGCTTCCTGCGCAGCAGCGGGAGCAGTGCGAGGGGCAGCAGCACAAGCGCCCACGGCTGGGCGAGATCGAAGCCCGTGTTCATCGCTCGCGCCGTTTTTCGATGCGCCGCAGATCGCTGCATAGCGTACGCAGCGGCAGCGGGTCGGCGGGCAGCCCGGCGCCGAAGAAGCGCTCGCGCGACTGGAGATAGAACAGCTCGATGCGTGGGCGCAGCGCTTCGAGCTGCGGCGCGCGCCGGAACAGTTCGGGCAGGGTCGCGGTGTGGACGACGCGCCCGGCGGTGCGGTCGAACGCACGGTGCAGGGCCTGCCAGGCTTCGGGCGCGGTTTCATCGGTGCGCTGCATCTCGCGCAGCGCGCGGGCGAAAGGCTGCGTCGCCGAGGCGCGCCAGTTGCGCTGCAGCCACCACGCGAGCCATGCCACCAGGGTGAGCGCGAATGCGGAGGACCAGATCGCGATCTGGCGCCGGATCGGTTCGGTCGCTACCGTGGGCGCCGCGTGGTCGGGTCTCAACTCACCCAGGCCACCTACCGTGAATGCTGCGCGGGGCGTGAGCGGAGCCACGCTGATCGGCCACTCCCCGATCCTCAGTACGGCGGCGCCCGAGGCGGAGGCGATGTCCCAGGCTGGCAGGGTCACCGTCCGCAGCGCCTGCGGCGCGTTGATCACCTGGTACTCGACCACCATCCAGCGGCGCCCGTCCGCACTCGACTCGATGCGCGCGGGCCGCCGTTCGAACCACACGCCGATACGCTCCAGGCCGGGTAGGGCGGCGGGCTCGAAGTCGCGCTCCCCGGCGCTCAGCAACACGCGCTGGGTGAGCAGGTCGCCGATCGCGTAGCCGAAAGGACGCGGCTGCTCCACCGCCGCCTCGATCTGCACCGGCGCCGCTTCCCCAGCCGCGGGAGACGGCGTCGCGACGAGTGCTGCGGCGGCCAGGGCCACTGCCGCGAGCGCGCGCCCGGCGGCGCTTCCCGAGGTGAGGCGTGCTCGGGTCATGCGCCCGCCTCGAAGAAATGACGGGACATCGCCTCGCCGTCGAATGCGCCGCTCAGGTAGAACGGACGAATCCCCCGCGCCGCGAAGAATCGGTCGATTTCGGCACGTCGTTGCGCCACCGCTTCGCGCCATCGGGCACGCAGGCTCGGACGCATCCACAGCGTGCGGCGCACGCCGGACTCCAGGTCGCGCAAGGGGGCAAGGCCGTCGCGAAGCGGTGGCTCGATCTCGGCCGGGTCCCACGCCACGATCGGCACCACATGGGCGCGGGCGAGAAGATCGAGCACGGCGGCCAGACGATCGAGCGGCCAGTGGAAATCGGAGGCCAGGAAGACCAGCCCCCGGCGTCCCGCCAGATGCAGCACCGTCTCCTCCAGGCCTTCGATGCCGCCCGGCCGGCCTACGCAGTCTCGCAGCAGTGCCGCCATGATCTCGCCGCCGCCGCGGTTCAACAGCGCCGGCACGAAGAGATCGGCGCGCTCGGTGGCATCGAAGGCGAGCATGCCGAGTGGATCGCCGACGCGAAAGGCGCTGCGGCCGAGGGCTTCGGCGAAGTCGGCCACGACGTGGAGCTTGGGCCTGAGCCGTCCGAAGCACATGGAGGCCGAGCAGTCGACCACGACATGGACCGGAGTTACGGCGCGCTGGCGGTCGAGCCGCACCAGCCAGTCGCCGCGCAGATCGCGCACGCTGGCGCGCAGATCGAGGCGGCGCGGGTCCGGACGGTCGTGAAGACTGACGTGCGAGACGAATTCACCGCCACTGCCGAGGCCGGAGCCGGCATGCGAACCGGGACGGCCGCCGCCCACACGATGGGGCAGGCGATAGTGGAAGTCGTGGAGGGCATTCATCGCTAGCGCGGGGTGGGGACCTTCTCCAGGATCTGCGCCACCAGCGCGTCCGCGATCGGTCCGCGGCGCATCTCGTAGACGGGCGTGAAGAAGATCCGGTGCCCCAGGGTCCACGGAGCGATGGTGTGGATGTCGTCGGGAACCACGTGATCGCGGCCCGACAGCCAGGCGAGCACGCGCGCGGCGCGCATCAGCGTCATCATGCCGCGCGGGCTGGCCCCGGCGAGGATGAGCTTTTCCATGTCTACCCCTTCGATCCGGATCCCGAACTTCAGCGGGGTGTGGCTCGCATCCCACAGATCCATTACATAGCGCTCGAGCGCCGCGCTGGTGCGGATGCGGCGTTGAACGGTGCTCGCGATATCGTTCAGATCCCGCCACGGCAAGACGCCGGGCGATACGCGCTCGAGCAGTGCGTCGACATCGTGGAACTCGGGTTCGAACACCAGGGCGCGGCGGACCGCCTCGTCGGTGGGCGTGGTCATGCGCAGCTCGAACATGAAGCGGTCACGCGCGGCCGATGCGAGTTCGAAGGTCTCTTCCTTCTCCACCCGGTTGCGGTCCGCGAACACGGTCATGTACGGGAAGCGGTACTCCTGGTTGAAGGCGGATACGGTCCGTTCCGCCATCGCACGCAGCAGGAGCGACTGCACCTGCGGGCGGGCGCGATTGATCTCGTTGAAGAAAAAGGTCACCAGCCGGTCGCCGTGACGCAGCAGCGGGCCAGGCTCGATGCGCGGCTTGCCGTCCGCATCGACGTAGGTGTGATACACGAGATCGCCGGGCATCAGGTCGATCGTGCCCTCGACGCGCTCGAACTCACCCCCCACGGCGCGCGAGAACGCACGCAGGATGGTGGTCTTGCCGACGCCGACATCGCCTTCCAGAAGCACGTGGCCGCGGGCGAAGAGCGCCACGTTGATCGCCCGCACCGTTTCATGCTGGCCGATCACCGCCTTCGCGACCTCTGCCTCCACCTGTAGCGCGCGGCTGCGCCAGTCGTCCAGCTGCTCTTCGGCAATCATCCGGCTCTCTCGTCGGCAAGGCGGGCGGTCGGCTGCAAACGACCATGGCGCTCGGGCTCGTTCATGGATTTCCGCTGTCCCGGCACGATCGATAGTAGTGACCGTGGGGCGCGGCGGTCAAGCCGCAGGAAAGATCGCGGCCTCAGGCTGCGATCGGGATCCCGTCACGCAGGGCAGCCGGGTGACGGACGACGATGGCCACATGGATCTTCGTCAGCCCGAGGAGCTTGGCCATCGAGAGCCGGTGTTTCCCGTCGAAGAACAGAAGTTCACCGTCCCTGCCCAGATCCACCAGAATCTCGTTCTCCATGACTTCGAGAAAATCCCGTCTGTTCCGGTTCGCCGTGACGATCGCCCGGGTGGACTTGAAGCCATGGTCACGCATCGCGGTGAACACCCGATCGAGCGACTCCCATTTGCGGCGTATCGCCTCCGGGTTCGCATAAGAGGGCCAGTTGTGATGAGGTGCGGCGGTGATCATCTCGCGGATGAACGCGGTTTCTTCCCACGCCGCGCCCTCGATGAAGCGTTGTCGTAGGGAAGCATGGAGCAGCGTGTCATCGAAGGTCTGGGCCAGCGAGTCGTCGAACGCGTTCGCCAATCGAAGGGCGATGCACTCGGACTCCGACTGGCGTGCCTTCACGCCTGAACGGTCCCAGTCGCCGTCGAGAATTCGACCGAAGTCGCGAAAATCGTCAACTTCACTGCGGTTGCGTCCGGAAAACCGCCTGATGGTGCGGGGATCAACCTCGTACAGACGGTAAGGATTGATTCCCCACGCATCGACATCATGTGACCTGAGGCGATGGATGAGCTCCATCGCCCTGTAATAGGCTCGGAAGGTCGTCTCCCGTTTCATGGTGTGTTTGAGGGCGCTTAGCATAGGGCCGAGCGCTAGCGAAGCAGGGACCGGGTGCGGGCAATGGCGATCACGTTGTCCCGAAACCACGGCCACAGTGCGTAGATCACGGCCAGCGCCAGCGTGAATGCTGCGACGCCGACCGCAAGACGCCCGGGCAACGATTCGGCAAGGTGGGCGGACGCGAGCGCCGATACCAGGGCACACAGTCCGTGGGCTGTGATCAGCCGCAGGCCGTTAGTGAACATCGCCCTCACGGGCGCACCCGAGTCGCGTAGCCAGAATAGCCCCACTCCCCATTTTGTCGCCAGCGCACACACGTAGGCGATCGCGACTCCGCCGACGCCCCAGTTGGCACCCGCGAGAACCGCTGCGACGATAACCACGCGCGTCGTCAGCACATAACGCAGTTGGGAGCCGGTGAGGCCTTTCGACAGGAACACCCAGTAGCTGGCATAGGCCGCCGCCTGGAAGATGCCGCCTATCGCAAGAATCTGGAAGAGCGGAACCGCGGAGCCCCACTGCTCGCCGAGTACCAGCAGGATCAGCGGTTCGGCCTGTGCACACGCGAAAGCGAAGATGGCGATCACCAGATGCAGAAGGGCCGACTGGCCATGCAGGAGGAAGGCGTCGTAGCGCGCGGGGTCGGACTTGAGTCGGGACAGCACCGGCAGGGCGATCGTGGTTGCCGGGGCATTGATCTGGTTGAGCGGCATCATGAGCAGCTGATAGGCGCGGTTGTAAAGACCGAGCGCGTCGGTCCCGAACCGGTAGCCGATCACAAGCGCGTCCACGTTGCGGCTGAGGTACGCGATCAGTTGCGTGTTCATCAGATTCCAGCCGTAGGTCAGCAACCCACCCATTGGCACACGGCGGCGGGGCAGGCCCGGCCGCCAGCGGGCAAACGCCATCATCAGGATCAGCGCGATCGCGGCGTGGCCGATTTGTTGAACGACCAGCGCCCAATACCCGAATCCATTCAGCGCCAGTGCGAGGGCAGCGGCCAGTCCGCCGGCCTGGGCGCCGATTTCTGCGGCGGCGAGCTCGCCGAAGCGCATGTCGCGGTTGAGTTGCGCGCGATACTGGGTGGCAATGCCGGTGAGGACGAAGGTAAGCGCAAGCGCCTGCGCAACCGGGATCAGCAGTGCCTGGTCATAGAAGAGGGCGATCCACGGCGCGGCCAAGTAGGTCGCAGCGGCCAGGGCCGCTCCGATGGCGGTGTTGATCCAGAACAGATTGCTGCGTTGCTCCGGGGAAAGGCTTTCCGCCTGAATCGACGCCGCCGAAAGCCCGAAATCGCGCAAGACTTCGCCGAAGCCCACGATGGCGACGACCATCGCCAGAAGTCCGTAATCTGCGGGCGAGAGTAGCCGGGCGAGGATGACGATGCCGCAGAACTGGAGCAGGATCCTGCCCCCCTGACCACCCATCGTGACCAATGCGCCGCGGGCGGCCAATCTGCCGAGGGGTTTTGCCGGAGGCTTGGCTGTCGCGTCGCCGGCTGCCGATTCCGGTTGCATTCAGGCCCCGGAGACGGCGTTGTCGATGGGGGCAAGATCGGCCGGGTCGTGGCGCCTGTCCGTAGCGGACCCTTCGTGACGCGGCACATCGGGTGTCGGTGAGCCCTTGTCCTCGCGTACCCGTTGAAGAACGGACGCCGGGAGCTGATTCGATTGCAGCACGTGTACCGGCTGTGGTGAGCCAAGGCGGAGGTGTGTCGTAATGGCCATTTCGAACTTCCTGGTCATGCCACGATGGCGTTGCGTCCCATCCGTCCGGATGGTGCGCCGCAACAGATCGAATCATGTTACCGCGAGAGGTAATAAAAAATTCACGAAAACCCCCCGTAATTTACATTTCGAGCAGATGTTGGCGGACGCGCGCGTCGCCGGCCGCCGGGACGGATCGTGCCGCGTCCGTCGCGCCCGCGATGCTTCGGATCCGCCGCATCAGGACTGCCGCATCAGGACTGCCGCGCGGGCTCCGCACGTTGAAGCGCACCGAGCGCGGCGCCTGCCGATACCACCACGATCCCGATCCCGACCGTCAGGCTGATCGACTCGCCGAGCAGGAAGTAGGCGCCGATCGCCGAGACCGCAGGCACCAGCGCGAGCATCATCGATGCTTGGCTGGCGCCGATCTTCTGGTTGGCGTAGCTGTACATGCCGGCCGCGAGCAGGGCGGCGATCACACCCTGGTAGCCGCCCTGCAGCAGGAGGTCGTTCCACCCGGCCTGTTGGATCGTCTTCGGCAGCCACATGAAATAGACCGGCAGGTAGGTGATGGCGGAGAAACTGGCGATGCCGAGAATCGCGCGTTGCGGCTTGATCTGCCAGCGCCGCATCAGCAGGCCGAACACGGCCCAGGTCCAGGCGGCGGCGAGGAACAGTGCGTCGCCGATCCACTCGTTGCCGTCGCGTGGTGCGAGCAGGCTCGCGGATCCGATCAGCACCAGGCCGGTGGTGGACAGCAGCAGCGCGATCAGCACCCTGCGCGGGATGCGGAAACCGGCGCCGACTGCGAGCATGATCACGGTCCAGAACGGAATGCCGCCATTGACGAACACGCCTGCATGCGCGCTCGGCGCGAACTTGAAGCCCGAATAGACCAGCAGCCCGTAACCGAGCCCGCCGAACAGTGCCAGCACCATGTAGCGCGGCCACTGGCGTGCGGGCACCAGCCAGATGAAGAGCGGCAGTGCGATGAGCCCCGAGACCCCGTAGCGCAGCGCGGCCAGGTCGAAGGGCGTGAATGCGCCGGTGCTGCCGAAACGGGAGACGATGTTGAAGCCCGACCAGCACAGCACGACCACGACGCCCGCAAGGGCGCCCTTGTGTACGTCGGACAGCGCGGGCCGCGAGGGTGGGTGAGCCGCTTCAGCTTTCATGTTCGCCTTGTTCTTTGTGCTGCATGGAAGGCAGCGACATCCGGAATCGTGGATCCCGGACTGCAGGGGGTGAGGGGCCGCTTGATGACTTGGTCGTGTTTTGCCACCGATGATAGGGGCATCGCGATCCGCAGCCTATTGGTAACTCACCGAATAGTCGCTGAAGGCCCGCAGTGCCTGCTCCGCGTCCTGGTCGGCGCGCAGCGCGAAGGCGTCGAAGCCGCAGCGGTGCAGGAAGTAGAGCTGGTCGCGCAGCACGTCGCCGATCGCGCGCAGTTCGCCGCGGTAGCTGTGGCGCTCGCGCAGCAGGCGGGCGATCGAATAGCCGCGGCCGTCGGTGAAGACGGGGAAGTGGACCGCGATCAGCGCCAGGCGGTCGATGTCCGCCAGCAGCGGCTCGAAATCGTCGTCGGGCTGCATCCACACGCCGGTGTCGGGATGGGGCTCGACGCCCGCGGTGCGCCATTCCATCCAGCGCGCCAGCGACACGATGGCGGCGACGCCGCTGTCGGCCGGGGTTTCATCGGCGAGGACCGGACGCGGGTCGCAGAAGATGCGTTCAGCCTTGATCACGCGGCTCATGGGCGGCTCCGTAGAGGTGTTGCTTGAAGGGTTCGTGGCCGACGCGGCGCAGGGTGTCGATGAAGTTCTCGCCGTCATGGCGCTGCAGGCGATACACCCTGACCACCTTGTCGACGACGTCCGGGATGTCGCCGGCCTGGAACGAGGGGCCGACAATCCTGCCGATCGCCGGCGGCGCATCTTGGCTGCCGCCGAGGGTGACCTGGTACCACTCCTCGCCGTTCTTATCGACGCCGAGAATGCCGATGTTGCCGATGTGGTGGTGGCCGCAGGCATTGACGCAGCCGGAGATGTTGAGCTCGATCGGGCCGAGCGCATCGAGCGCTTCCTCGTCCGCGAAGTGCTGCTGGATGGCCTCCGCCACCGGGATCGAGCGTGCATTGGCGAGCGCGCAGAAGTCGCCGCCGGGGCAGCACACCACGTCGGTGAGCAGGCCGACGTTGGCGGTGGCGAGGCGGTGCTGCAGCGCCTGCTGCCACAGCGCATGCAGATCGGCGATGCGCACCTGGGGCAGCACCAGGTTCTGCTCGTGGCTGACCCGGATCTCGCCCGCGCTGTACTGCTCGGCAAGATCGGCGACCGCGTCCATCTGCACCGCCGCGGCGTCGCCTGGCGGGTTGCCGGCGGGCTTCAGCGACAGGGTGGCGATGGCATGGCCGGCGAGCTTGTGCGGGCTGACGTTGCGCGTCAGCCAGCGCCGGAAGGCCGGTTCCTGGTGGTGGGAAAGGCTGCTCTCGAGCGTGTCCTCTGCCCGCAGTTCGGGGCCGCGGAAATGACGCTCCATGGCCTCGAAGCGGTCGTCGGCGATCATCGCCGGGCCGCCGCGCAGGTAGGCCCATTCCTTGTCGACCTCGGCGGCAAAGACCGCGGGGCCGAGCTCCTTGACCAGGATCTTGATCCTCGACTTGTACTTCTTGTCGCGCCGGCCGTGGCGGTTGTACACGCGCAGGATGGCGTCGAAGTAGCCGAGCAGCTCGCGCCGCGGCAGGAAGGACTGGATGCGGTGGCCGACCATCGGCGTGCGCCCGAGACCGCCGCCGACGAAGACCTCGAAGCCGATCTCGCCATCGTCGCGGCGCAACGCGCGCGCACCGATGTCGTGGAAATTCACCGCGGCCCGGTCGTTCGGGCTGCCGGTGAGGGCGATCTTGAACTTGCGCGGCAGGAAGCTGTATTCCGGCGACAGCGTGGACCACTGGCGCAGGATCTCGCAGTAGGGGCGGGGGTCGAGCACCTCGTCGGCAGCGACGCCGGCGAAGGGGTCGGTGGTGATGTTGCGGATGCAATTGCCCGAGGTCTGGATCGCGTGCATCTGCACGGTCGCGAGCTCGGCGAGGATGTCGGGCGTGTCCTCCAGCCGCACCCAGTTGTACTGGATATTGCAGCGGGTGGTGAAGTGGCCGTAGCCGCGGTCGTATTCGCGGGCGATGCGGGCGAGCATGCGCAGCTGCGTGGCCGACATCGTGCCGTAGGGGATCGCGACCCGCAGCATCGGCGCATGGCGCTGGATGTAGAGTCCGTTCTGCAGGCGCAGCGGACGGAAGTCGTCGTCCGACAGCTGTCCAGCGAGGAAGCGGCGCATCTGGTCGCGAAAGCGCTCGACGCGCTCGTCGACCAGGCGTTGATCGGTTTCGTTGTATTGGTACATGGCGGGTCTCGTGTCGGGGGCGCGGACGCCCGGTTCAGGGCAGCAGGAAGGCGCTGCGCTCGGTGATCGCGGTCGGCGGGCCGTCGACGGCCTCGATATGGAAGCGGATCTCCTGCGCACCGGAGCGGGCCGGAACCGGGTCGGCGGCCACCGTCATCGGTACCGGCAGCACGCTGCCGCTGGCGACGTGGAAGGTGTCGGCGCCGACGATGCGCGCGCCGGCCGGGCCCTCGACCCGGATGCGGAAGACGCGCGGCGCTTCGAGCATGTTCATCAGCTTCAGCGTGTAGGTGTTCTCGATAGACCCGTCGGTGGCTTCGCGCAGCAGCGCGTGGCGGTCGCGCAGCACGTCGACCTGCAGCGGGATGCGCTCGGCGACCAGCCAGATGCCGGCCACGATGAAGGCCACGAGGAAGCCGAGATAGGCCATCGCGCGCGGCCGCCACAGGGCTGCGCGGATGGGCGAGCCGGGTTCCGGCGTGGCCGCCGGCGCGGCGAGCTCGCTTTCGGAAGCGAAGCGGATCAGGCCGGTGGGGCGGGCGATGCGGGCCATCACCTCGTCACAGGCGTCGATGCACAGGCCACAGTCTATGCACTGGTACTGGAGGCCGTCGCGGATGTCGATGCCGGTTGGGCACACCTGAACGCACAGGCTGCAATCGACACAGTCGCCGCGCGGGCTGGTTTCGCCACGGGCCGTGGTGCCGGGTGGCTTGGCGTCTGCCGTTGCCGTGGCAATCGTGGCCGTGGTACCGCCTGCAGCCTGGCTGCGCAGCTTGCGCGGTTCGCCACGGGCGCTGTCGTAGCTGACGGTGACCGTGTCGCGATCGAACATCACGCCCTGGAAGCGCGAGTAGGGACACATGTGGGTGCACACCATCTCGCGTGCAAAGCCGGCCTGCAGGTAGGCGAAGGCGGCGTAGAAGAACACCCAGAAACCTTCCCACGGGCCGGGCTCGCCCGCGCCGAGCTTGCGCAGCAGCTCGCCGATTGGGGTGAAATAGCCGACGAAGGTAATTCCGGTCCACAGCGCGATTGCCAGCCAGATCGCATGCTTGCCGCCCTTCAGCGCGATCTTGCGCAGGCCGGGGGGCGCCTGGTCCAGCCGCATGCGGGCGAGGTGGTCGCCTTCGACGCGTTCTTCGACCCAGCGGAAGATCGCGGTATAGACCGTCTGCGGGCAGGCGAAGCCGCAGAACAGGCGCCCGGCCACCGCGGTGACGAGGAACAGCGCGGTCGCCGAGATCATCAGCAGCAGCGCCAGCAGCATCGCGTCCTGCGGCCACAGCACCAGGCCGAACAGGTAGAACTTGCGCTCGGCGATGTCGAACAACAGGGCCTGACGGCCATCCCAACTCAGCCAGCAGCTGCCATAGAACACGAGCTGAGTGATCCAGACCATGGCCCAGCGCAGGCTGTCATAACGGCCGCGGGTACTGCGCGGGTGGATCTTGCCGGTCTTGCGGTAGAACTCGATGCGGGCACCCTGTGCCCGGGTCGATGGCGTTTGCATGAGAGCGTCCCCCTGCGACCCGCACCGTGCTTGGTTCGCGGTGTCCGGGGCAGTGATCGGAAGTAGACCACTCGGGCGCGGAGCGTAACAGTCTCAGTTCTCGTGATTCACAGGCGTAACAGTTCGGTGGGTTTGACCGTACACGTCGTTCGTGGCCCAAGTGTTCGGCGGCGCGCGGCCCCGACCCGAGATGGCATACCGGCAACAAGCGCTCCTCATCACCTTGCAGATCTTCGGGCCCGGATCGGGAGGCTGCGACAGTGGATACAATCGGTGTTTTGTGTGGTCATAGATGCCATGAATATCCATGCCGTGGACCTCAATCTGCTCAAGGTTTTCGAGGCCGTATACCTGGAGCGCAGCGTAAGTCGTGCGGCGGTGCGTCTCGAACTGACCCAGCCCTCGGTGAGCCACGGGCTGACCCGGCTGCGCCTGTTGTTCGGCGATCCGCTGTTCGTCCGCACGCGCGCCGGGGTCGAGCCCACCATGGTCGCCGAGCGTATTGCCGGCCCGGTGCAGCAGGCGCTGCGCGTGCTGCAGGCCACGCTCGACGAGCACACCCACTTCGACCCCGCCAGGTCGAGCCGCAGTTTCCGGCTGCACATGAGCGATTTCGGCGAGGTCATCTTTCTGCCGCAACTGATGCGCGCGCTGCAGCAGCGGGCCCCCGGGGTGCGCATCGAGACCCGCCAGCTCGCCGGCGCCGAACTGGCGGGCGCGCTCGACAGTGGCCAGATCGACCTCGCCATCGGCTATCTGCCGGCGCTCGAGGAGGGTTTCGACAGCCGCCACGTGGTCACCGACGAGTACGTCATCCTTGCGCCGCGGAGCCCGGGACGGACGGGCAGGGCCGCGGTAGACGCGCTCGATGGCATGGACTACATCGCGGTGACCTCGCATCCGCAGACGCTCGCAATCCTGCGCGAGTGCGGCCTGCTCGAGCGGGTGAAGCTGTGGGTACCCCACTTCATGGTGGTGCCGGCGATCCTCGCCGAGCGTGATTTCGCCGTGGTCGCGCCACGTCAGGTGGTGAACGCGTTCCGCCCGCGCGGACGGGTGCGCGCCTTTCCGATTCCGGTGCCGCGGCGGGCGATGGATGTGAACCTGTACTGGAACCGGCGCTATTCCGGCGATCCCGGCCATGGCTGGATGCGCGACCTGATCGCCGAACTGTTCGACAAGGGCTGATCCGCCCGACCTTGCGCCGTCGCGCGGTTCAACGGGTTCTTCGATGTTATCGATGCGGTCTATATCAGACGTATAGCCAGCCCAATTGCCGGCTCCGGCATGCCCTCCTAAGGTGGCGGTCACCCCGACCCAGCTTCCACCCAGGAGACGAAAGGCATGTACACCACGGGCACCGCATTTCTGGAGGCGCTCTACGAGCGCGGCATCCGCTACCTGTTCGCCAATCTCGGCAGCGACCATCCCGCGATCGTCGAGAGCATCGAGGAGGCCAAGGTCGCCGGCCGGCCGATTCCCGCCGTGATCACCTGCCCCAACGAGATGGTGGCGCTGAGCGCGGCGCAGGGCTATGCCCAGGTCACCGGCCAGCCGCAGGCGGTGCTGGTGCATGTGGAGTGCGGCACCCAGGCGCTGGCCGGTGCGGTGCACAACGTCGCCAAGGCGCGCGTGCCGGTGCTGATCTTCGCCGGCGCTTCGCCTTTCACCCAGGAAGGCGAACTGCGCGGCAGCCGCAACGAATTCATCCAGTGGATCCAGGACGTGCACGACCAGCGCGGCATCGTCCGCGGCTATACCCGCTACGACAACGAGATCCGCACCGGGCGCAACGTCAAGCAACTGGTCTACCGCGCGCTGCAGATCGCGTGCAGCGACCCCAAGGGCGCGGCCTACCTGACCGGCGCGCGCGAGGTGATGGAGGAGGAGGTGCCACGGGTGGAACTCGACCCCGCGTTGTGGCAGCCGATTGCCCCCTGCGCCCTGCCCGAGGACGGGTTGCAGGCGCTGCTTGCGGACCTGGTGACGGCGCGCAATCCGGTGCTGGTGACCTCCTTTGTCGGACGCAACACCGAGGCGGTAACCGAATTGGTGAAGCTGGTGGACCGGCTGGCGATTCCGGTGCTGGAGTCGGTGCCCTCGTATGTGAACATCCCCACCGATCACCCGATGTACCTCGGCAACCAGTGGAACGCGCCGCGCCAGAACGAGATCCTGGCCGAGGCCGACGTGGTGCTGGTGATCGACAGCGACGTGCCGTGGATCCCGCTGGTCAATCGTCCGAGCGAAGGCGCGCGCGTGTATTACATCGACGTCGACCCGCTCAAGGAGCAGATGCCCTTGTGGTACATCCCGTCGCGCTGTGTGTTCCGCGCCGATGCGCGGACCGCGCTCGCCCAGCTCAACGCCGGTGTCGGCGGCCTGGCGGTGGACGAGGCGCTGGTGGCAGCACGGCGCGACCGCATCGCTGCGCGCCACCGCCTGCGCGACCAGGAGCTGCGCGCCCGTGAGGTCCAGGGCGACACGATCACGCCCGAGTTCCTGACCGCCTGCGTGCGCGAGTTCATCGACGACGACACCATCGTCTGCAACGAGGGCATCTCCAACTACGATGTGATCATCAATCACCTCGGCATCCGCAGGCCGGGCGGGATGATCGCCAGCGGCGGCGGCTCGCTGGGCTGGAACGGCGGCGCGGCGATCGGGGTCAAGCTCGCCCATCCGGACAAGACCGTGGTCGCGCTGTGCGGCGATGGCAGCTACATGTTCACGGTGCCGTCGAGCGTGCACTGGATGGCACGCCGCTACGCCACCCCCTTCGTGCAGATCGTCTACAACAACGGCGGCTGGAAGTCGCCCAAGTTGTCCACCCTGGCCGTGCATCCCGACGGCCATGCCAGCCGCTCCGCCGACCTCGGGGTGAGCTTCGACCCCCCTTCCGATTACGCCGGCATCGCCGCCGCGGCCGGCGGCGCGCTGGCGCTCACCGTATCGAGCCCGCAGGCGCTGCGCGGGGCCCTGGCCGAGGCGTTTGCCGCGGTTCGTGCGGGCCGCTGCGCGGTGCTCGACGTGCACCTCGACCGCCTGTAGTCCGCCCCGGACGCAGGTGCCCACCCCCAAAACACCTAGAGGAGACACGAACATGAGCACCCTGATGAACCCGGCCCTGTGGCAGGGCAAGGTCCTGTCCGACGGATGGCAGACGGCGGACGACAGCGCGGCGGTCATCGACAAGGCCAGCGGCGAGCAGATCGGCACCATCGGCGTGGCCGACGCCGCGACGGTGAGCCGCGCCGCCGCGATGGCACGCGCTGCACAGCCGGGCTGGGCCGCGATGCCCTACGAGGAGCGCGCGGCGATCTTTCGCAAGGCGGCGCGCCTGGTCGAGGACAACCTGGATGATTTGGCCACCTGGATCATGCGCGAGACCGGTGCGATCCGGCCCAAGGCCGACGTCGAGTTGAAGGCCGCGATCGGTATCCTGCACGAATCGGCGGGCATGCTCACCGAACCACAGGGCCTGATGCTGCCGAGTAATGCAGGGCGGATGAGCTTCGCCCGGCGGGTGCCGCACGGCGTCGTCGGCGTGATCGCGCCGTTCAACTTCCCGCTGATCCTTGCGATCCGCGCGGTGTCCCCGGCGCTGGCCACCGGCAACGCGGTGGTGCTCAAGCCCGATACCCGCACCGCGGTCGCGGGCGGGGTGCTGATCGCGCGCATCTTCGAGGAGGCGGGCCTGCCGCCGGGCCTGCTGCACATGCTGCCGGGCGGGGCCGACGCGGGCAGCGCGCTGTGTTCCGATCCGAATATCGCGATGGTCGCGTTCACCGGTTCGACCGCAGTGGGCCGGATTGTCGGCGAGCAGTGCGGTCGCCATCTGAAGAAGGTGTCGCTCGAGCTCGGGGGCAAGAATTCCCTCGTCGTCCTCGAGGATGCCGATCTCGATCTCGCCGCCGGTTGCGCCGCTTTCGGCGCCTGGTTGCACCAGGGGCAGATCTGCATGGCCACCGGCCGCATTCTGGTGCACGAGTCGATCGCCGAGCAACTGATCGCCAAACTGACGGAAAAGGCCGATCACCTGCCGGTGGGCGACCCCACCACCGGCCGGGTCGCGCTCGGTCCGATCATCAGCGACGGCCAGTTGCGTCAGATCGATGCGATCGTCAAGGACAGCGTGGCCGCAGGTGCCCGGCTGTGCGCCGGCGGCACCCACGACAAGCTGTTCTATCGCCCCACCGTGCTGGCCGGCGTGAAACCGGGCATGCGTGCGTTCGAGGAGGAGGTCTTCGGTCCGGTGGCCACGGTGGTCACTTTCCGCGACGACGACGAGGCGGTGGCGCTGGCCAATGCGACCGAGTACGGCCTGTCGGCGGCGGTGATCTCGCGCTCGGTCGGGCGTGCGCTGGCGCTGGGCAACCGGCTCAACACCGGCCTGTTGCACATCAACGACCAGACCGTGGCCGACGAGCCGCACATCCCCTTCGGTGGTCGCGGCGCCTCGGGCAACGGCGGTCGCATCGGCGGGCCGGCCAACTGGGAAGAGTTCACCCAGTGGCAGTGGGTCACGGTCAAGGACACGCCGCCCGCCTATCCGTTCTGAGCCGCGTGCCCTGCACCGGCCGGTGCCGGGCGCACGCGGCCCCATTCATCACCCGGTTTCAGAACCCGGTCGCGCTCGTCCGTGGCCGGTATAACGCAAGGAGACAAAAAATGAACGTCATGAAGAATGCGGTCGTGGCTGCCGCGATGCTGGGCTGTTTCGCCGGTTCCACGTTTGCCGCGGACGAGGTGGTGCTGAAGGTGCATCACTTCCTGCCACCGGGCGCGACTGCGCACAAGCATTTCATCGAACCCTGGTGCGCGAAGATCGCCACCGAGTCGGCGGGCCGTCTCAAGTGCCAGATCTACTCGGCAATGTCGCTGGGCGGCACGCCGCCGCAACTGTTCGACCAGGCCAAGGACGGCATCGCCGACATCGTGTGGACGGTGCCGGGCTACCAGGGCGGCCGCTTCCCGGTCACCGAGCTGTTCGAACTCCCGTTCGTCACCCGCAACGCGGAACGCAGCAGCCCGGTGGTGTGGAACATCCTCACCAAGTACGCCGGCGACGAGTACAAGCCGGTCAAACCCTTGCTGTTCCACGTCCACGACGGTGCGCAGTTGCACACCACCAGCAAGCCGATCAAGGTTCTGGCGGATTTCCAGGGGCTGAAGCTGCGCGCACCCACGCGTCAGTCCACCCGCTTGCTGAAGGAGCTCGGCGCGACCCCGATCGGCATGCCCGCGCCACAGGTGACCGAGGCGCTTTCCAAGGGCGTGGTCGATGGCGCGATGCTGCCGTGGGAGGTGGTGCCGCCGCTTAAGGTGCACGAGGTGGTGAAGTTCCACACCGAGACCGACGAGGCCGTACCGATGCTGTCGAACACCGTCTTCGTGTTCGCGATGAATCCGGCGAAGTACAACAGCCTGCCGCCCGAGTTGAAGAAGGTGATCGACGCGAACAGCGGCGCCGAAGCGTCGGCCTGGGTCGGCAGGGTCTTCGACGAGGCGCGCGTAGTCGGACGCCGGCTGGCGCAGGAGCGGGGCAACGAGATCCATGTGGTGCCGCCGAGCGAGCTGGGCAGCTGGCTGGTCGCCGGCGACCGGGTGGCCGCGCAATGGGTCGAGGAGACGGCCGCCAAGGGCTATCCGGCAAAGGACATCCTGGCCGAGGCGAAGGCTGCGCTCAACGCCCGCAGGGCGCACTGAGCGGGTGGACCGCACCGGTAGGGTGTGGCCCACCGGCGCTGCCGGTGTAGACCGTACCTGCTTTCGCAGCGGCACCGAACGTCGCATCGTGCCGCTGCGGATCGTGAATCGTCGATGTCATTCCCGGGGGAACAGAACATGAAAAAAGAAGTGGATGCCGGCTCCGTGCCCGGTCCGCGCGTGCTGGTGCTCGGCGCAGGGGCGATGGGCTCGCTGTTCGGCGGCCTGCTGGCCGAAGCCGGGGTGGCGGTCACCCTGGTGGACATCAATGCCGCGCACATCGATGCGATTCGCCAGCGCGGCCTGAAGCTGGTCACCGACCGCGGCGCGCGCCAGGTCCGGCTCGCTGCGTGTCGGCCCGACGAGGTGCGCGAGCGGCCCGACCTGATCATCCTGTTTACCAAGGCGATGCACACCGAACCGGCCCTGGCCGGGATACAGCGCTGGATCGGGCCCGAGACGCGGATCCTCAGTCTGCAGAACGGCCTCGGCAACGGCGAGCGGATCGCGGCCTATGGGGCCTCTGACCGGGTGGCGATCGGCATCACCACCTGTCCCGCCGACCTGTGCGGACCCGGCCAAGTCGAATCGCACGGGCAGGGCAAAGTCCGTTTCACCCGGCTCGACGGCGTGAGCGACGAGGTCTTCGATCGCATTGCCTTGCTGATGTGCGAAGCGGGGCTCGACTGCGCGATCGACCCGATGGTGCACACCGCGATCTGGGAGAAGGTGGCCTTCAATGCGGCCTTGAACAGCATCTGTGCGGTGACCGGATGCGCGGTCGATGCCATCGGGCGCCTACCCGCGGCACAGGCCTTGGCGCTGGCCATCGTCGATGAGGTGCTCGCGGTGGCCGGTGCCGAGGGCGTCGAGGTCGATGCCGAGCGGGTCCGCGCGACGCTGCTGCATGCCATCGGGCATCACGTCGGCCACAAGCCGTCGATGCTGCAGGACGTGCTGGCCGGGCGCGCGACCGAAATCGAATCGATCAATGGTGCGGTCGTCGCTGCCGCGGCGGCGCGCGGCGTGGCGACGCCGAACACGCTCGCCATGCTGGCCCTGACCCGCATGGTTGAGGATCGGGGAGCGTGCGGATGAACAACGGTTGCCAGTGCGTGTGGTGCGTTTCTCCACATGCGCAAACCTCGAACAGACGGTGATCCAGCCAGGCCGGCGTCGATCGATCCGTTCCGCTGATCCACGACGTCGAAGCAGGGGGAGGCTCGATCCGTCTTACCCCATCATCGCCCCCAGCCGCTGCATCGCCTGCTCGATCTGTTCCGACCACGGATGGCCGAAGTTGAGGCGGATGCAGTTGCCGTATTCGCGCTTGGCCGAGAAGATCGGCCCCGGTGCGATGCTGATGGCGGCGTCGAGTGCGCGCCGGTGCAGGGCGAGGGCGTCGATCGCCGCCGGCAGTTCCACCCACACGAAATAGCCGCCCCGCGGACGGGTGATCCGGGTGCCGTGGGGAAAGTGGCGTTCGATCGCCGCGGCCATGCTGGCCTCCTGCACTTCCAGCGCGCTGCGCAAGCGGCGCAGGTGCGTGTCGAAGGCGCCCTGCTTGAGGAAGTCGGCCAGCGCGATCTGCACCGGGATGGTGGTGGCCAGGCTGGCGGAGAGTTTCAGACGCTGGATTTTCTGCGCGTAGCGCCCGGCCGCGACCCAGCCGACCCGGTAGCCGGGGGCGAGACTCTTGGAGAAGCTCGACACATGCAGCACCAGGCCGGTGGTGTCGAGCGCCTTGGTGGCGAGCGGCGCCTGGCGGCCGAAATACAGTTCGGCATAGGTGTCGTCCTCGATCAGCGGCACGTCGTGGCGGCGCAGCAGATCGAGCAGGGCATGCCGGCTCGGGTCCGGGACGAGGCTGCCCATCGGGTTCTGGAAATTCAGCATCAGCAGGCAGGCCTTCACCGGGTGATGGCGCAGCGCGTCTTCGAGCGCGGCGAGGCTGACCCCGTCGCGCGGGTGGGTGGGGATCTCGATCACGCGCAGGCCGCGGCGCTCGATCATCTGCAGGCCGGCGTAGAAGGTCGGCGATTCGACCGCGACCAGATCGCCGGGCTGGGTGGTGGCCTCGAGGCAGAGGTTGAGCGCCTCCATCGCGCCCGAGGTGATCACGATCTCGGCGGACGGCAGCGCCACCCCGTTGGCGAGGTAGCGCAGGGCGATCTGGCGGCGCAATTCGTCGTTGCCGGGCGGCAGGTCGGTGACCGTGGCGCGTGGATCCATGTGGCGCGCGGCCGCGGCGAGGAAGCGCCCGAGCTTGTCGAGCGGGTAGAGGTAGGGGCTGGCGAAACTGGAGCCCAGCGGCACCACTGCCGGATCCTTGACCGACTCGAGAATCTCGAAGATGAAGTCGCTGACCCTGAGTTCTGTGGAGGCGCCGACCGGGCGGGTCATCCCGGGCTCGGCCAGGGTGTTGGGCGGCCTGGCACGCACGTAGTAGCCGGACTGCGGGCGGACTTCGATCAGGCCACGGCTCTCGAGCAGGTAGTAGGCCTGAAGGATGGTGGACGGGCTCAGGCGCTGGGCGGCGCAGGCCTTGCGGATCGAGGGCAGGCGCTCGCCGGCGCGCAGCACGCCGTCGCGAATGCGCTGCTCGAGGTCGAGGGCGAGGCGGTCATAGAGGTTCATGCGGGCTCCCCGCGGGCGCCAGACGTGACGGAATCAGGCGCCGCAGCTGGGCGCCGAGCACTGCCCGGAAACGCGGGCTGTGCAGGCAGACGCCGCCGACCAGGCCGACCATGCAGCCGACGATGGTGTCGACCAGGCGCGCCTCGATCAGCGCGGCCGGCGCACTATGCCCGAGGGTGGCCGCTTCGGCGAGGAAGATCGTCAGCGGGGTGATGAAGATCACCGCGAAGCCGTAGTGGCGCACCACCATGGTCTCGATCACGAACACCAGCGCGATCACCAGCAGCGCCACGCTCCAGCCGTTCAAGGGCAACATCAGGAGCGCCCAGGCCAGCAGCAGACCGATGCCGGTGCCGACGACGCGGTGCACCTGCTTGGTCCACACCGCGCGCAGCGACACCCCCTGGATCACCGCCAGGCAACTCACCGGCACCCAGTAGGGCCGCTCCAGTTGCAGCGCCTGGGCGAGCGCCAGCGAAATGCCGACGAAGGCGCCGATCACCACCGCGTCGAACACGACGAAGTCGAAAGTCGGTGCGGGCAAGGGCGCCACCGGCTCGGGCGCCCGCAGACGCAGCGCGATCAGGCTGTAGAAGAACGCGATCAGGCAGGCCAGCAGGCAGCCCATGGTGAACAGCCCGACCTTGAGCGGTACTTCGTCGATTTCGCCCGGCGAGTAGGCCCCGATCGAGGCCGCCATGATGAAGAACAGGCTACCCGGCGGCCCCAGGCCGTAGAACCGGCACACCATGGTCACCAGCATGGCGGTGAAGGTGAGTACCCACATCATCAGCGGCGGGAAGAAATGGCTGATCACGCCCAGCGCATAGCAGGCAGCCAGGCCGAAGCCGCAGGCCATCAGCGAGACCATGCGGTGGGACATCGGCGTGTTGGGCAGATACAGGAACACCAGGCCGCCGATCGAGGAGATCAGGCCGTAGTCCATGCGACCGAAGAATGCGCCGACCAGCAGGGGCAGGCCGGACGCGAGCGCCGCGGCGAACGGCATCTGCCACAGCCGGTTGCTGGGGTTGATCGTCGCCAGCGCCTGCCATTCGGCACGCGCCAGCGTCTTCAGCCTGTTCCACCCTTTCAGTTGCGTCATCGATCGGCCCTTCTGCCGTGCCGCTTGCGCGCGGTGGGCGCGAAACGGTCAGAAGGGACGCACTTTACCAAGGGCCGCGGCAGAACTGTCAGTAGCCCACGGTAAAGCGTGTGCGCGAGTGCGCCGGGCGTTCGAGTTCGTCGATCATGGCGACGGCGTAGTCTTCGATCGAAATCCGGCTGTTGCCTTCGGCGTCCACCAGCAACTGGTCGGTGCCGAGACGGAACTTGCCGGTGCGCTCGCCCGGTTCCAGATAGGCCGAGGGGCTGAGGAAGGTCCACTCCAGCGTGTCTTCGGTGCGCAACATGTTGAGCGCTTCGCGCGCGCCAGCCGCGGTCTCCTTCCACTGCGCGGGGAACTCCGGGGTGTCGAGCAACTGTACGCCGGGCGCCACCTCCAGGCTGGCTGCGCCGCCGACCACGAGCAGGCGCGGCACGCCGGCGGATTTGACCGCGTCGATGATGGAGCGGATGCCGCGCACGTAGTAGTTGAACACCTCGCTCTGGGCGTGACCGCTGAACGCGCTGATCACGGCTTCGTGACCGCGCAGCTGGGCGCTCAGGCCGGCGCTGTCGAGCGCGTCGGTCTTGAGTGCGGTGAGGCCGGATTGGGTGGCGAGCTTTTCCGGGCGGGAGACGAGGGCGGTCACCTGGTGGCCGCGGGCGAGCGCTTCCTTGAGCAGGGCGGAGCCGACAAAACCGGTGGCGCCGATGAGGGCGATTTTCATGATGAGACCTCTTCCTTGGTTGAATGGAACAATCGGGTGGAGGCATCATCGCAGGCGGTATTGATACGATAAACGCCGACAGAGGCGATTTACCGTTATCGATTTATTGACAGTAGACTGCGAGTGTCCGGCACCGGAGGCGTCTTGCCCTGATTCCTACTTTGCGCCGCCATCCCTTTTTCATGCGAGTCCGCGATGTCCATTGCCGACAGGATCGACCTGAACAGCCTGCTCAGCTTCGCCGCGGTGGCCGAGGCCGGTGGCTTCACCGCTGCGGCGGACCGTCTGGGAACGAGCAAGGCCCGGATCAGCCTCGAGATCGGCCGGCTCGAAGCCCGGCTCGGCTGTACGCTGTTCAGCCGCACCACGCGCCGGGTGATGCTCACCGAGGCGGGCGAAGCGGTGTATGCGCGCTGCGTGCCGCCGCTGCGTGAGGCCCGCGATGCGCTCGCCGAGGTGGGCGAGGGCACGGCGGAACTCAGTGGCAGCCTGCGCATCACCGCATCGGTCGATCATGCCACCCAGTCGCTGGCGCGGGTGGTGGCAGAGTTCGCGCTGCGACACCCGCGGCTGCAGATCGAGCTGCGCACCAGCGACCGCGTGGTTGACCTGGTCAAGGAGGGGCTGGATCTGGGCATCCGCGTCGGCTGGTTGCGCGATTCGACCCTGCGCGCGACCAAGCTCGGCGACTTCGCACAATATCTGGTGAGTTCGCCCGCCTATCTGCAGCGCCACGCCCCGCCGCAGACGCCGGAAGATCTCGCCGCACACGCCTGGGTAGCGCTGACCCTGCTGCCCACCCCGCTGACCTGGACCTTCACCGCCGCCACCGGCGAAAGCCGCAGCGTGCGCATGAATGCCGCGCTGCGCACCGATTCCGCCAGCACCCTGCGCGCACTGCTGCGCCACGGCGCGGGGGTCTCCGTGCTCGACCAGCACAATGTCGAAGCGGGTCTGCGCAGTGGCGAACTGGTTCGTCTGCTGCCCGAGTGGACCCTGCCCAGCGGCGGCATCTACGCCGTGCATCCGCCGGGGCGGCACGTGCCGGCCAAGGTGCGCGCCTTCATCGATTTCTACCGTGCTGCAGTTGCGGCAGCGGCATGAAGGCGGTCTGCCTCGAACGTGCATTTCCGCGGCCGTACGCCTTTTTTGGCGTGGCGACATCCCGGGCTTTCATGGATGCGACGCGCAGGAACGCAATGCCCCGACGATGCTCCGGAAGCGCATGACCGGGGGGTAAGGTACCGGGGGTGACAGTCGTGCGACCGCTTTGCCTTTGAAGGCCTGTCCGTATCTGATCATTGGTGCACCGCATAATCCGTTCTAGACTGTGAAATATTCTGTTACCGGGAAGGTGAGCGACGATGATGCCAAATCGCGTTTTGAGCAGCACGCCCCGGGCCCTTCCCGCGCCGGGTGACGGTCGTGGCCGGACGGATCCGGTGGAGGCGGGGCGTGCCTGACGACTCCCGGGACGCAGGGGGTCCGGGATTGCCCGTTCGGGTGTACACCATGGGCCGCTTCGCGCTGCTCAAGGATGGTGTACCGATCGCGTTCTCCGGGAAGAAATCCCCGCGCAAGGCGCTGGAGCTGCTGCAGGCGCTGATTGCCCTTGGGGGGCGTGATGTCCATCTGAGCTACCTCATGGGCGCGATCTGGTCGGAAAACGAGAGTAGTGATCAACGCAAGCTCTTCGACAACACCCTCCACCGTTTGCGAAAGCTCCTTGGATGTGAAGACGCCATCACGCTTGGGAGCTCAAAGCTCACGCTGAACCATGAAACCTGCTGGGTGGACGCCTGGGCGTTCCAGCGCCTTGCGGGGAGTGCGCTTGCGGGCAAGCATCTGGCCGAGCAGACCGCGATGCGCGCGATCGGGCTTTATCAGGGGCATTTCCTTCACGGAGAACTGGAGCTCCCCTGGCTGATCGCCTATCGGGATCGCCTTCACAGTACCTTCCTGAGGCTTGCGCTTACCCATGGGCACGGTCTGGAGACCGCCGAAGCGTGGCGGAGGGCCGCGGACGTGTATGAGCTCGCGATCGAGAAGGACAACCTCGTCGAGCGGCTCTACCAGCGTCTCATGGTGTGCTATCAGGCGCTCGGCGAACATGCCGAGGCGCTCAGAACCTATCGTCGCTGCCAGCAAATCCTGTCCATCGTCTTCGGCGTCAAGCCGTCGGCCGAAACCGAGAGAATTCGCGCGCGCAGTCGGAGTCCCGGCAGCGACAGTGTGGAAGCCGCGGCCGCGCATTGAGCGAGCGGACGGCGCGCTGGCCCGACGGCGGAGCGCCCCATCCGTCGGGGGGTGTTCGAATCGGAGTCCGGACTGCTGGTGCTGCGACGCTCCCCCACGTGACCACGTCGGGGGAACGCCGGATCGGTTCAGGGCCAACGCTGAGCGCCAGGCAAGCGCCGCACCTTTTCGCTGGGATGCGCAGCGGTCGCGTGCATGCGAAGGCGCTTGAACGAAGTATCTTCAATCGCCGGTACATTGCTAGGGCATTGCTAGGAGGGTGTCAGCTACATTGGTATGCAGGTGCGGTTTCACATTGCTGAATCGGCTCTTGTATTGCGTTGGACGTTGACGCCGGGATGCGCTTCTCAGGTTTGCCCAGTGGTTTTCCCGATGTTTGGCGGTGGTCACGCGATTTCGTGTGTCGCGTGCTTTGAGGTTTAGCCCGAACGCTGTACGCCAGGGAGCCAGGCATGAAGACCACCGCATCAGAGACGCAGACGCGCGCGTTTCCTCCCGACTTTCTCCGTGGCTTGATGAATCGTGCCTTCGTGGTGTGCGGAGGCGTATGGCGTGCGCGTGCCCATAGGCCCACAACGCGTCCGACCCGCCGATCGCATGCGCTAGAGGCCCTGGAGCCGAGGCTGCTGCTCTCGGCGGACATTTCGGTCACCGCCGGAGCCCTGCAGGCGAACCTGACCGATGGGGCAGACACCGTCGTGATCGAGCAGACGGGCACGTCGGTCGATGGCGGCGTGATCGTCCAATTCACCTTGGATGGTGTGACAAGCTCGTATGGCGATGCCGCCACGGGGGTCACCAGTCTGACGGTGCTGGGCATGGGGGGCGATGATCACTTGACTCTCAAGACCGCGATCGACGTGGCCTTGGCGATCGATGGCGGTGACGGTGTCGATACCGTGGCCGCGGCGGATGGGGCGAATGCCTGGGCGATCACCGGCACCGGCGCCGGCACGCTCGACGGCGGTGCTTTCAGTGCGGTCGAAAACCTGATCGGCGGCACGGGCGTCGACACCTTGACGGGCGCCGATGTGAAAAGCTACTGGGTGCTCTCGGATGGGGCGGGCAGCGGTACTGTCAGCGGGATGGCTTTTGCCGGTTTCGAGAACCTGGTGGGCGGCAGTGCCGACGATATCTTCAAGATTACGGTCGGTGGTGGTCTGGACGGCATGCTCGATGGCGGGGGCGGCAATGACGCGCTGATCACGGACAGCCTTGAGAACACGTGGGCTATCGGCGCCGGCACCGTCAATGGCAAGAATCAGGGCACCCTGAGCAGCACCAATGGGCTCGTCGCGTTTCGCCAGATGGAGAACCTGATCGGCGGAAACGGCGACGACACGTTCCTCTTCGATGCCGGCGCATCCATTGATGGCGTCATCGATGGTGGCGGCGATGGCGACCGCAATGGTGATGGGCAGGTCACGTCTGAAGATCTGGCGGTCGACACCATCGATTATTCGGCTTATGGCGCGCCGGTCACGGTCAATATCGCAGCCCGAACCACCACCGGCACGACGGCTTACGCAAACGTCGATGTTTTCGCAGGCAGTACGTTGGCGGGCGATGAGATCGTCGGCCCGGTTGATGCCAGCGTAGTCTGGACGGTCAGCGAGCCTGACACGGTATCCGTGAGCGGGGTCGCCTTTTCCGGCTTCGAGAATCTCAGCGGCGCCAGCGACAACAGCGACCTGTTCCTGATCGAGGGGGCGGGGTCCATTTCCGGCACCGTCAATGGCGGCGCTGGTGGTAGTGACGGCCTGGTCTTCGTGGACCCGGACGACGAGAGTATGTCGAGTGCCTTCAATCCGGCGGGTGCAGATAGTTCGGGCACCGCCAGCGTGTTCTCGAAATCGATCGCCTATTTTGGCCTCGACAAGGTTGATTACCTGAACGCGAGCGACCCGGCCAATGTCGTGGTGACCGGGACCATCTTCAACGATTTGATTCGTGTCTTTGCCAACCCGAATGTCGAGGGTGGCCTCACGATCGAGTACGTGGGGGATGCGAGCAAGAACATCACGCTCGACGCGTTCCAGGTGATGCTCCTGGAGTCCCTGCGCATCGATGGCATCGAGGGCGCCGACACCATCATCGTCGAATCGCTGCCGGAGACCTTCGCCGCCAGCCTGTACCTCTACGGCAACCGTCTGCAGCGCAATGACCTGATCTATCCGGACATGCCCGAGGACGATCCCTATACGGACTCGGTCATCTTCAGCGGCGATGTTTCGCTCGGCTATCTGGAGGTTTTCGCCGACGACATCATCGTTCGGGACAGCGTCCATATCGACACGGGGGAGGAGGACATCTTCTTCAGGGCGCGCATGCTCGGTGTCGCCACCGTCGAGAACCTGCTGCCGGTGTTTGCGACGGCCAGATCGGTGTCGGTGGATATCGGGAAGAACGCAGTGCTCGAGGGCGGCAGCATCTACTTCGTGCTCCAGGCGGAAGACAAGAGTTTTGCCGACACAATCGGCGCTGGCCAGGAAGTGGCGAACTTCGTCATCGACCCGCTCACCGACTACATCGGCAGCGCGCTGGCCTTGCCGGCGAAGCTGTTGGTCAAACAGTCGTCGGCCGCCATCACCCTTCAGGAAGGCGCTCAATTCATCAGCAGTGGGACGATCGGTATGTACGCCACCGCCAGCGCCGATGCGTCGGGCTCGGCGTACAGCAGCATGGTGAGCGTTGCCTATGGCAGGGCAACCGCAACCGCGACGATCTCCATCGAGAATGGCGTCGTCATTGATGCCGCCGCCGCCGTGGTGATCACGGCGAGTGCCAGCGCGACGGCTGACATCGATGCAGTTTCCGAAGCACACAACGATTTCATCACCCATGTGAGCTCGAGCAACGTCCTCAGTGTCAGCAAGGATGCTGGTGCGCCGGTACTCGCCATTGGCGTGGCCGATGCCAATGTGACCTCGCACGTCAATATGGCCGCAGGTGCGTCCATCACCGCCGGCAAGACGGCCAATGTCACCGCCCAGGGCGAGGTCAGCGCCTCGGCGACCGGCGAATCCGGACTGGATGCCGACGGGGTGGCTGGCTTGAGTCTGGGTATCCAGATCTCGAACTCCGATATTCATGCCACGGTCGATGGCAACATTACCGCGCTGGCCGAGCCCGGCTACACGGTCAAGATCGAGATCGACCCGCTGGTGGCGAAGGCCGACTACACCAGCGACGAAACGGTCTTCGGGTTGAAGAGTGGCAAGACGGTCGAGTTGACCACCGATGTCGGGTCGCTGGTTGCCGGCACCGTCGTGAAGTACATCGGCGCCTCCGTGGCCGACACCGTGGTGCTCGCGACACAGGACTTCGATAACGAAAATGCGTGGGAGACGTCCGATCCTGCCTATGGATACATCGACTACGACACCCACCGCATCTTTCTGGGGGACATCTCCCTGGTGACCGAAGACGTCATCACCTATACCAACCGCCGCGGCACCAGTATCGGCGGTCTGGTGGACGGCACCTCGTACTACGTGATCGCCGACCTGGACGATCCGGGCTATTTCTGGCTGGCCGAGACCGAGACGCAGGCCATTCGCGCCAGTCTGGGCTACTTGCAGAACAACATCGTTCCGCTCAGCAAGGTCGGCGTACCAGAGACCGAGAACAATGATCGCCCCTTCGACAGCACCGATGTCGATGCCGACGCCAACACCATTGCGCTGCAGCGCGTGGCCGCCGTCAATAACACCTTCGAACTGGGCCAGGCGGTGGTCTTTCATGCCCCCAGTGTTGAATTTACGTCGGGTGAAGTCCTCAACGACACGATTCACATCGCCGGCCATGATTTTGCCACCGGCGATGTGGTGACCTACGACGGTGTCGGCCTGGGTGCGCTGGAGGATGGCGGCACTTACTACGTCATCGTCGTGGGCGCGAATGACGTCAAGCTGTCGAAGGCCCCCGGTGGGGCGTCTCTCGCGCTGAGGGCGGACACGAGCACGGCAGGCAGGGCGGCAGTCGAGCACAAACTGATCAGGACGATCGAAGGCCTGGTCGATGGCGGCACCTACTATGTGGCCGCATCGACCGGTCAGAACAACCTCCAGGGCAATACCCGCTTCACCGAAACGCAGGTCATCGGCTTGTCCGAATCGGAGAACGAGTCGCGCGGCGGCGTCTTGATTGACATTGGCGTGGTCACGGGCAGCGGCTACATCCTGTCAGCCAAGCATGTGCTTGATTCCGGTTTCGCCACCGGCCTCGGTGTGGTGGCCCAATTGACAGCGGAAAACAACGCTTCCGCCAGTACAAGCATGGGCAACAACGACCCGGTCACGACCCTGTGGTCCGAGTTCATCGACACGGTGAATACCAACGTGCCCGATTTGCTCTTCAGCAAACTGACCGCGCTGGCGGGCGGTCTGCTCAGCGAGTCACCGGTGTCGATCTCCGGCGCTTTGGCGCTCAGCGTCATCAACCACACGGTGCTTGCCGACGTGGGAAGTTCGGCGATCCTGAAGTCCAACGAGGATCTCGAAGTCAAGGCGTTGATCAGACAGACTTATGCGCTGGGCGCCGAGAGCGACTCCGAGTCCGATGCCGAGATCGGGGTCAGCGTGGCGGTGAATGTCGCCGTCATCAACAACACGGCCAAGGCGACGATCCAGTCGGACGCTCGGCTCGACGGTCTGCGGGCCACACGGGTCATCTCGGATGTTTCTTACCCGTTCCTCACGCGGCCGGACGAATTCATCCCGCTGTCGTGGGGCGAACTCGTGGACAGCCTCCGCTCGGAAGGCCCCGAGGCGATTACCAAGTATCTGACCAGCACCTTTGGCGCGAAGGAGGCCTTCTTCAATAGCTGGGCCACGAGCACCTCCGACGCGGAAAAGGCGTCCATCGCAGCGTCGGTGAATGTGATCGTGGAGAACAATGTCGCCGAAGCGATCGTCCGCTCGGGCGCGCTCATCAACCAGGACGCTGATTGGCACGACAACGCCAAGAACGAACATATCAACCAGGCGGCACAGCAGGGTGATCTGAAAGGCGAGGAGGTGGTGTCGATCGAAGCCACCAACTATGCACAGCTGATCAACATGACCGGTATTTTCTCGCTGCCCAGCCTGAGTATTGATCCGTCGACGCTGGAGGGAGAATTCAAGGGGCCGAGTGCATTCGGCGCCACGGACGGCAAAAAGGCTGGTGCCGGCGGTTCGGTATTCGTTAGTACCCGCAGCAACACCACGCATGCCATCGTTGAAGACGGCGCCGCGATTTACAGTGGCGCCGACGGCGGCTTCAACATGAAGGCCGAAGAGGCCATGCTGAACGTGAATCTGGTGCAATCCGGTGCATCGGGCGGCGACTACGTGTTGGCCGGTTCGGTGTCCACCGTCATCCAGACCAGCGACACCCTCGTGCAACTGGGGGCCGCCGCGCGGGTCACGGGACGCGATGTGCGGCTCTATGCCGGAGATCTGACCACCAACATCAATTGGGTTGGCGGCATCGCGGCCGGCGACAGCCTCGGCATCGGTTTTTCGCTCGCGATCAACGAGTTTGACCGCACGACCAAGGCCGTCATCGGCGACCCTGACGGGGCCGGAGCTGGCGCGCCCGCTGACGGCAACTCGATCAATGTGTCTGGCGTGGTGGATGTGCTGGCCAAGCAGGACGGCGATTTGTGGGCGTTCTCGATCGCGGGTGCGACGGCCGGCGTCACCCTCACGCAAAGTGAGTTTGCGATTGCGGGTGTTGCCGCAGGATCGTTCAACAAGATCCGTTCCGAGACGGTTGCGCTGGTGAGTTCGAGTTCGATCGATGCTGGCGGCGGGCTCTATGTGAAGGCCACCGATACAACGAAGATCATTGCGATTACGGGAGGAGGGGCGCTTGCGATCACGACCGGGCAAGGCGATGCCCTGGCGGTCGCCGTGGGTCTGGCGCTGGCGCACAACACTATCGAATCCGACATCACGGCCTCGATCGAGGACAGTGTGGTCAGTGGCGGAGGCAATGTCGTCGTCCAGGCCCTCGACAATGGATCGATCACGGCGGTGGCCGCGGCGGTCGCGGTGTCGATCGCGGGAGGGAGTAATCTGGGTTTTGCGATCAGTGGCGGTGGGGCCGAATCCACCAACGTGGTGCTCTCGCGCGCCAATGCATCCATTGTTGACAGCCAGATTGGCAGCGTCGGTGATCCGGTTGGCGACGTGACTGTCGACGCCGCCAGCGAGACCAACATCAGGGCCACCGTCGGCGCGGCGGCCGTGGCTGCCGGGATCGGCGGTAGCTTCAGCGGCGGCGTCGCCATCGGGGTGGGCGTCGCGCGCAACTTCATCGGCTGGAACCCCAGTGGCGACACCAGCGTGGCGGCGGACTACGACACCTATCACGCGCCGCTGACGACGCTGGAAAAAGGCAAGAAGGTGCTTGTTGCCGAAGGCGCATTTGCCGGCGACGTCTACGAGTACATCGGCGACACGGTGACCGTCGCCGACGATCCGGGCACGGATTACGTCGAGGCCATTTATCTGGCTTCCCAGCAATTCCGCGACCCCAGTCTCTGGAAGCACATCAATGCCGGCGTCGATACGGCGCAGATCCGGGCGTACATGGCCGATTCGAGCGTGCACAGTGCGGGCGACGTGACCATCCATGCGCGTGATACGGCCAGGATTGATGCCATTGTGCTGGCGGCTGCCGTCGGGGTGGGCGGGGGCGGGGATCTTGCCGTCGCGATCAGTGGAGCCGGTGTCTACGCGGAAAACAAGATCAACACCGAGGTCAAGGCCTTCATCGATGGCGATGGCGCCAGCGCGGCGAATGCCGGCATCACGGCCGATCGCTTGCAGTTGGGGGCCGTTGATTCGTCGAGCATCAATGCGGTCGCGGCGGCCGCATCGCTCTCCGTGGCGATCGGAAAACAGGCCGGGGTCGCCGCTGCGATCGGGTTGTCGCTGGCCTTCAACGAAATCGAAAACGATGTCGACGCCTCGATTCGGAACGCCGACCAGGGGATCTCCACCACGGGGAGCGTCACCGTCTCGGCGGTGACCCAGGGCCAGCACCTGTTCGATCTGGACCAGAGCGGTCCGCTGACCGCGACCAATCTGGATGATGCCGCCAAGGCGGATTCCCTCGCCGAGGTGATCTTCAATACCGACAGCGGGGTCCAGGACGTACGCCAGGACGATACCGTGCTGGTGCTCGATGGCTACGACGCGAGCAAGGGTGGGGCCGGCCACATCTACCGCTACCTGCCCGAT
Source organism: Azoarcus sp. Soil_N_20 (assembly GCF_057656155.1). NCBI lineage: Bacteria > Pseudomonadati > Pseudomonadota > Betaproteobacteria > Rhodocyclales > Zoogloeaceae > Azoarcus > Azoarcus sp. Soil_N_20. The sequence continues at coordinate 157,978 of NZ_JBDGKX010000003.1, read as the reverse complement.
ACCATCGGCCCCCACGAGGCCATCGACCTGGGCAACCAGAACTACAACGATACCGGCAAGTGGCTGCTGGTCGAGGCGCCCAGGACAGATGCCATCTCGGACCGCCTGATCCTCGAGGCGCTGCGTGCGGCATTTGCCGCCCAGGGCGAAGACCTGGCGGTGTTCGACACCGTTGCTCCGGCCGCCCAATTCACTACGGAGGACGGAACCCAGTCGCTCGGCGAGGGCGCCTCGGTACAGATTGGCGAGGACTATGCCAATGGCGGCGAAGTGGGCCGTGTCTATCGTTACTTCGGAACCCCCGGGGATGTCGTCCTCGGCGCGCAGGACTACGCCAACGACCCGGACTGGGTGCTAGCGGACAAGCTCAGGATCTCCGCCCTGGAGCCCGGCCGGAGCTGGACCCTGGTTGCGCCCGACGGCGTCACCTTTGTCCTTGAACTGACCGACGCCGGCACCATCAGCGTCAGTCGCAACTCGATCAATGCGGTGGCGGTCGCCGCGTCCGTGGCGGTGGGGTTCGGCGGCGAGGTGGGCGTGGCCGTCAGCGGCGCCGGCGCCGTGGCGCAGAACGTGATTCTGTCGCGCGCCAACGCTTATGCGCAGGGCAGCATCATCGACAGCACCGGCTCGGTGAGCCTGAGTGCCACCAGCACGTCGACCATCTCTTCCGTCGTGGTGGCGCTGTCCGCCGCCATAGGCGGCGGCGTGGGCACCGCCGGTGTCGGCGCGTCGATCGGGGTCGCCGTGGCGCGCAACTTCATCGGCTGGACCCCGGGCGCCGGTATCGAATCGCCCGCGCAGGTGCGGGCCTACCTGATGGATTCGAGCGTCATCACCGATGGCGCGCTCACCCAGACCGCTATCGCGAGCGAGAAGATCAGCTCGGTGGTGGTCTCGGGCTCCGTCGCGGTCGGGGGCGGGTTGTGGGCCGGTGTCGCTGTCAGTGGCGCGGGGGTTTACGCCGAAAACAAGATCGGGGTGGACGTCAAAGCCTTCATCGCCGGCGATCGCAGCAGCGGGGTCACCGGCATCTTCGCCGACAGCGTCAACCTGACGGCGAGCGACAATTCCGGCATCCATGCCGTCGCCGCCGCGGTGTCGGTGAGTCTGTCCGGTGGGTTCGTGGGCGCTTCGGTTTCCGTGGGGGTCTCCCTCGCGCGCAACACGATCACCAGCGACGTGGATGCCTACATCCTCGATGCCGATGGCGCAGATGGCGATCCCGGCGATTTCGGCGTGGTCACGACCACCGCGGGCGGTATCACGATTTCGGCGTCCGAAGTGGCCAGCATCAGCGCGGTGTCGGCGGCGGCCTCCCTGGCCGCGTCCGGGGGATTCGTCGGCGTGGGGGTGAGTGGTGCGGGCGCCGATGCGTACAACGTCATCCTCACCGGCACCCATGCCTATGTGGACAGCAGCGCCGTCAGCAGCGGTGGCAAGGTGGACATCGACGCCCGCAATGACGCGTCGATCGGCGCCACGATCGTGGGCGTGTCGGTGGGCGTGGGGGGCGGGGTCGTCGGCGTGGGCGCGTCCATCGGCGTGGCCGTGGCGCGTAACACCGTCGGCTACGGCACGGACGAGAACCTCCCCTCCGATTACAAGACCGGCGACAATCCGACCGCCATCGCCAACGGCAATACCGTCAAGATTGCCGGGGGCGCCAATGCGGGCAACATCTACCGGTATATCGGTCAGGCCAACATCGATCGCCCGGATGGCAATGACAACTGGCTGACGCGCATCGATTATTCCGACGTTTCGCTTTGGGAGCTGGTCAACCTGGAAAAACAGGCGGCCCAGGTCCAGGCCTATGTCACCGACTCGACCATCGATGCCGCCGGCGCGCTGACCGTCGATGCCCACTCCAGCCAGCAAATCCATGCGACGGTGATCTCCGTCTCGGTGGCGCTGTCGGGCGGGCTGGTCGGCGTGTCCCTGAGCGGAGCGGGCGCCGGCGCTGACAACCGCATCGCCACCGAGGTGCAGGCCTATCTGCAAGGCGACATGGATGGCCGTGGCATCCGCGCGGCCAGTGTCCACATCGACGCCGGCGATACCTCGACGATCGATGCTCACACCGGCGCCGTCTCGGTGGCCGCCACCGTCGGCATCGTGGGTGCGGCCGCCTCGATCGGCGTTGGCGTTGCCCACAATGCGGTGGACAACGATGTGGCCAGCTTCTTCCAGGATGTCGACGCCGGGGTGAGCGCCACCACCGGCGACATCCGCCTGATGGCCCACGAGACGGCGTCGATCCATGCCGATGCCTTCGCTGCCTCCGTGGCCGTGTCACTCAGTGGCGTGAGCCTGGCCGTCAGTGGCGCCGGCGTCTACGCTGGCAATACGATTCTCGGCAGTGTCGATGCGTATGCCGGCAACAGCGTGCTGACCAGCGCCGGGGATGTCATCCTGGCGGCCGGCAACCTGTCCGCCATCCACGCCAGGACCTTGGGGGTCTCTGCGGCGGTGGGTGCCGGGGGGGCTGCGGGGCTGGGTGTATCGATCGGTGCGGCAATCGCCGAGAACACCATCGGTTCGGGCGTCCATGCTTACCTCAAAGACGTGAGTGTCGACGCCGCGGGCGACCTGGGCGTCACCGCGACCGCGAACCAAGCAATCGAGGCGGGGGTCACCGCGGTCTCGGTGGCCGCCTCGTCCGGTTTCGTCGGGAGCGCTCTGAGCGGGGCGGGGGGGAGCGCGAACAACGCCGTGGCGGCCGATGTGCGGGCGTATATCGATGCCACCGACCCGGGCAGGGACGGGCTCGGCGCGATGGGGATCATCGCCGACAGCGTCGCATTACGTGCAAGCGATGTCTCGTCGATCGATGCCGACGTCGCCGCCGTATCGGTGGCCGCCAGTCTGGCGGTGGGCGGCGGGGCGATCTCGGTCGGCATCTCCAATGCCAACAACGCTATCGACAACGTCGTTGAAGCGTATGCCACCTCGGCGAAGATCGGCACCGTCACCGGCGATCTGAGCATTGCCGCCGTCGAGGACGCGACGATCACCGGCGGGTCCACCGCCGCGTCGGTGGCGGTCACCTCGGTGATCGCGGCGGCCGGCAGCGGTGCCGAGTCGCATGCCCGCATCAACACCATCACCCGGGCCTATGCCGACCCGGTCGAGCTGGATGTGGCAGGCGCCATCGATATCAATGCGAGTTCCACCAGCGCGGCAACCGCCGAGGCCAAGGGCACGGCCGCCGCCGCCGCCTTCATTCCCATCGCCGGCGCGGTCTCCAAGGCCTCCGTCACGGTGGCGCCGACGGTCGAGACCCGGCTCGGCGGCTACGCCGATGACCGGCTCGTTCAGGCGCAGGGCAACATCAACGTGATCTCGACCGTGACCGCCAACGCGTCGGCCACGGCCTTGGGCGACGCCTACGCAATCGGGTTCGGCGTTGCGGTGGGTGAGACGACCGCAACCGCGTCGATCGTGCCCATGGTCAGGAGCACGATCAGCGGCGGCCAGGTCGTCTCGACCGGCGGTGGGCTGGATGTCAAGGCATTCACCACCGAACATGCCAACGCCGATGCCCGCGCCGCCGCCGGCGCCGGACTGGTGGGTGCCAGTGGCGCCACCGCGTCGAGCATCGTCGCGCCCTACGTCGATGCCCACATCGGTAGCGGCGCAGTGGTCGACGTGGCCGGCGCTATCGTGGTCGAGGCCAAGGACAGTCCGGAAGGCGATGCCACCAACAACGTATCAGGGACGGGCTTTGTCGGTACGGCCGGGTCTTTGTCGTCGGTGACGGTGACGCCGATCGTGCAAGCCTTCATCGGCAGCGGTTCGCAAGTGAATGCCGGCGCCGTGTCGGTTACTGCGGTCTCGCAGGCCATCAAGTCACAGGATCTGATCAACAGTCTGCCGACCTACGACATCACCAGCGTCGACGCGAACAAGGACACGATCGCGGTTGCCAATCACGCGCTGCAGAGCGGCGACGTCATCGAGTATCAGAGTGGGGACCCCAACCAGCTCATCGGCGGGCTCCAGCAGACCTACACCGACCCGAACATCCTCGACGAGAACGGCAACCCCGTCTCGACGGCGCGTCAGTACGGTGTGCTTAACGTCGCGCTGGCATCCGACCCCTCCCAGATCGACCCGGACCGGATCGCCCTGGGCGCCGAATTCAGCGGCGCCGATGTGGATGCCGAAAAGGAAACCATCACCTTCGCGTCGCCGCACAAACTGCTCGACGGCGATCAGGTGGTCTACCAGCCAGGTGATCCGACCCTGATCATCCCGGGGCTGACCGCGGGGGCGACGTACACCGTACGGGTGATCGACGCCAATACGATTCAACTGGTGGCGCCGGGTGGCCTGAATCCGTTTGCGGTCGGCGATGTCGCCGGCGATACCACCATCAACGACGCCAACACCTTCACCGAGCATCAGGCCGTCACCTACCATGCGCCGCCGCAGCTGACATTTGCCAGCGGGCAGGTCGATGTGGTGGTTGGCACCGACGTCAACGGCAACCCGTCGCTGACGGACGATCCGAGCCAGGACAACATCCATTTCTTCGACGCCGCCGGCAACGACCTGGCCCATGGTTTCGCCGATGGTGAACGCGTCGTGTACAGCGTTCAGGGCGGCAGCCCCATCGGTGGACTGGTCGATGGCCAGATCTACCGGGTCTTGCGCATCGATGCGAGCAACCTGGGACTGGCCGCGACGGCGACGGCAGACGTGAGCTTCACGAAGGCCGTGAGCGGCGGCGCCAAGGCGTACATGACCGGCGTCAACTGGTCGGCTTACGGGTTTGCGGTGGGTCAGACCTTCACCCTCTCGGGTGGCGGTGCCAACAATGGCACTTATACAGTGGCCGGCATCGATGGCGGCAAGCTGGAGATCACGACCGACTTTGGTTCGGCCGGGACGCTCGCGAAGACGGTGGATGGCAGTACGGCCATCGCCTTGTCGCCCGACAAGACCCGCAATGCGACCCACAGTCTGGTGCGGCCGGGGGAGCGAGGTTTTGCCAATCTGGTGGATGGTCAGACGTACTACGTCCTGAACCGGACCGCGAACAGCTATCAGCTGACCACAAGCCCGACCGGCAACACCGCCCTGGCCCTGGGCAGCGCGGGTCTGAGCAGTACCGCGACCCACTGGATCGGGACGGAAAGTGTCGACCTGTCGGCGGCCAGCGGCGGCCAGCAGTTCCGCATCGATCTCACTTCCTCGATCCTGCCGGGCATGTCCCAGAAGATCGTCGGCGCCGGTGGCGTGTCCCTGGTCGAGCGCCTGCCACTGCTGGGCGATGGCGTTTCCACGGCGAACGCCGTCGGCTCCGGCAATGGCTTCGTCGGTGCAGGCAACAACAGTTCGACGGTCACGATCATCACCCAGGTGACGGCCTACATTGCGTCGGACGCCTTGTCGACGACCCGGGACGCGGGCTCGCTCACGGCCACGGGGGATGTGTCGGTGTCCGCCGTCTCGGTGACGAACGCGAAGACGAAGGCCGCCAACTCCGCGGGCGGCTTCGTCGGCGCCGGAACCTCAGGCGGAACCACCGTCCAGATGAGCATTACCGAGGCCTACATTGCCGCCGGCACCAACATCGGCGCTGAAGGCGACGTGACCGTTCGGGCCACCGCGCTGCACAAGACCGCCGGCCTCAGCCAGGCCGTGGCCGGCGGCTTTGCCTCCGACGTCCATGCCAACATGGACTCGACGGTCACCTACCAGACCCTGGCGGATCTGCGCAGCGGGGCGAAAATCGTCGCCGGCGGCCATGTCGATATCATCGCCATCAGCGATCTAGATGCTTTGACCCGGACCTACGCCGACGGCCGCGGCTTTGGTGGCGGCGGCTATGCCAACACCACCTACGCCGTGACCAACGGCAGCCGCAGCCTCGTGACGATCGGCGACAACGCGATCGTGACCGCGGACGCGCTGGCCTTGCGCGCCCTGACCACGACGATGACCGTGCGCACCGAAGCGGTAGGCGTGGGTGCGGGCTTCGTCGCAGTGTCGAAGAACAATTCGAACCTGACGGTGAACGCCACCAACAAGGTGCTGATCGGCAGCGGCGCAAACCTGACTGGCTACAAGGGCGTCGACATCGCGGCCCGGTTCACCGGCGTGGATACCTTCGCCTATTCCGACGCCAAGGTGATGGGCGTGTTCGGCTACCTGGAGTCCAATCCGACCAATCTGACCACCCTGGTTTCCAGCGTGGTGGCCGACCCACGCACATTGGTGCCGCGCGCCCAGGTGTCGGCGGGGCCGCGCGATGCGCTCGACGGTGACCTCGATCACCCGGCGGGCGACGCCGGCGCGCTCGATACCCTGGCGCTGCATGTGGACACCACGAACCAGATCACCAGGATCGATCGCCAGGCCGATATCCATCGCTATGCGCTGGCCGGCGGCGGTGACAACGGCGAGTTGCAGGACAACCAGACCCGTACGGTCACCTGGAATGCCGATGTGCATATCCTCGGGCAGAGCCCGGAGCTGGTGATCGGCGCCAACGGCGAGATCCTCAAGGCGGTCAACGTGAGTGTGAAGACCGCCGCGAACCCCTACCAGACCAGCGGCACGATCGCCGCCAGCGAGGCGGAGGTGTTCGTCAATGACCTGCGCAACAGCAGTTCGGGTCAGGTGTATTTCAACGATGGCGGGGAGGCGACCGGCAGCGGCGTGGTGCTGATTAGCGGTAGTGGCAGCACCTGGGATTTCTCCGACACCTACCGCCAGGTGCTGATCACCAACTACTCGGGCAAGACCCTCCGGATCAACGACGTCGACGTGGTCAATACCGTGGCCGACCCCCTGGTGGATCTCAACGGCAAGAATGTCTCCCTGACCTTCGCGATCGACCGCACGGTGGCGCCGACCCTGGTCCAGGTCGAGAACCTGAGCGCCTCGAACGTGGTGCTCAACGGCACCATCAACGACCCCATCGGATCCACCATCATCCACAACAGCGGCGGCGACATCACCGCCGCTCGCGGCCGGGATGTTCCGGAGGCCGGCACCGGCCGGATCTCCCTGATCACCACCGCCATCCTGGATCTGCGGACGCCCGCGTCCGACATCGGCAATGCCGCGTCGCGGGTCAATGTGGACATGATCTACAGCGCCAACGCCTTGCCCACGACCCAGTTCCGCACCACCGATGTGGCCGACCTGGCCGACGCGGTGTTCCTGGGCGGCGGTTCGCTGTTCGACGGCCAGCTGGTGAAGTACGAGACCAGCGGCACCGCGATCGGCGGCCTGGTCGATGGCAACTACTACGTGGTGGTGCGCGCCGACAACGGCGCCAGCATCCAGCTGGCCAGCCGCGATGTGGACGGCACGCTGCATGTGCTGGCGCTCGATCCGACCACCTCGGGCGCGGCGACGGTGCACACCCTGACTGCAGCGCAGCAGGTGGTGGGCGAAGCCGGCGGCGACATCTACCTCGACCTCAAGGCGCGCCTGCGCGCCGAGGCGCCGGTGAGCGAAATCACCGCCACCGTCGATTCCCTGCGCGCCGGCGGCACGATCGATCTGCTGCTCGAGGACTCGGTGCAGGAATCGACCGCCGGGGTGTCCGCCGGCGTGCGTGTGACCACCTTGAACGAGACCACCATTCCCGCGCCCAACGTAACCCGGGACAAGTATTTCTCCAGCTTCTTCCGCCCCGACGGCTCGGCCGTGCTCCATGAGGATCTGGGCGCCTTCGGCGGCACCATCACCACCGCGCGCGACACGGTCTACGACTTCCGCGACCTGGATGCCAACGGCGAGCGCACGGTCGCCGGCCTCATTGCCGGCCAGATCGACGGCAACATCATCGTCACCGCCAGGCAGCCGCTGCCGGCCGACATCCAGATCAGCGTGCTCGGCATCACCGACATCCTGGGCAGCGGCCACATCGATGTGCTGACCAATGGCTTCATCACCCTGACGGAACAGGCCGGCGACATGCGGGTGGGGGACATCACCTCCACCGCCGATGACGTCACCCTCACGTCTCCCGCGGCCATCGTCGATGCCCTCGGGGACAGCGCCGCCGACGTGACCGGCGTCAACATCACCCTCACGGCCATGAGCGGCATCGGCAGCGCCGGCAACTTCCTCGAAACCAACCTGCTCGATACGGTGAGCGGCGTGCCCCAGTCCGGCGTGCTGCGCGCCCAGGCCAACCAGAGCATCTTCATCGAGGAGACCCAGGGCGATCTGCGCGTGTATCGCGTGGTGTCCGTCCTGGGCAACGTGAGCCTGGTGACCCGCGCCGGTTCCATCCTCGATGCCCATGACGATGTGAACACCGACCCCGCCAGCGACGGTGCCTTCCATGACGCCGACGGCCGGGTGCGGGATGCCATCAACGTGATGGCCATGAACATCGACCTGGACGCCAACGGCGGCAGCATCGGCACCGCCGGCGACGATCTGGACATCGACAGCGGCGTGGTGGACGGCAACCACACCCAGGGCCAGGGGCGGCTCTATGCCGAGGCGGACCAGGATGTCTATCTCACCGAGGTGAACGGGGAGCTGAACGTGCTGGCGGCACGTGCTCTCGGTGGCAGCCTGCGCCTCACGACGCCGGACACCAGCGCGGCCGACACCGAGAACCTGGTGCTGCTCGCCAGCGGCAGTGCGCGCGTGAAGGAAAGTGGCGACACCGAGGTGCCGCTGGGCGAAATCACGGCCTTCGCCACGGTGGCCCTGTGGGTCGGCGACAACGTGACCACCGCCGCCAACAGCCGCATCGTGGCGGGCGCCGGCATCACCATTCGCGGCGACACCCGGCGTGTGGGCAAGACCGATACGGTGGACCCGGACGAAGCGGACGACGGGCGGGGCACGCAGATGCTGCTCAGGGGCGTCATCGGCGCGTCCCAGGCGCCGGCGGATCTGTCCGTCTTCAACGACAACGCCAAGACCTTCACCCGCATCTACGGTCATGACGACATCGACACCTTCGTCTTCGACCAGACCCGTCTGGACGCCAACACCACCGTGTACGGCAGCTGGAAGTCGGATGGCGAGACCCTGCTGGCACAGGATGGCGAAGACCGTTTCATCGTCGATCACCTGCGCTCCATGCATGTGGACCGCAATGGCATCGGCGACACCCTGACCCTGGACGGCCAGAGCGAGACCGACTACTACGAGATCCGCACCGACGGCAGCCAGGCGGCCGATCCGCAGAACTACGTCATCAACGTGCTCGACACCGGGGCCAAGGACAATGGCGTCGATGAACTGAAGATCCTCGGTTTCGACGGCAGCGCCAACGGCGCCGGGCAGGGCACCGACGACATCTTCCTGCTGCGGGCCATGGTCGGGATCCCGTCCGAGACCAGCGATTCGCCGGCCTTCGTGGCGGTGCTGCACGGCAGCATCGAACAGGCCATGGCCGGCACCTCGCCGACCCAGGTGGCGCGGGTGAACTACGACGCCAACCTCAATGGCCGGCTCATCGTCGAAGGCCTGGGCGGCAACGATTACTTCGCGGTGGACGACAATAGCGCGATCACCACGCTGGACGGCGGTGCCGGCGACGACACCTTCCAGATCGGCCAGATCTACGGCGCGCAGCGCAACGTGGGCAGCGCGCTGGCGTCGTCCGACGTGTTCGGCACCGTGGCCACCACCCGCGGCTACCTGAGCCGCGGCAACAGCGCGCCCCTGGTGGCACAGGGGGGCAGCGGCAACGACACCTTCCAGGTGTACAGCAACCAGGCGGCCCTGCGTCTCGAAGGGGACGCGGGCGACGATCTGTTCGTGGTGCGCGCCTTCGCGCTGGCCGAAACCCATCCGGACGGCACCATCATGACCGATGGCGACGGCGTGGCGATCCGCAAGGGCGGCAGTACCGCCGCCGCCTTGCTCGGCGGCGCCGGCAACGACGATATCCGATACAACATCAACGCGCCGGTGTCGGTGGACGGTGGCGACGGTTTCGACAAGCTGCTGGTGCTGGGCACCGAGTTCGGCGACAGCTTCGTCATCACCGACCAGGGCGTGTTCGGCGCCGGCCTGAATGTCACCTTCACCACCGTCGAAGTGCTGGAGGTGGATGGCCTGGAAGGGGACGACCACTTCACCATCCAGAGCACGGCCTTCGGCGTGGCGACCCGCGTCGTCGGCGGTCTGGGCAACGACATCTTCAACGTGGCCGGTGACGTCACCGATGTCATCACCACCCAGGAGCTGGAAGGCCAGAGCGGATTCATCAATCACGAGGCCGCCTCGATCGGCGACATCGGCTATGACGGCCTCTCGATGCCGGGCATCAACCTCAATGTGGCGGGCCTCCCCGGCGGTGCCGGCGGCACCGTGAGCGGCGGCGTCGTCATCGACGAATCCGACGGCATGACCCTGGTGCGGGAAACCGCCGTCGGCGAATGGGGCACGGTGGACAGCTACACGGTGCGCCTGGCGGTGCCGGTCGCGGCCGGCACCCGGATCTACGTGACGGTCAGCGCCGCGCGTTCGCCGCAGGAAGAGCAGGACGATGCGGGCCAGGGCGACTCGGTGCTGGTGTCCACCGACCCGAACTTCGTGCGCGACATCGTCGACAACGGCATCGCCACCACCGAGCGCAGTCGTGCCGTGGTGCTGGTCTTCGATGCCAGCAACTGGGACCAGGCCCAGACCGTGTTCGTCGCGGCAGCCAACGATGCCCAGGAAGAAGGAAAGCGGGTCGTGGCCGTGAGCCACAGCGTGAAGGCGGTGCTCACCGACGCCGGCGATGTGGCGCAACAAGCCGCGGTGGCGGCCTATGACGGCATCCAGGTGAGGAACGTGCTGGTGACGGTGATCGACAACGACACGGCCGCCATCCTGCTCACCGAAAACCGCAAGGACGCCTACGACAACGGCACCACCGTGCTCGAAGGCGCCGCGCCCTATGGGATCACCGACAGCTACACGATCGAGCTGACCAAGGCGCCCACCGCGCCGGTGATGATCCAGCTGAACTACGACCACGCCCAGCTGCAGCTTTCCCAGGATGTGGTGACCTTCACCGCGGCCAACTGGAATATCCCGGTCACCATCCAGGTCTCGGCCATCGACGACACCCTGCGTGAAGACCAGAAGCTCTCCCTCATCAGCCATACCGTGATCAGCAGTGCCGACGCCAGCTATTTCGCGGCGGGCGCAAGCCTCGTGAGCGAGACGCTGGCCGTTACCGTGGCCGACAACGACGTCCCCGGCGTGCTGGTGCAGCAAAGCAACGGCAGCACCCAGGTGATCGCGGGCACCAGCCCGGTCTCCGATACCTACACGGTGCGCCTGAACGCAGCGCCCACCGGCACGGTCATCCTCACGCCCCACAATGACGGCACCACCACCTCGGCCACGCTCAGCTTCGATGAGAGCAACTGGTGGATTCCGCAGGTGGTGACGGTCACGGCGGTGGAGATCACCGATCCCGATTCGCCGCTGCTGCACCCCGGCGTCAAGCAGTTCGCGGTGCAGCCGCATCTGCTGTCCGAGCTCAAGGGGCCACTGGAGATCGAAGGCGGCCTGGGGGGCGCGGTCCATCCGCTCATCAACGCCGTCATGCTGCCGGGCGAAACCAACGTGCCGGTGCTCGGCATCACCGCGCAGCCGCCCGAGACCGAATCCATCGACATCCTCAATGTGTTCGACGATGCCAGTCAGGAAGACAAGCAGGGCGTGCTGTCCGGCACGCAACTGACCGGCTTCGACCTGGCGACCGGCCTGCATTTCGACCATGTGGCCTACGGCGAGAACGCCGACTTCGCCGGCGGCATCACCTATGGCAAGGATGGCCAGTCGAATATCGAGGTCTTCAACCTGATGATGGGGTCGGGCAACGACGAGCTGACCATCACCAGCACCCTCAGCACGATGGCGGATCACGGCGGCATCACCACCATTCACGGCGGCGGCAACATGGCGGTGCAGGCCGCCGTCGCGGGAGCCTATACCGGCACCATCGATGGGGATCGCATCACCGTCGAAGGTGGTGGCGGGCCGACCTCACCGCTGGTGATCTATGGCGACACCTCGCAGGACGCCGCCTGGTACGCCGGCCGACCCTATGACGCGGATACGGCGGACACCTTGCTGCTCGGGCCCAATCCGGGCCAGGCGCTGAGCTTCTACCGCATGCCCCGCGCCAACCCCTTCGACCGGGACGGCAACGACGTCATCGATGCGCACCTGGACACGCCGGCCACCGGCACCCTTGGGGACGACGCCCTCGGCATCGTGATCTACGGCGGCGGCGGAAATGACACGATCATCGGTACCCAACTCGGTGACGTCCTGGCGGGCGGTTCCGGTGACGACATCATCTTCGGGCAGGCGGGCGACGACCAGATCTACGGAGATTCAGGGGTCAATGTGGATGTCATTTCCCGGGTGTTGGCCGTGCCCACCGCGGACGCCCCGCGCCCTGCCAACGACAATCCCGAGTCCAACCGGGACACGCTGCTGGCGGGCAAGGACACGATCTTCGGCGACACGGGCAATGACATCATTTTCGGCGATCACGGCATCGTCACCCAGATGCTGCCCCTGGCCCAGAAGATCCTCAATGTGCGCACCATTGCCGAGTTGCACACCGACCAGCCCCTCAACGGCGCCGACGACCTCATCGAGGGCAACGCGGGACGCGACCGGATTCTGGGCGGCAACGGCTCGGACAAGATCGACGGCGGTGCGGATGCGGACGTGATCTTCGGCGACCAGGGCCGGTTGAGCTACATCGACGCGGACCACTTCGGTGCGGCCGATACTGATCTGAGCACCCTTGACGTGATCGAGAGCATCTATACCGATGCGATCTACGGTACCTCGGACACCATCACCGACGATGCCGCGGACGACATCATCCTGGGTGGCCAGGGCGATGACTCGATCTTCGCCGGTGCCGGCCAGAACATCATCTTCGGCGATCACGGCAAGCTGCTGGGCGTCGATAGCGGGCTCAACGCGCCGGTGGGCAGCACCAAGGCCGACGACGACTACCAGATGCAGGTGCTGGGTCTGGTGAGTTCCATCGCCACGGGCAGCACCAACGGCGCGGCCAACGAAGCGGGCAACGGCAACGACGTGATCGTCACCGGCATCGGCCGCGACATGATCTTCGGTGGCGGCGGCGACGACAGCATCGACAGTTTCTCGGACGCCGGCGGCACGGCCGTTCTGGATGGCAACAACATCGTGTTCGGCGACCACGGGCTGGTGGACTACCTGGCCGAGGAGATCGCCCAGGCCGAGCCGCTGGTCAATCCGGTGCGGACCAACGACATCGACCGCGTCTGGTCGATCGATACCGCCATGGGTGGCAAGGACAGCATCACCACCGGGGACCGCAACGACATCGTGCTCGGCGGCCAGGACGCGGATGTGATCGTCACCGGCCAGGGCTCGAACATCGTGCTGGGCGACAGCGGACGGCTGACCTCCGCGGAGTTCGACGTTGCGCAGGACCTGATCGTGTTCGCGGTGCACGAGTTCATCGTGTGCGAGATCGAGACCACGGGCTTTGCCGACGGCGGCGCGGACATCATCACCGGCAGCGACCTGAACGACGTGATCTTCGGCGGTGCGGGCGACGACGTGATCTACGCCGGCGACGGCGATGACCTGGTGTTCGGCGACCAGGGCCGCATCGAATGCAAGAACGGCGTGCCCTTCATTCCCGAGATCAGCCTGCCGCCGGTGTGCTGGGACCTCTTCCCGGAAGACGGCTTCCTCGAGTTCGAAGCGATCAACGTCGACACCATGACCGGCGCGGGCAACGACCTCATTTTCGGTCAGGGCGGCGACGACCTCATCATGGGCCAGCAGGGTGACGACGTGCTCTACGGCGGCGACGACGACGACGTCCTGATCGGCGGCAGCAACGTGGCCGGTGCGCTCGACGGCGACGACCGCCTCGACGGCGGCGCCGGCGCCGACGCGATCGCCGGCGACAACGCCGAGATCTGCTACCGGCCGGACGACATCGACGTGCGCTTTCGCGTGCTGTCGGGCACGCAGATCCACTGCGTGCCGGGGGTGCCGAATTCGCCCGATGCGGCGACGCTCAGCGCGCGTCAGTTCACCACCATCGATAGCCTGGCGACGCTCGTGGCGCAGGCCGACCCGCGCCAGCACACCCAGTTCCACATCGAACTCCTCGACCACAGCGACGACATCGAGCAGAACCATCCGGAGCTGTTCGGCGACGACTACATCGCGGGCGGCGCGGGCGAGGACGAGATCTTCGGCCAGCTCGGCGCCGACGTCATCCAGGGCGACGGCACCATCGGCCTGGGCAGCACCCTGCCGGCCCGCCTGAGCTACGCGGACAACCTCGCCGCGGCCCAGCTCAGCCTCACCCGCAGCGACGGCAGCACGGTCCCGGTCACGGACTTCACCGCCTTCGGTGCCCAGCGTGACGTGGCCGCGAGCGGCGTGGGCGACTTGCACGTGGCTGCCAGTTTCGAAGGCGCGGGTGACGCCGACGACTACATCGAAGGCGGCGGCGGCAAGGATGTGATCTTCGGCAACCTCGGCCAGGACGACATCCTCGGCGGCAGCTCCGACCTGTTCGGACTCACCGCGGCCGAGCTGCGCCCCGACGGCGCCGATCTCGTCTTCGGCGGCGCCGGCACCGACATCGCGCGCAACGACTACGGTGATGCCACGGTGGACGCCGAAGGGGTGGTCACCGTCAATGCAGGTGGCCACGCCCTCGATTCGGACACCCTCGTCGGCGACAACGGACGCATCCTGCGCTTGGTCGGCGTCAATGGGATGGCCCGGGGCATGGGCGAATACGCCGCCACCGAGGCCAACGCCTACGTCGCCAGCAGCGCCGGGCTGCTCATCTACAACTACGACACCGCGGCGGTGGGCGGGCAGCACATCGTGGTGCGCGCGGTCGAGCACCTGGACTACACCCCGGGCGGCGTGCTCTACAACGAAGCGGCGCAATACGACCGCGGCGGCAGCGACGAGTTGCACGGCGAGTCCGGCGACGATTTCATCTACGGCCAGCTCGGCCATGACATCGTATTCGGCGAAGGCCAGGACGACGACATCATCGGCGGCACCGGCAACGACTGGATCTCGGGTGGCACCGGCAACGATGGGGTGATCGGCGACGACGGTCGCATCATGACCAGCCGCAACTCCACCATCGGCGAAGCGCTCAACGGGGTGGCGGGCCTGAAGGACAGGGACTCCGACCTCAAGAACGCCAACGGCGACGTGCTCAACGAGTACATCAAGACGCCGGGCTCGATCCAGCAGGCCACCATCAACATCGCGGGCGAACTCAAGAAGGCGGTGAACATCACCCCCTTCAGCGTCGATCCCGCCTGGGACGGCCGCTACGACGAGTTCGTCACCTCCGGGCCCAAGCAGAACGATCCGTTCGAGTTCTTCAATAACGGCCACTACTCCAACGACATCGTCTTCGGCGGTCTGGGCGATGACTGGCTGCACGGCGGCTCGGGCGACGACGCGATTCTCGGTGGTGAAGCGCTGGAAGAGGCCTGGACCCAGGTCTCGAACACCGATGGCACCCTCGCCGGCGTCGAGCGCAGCGACTATGCGCGCCCCTTCAACCCGGGCGATGCGCTGCGCTTCAACCCGGACGACGCGGACGGCTGGCACTTCGACCGGCTGCGCCGCGCGGGCGAGTTCGCCCTCTACGACGAGTACGACCCGCGGCGCAAGATCGAACTCATTGTCGCGGCGGCCGACGCCGCGCTGGTGGGCACGGCCTACAAGGGCCAGGCAGACGTCACCGTGGGCCAGTTCTTCCTCAACTTCGACACCAGCGAAGGCGTGCATGTGCCGGCGGGCACCATAGACAAGGCCACCGGGCAGACCCCGGACAGCTACCCCGAGGCGTGGAACGACGGCAACGACCGCATCTTCGGCGACCTGGGCAACGACTGGCTGGTGGGCGGCACCGGCAACGACAACCTGTACGGCGGCTTCGGCAACGATCTCATGAACGCCGACGACAACCACGCCACCAATGGCGGCGCCAACGACGCCCCCGACACCCAGCCAAGCTACGAGGACCGCGCCTTCGGCGGGGCGGGGCGCGACATCCTGATCGGCAACACCGGCGGCGACCGCCTGATCGACTGGGTCGGCGAGTTCAACAGCTACCTGGTGCCGTTCGCACCCTTCGGCATGGCCACCGTGAGCCGCACCCTGCAGCCGCAGCTGGCCGAGTTCCTGTACGCGCTGTCGGGCTCCGACGGCGCAGATCCGACGCGGGCGGCGGATACCGGAGCCGATCCTGCGCGCAACGGCGAGCCCGAGGGCGAACTCGGGGTGATCCGTCAGAAGGACTTCGCCTGGCACGATCAGACCGGTGCGCCGACCGACCCGCAGGCGGGCAACATCCCCGGCGGCAAGCGCGACGTGCTGCGCAGCGCCAACTTCAACAGCGGGGCGACCGAGGCGCTGGCGGCCGACAGCGGCAGCTGGACGGTTTCCGGCGGCAGCATGCAGGTGGCGGCGGGCTCGCTGCACGGCGACGCGGTGGCGATCTACCAGGTCGGCGATGCGCTGCCCTCGTACTACGAGGTCCAGGCCTCCATCATGGGCTTCAAGCCGACCGCGGGCTGGAAGGCCAACAGCTACATCGTCTTCGACTACCAGAGCGACACCAACTTCAAGTTCGCCGGACTGGACATCTCCAATAACAAACTGGTGATGGGCCACCGCGACGCGAGCGGCTGGATCGTGGACGAGCAGGCCGCGGTGAAAGGCGGGGTGAAATCCGACACCTCGTACAACATGCTGCTCGCGGTCAATGGCCTCAACGCCACGCTCGTGATCAACAACGTCACCGTGTTCAGCCACACGTACGCAGCCACCGTGGTCGACGGCTGGAGCTACGGGCTGAACTGGGGTCTGGTCGGTTTCGGCTCGGACAACGCCCGCGGCGCGATCGACAACATTGCGGTGCAGGTGTTGCCGCCGGCGGTGACGCTGGACACCCGCGAGAGCTTCTCCGATGCGGTCAACATCCTCTTCGCCGGTGGCGCCGACGTGGCCGCAGGCAGTTTCGTGCAGGGCGGCGGGCGCTATGTGGGCACGCCGGCGGGCAGCGAGGCGGTGACGAGCCTGGCGAACCTGCAGGGCGTCACCCAGCTTGCGCCGGCCTCCATCCTCGACCTGTCGGCCACCTTCAACACCGGCGGGCAGGCGGGCTTCGTTTTCGACCACTACAGCGACACCGACTACAAGTTCGTGATGGTCGACGTGGCGAACCAGCAGCTCGTCATCGGTCACCGCCAGGGCAACCAGTGGACGATCGATGCGGCAGTGGGCAAGACACTGGGGGCGGGCACCGACTACGTGGTGGACGTGACGCTGCGCGGCGCGTCGGTGAGCGTGAGCCTGAACGGGCAGGTCGCGGTCGGCTTCGCCTACAACGCCATCACCATCGACGGCCGCTTCGGTCTCTTCGCCAAGGGCGCGACGGCATCGTTCGACACGGTCGGCTTCAGGACCAACGACCCGGTCTTTGCGCCCGACACGGTGATCACCAGCACGCTGATGGCGGCGGAGGCGGCGGACAGGGGGTACATTGCGGCGCCCCGATCGCTTACCGATGCCAGGCTCGAGCCGCTCGTGGCGGAGGTGATCCGGCGCTGGTCGCTGATCGAGGACGAGGACTTCGTCGAGGCCCTGCGCACGGTGGACGTGCGGATCGCCGACCTCGCTGGGCTGGAGCTGGGCGCATACCGCGACGGCGTCGTGTATATCGATGTGGATGCGGCCGGCTACGGCTGGTTCGTGGACCCCACCCCCCAGGACGACCGGGAGTACGTGCTGGACGACGGGCTGCTCGCGGCCGCGCACGGCCCGGCGGCGGGGCGCATGGATCTGCTGTCGGTGCTGGCGCACGAGTTGGGCCACGCGGGCGGATTGCCGCACGCGGACGGAAGCGTCATGGGTGAGGCACTCGCGGCCGGCACGCGCAGCCTGCCCGCGGTCGAGACCGCGGCAAGCGGTGCGCGGCAGCCGGCGGCGGACGACGTGCAGATGCCCGACATGCCCTGGCAGCATGCGGCCCAGACCGAATCGTTCGCGCCACTCGTGCCGCCGGTGATCGACTGGCAGTCGTCCTTCCCGGCGACGGAGCGTTCGCGCGCGGCGGGCGTCACCTCCGGCGCGGGCTGGCTGGCCGATTTCGTCAATCACCTCGGCCGCAGCGAGGCCGAGCGCAGTCCGAACGCCAGTCTGAAACTTCACATCCCGACCACCGCGAAAGTTACTTCGGACATGGTGAGTCTGCTTTGAGGGGAGAACCATCGCCGGTATCCAAAAGACGCCACGCGGCGAGTCATGCACGGATCGTCGCGCGGTCAAGTTTGTTGCTCACCAAGGAGGAAGTGGTATGGCTACCCAGTTGTTGATCTACGAGACGGCTGTTCCGGTGTCGAAAACGCGTCATGGCGACTGTTCGGTGGAGATGGCAGGCGGGTACGAGTTCACCCGCCACGTCAATGCCGTGCCACTGATGGCAATCGAATTCCCCGCCGCAACGCAGGAGTACGCGATCGTGTTTGCGGGCAAGGACGACGTGATCATGCCGTCGGTCATACTCGGGATGCGCGGGCAGGAAAATGCCTATCTGGATAGCGCCGGAGGGTGGCGTGCCAAGTACATTCCGGCCTTCGTACGGCGTTACCCGTTCGTCTTCTCCTCCAGCGACGATGGCAAGACCTTCACGCTGTGCATCGACGAGGCGTATGCAGGCTTCAATCGCGCGGGACGCGGCCAGGCGATGTTTGCCGAGGACGGCAAGCCGAGCGTCTATGTGGACGGGGTACTGAAGTTCCTGCAGGAATACCAGGCCCAGTTCCAGCGCACCCGGATTTTCTGCGACAAGCTGCGCAAGCTCGACCTGCTCGAGCCCATGCAGGCGACGCTTGCACTCGAGACCGGGGAGCGGATTTCCCTGACCGGTTTCATGGCGGTGAGCCGGGACAAGGTCAAGGCGCTCTCGGGCGAGGCCCTTGCCGAGTTGGCGAAAACGGACGAGCTGGAGCTGCTCTACCTGCATCTGCAGTCGATGCGGAACTTCAACGTGATGCGTGATCGCATGATGGCCGCCCCCGCGGCGTTGCCTGAAACATCGGCGCAGACGGATGAGCCGGGGACCACGGAGGACGGATCGGCAGAGCACGCGACCCTGCGATGAGGCCCATGTGGGTGGATGCGGGCGGAGGGGCGACCGCTCGCCCGCGGGCAACCCTCTGCCGTCCTGAAATCGATTCGAGCGGAGTCCGAGCACGATGACGCAGACGGCCTCCGTCCATTCCATCGCCGCCGAGGATCATGCACGCGCGGAATCGGCGGCGTGGGCCCAGTTCTCGGAGCCATCCGATAGCGCGGCGTTCTGCCGGAGTTGGCTGGTCATCCTGTGCACCCAGGTCGATCGGGTCAACGGTGCGCTGCTCCTGACCCGCTCCGATCAGCAGGGGGCCTATGCCGTCGCCGCGGTGTGGCCCGATGCCGGGCGGACGATGCAGTACCTTGCCCAGGTCGCCGAACGGACCCTGACCGAAGGCCGCGGCATCGCCTCGGCGCCCGACGGCGTGTCGCCTCCCGCACCGAATCAGCCGGCCTATGTCGGCTATCCGGTGCAGGTTTCGGGGGCGCTCGAGGCTGCGGTGGTGCTGGACCTGGCACCGCGCAGCGAGGCCGAGCTCAAGCGCGCGCTGCGGCAGGTCCATTGGGCGACTGCCTGGCTGGTCGATGATTTTCGCCAGCATGCCATGGCGCGACTTCAGGGGCGACTCGATCGCCTCGGCGTGGCGGCCGATCTGGTCGCGACCGCCCTGCAGGAGCGCCGCTTCGGCTCCGCAGCGCTGGCGGTGGCCAATGAACTGGCCGCACGGCTGGAGTGCGAGCGGGTCAGCCTGGGGTGGGAGACCGCGGGCAGCATCAGGGTGGAGGCCATTTCCCATACCGCCAACTTCGACCCCAAGGCGGAACTCGTGCGCGGCATCGGCGCGGCGATGGACGAGGTGCTCGATCTCGATGTGCCCATCACCTACCCCGTTGCCGAGACCGACGACCTGGGCTTGCTGGCCCACGCCGATCTGGCGCGCCAGTGCCGCGACAGCGGGATTGTTTCGGTGCCCCTCGTGGAAGCGGGCGTGACCTGCGGCGTGCTGACCCTGGAGCGTACCGGCGAGACGCCCTTCGATGAGGGCGCGGTCGAACTCGTGAAGACCGTCGGTCTGCTGCTGGGGCCGATCCTGACGCTCAAGCGCGAAAACGACAAGAACCTCCTGGCGCATGCGGGTGCGACTGCCTCCGGGCTCGTTCGCAGCGTGTTCGGTCCGCGCCACCCCGGGGCCAAGCTGATCGTGCTCGTGCTTGCGGCGGTGACCCTCGTCCTGACCCTGGTGGAAACCGACTACCGCGTCAGTGCCAGGACGGTGATCGAAGGCGCAGTTCAACGCGCCGCGGTCGCGCCTTTCGACGGCTATGTAGTCGAAAGCCTGGTCAGGGCGGGCGACCGGGTGAAGCAGGGGCAGGTGCTGTGCCGGCTGGACGACCGCGAACTCCGGTTCGAAACGACACGCTGGCTGTCCGAGCGCGAACAGCTCCTGCGCAAGCATCGGCAGGCCTTTGCGGCCGGCGAGCGCGCGTCGATGACGGTGCTGGCGGCCCAGGTCAGCCAGGCCGAGGCCCAGCTTGCGCTGGTGGAGGACAAGCTCGCGCGTGCGACGCTGGTCGCACCCTTCGACGGCATCGTGGTGTCCGGCGACCTGAGCCAGTTGCTCGGCTCGCCGGTGAAGCTCGGCGAGAAACTGTTCGAGGTCGCGCCGCTCGACGCCTATCGGGTGATCCTGCAGGTGGACGAGCGTGACATCACCAACGTCGGCCTCGGCCATTCCGGCAATCTCGTGCTGTCCGGGATCGCGCACGAGAT
Organism: Azoarcus sp. Soil_N_20; assembly: GCF_057656155.1. Lineage (NCBI taxonomy): Bacteria > Pseudomonadati > Pseudomonadota > Betaproteobacteria > Rhodocyclales > Zoogloeaceae > Azoarcus > Azoarcus sp. Soil_N_20. The sequence continues at coordinate 137,064 of NZ_JBDGKX010000003.1, read as the reverse complement.
CATGCCGTTCAAGGTGGAGCAGATGACGCCGGTGGCCACCGCCGCCGACGGACACAACTACTTCCGCGTGGAGGCACGTCTGCTGCATCCGTCCACGCGCCTGCAGCCCGGCATGGAAGGCGTGGGCAAGGTCGACGCCGGCAAGCGCCGCCTGCTCTGGATCCTGACCCACAGCCTGGTCGACTGGCTGCGTCTGTGGGCGTGGAACCGGCTCCCATGAACCGGGGCGAGCGTCCGGTGGCAGGCCGATGACGGCGCCACTCCTCAGCAGCATCTGGTATCGCGTCGCGGCGCTGAAGCCGGCGCTGCGCACCCAGGTGCGTCTGCACCGACATCGCTACCGGGGCGAAGTGTGGTATCTGCTGCAGGATCCTGCGTCGAACCGGGTTCATCGGTTCACGCCGTCCGCGCGGCTGGTGATTGCGGCGATGAACGGCGAGCGCACAGTCGCCGACCTGTGGGCCCTGGCCGGGCGCCGGCTGGGGGACGACGCCCCGACCCAGGACGAGATCATCCAGTTGCTCGCGCAGTTGCACGGCGCCGACCTGTTGCGCGCCGACGTGACCCCGGACGTAGCGGAGATCTTCGAGCGCGGCGAACGGCAAAGCCGGGCGAAGCGGAAGCGCTCCTACGCCAACCCGATGGCGCTGCGCATGCCGTTGTGGGATCCCGACGCCTTTCTCAATCGCATCGACCCCTTCGTTCGGCCCTTGTGGGGGCGGTGGGGCGCGCTCCTGTGGCTGGCCGTGGTGTTGCCCGCCCTGTTCCTCGTACCGGTGCATTGGCTGGCGCTCAGCCACAATTTCTCCGACCGAGTCCTCGGTGCGGACAATCTGGTGCTGTTGTGGCTGGTCTTCCCGGTCATCAAGATCCTGCACGAACTGGGGCACGCGACCGCGACGAAGACCGGTGGCGGCGAAGTGCACGACATGGGCCTCATGCTGCTGGTGCTTTTCCCGGTGCCCTATGTCGAGGCGTCTTCGGCCACGGTCTTTCCCTCCAAGTACCGGCGTGCCCTCGTCGCCGCGGCGGGCATGATCGTCGAACTCTTCATCGCCGCCATCGCGTTCTATGTGTGGTTGCTGGTGGAACCGGGCATGGCGCGCGCCGTGGCCTACAACGTGATGGTCGTGGCGGGGGTGTCCACCGTGCTGTTCAACGGCAACCCCTTGTTGCGTTACGACGCCTACTACATCCTTGCCGACCTGATCGAGATCCCCAATCTCGCCCAGCGTTCGCTGGCCTACTGGGGCTACCTGCTGGAGCGTTATCTGCTGAGGGTGGAGGGGCTGGAGCCGCCCGAGGCCTCGCGTGGCGAAAAGATCTGGTTCGTTTTCTACGGCTTCGCGTCGTCGGTGTATCGGGTTCTGGTCACGGTGGCGATCGCGCTGTTCATCGCCAGCCGGTTCTTCGTCGTGGGCGTTGTGCTCGCGATCTGGGCCCTGATCGCCACCGCGGTGGTGCCGCTGGTCAAGGGCATGCGCCACCTCCTCACCCATCCGCGGGTGCACCGCCGGCGCGGTCGCGCGCTCGGTATCGCCGCGGGGATCGCGGGCGCCGCGGTGCTGCTCCTCTTGCTCGTTCCGGCGCCGTTTCGCAGCCAGGCCGAGGGCGTCGTCTGGCTGTCCGAACAGGCCACGGTGCGGGCCGGCGCCAACGGCTTCCTGCGACGCTTCGTGGTCGAACCCGGCACCCGTGTGGTAACAGGTGACGTTCTGGCGCAGAGCTACGATCCCGAGTTGGATGCCCTGATCCGGCAGGGCGAAGCCCGCGTGACCGAGCTGGAGGCAACCTATGCCGCCTATTACGTCGAAGAGCGTGTGCGGGCGCAGCTGATCGGCGAGCAACTCGCGGCGGAACGGGTCGGGCTCGCGCACCTGCGCGCGCGCTCTGCAGACCTGGTGGCGCACAGCACCGCAGAGGGTGTTTTCATCGCACCGGGCTGGCGTGACATGGAGGGCCGCTATTTCGCCAAAGGGGAGCCGCTCGGCTACGTGACCGACAGGATGAGGCCCCTGGCCCGGGTGGTGGTCAGCCAGGATGAGATCGATCAGGTCCGGCTCGCGACCGACCGGGTGCAGATTCGGATGGCCCACAATCTCGCCGAAGCGCTGGACGGTCGAATCATACGGATGGTGCCGGCCGGCGAAGCGGCGTTGCCCAGCCGCGCCCTGACGACTGCGGGCGGTGGACAGATCTCGGTCGATCCCCAGGATCCCCGGGGGGACAAGGCGCTGGCGCGCATGTTCCAGCTCGACGTCGTGCTCGAGGGCGATACCCACGTGGCCTTCTTCGGCCAGCGCGTGCAGGTGCGTTTCGACTTCCGCCCCGAGCCGCTGGCCCGCCAGTGGTATCGCGCCGTGCGGCGGTTGTTCCTGGCCCACTTCAATGTCTAGGACGGCGGTGTTTGCCGACGTACTCGACTTCGCGCCATCGCGGCCCTACCCGGAGCGCGCCGAAGACGAGGGGCGCTGGCACGACCAGGCTGCGGAATTCCTGATCGCCCGCGCCACCGGCGCCTTGCCCGAGCGCGTCCGGCGTCCGTCCCGCCAGCTCGAGAATCTGGTGGAACGGGTCGATCGCGAGGGAGAGACGCTGCGTTCCGATAGCGACGCCCGCCTGCTCGAACGGGCGAAGGGCCTGCGCCGTCGGCTCCGGCGTGAGGGATTCGGCCCCGAGCTGGTTGCCGAGACCTTCGCCCTGGTTCGGGAAGGCGCCGCGCGGGTGCTGGGCCGGCGCCATTATCCCTCGCAACTGATGGCGGGGGCCGCGCTGCTCGAGGGCCGCCTGGTGGAGATGGCCACCGGCGAGGGAAAGACCTTCGCTGCCACGCTCCCGTCCTGCGCCATGGCGCTGGCGGGGTATCCGGTGCACGTGATCACGGTGAACGACTACCTTGCCGCGCGTGATGCCGAGGAAATGGGGCCGCTATACGAGTTCTTCGGTTTGGGTGTCGGCCAGGTGGTACAGGGCATGCCGCCGGCGGCACGGCGCGAGGCCTACGCCCGGTCGGTCACCTACTGCAGCAACAAGGAGCTCGCCTTCGACTACCTGCGCGATCGCACCCAGTCGGGCGGCCGCACGAGCCGGCTGCATCTTGCCCTCGATGGGCTGGGCGGTGCGGCCGCACGCGATGGCCAACTGGTCTTGCGCGGGCTCTGGTATGGCCTGGTGGACGAGGCCGACAGCGTGTTCGTGGACGAGGCGCGCACGCCTTTGATCCTGTCCTCGTCGGTGCCTTCCAGAGGGCACGAGGAGGGCTGCCGGCGGGCGTTCGAGCTTGCGCGGGCGCTGGTGGCCGGCACGGATTACCGGGTGGACGTGGGCGAACGGCGCGTGAGCCTCACCGCCGACGGCGAGGAGCGACTCGAGTCCCTCGCGGCCGGCCTGCAAGGCGCGTGGGCGCTGTCGCGCGAACGCGAGGAGCGGGTGAGCCAGGCCTTGTCCGCGCTGTGCCTCTTCCATCGGGACCAGCACTACGTCGTCAGCGACGGAAAGGTCCAGATCGTGGACGAATCTACCGGACGGGTGATGCCGGACCGTTCGTGGGAGGGGGGCTTGCACCAGATGATCGAGACCAAGGAGGGCTGCGAATTGAGCGAGCGTCGTGAGACGCTCGCGCGCATTACCTACCAGCGCCTGTTTCGGCGCTACCTGCGCCTGGCCGGGATGAGCGGCACGGCGCGCGAAGTGGCGCCGGAGATCCGCAAGGTCTACCGTCTCGACGTGGTGACGGTTCCGCTCAACCGGCCGTCGCAAAGGCAACGTCTTCCCGACCGCCTGTGCCGGACACAGGAAGAAAAGTGGCGTCTCGTGGCCGAGCGGATGAAAGAGGTGGCCGTTCGCGACGCCCGGCCGGTGCTGATCGGCACCCGTTCGGTGCAGGCCTCGGAAGAACTGAGCCGGGTGCTCGCGGAACACGGGATCGAGCATGCCCTGCTCAACGCCAAGCAGGACAGTGCGGAGGCGCGGATCGTCGCCGAAGCGGGCCAGGGCGGGCGGGTGACGGTCGCGACCAACATGGCCGGGCGGGGCACCGACATTCGCCTCGGCGTGGGCGTCGCGGAGCGCGGCGGGCTGCACGTCATCCTCACCGAGTTTCATGAGTCGCGCCGGGTGGATCGCCAGCTCTTCGGGCGCTGCGCCCGCCAGGGAGATCCCGGCAGTTGCGAGGTGATCGTCTCGCTCGAGGATGAAATCTTCGCGGTGCATGCCCGCCGCCTGACCGCCTGGTTCAGGCGCCTTGCGGCCCAGGGCGACGGCGTGCCGCAGTGGGGATTGCGCAGCCTGCGGCGCAGGGCGCAGGCTGCCTCCGAGCAGCGCAGCGCCCGCGTGCGGATGGAGAACCTGAAGCTCGATCGTCGCATGGAAAAATTGCTGGCCTTTTCCGGCCAGGGGGAATGAGGCGATGTCGGCGAGGAGAGTGCGAATGCGAACGATAGGACGGCGGATGGTCTTTGGGGGCGGGTTGGCGGTGGTGTTCTGCTTCGGTGCGGTGGCGGCGCATGCCGCCGCGCCCTACGAGTGCCTGATCGAACCGGTTCAGGTCGTCGAACTGCGCAGCCCGGTCGAAGGGCTGATCGGCAAGATCAACGTGCAGCGCGGCGACCCGGTGATACGGGATCAGGTGCTGGTGGAGCTGCACTCGGAAGTGGAGCGCTCGACGGTGGAGCTTGCCCGTTACCGGGCGCAGATGGGCGCCCGCATTGCGGCGGCCCGCGATCGGCTCGACTATGCGCGAAAGAAGGTCGCGCGCCAGCGCGAGTTGCACAACCAGAATTTCGTCGCCGCCCAGGCGCGCGACGAAGCCGAGACCGAATGGCAGCTTGCCGAGTCGGAACTGCGTGAAGCGACAGAGACCCGGGAGGTCTCGCAACGGGAATACCGGCGTGCGCTCGAACTGCTCAAACAGCGTGTGCTTCGCAGCCCGTTCGACGGCGTCGTCATGGATCGCATGCTCAACCCCGGCGATCTGGCGGAATCGGGCACCGGCCGCAAGCCGATCCTGACGCTGGCCCAGATCGACCCGCTGCGCGTCGAGGTCGTGCTGCCGGTACAGGCCTACGGCCGACTGAAGGTCGGCATGACCGGGGAGGTCAGCCCGGAGGGCTTCGGCGGCAATTATCGCGCGACCGTCTCCGTCATCGACCCGGTACTCGACGCGGCCAGCGGTACTTTCCGGGTGAGGCTCGAACTGTCAGGCAAAAAAGGGGGACCGCCCGCGGGCGTGCGTTGCAGCGTGGTCTTCCCCCAGATGCAGGCCGATGCGGCCGGGGCCGGCCTGTAGATGCTGCGGGCAGGGCGGGACTGACGATGCCCGGTCATTGCGTTGCGCGCGACATGATGAATGTCCGACGCGGCGGGTTGCACTGCTGCCAGGTCCAATCCCACAGGAGCCCGACATACCAATGCAGCAGCGCATACCAGGAGGCACTCGAGTGTCATCGCAGCCTGGTGATCGTCATACGGCGGACTAACGCGCGTTAGCCGACGTCATCGCCCGCACTTTACGATCGTGATCCGCCCTTGTCCCGCAGCATTCATTTTGAATCCCGACTAGAATTCATGCTGTGTCCGGAGGCACGTTGCTGAGATTGGAGTCCACCCCGCAGCATCCAAACAAATAATGATCTCGTCTGAAGGGACGCCGGAAAGATGTATCTCGATAGCAAGCTCGCATGCCCCGAGTGCGGATCGACCCAGGTGCGGGAATCGAAATGGCAGTCTCGGACCGAGAAGCAATCGAACCCTGACACGCATCCCTACCGGTGCGTGAGCTGTTCGCACCGCTTTCTCGCTCGGGCGCGCAAAGAGAGGGTCAATACGACACTACCGGTCCTCACTGGCAGTTTCGTATTGCTCGGACTGATCGGCGTTGCGCTGCTGTTCAGCGGCGGCCCCGACCGCGACGAACAGGAAACGCGTGTCGAGCCCGACGCCTACGTGCAGCTGAACGCCGAGACTTTCGCTGCAGCCGGAGCCGGCGACGCGGAGGCCCAGTTCAGGGTCGGTCGAAAGCTGTTGGTGGACGCGGCACTGGACGGACACGATGGTGCTGAAGCGCTGACATGGCTGACCAGGGCTGCCGAGAAGGGGCATACGGGCGCGATGATCAAGCTCTCCCAGGTGTTCCGCACTGGCATTGGCGCGGTGCAGAACTACGCATTGGCAGCCCGTTGGGTTGAGCGTGCGGCGTACGCGGAGGACCCGGAAGGCATGCTCGAGCTCGGGCGGTTTTGGCGCGACGGAGTCGGCTTCGAGAGAAGTCCGGTGTACGCCTATGTCTGGATGAACCGTGCCGCGGCCAAGCACAATCTGGACGCCGCACGAGAACGCGAAAACGTGATTCGCAACCTGTCAGCCGACGATCTCAAGCTCGCGCAGCGACTGTCGCTCGAACCGATACCGAAGCTCGTCACCAATGACGATGATATGCCGGCGGCGCGGACTGACGCGCACGCTGCTCCCCGCGTGAGCTCGTCAGTCCAGGATCTGGAACGAAAACCTAAGCCATGAAAACAGGAGCATGGTCCGTGCCGGCCAAGGTGCGCGCCTTCATCGTGGGGTGAAGGCGGTCCGCCCTGGCTGTGGCGTACCGTTCATCAGCGAGCAGTGACGCCGCCTGCAGGCGGACGGCAGCCGAGGAAGTGCTATACCTCCAAGGGGGCGAGCGGGACACGTGCGGGCGCCAGGTCCAACCCCCACAGGAGGCCGACATGCCGATGCAGCAGAGCATACTGTTTTCGCCCATCGCCATCGGCAAGCTCATGCTGCCCGGGCGCCTGATCAAGACCGCCACCGCGGAGACGCGGGCAGACGACCAGGGCTTCGTTACCCGCGAACTCATCGATTTCTACCTGCCCATGGCCAGGGGCGGGACGCCCCTGATCATCACCGGCAACATCTATGTCAGTGCGGACGGCAAGTCGGCACCCAGGCAGGTCGGCGCGGACGACGAAGACAAGATGCCCGGGCTCACGCAACTGGTCGCGGCGGTGCATCTGCACGGATCGCGAATATTCGCCCAGCTCAATCATTGCGGCCGCCAGGTCGTGCCACGCTTCGCGGGCCTGGACGAAGCGGTGTCGGCCTCGGATTGCACTGAACTGGTGACGGGCACCCGGCCCCGCCCGCTGACGATAGACGAGATCGAGCGCATCGTCGGACAGTACGCCGACGCCGCCGAACGCTGCCAGGACGCAGGTTTCGACGGCGTGCAGATCCATGCCGCCAACGGCTATCTGATGAGCCAGTTCCTGACCCCATACACCAATCGACGCACCGATGCCTACGGCGGCTCGGCGGAAAACCGGATGAAACTGCTGCGGGACGTGATCCGTGCCATCCGCATGCGCGTGGAGCCCGGCTTTCCGCTCATCGTCAAGCTGAACGGTTCGGACTACCTGCCGCTCCGGCCCGGCCTCAAAACGCCCGAGCTGGTGGCGATCGCAGCGATACTGGAGGGAGAGGGCGTCGATGCGATCGAGGTCTCGGTCGGCCACTACGAATCCGGCTTTCCCATGGTGCGCGGCACCTTCGGACGCTGTCTGCGCAACATGGTCCGGGGCAGCATGCGCGAGCTGCCCTTTGGCCGCCGCTGGGGCTTCCGCCTGCTGTGGCCGCTGATGGCCGTGGCTTTCAATCTGTTCTGGCCCGCGCGCGAGGGCTTCAACCTGCGCTACACGGGAGCGTTCAAGGACAGGCTGTCGATACCCGTCATCTGCGTCGGCGGCTTTCTCACCCGCGAGGCGATGCAGCGCGCCCTCGAACAGGGGCTGTGCGACATCGTCTCCGCCGGCCGTGCCTTCATCGCCGACCCCTTGCTCTACCACCACCTGCGCAACAACGAGCGCGGCCCGCGCTGCGTCGACTGCAATGCCTGTGTCGGCCACCTGGGCGCGCAACCGGCGGACTGCTACCACCCCATCGTCCGCGCGGAAAAGGACGCAATGCTGATGCGACTCGGGCTCGCATCCGAGGGGCGGTCGCTGGACGAGTGAGGCCCCGGAGCGCGTTCGAGGGGATTGCCGGCGGGCCGTTGCGCAGCTTGCGGCGGGTGTTTTGCCCGGGACGCGGTGAATCTTCTCTTCCTAGAATCTGCGGGTCGAATGCGGGGGAGATCATGAAACGAACCGTGGTAGCGGGAATGGCAGGCGCCGTATTGTCGCTTCTGACACTCGAAGCGGGGGCGACGACGATGGAGCGCATGTTGACGGCCGGCCCGGAGCGGGTCTGGAATGCAGTGCTGGGCAGTGGCGTCCGTGTGCTCGACGCCGATCCGGCGCGTTTCGAAGCCACGATCAGCCTGGAGGACGCCCGACCCATCAGTGTGTCCGTGGACTGGGACGAGACGCATGGCGGCTCGCGCCTGGTGTGGTCGGGCGCAACAGCCGATTCCACGGGGTTTCGGCTGTGGGCGGACGGTGTTGCGGCCACCGCGCTGGAGCAGCTGCATCGCAACCGTTACTGTCGCGGATTGCAGCCGGACCCGCGTCATGACGAGGTGCCCGAACCGAGTCTGGAGGCGGCTACGGATTGCGGCCTGAGCACGGGCAATTTCTCGTCCGCGCTGCTCGAGCTCGAGAAGTGCGGCGATCACGAGACCACGCTGAAACTGCTCAGTCTGTGCGCGCGTCAGAACCACGCCATTGGTTTGGTCCGGATATCGCAGCTTTACGAGACGGGGGCGGGTGTGCCCCAACGCGCAGAGCGGGCCGTCCATTTTCTCGCGCGGGCGGCCGCGGCAGACAATACCGAGTACCACATCGTGGCCAAGACGCTTTATGCCACCGCACTTTATTTCGGCGTGGGAACGCCGGCAGACCGTGTCCGTGCGCTGGCGCTTTTCCAGACGGCGGCGAACCTGGGTGACAGCGCCGCAGCGGAGTTCTTGCGCACCGGATCGCATACTGCCTGGCGACGGGTGGATGGCAGTTTGTTCCGCGATCCCGATTTCGCGGGCGTGCGACCATGAGGCGGCGGGCTCGCGTGGGCCTGGCGGCTACGCTCATGTTGTTGCAGCCACAGATGGCGTCGGCCGGCGACGAGGGCGATCTGAGCTATCGCCATTTCGTCGATAGTCCACGGCGGATCAAGTGCCTCTACGGCTATGTCGCCGAAAAAACGGGCGATCACGCATCGGCGATCCGGATCTTCGAAGATTGCATTGCGCGCTGGAACGATGTGTATTCGATGATCTGGCTGGCGCAGATCCTGGAGTCGGGCATCGGCGTGGCGCGCGATGAAGGCCGTGCCGCACGCCTGATGGAGCGCGGCGCGATGACGGACGAGCAGGGCGGGTATGCGACCCTGGCCCGGTACCACTGGGGTGTGGCGCTGGCCGAAGGCCGCGGCGTGGCCGCCGACCCGGTGCGTGCACGCTACTGGCTGCAACGGGCGGCGGACGAGGGGGATGCTCAGGCTGCAGACTATCTGCGCCGTCGGGACCCAGGCCACTGAAGCTTTGCCCATGGGTTGTCAGCGAACCGGGCCGGTGCGGGGTCAGGGATCAAAGCCGATCCTCCGGGCGGCGCGCACGAGCTCGAAGTCGTTGCCCGCACCGAGTTTGGCCTTGATCTGGTAGTGCGTGTTGTGCACGGTCTTCGGGCTGAGTGACAGGATGCGGGCGATATCCGCGGCTGTGCGACCGTCGAGCAGCAATCTCAGGATTTCGGTTTCGCGCGGCGTCAGTGCGTCGGCCATCTGCCCGTCGCCTTCTCCACGCAGGCGTCGGACGTCCCGGGCGAGGTCGGGGCTGACGAACGAGCGTCGTCCGGCAAGCTCGTTCACCGCCTGGAGCAGAACTTCGGGAGGACTGCTCTTGGTGACATAGCCGAGGGCGCCGGCTTCCAGTGCGCGGCACGCCCATAGCGCGTCGCGGTGCATGCTGAAGGCCAGCAGGCGGGCTTCGCGATCGCGTTGCCGGATGCGCGTGATCAATTCAAGACCGCCAAGGTCAGGAAGGGCCAGATCGATGATGCACAGATCGGGTTGGCGCTCGCGCCACAGATGCATGCCGTCCGCGCCGGTGCCGGCTTCGCCCACCACCGTCATCGTGCCCTGTAGTTCGAGCAGGCGGCGATAGCCCTGGCGGACGACTGCGTGATCGTCGATCAACAGGAGACGGATCATGGCGCCTCGGTACCCAGGGACCGGGACGGGAGTTCGACGACGAGATGCGTGCCCATTCCCGCAGCGGTTTGCCACGCGACTCGGCCACCCAGGGCGGATACGCGTTCGCGGATGCCCACTCGGCCGTGTCCGTCCGGCGCTGGACAGGCGTCGTCGTCGCCTTTGCCGTCGTCGCGGATGGACAGCGTAAGCCGATCTTCGTCCACGCCCAGGTCGATCTCGATGAGGCTGGCTGCAGCGTGACGAAGGGCGTTGGTGAGCCCTTCCTGCACGATGCGATAGAGATGGGTTGCCAGGGCAGGGGGAAGGGTGTCGAGTGGTCCGTGATGGCGGAATTCGATACAGGGGGTGCCCGTAACAGGGGCACGTGCGCAGGCGGAGACCAGGTGTTCCAGGCTGGCGCTGAGGCCGAATGCGTCCAGCCGGGCCGGACGCAGGCGGTGGACGATGTTCTGGATACTTTCATGCATGCGCGCAAGGGCGTCACTGAGACTGTCGAGTACCGCGCCAAGGGGCGACGCCGGCGCGGCGAGAGACTGCCGCAGATAGGCGGTGTCCGCCCGCAGCGAAGTCAGGTGCTGGCCCATGTCGTCGTGCAGCTCGCGTGCAAGGTAGTGGCGTTCGCGTTCGCGTACGTCGAGCAGCCTTGTGGCCAGCCTGCGTTCCGCGGCGCGGGTTTCGGCCAGTTGGGCGGCGAGGCTGTTGAATTCGTTCGCGATCTTGCGGAACTCGTGAAGCTCGAAGGGCGGCAGGCGTACCTGGGTGTCTCCCGCCTCAAGGCGGCCGATCGCCGCCAGGATTTGGTCGGCCGGGCGCAGGGCGCGGCGGACCGGCAGCACGATGACTGCCGCCAAAATACCGAGCGCCACCCAGCTTGCCACGACCACGTAAACCGCGGACAACCAGCGCGACGCTTCCGCCTGCCAATCCGGGCGTACGCGGACTTCGCCCACAGTGACGCCAGGCGCTCGCAGCAAGGGTCGTCGCGCCGCATCGGTCGCAACGTGGGCGGCTTCCAGCCAGCGTGCGAGTGTTGCGGCGCCGGGGCGCGGCGGCGAGGGGCGCATGCACGTCGCCGCGATGATGCGCACCCACAGGTCTTCGACCTCGACGCAGAAGGCCAGGCGGCGTGCCAGGGGCTCGAGTATCGCAAGATCCACCCGGATCGACTCGCGGTTGAATGTGTCGGCCTGACGGGGCTGATCCTGGTTCAGTAGTTGCTGGACGATGGCCGTGGTCGGGGATACATCGGCAAGCGCGTCGCGCCGCACCTGCCAGGCGTGGAGGGCGAGCAGGACGAGCGCCGAGATCAAGGCAAAAACCAGCAGGCGTAACAGCAGGCTGCGCTGCAGATCGAGCGCAGCGGCGGTGGGCCCGACGGGCGGCGCATCCGTCACCCCATTGCATGGAAGTCGGGTGCTTGAAGCGTCAGGGCTGGCGGTGTCGGCATGCATGGTGCGCTATCTTCCCGCCTGCGCCTCGCTGACGGAAGCCCCCTGTGCCATTCCGGGCAAATTGCCCGCTGTCGGGTCGCTCGGCGCTTGCGGGTCGTGGCCGGCGCTACCATGCGCCGCAGCTCGGATGCATATCGCTTGCAGGGCCGAGCCCACGATCAAGGAGACGCCTGGTGTCACTACATGAGAATATCGCCCCGGCCGCCGATGGGCAGCCAACGGGAGCGTGCGCAACATCCCCAACGGCTTGTGCTCACGATCATGGTCGGCACGGCCTCATCAATGCCGGACGTCGGCAATGGGTGAAAGGGCTGGTGGCCGCGCCGCTTCTTGCCGGACCGTGCGCGTTGGCCTATGCGGACATGCAGTCGCCGGCGCCCGACGCCGGCGCCAGCGCCGCAGTCCTGGCGTCGGGTTTTGCGCGGCTGGCCGAAGGGATCGCCGCGGTGGCCCGGATCGAGCATTTCACGATCACGCCGGCGACCCTGCCCTGGAGCCAGACACTGGGGGCGCTCGAGGCCGGTCAGCAGGTGTCGTTCTTTCTCGACGGCGTATGGTGGTTCAGCAAGGACCATGGGCGTTGGCTGGAGCCTGGCTTCGTGTTCTTCGCCCGGGTGGCGGGGCACACCGAGAACAGTGCCATCCACAACTGCATGCAGAACACGGGCACCTTGACCGCAGATCGGGACGGTAGCTTGCAGATCGCGCGTTCCGTGGGCGAGTTTGCCAGTCCGCGGGGCGAACTGTGGGTGCCGGTCGAGCAGTATCTCGCCGCGCAGGGGCAGGTGGAGGGGGTGGCCGTCGTGTGGAATGGCGAAGCGCAGGACGGGCTGCTGGCCCTGTCGGCCCAGGGCGATGTGAACGGCATGGTGCGCGCCGAACTGCAGCGCATGCGACAGGCGCGCTTGATGCCGGCCGGCTGGCACAATTTCTTTGCCTTTGGCGACGGTGGCATCTTTACCGAAGCGCCGGGCGGCGACATCGCCTGCGAGACGCACAAGAACGTCGGCATCCTGCAGTACCCGCTTGCCGATCAGCCCTTGCGGCCAGGGCTGCAACTCGACTGGCGCTGGGTGGTGGATCGTCTGCCATCGTCCGTGCCCGAAGACCAGCTGCTCAACCATGACTATCTGTCGATCGCGGTCGAGTTCGACGACGGTCAGGACATCACCTATATGTGGAGTTCGAGCCTGCCGGTCGGCAAGGTGTTCCGTTGCCCGATCCCGGGCTGGGATGCGGTCGAGATCCATGTGGTGCAGCGTAGCGGGGTGAGCGAGCTGGGCGTGGAACTCAATGAACGCCGCGACCTGTTCGATGACTACCGGCGCATCGTCGGCGGCAATGCGACGCGGGTGGTAAGAGTCTGGCTGATTGCGAATTCGCTGTTCATGCGTCGGCATGGTCGTTGCGCATACCGCAGGATTGCGATCGGTCAGTCTGGCCGGCAGCAGGTGGTGCTCTAGCCGGCCCTCGGCGGCGACGCCTTGTCGAAGTCGATGCGCGCGACCTTGTGGCTCGGAAGAATGCCCTATGGAAAACACCTACGCATAAGGACAGATGCTTACCGGATGTCGCCGATCTAGTGATATCCATAGCGTGCCCATGGATAAAGACCAGCAATGGAAGAGACAATCGCGTCCGTGGTATCTGGGGAGGGCGCATCCGGGTGGCTCGCGCACATCGCCGACATGCTCGGCGCCGCGGCCAGCGGCATGCTCGCGCTGCACCCGGACGCCCCAATTGAACAGGTCTGCATGAGGTCATCGGTCTTCTATGAAATTGTCTGGATGCAAGATCAGCAGTCAAACTCCGCATCCCATGCCGAAAAGCTTCCGTAACGGTGAAAGTGGCTTGCCGCCCAGACCAATGCCCCAGCCATCGGCGCATCGAACGGGTTGTGTCCCGCGTCGTCAATAAACCGGAGTTTGCTACCCGGCAGCGCACGACTCAGCTTTAGCGCATTCTCCGGCCGGCACACCAGATCCAGCCTGCCATGCAGAATCGCCGTCGGTATCCCGCCAATTGCCGCAGCAAACTTCAGTGCCGCGTCTTCGCCAATGAAGCACTCATGTGCGAGGTAATGCGCCTGAACGCGATACTTGTCGAGCGCGGCCTCGATCGCATCGCCTTCCAGTCTGGGCAACTCGGGCGCCCGGCGCCCAGGACTCGATAGCGCTGCCTCCCAATGCATCCACCTCTCGACCGCGGCAATCGCCGCGTGGCGCTCCGGAGCGCGAACTGCGTTCAGATAGTGCTCGGCAACGTTCGCCCGCTGCACGTCGCTCAAAGGCGCAACGAGACGCGCCCAGGCCTCGGGCCGCACTGCACCCGCACCGCGAAAGAACCAGTCAATGTCCGCACGCCCGGTCAGGAAAATCCCGCGCAGGATGGCGCCGAGGCAGGCGGCCGGGTGTTGCGCGCAGTAGGCCAGCGCCAGGCTCGAGCCCCACGAGCCGCCGAACACCAGCCAGCGTTCGATCCCCAGGTGTGCGCGCAGGCGCTCGATGTCGGCGACCAGGTGGGCGGTGGTGTTGGCCGTCAGTTCGCCACGCGGGGTGCTGCGCCCGCAGCCGCGCTGGTCGAACAGCACGGTGCGGAAACGCTGGGGGTCGAGGAGCTGGCGGTGGCGGGGGCTGCAGCCACTTCCTGGGCCGCCGTGCAGGAACAGCACGGGCATGCCGTCGGGGGTGCCGCATTGTTCGAAGTACACGCGATGGCCGTCGCCAACGTCGAGCATGCCGTGGTCGTAGGGTTCGAGCGGCGCGAACAGCGCACCTTCCGCGCGCGGAGAGGCGGTGGCGGTCGGGGCCACTGGTAGCGCGGCAGACGTCGTGCCGGGGAGCGAGGTGGGTTCTGGGGCGGGTTCGGAGGTGGGTTTGGCGGAGCGGGTCATGGTCCGATGATAGTCCGGGGAACCGGTGCAGCGCGACGCCGTCCACTCGATTGACGGCGCGGGCGATACCGCGACCGTGATCTCATGAAAATCATGAGGCGATTCCGGTCGGATTCCTGATGCGCCGGGTGCGACGTCGAATGCACACTCGGGTCGTGAGCGGTCATTCAGGAACGCCACGTCGCTTCATCATCCAATAGGAGACAAGTCATGAAATGGGAAACCCCTGCAGCCTGCGATTTTCGTTTTGGTTTTGAAATCACGATGTACATCGCCACCCGTTAAGGTGATCCGGCGGGGTGGCGCGTACAGCGTCGCCCCGCGCGCAGGGAGGCAGTGTGAGAATACGCGTACTCGGTGCCGCAGCAGGCGGTGGATTTCCGCAGTGGAACTGCAATTGCCCCAACTGCGACGGGTTGCGCAAAGGGACCATCCGTGCGCAGGCGAGGACGCAGTCGTCCATCGTCGTGTCCGGCGACAACGAACATTGGGTCCTGTTCAACGCGTCTCCCGACGTGCTGCAACAGATCCGCAGTTTCCCCGAATTGCAGCCGGCGCGCGCGCTGCGCGACACCGCGATCGCGGCGATCGTGCTGATCGATGCGCAGATCGACCACACCACCGGGCTCTACATGCTGCGCGAGCATCGGCAGCCGTGGCCGGTATGGTGTACGTCGGGCGTGCGTGAAGATCTGTCGGTGGGCAATCCCGTGTTCGGCGTGCTCGGCCACTATGCCGGCATCGACTGGCGCGAGGTGCCGTTGGCCGGTGCGTTCGCCATCGACGGTTGCCCGGGGCTGGGCTTCGAGGCGCTGGCGCTGATCAGCAATGCACCGCCTTATTCGCCGCACCGCGACCGTCCGCAGCCGGGCGACAACATCGGTGTCAGCCTGATCGATGCGGCAAGCGCCAAGCGCGTGTTCTATGCGCCCGGGCTGGGGCAGATGGAACCGCACGTGTGGGCCGCGATGCAGCAGGCAGACTGCGTGCTGGTCGATGGCACCTTGTGGACCGATGACGAGATGATCCGCCTCGGCGCCTCGCCCAAGACCTCGCGCGCCATGGGTCACCTGCCGCAGTCGGGCGCGGGCGGGCTGCTCGAATGGCTCGACCAGCTGCCGGCGACGACGCGCAAAGTGCTGATCCACATCAACAACACCAACCCAATACTCGACGAAGACAGCCCGCAGCGCGCCGAACTGACTGCGCGCGGCATCGAGGTCGCCTTCGACGGCATGGAGATCGAGCTGTGAACACCTTTCAAACCGCGAACACCATCGAACATATCGCCGACCTCACCGTCACCCCGCAGGAGGCGCCGTGGAGCAAGGAGGTGTTCGAGGGCATGCTGCGCGAGAAAGGCACCAGCTACCACATCTACCACCCCTTCCACGTGATGATGGCCGAGGGCAAGCTCACCCGCGAGCAACTGCAGGGCTGGGTGGCGAACCGCTTCTACTATCAGATCGCGATTCCGGTGAAGGATGCGGCGATCCTGTCGAACTGCCCGGACCGCGAGATCCGCCGCGAATGGATCCAGCGCATTCTCGACCACGACGGCTGCGAGATCGGCGGCATTCACGATGCGGGCGGCATCGAGGCCTGGATCCGGCTCGGCGAAGCGGTCGGTCTGAGCCGCGACGACGTGACCTCGCTGCGCTACCTGGCGCCGGCGGCACGCTTCGCGGTCGATGCCTACATCAACTTCGCCCGCCAGCGCCCGTGGCAGGAGGCGGTGGCATCGAGCCTCACCGAGCTGTTCGCACCGCACATCCATCAGCAGCGCATCGACACCTGGCCCACGCAATACCCCTGGGTCGATAGCGCCGGGCTGCAGTACTTCAAGAACCGGCTGACCCAGGCGCGGCGCGACGTGGCCCACGGCCTGCGCTTCACGCTCGATTACTTCAGCCAGAGCCGGGCGATGCAGCAGCGCGCGCTCGACATCCTGCAGTTCAAGCTCGACGTGCTGTGGGCGCTGGCCGACGCGATCATGCTCAGCCAGTGCGAGATCGAGATCAAGGGGCCGCGCGTGCGTACAGGGTCGGCGCAATGAATGCGGTGCCCGAGATCCGCCCCGAGATGCAGCCCAGGGTGTCGCGAAAGTTCCGCCTGCAGTGGGAAGACGCCCAGCAGGCCTGGGTGCTGCTTTACCCCGAGGGCATGGTCAAGCTCAACCAGAGCGCGGGCGAGATCCTGAAGCGTTGCGACGGCGTGCGGTCGGTGGACGCGGTGGTGGCCGATCTGGAGCAGGCCTTCGGCGCCACCGGCCTGCAGGCCGACGTCATCGCCTTTCTGGCCATGGCAAGACAACAGCATTGGGTCGAGGTCTGACATGAACGCGCCTGCTCCGGTTTCGGCACAGCCCGGCCCGCCACTGTGGCTGCTGGCCGAGGTCACCTACCGCTGTCCGCTGCACTGCGTGTTCTGCTACAACCCGGTCGATTTTGCCCATATCCCCGACGAACTCTCCACCGACGACTGGCTGCGCGTGCTGCGCGAGGCGCGGGCGGCGGGCAGCGTGCAGTGCGGCTTTTCCGGCGGCGAGCCGCTGCTGCGCGACGATCTCGAGGTGCTGGTGGCTGAAGCGCACCGGCTGGGCTTCTACACCAATCTGCTGACCTCGGGGGTCGGGCTCACCGCGACCCGCGCCGCCGCGCTGAAACAGGCGGGGCTGGACCACATCCAGCTGTCGTTCCAGGACTCGACCCGCGAACTCAACGATTTCCTGTCCCACACCCGCACCTTCGAACTGAAGCAGCGGGTGGCCGCCATCATCAAGGACAACGACTGGCCGATGGTGATGAACTGCGTGATCCACCGGCTCAATATCGACTACATCGGCGAGATCATCGACATGGCGGTGGCGCTCGATGCCGAGTACCTCGAGCTGGCGAACAGCCAGTACTACTCGTGGGCGCTGTTGAACCGCGACCAGCTGCTGCCGTCGCGCGAGCAGATCGAACGCGCCGAACGCGTCACCAACGAGCGCCGCGAGCGTTATGGCGATCGCATCCGGATATTCTTCGTGGTGCCGGACTACTACGAGAACCGTCCCAAGAAGTGCATGAACGGCTGGGGCAACGTGTTCCTGACCATCACCCCGGACGGCACCGCCTTGCCCTGTCACACGGCGCGGATGCTGCCGGGGCTGAACTTCCCCAACGTGCGCGATATGGACGTGAAGCGCATCTGGTTCGAGTCCGAAGGCTTCAACCGTTACCGTGGCCATGGCTGGATGAAGGAGCCGTGCCAGAGCTGTCCGGAGAAGGAAAAGGATCACGGCGGTTGCCGCTGCCAGGCCTACATGCTGACCGGCGATGCGGCCGCGGCCGACCCGGTGTGCGACAAGTCGCCGCGCCACGACGTGGTGATGGCGGCCGTTGCGCGTGCGCAGGGCGGCGAAGTCGTCGCCCGTGATATACCATTGGTGTTCCGTACGCCCGAGGAGTCGCGCCGCAGACCGGTGCTGGCGAGCGCGCCGTCGGCGGAGCCCGTGCACGAGCCCAAGTAGGGTGATGATTAGCTCCCTCCCCTTGAAGGGGAGGGAGCCCACCAGCAGGCTTCATCAAGGGCCGAGCGGGCACGGAATAAGAGCGCTATGCGACCCTCGGGCGCACAGCGAACAAGAACGGAGGAGAGCACCATGAAGTCGTTTCTGAGAGCCGGCCTGGCGCTCGTCGCGCTGCTATGCGTCGCGGCCGCGCCCGTTGGTGCTGCCGAACCGCCGGCGCTGCGGGTAGGCGTGCTGCAGTTCGGCACCGTCAGCTGGGAACTCGAGGTGATGCAGAAGGGCGGGTTCGCCGAGCGCGAGGGCGTGCGTATCGAGGTCGTCCCGCTCGCCCTGAAGGATGCGGCCAATATCGCCATGCTCGGTGATGCGGTCGATATCGTGGTCAATGACTGGATCTGGGTCGCGCGTCAGCGTGCCGAGGGGCAGGACTTCACCTTCGTGCCGTATTCGCTGGCGGTGGGCGGGGTGATGGTGCGTCCCGACGCCGGGGTGAAGCAGTTCTCCGACCTGAAGGGCAAGCGCCTGGGCGTGGCCGGCGGGCCGCTCGACAAGAGCTGGCTGCTGCTGCGCGCCTATGCCCGCCGTACCGTGGGTGCGGACGCCGCAGACTGGCTGGAACCCAGTTTCGTTGCGCCGCCGCTGCTCAACGAACTGATGCTGCGCGGCGAGCTGCCGGCGGGGCTGAACTTCTGGCATTACAGTGCGCGCCTGCAGGCCGCCGGCATGGTGCCCTTGCTGAGCATGAGCGAGATTCTGGGCACGCTCGGCGTGCACAGCGAACTGCCGCTGGTGGGCTGGGTCTTTCGCGAACAGTGGGCGGCGAAGAATCCGGAGGCGATCCGCGGCTTCCTGCGCGCATCGGCCGCGGCCAAGCAGCACATGCGTGAATCGGACGAGGTGTGGACCACGCTGCGGCCGATGATGAAGATCACCGACGATGCCACCTTCATTGCGCTGCGCGACGGCTTTCGTGCCGGAATTCCGGCGGCGACGATGGGCGAGGCCGAGCAGGTCGCGCGCCAGGTGTTCGATATCCTCGCCGCCGAGGGTGGGCCGGCCCTGGTCGGCAAGGCCGGAACGCTCGCCGAAGGCACCTTCTGGGCCGGGGGCAAGGATCGGTGACCGGCAAGGTTCAGCGCGCCGGCCATGACACCGCTGCACTACGCCTGGCCGCGGCACCTGCGGGGCCGCGCTTGAGGCGGTTCTGGCATGGAGGCGACGCGGGCGTGCGCCTCGCGTCCTTGCTCGTGTTCGTGGTGTTGTGGCATGTGCTCGCGGTCGTGCTGCAGAGCAATTCGCTGCCGCTGCCGCTGACGGTGTTTGGCCGTGTCGTCGACGAGACCGTGTCGCTGGCGATGCCGTATCACCTCGGCATCACCCTGTCGCGGGTGGTGATCAGCTTCAGCGCCGCGATGGTGATCGGAACCGTAATCGGCATCGCCATGGGGCACTGGCGCAAGCTCGATCTGTTTCTCGACGGCTGGCTGGTGCTCGGACTCAACGTGCCCGCGCTGGTCACGATCATCCTGTGTTACGTGTGGTTCGGCCTCAACGACACGGCCGCGATCATCGCGGTGGCGATCAACAAGATCCCCACCGTGATCGTCACCGTGCGCGAGGGCGCGCGCGCGATCGATCCGCGCCTGATGCAGGTCGCCCACGCCTACCGCCTGCCACGCTGGCGGACGCTGTCGCGGGTGTATCTGCCCCAGCTCTATCCCTATCTGATGGCGGCCGCGCGCACCGGGCTGTCGCTGATCTGGAAGATCGTGCTGGTGGTGGAGCTGCTCGGTCGCAGCAACGGCATCGGGTTCCAGCTCAATGTCTTCTTCCAGTTCTTCGACATCGCCGGGATTCTCGCCTACACCCTGGTGTTTGCCGCCATCGTGCTGGTGGTCGAGGCCTTTGTGCTGCGCCCGCTGGAGCGCCGGCTGACGCGGTGGAGGGGCTGAACGATGCTGGATATCGACATCGCGCGCAAATGCTATCCGGATCGCGGCGGGCGCTCGCACGTCGCGCTGGCCGACCTGAGGCTGCAGCTCCAGCCGGGTGAGTTCGTCTGCGTGGTCGGTCCCTCGGGCTGCGGCAAGAGCACCTTGCTCAACGTCGTCGGCGGACTCGACCACGAGGTCGAGGGGCGCGTCACCCTCGATGGTCAACCACCACGGGACGGCATCGGCTTCATGTTCCAGGAGCCGCGTCTGATGCCGTGGCTGACCGTGCTCGACAACGTGCTGCTGGTGGCGGGCGACGACCCGAGCGCGCCCGCGCGGGCGCGCGAGCTGCTGCAGGCGATGGAGCTCGGCGACGTGTTCGATGCCTATCCCGGGCGGCTGTCCGGTGGCATGCAGCGCCGGGTGGCGCTGGCCCGGGCCTTTGTCATCGAACCCCGACTGCTGCTGATGGACGAACCCTTCGTGTCGCTCGATGCGCCCACCGCCGACCGCCTGCGGGCGATGCTGGTCAATCTGTGGCGTCGGTGCAGTTCGACCGTATTGTTCGTGACCCATGATCTGCGCGAGGCGCTGGCACTCGGCGATCGGGTGTGTTTCATGTCCGGCGCGCCGGGCAGGGTGGTACTCGAGTGGTCGACCGGGCTTACCGGTCAGCGCTCGCCGAACGACGCCAGCGTGGTCGCCCTGCAGCGGGAGCTGCTGGAGCGCTATCCGGAGTTGCTCGCCGGGCTGCCGGATCACGCCGGCAACACGGACGACAGGGAGGTGGGTGCGGATGCATGACCAAGCGGGCGTGGCACAGTGGTCGCTGCAGGTAGAGGATGTACGCAAGTCCTACGGACCGCGCGAAGCGCTCAAGGGCGTCAGCCTGGCGGTGGCGCCGGGCGAGTTCGTCGCCTTGCTGGGGCCGAACGGCGCAGGCAAGAGCACGCTGTTCCAGTTGCTGACCGGGTTGTTCAACGCCGACGGCGGCATCGTGCGCGTGTGCGGCCACGACATGCGGCGCGAGCCGGTACGCGCACTCGGCCGCATCGGTGTGGTGTTCCAGCAGATGACCCTGGATCTCGACCTGAGCGTGGAGGCGAATCTGGTTTTTCACGCGCGCCTGCATGGCATCGGCGGACGCGAGGCCAGGCTGCGCATCGCCGACGCGCTGCGGCGACTGGGTCTCGCCGAGCGCGCGCGCGACCGGGTGCGCGAACTCTCCGGCGGCAATCGGCGCAAGGTCGAGCTGGCCCGTGCGCTGGTGCATAAACCCTCGGTGCTGCTGATGGATGAGGCCACCGTGGGGCTCGACCCCGCATCACGCCGGCAGTTGCTGGAAGAAGTGTTGGCGCTGCGCGAGCAGGGCGTCGGCATCCTGTGGGCGTCGCATCTGGTGGACGAGGCCGAGGTGGCCGACCGTGTCATCGTGCTGCACAAGGGGAAGATTCTTGCCGAAGGGACGCCGCAGACGCTGGTGACTGCATCCGCGACTGCTACGCTGGCGGAGGCCTTTCTGCAGATGACCGGCGGTGGCGAACCCTCGGCAGGACCACCGCAGTAGTTGACGCAGTAGGTAAAATAAATAACCAACAGGAGACGACCAATATGCGACTGAATTCGCTCAGTGCGGCACTTGCCGCCACTGTGTTGCTATCCCTGCCGATGACCGCCGCGTACGCCAAGGGTACCGGCCAGATCTTCGTCAGCAGCGAGAACGACAACGCAGTGACCGTGCTCGATGGCAAGACCTACGCGGTCGTGAAGACCATCCCCACCGGCGAGCGGCCGCGCGACATGAGGTTCAGCACCGACGGCGAGAAGCTGTTCGTGGTCGCGAGCAATTCCGGACGCGTCGACGTGATCGACATCGCCAAGCTGGCGGTGGAGCGTTCGATCGAGGTCGGCGAAGATCCGGAGATGTTCGCCTTCAGCCCGGACAGCAAGCGCTTCTATGTCTCCATGGAAGAAGATGCCAAGGTCTCGGTGATCGATGTTGCGGCCGGCAAGGCGGTGGCCGAGATCGAGGTCGGCGAGGAGCCCGAAGGCGTCATGATGAGCCCGGACGGCAAGCGCCTGTACGTGACCTCGGAGGTCGCCAACATGGTGCATGTGATCGATACCGCGACCAACGAGATCACCGCCAACATCGTGGTCGGCAACCGGCCGCGCCGCTTTGCCGCCACCCCCGACAGCAGCGAGATCTGGGTCACCAACGAACTCGGCGGGTCGGTCACCGTCATCGATGCCGGCAAGAACGAGATCAAGGGTACGGTGCCGTTCACGCCCAAAGGCTTCCGTGCCGACGACGTGACCCCGGTCGGCATCACCATGACCCGCGACGGCAAGACGGCCTACGTCACCCTCGGGCGCGCCAATCACGTCGCGGTGGTCGATGTGGCCAGCCGCAAGGTCAGGGAGTATGTCCTGGTCGGACAGCGCGCCTGGGGCGTCACCCTCAGTCGTGACGAAAGCAGGCTGTTCGTGGTGAACGGGCTGTCGGACGACCTGTCCATCGTCGATACGAAGTCCAACAAAGTCTTGCGTTCGGTGCCGGTCGGGCGCGTGCCTTACGCCGCGTTGATCGACGACTGATGCATACGCCGCTTGCGCGACCCATGGGCCCTTTATTTACCCGGCAATTGATGACGTGAAGTCAGTGTCGGCACCTTATTCCTCCCCCTTCAAGGGGGAGGGAGTAGTTGCCACCTCCAGGGAATTCCTCGTGACTCTATTGAATCTGCTCCGCCAGGCCTTGGCCATCGTTGCCGTGCTATTGGTCAGCCTTCCTGCGGCGGCCGAAACCATCCGCTTTGCCTTTCTCGAGCTCGACAAGGATGTGCGCTATGACGAGAAGCGGAGCTTTTATCGGACCCTGTCGCAGCCGTTCGGCCAGCCCTTTGCCGGCGCCGAGGTGGCGATGCGGGAAGCGCGCTTCGTCGGCCAGGCGCTCAAGCTCGAGTTCGCGCTCGAGCGGGTGAAGGGCGCCGACGCCGCGGCGCTGCTGGCGCAGGTGAACACGCTGCAGGCCGGTGGAGTGCGCTATTTCCTGGTCGATGCGCCAGCCGTGGTCGTGGCCGAACTGGCCAAGGCAACCCGCGGCAAGGAAATGCTGCTGTTCAACGTGTCGGCCGCGGACGACGTGCTGCGCCAGGAACAGTGCCAGCCGCATCTGTTCCACACCTTGCCCAACCATGCCATGCAGACCGACGCGATGGCGCAGTACCTGGTGTCGCGCAAATGGCGTTCGGTGCTGCTGCTCGAAGGGCCGCTGGCGGCCGACAAGCTGCTGAGCGCGGCCTTCGAGGCCTCGGCAAAACGCTTCGGCCTCAAGATCGTGGACAAGCGCGGCTTCGTGCTCAGCAACGACCCGCGCCAGCGTGATCAGGGCAATCCCTTGCTGCTGACCGGCGGGTCCGATCACGATGTGGTGTTCGTCGCCGACAGCGAAGGCGAGTTTGCCCGTGGCCTGCCGTATCGAACCGTGCGCCCGCGCCCGGTGGTCGGCAGCGAGGGGTTGGTTGCCGAAGGCTGGCACTGGGCCTGGGAGCGTCACGGTGCGCCGCAACTGTCGAGCCGGATGCAGAAACAGGCCGGGCGCCAGCCGTCGAGCCCCGACTGGGCGGCGTGGATTGCGATCAAGTCGGTGGTCGAGGCCGTGGTGCGCACCAATAACGCACCATTCGCAAAACTCGTGAGTTACCTCGGCGGCGACGAGATCACGATCGATGGCTTCAAGGGCAACCGGCTTGGCTTCCGTTCCTGGGACCGGCAGTTGCGCCAACCGATCCTGCTCGCCACCCACAACGCGGTGATCGAGCGCGCGCCGATCCAGGGTTTCCTGCATCAGCAGAACAACATGGATACGCTGGGTTTCGATCAGCGCGACAGCCGCTGCAAACCCTGAACCCATCGGTCGCACCGGAGCCCCTCATGAAATTGCGCCATGCGCTCCTCGCCCTGCAGGCCGTCACCAGCCGCGAAGTGGCCAAGTTCGTCCGCCAGGGCGGCCGTTTTGCCTCGGCCCTGGTGCGTCCGCTGCTGTGGCTGGTGGTGTTTGCCGCCGGCTTCCAGAATGTGTTCGGGGTCTCGATCATCCCGCCCTACGACACCTACATTCCATATCAGACCTACATCGTGCCCGGCCTGCTCGGCATGGTGCTGCTGTTCAACGGCATGCAGTCGTCGCTGGCGATGGTATATGACCGCGAGATGGGGGTGATGCGTCTGCTTCTCACCGCGCCCTTGCCGCGCTCCTACCTGCTGTTCGCCAAGTTGTTGGCGGGCACGTTGCTATCGGTGCTGCAGGCCTACGTGTTCCTCGCCATCGCGGTGCTATTCGACGTCGGGGTGCCATGGTCGGGCTGGCTCTATGCACTGCCGGTGCTGGTGCTGTCGGGGATGATGCTCGGTGCACTCGGCCTGCTGCTGTCGGTCCATGTGAAACAGCTCGAGAACTTCGCCGGCACCATGAACTTCGTCATCTTCCCGATGTTCTTCGTGTCGCCGGCGCTGTATCCGCTGTGGAAGCTCGAAGAGTCCGGCGCCACCGTGATCCACTTCATCGCCGCCTGGAACCCGTTCACCCACGCCGTGGAAGCGACCCGTTTTGCGCTCTACGGGCAATGGGCACCGCAGTCGCTGGCGATCGTCATCGGCTGCCTGGCGGGCTTCTTCCTGCTTGCCGCATGGGGCTACGATCCGCAGCGCGGGATCGTCAAGCGCGCCGGGAAACCGGGCGGGGGCTGATCGGGCGCCATCCGCAGCCCGGCGTGGCGTGTTACGGTGAGCACCTGCCCATTGTGGAGAAATGACCCATGAGTGTCCTCGTTCTCGGCCTTGTCCTGTTCCTCGCCGTGCATTCCCTGTCCATCGTCAACGAGCCGTGGCGCAACCGCATGGTCGCGAAAATGGGGGAATGGCCGTGGAAGGGCGTGTACTCCGTGGTCGCGATCGCCGGCTTCATCCTCATCGTGCGCGGCTACGAACTCGCCCGCCTCGATCCGGTGATGCTCTACCTGCCGCCCGCATGGCTGCGCCATCTGGCGATGCTGCTCCTTGTTCCGGTGTTCCCGCTGCTGCTTGCGGCCTACCTGCCGGGACGAATCCGCACCGCCACCCGGCATCCGATGCTGCTTGCCACCAAGCTGTGGGCGCTGGCCCACCTGCTCGCCAACGGCATGCTGGCGGACGTGGTGCTGTTCGGCGCCTTCCTCGCCTGGGCGGTGGCGGACCGCATCTCGATGAAGCGCCGCAGCCAGCGCCCGATCCCGGCCGCACCGGCATCCCGGGCCAACGACGTCATTGCCGTGGTCGGCGGCCTCGCGCTCTATGTCGCTTTCGTGCTGTGGCTGCACAGCTGGCTGATCGGGATCTCGCCAATGGGGCGCTGACCTATGACGTCGGCCACTTCCGGCTGGTTTCGGCTCAGGGCGCAGCGCTGAAGTTGGCGGACGCCTTCGCGGCGAGCAGGCGCCACAGGTGCGCGGCGAGCAAGGCGCGCCACGGCGAGAACTCGGCCAGCCAGGACTTTGCCCGCTCTTCGCCGATCTTCTCGTCGGAGCCGAATAGCGCCTGCATCGCTCTGCGCACGGCGACGTCGCCATGGAGCGAACCGTCCAGCCAGCCGAAACCTCGCAGCAAGGTGTAGCTCACCGTCCACGGACCGATGCCGCGCACGGCGAGGAGGCGTTGCTGGATTTCGTCCACCGGCAGGGTATGCAGCCACGCATCGAGCGGGAGCGCGTGGTCGGTAACCAGTCGCGATACGGTGAGCAGGGTGGCGGCCTTGCTTGCCGAGAATCCGAGCCGGCGCAGGGCTTCTGCGTCGAATTCGGCGATATCCCGGGCTTGCGGATAGCACAGCAGTCCGTCGGAATGGCGCGCCGCGCTGGCAAGAATCAGCCTGCGCCGGATGGAAACCGCGGCCCCGACGCTGATCTGCTGGCCGATGATGGCCCAGCTCAATGCCTCGTAAGGGGTCGTGGCGAGCGGTACGCGCAATCCACGCTGGCTTGCGATCAGCGTGCCGACTTCGGGGTGGTCGAGCAGACCCTCCTCGAATGCTTCGACGCGCTGATCCAGGCCGAGGATGCGGCGGACCATGGTAGCGAGCCGTGCCTCGTCATCGGCAGACGCCACCCCGTCAATGGCGAGTTCCGCGTCGGCCTGCCCCGATTCAAAGCGAATGCTCAAACAAGCCGGCGCATCGTTCCATCGCAGGCCCTTGTGCAGCGCGGTCGCGCTTACCCGTTCCGCAACTTCCGCCGGGTCGCGGCGATGGAAGGCGAGGATGTCTTCCGGTCGAAACGCCGTCGGCAGCGCGAAGGAGCAGGACAGTCGCGTGCTCACGGCAAGGATGCGCCGAAGTCGGCTGACGGCGTTGGCCGCGCGTTGCCGGCGCCCCGGCGACAATCAGCCGGCATGGCGACCCTGGACCCCGGACAGTGAGGTCGAACGCCGGCGTTCATGCGTGGGCCTCGCGCTCCAGCAGCGCACGCTTGCGTTCGACACCCCAGCGGTATCCGGACAGCGCGCCATCGGTGCGCACCACCCGGTGGCAGGGGATGGCGACCGCGAGCGCATTGGCGGCACATGCCCGGGCGACCGCGCGCACCGACGTGGGCGATCCGATGCGGCGGGCGATCTCCGTATAGCTCGCCGTCGTTCCGGGCGGAATTTCGGCCAGGGCCTTCCACACCCGCTGCTGGAATGCCGTGCCGCGAACGTCGAGCGGGAGCTCGAGCCCCAGTCTGGGCGACTCGACGAAGCCGACGACCGTGGCGACCCATTCCTCGAACTCGGCATTGCCGCCGATGAGGTCGGCCTTCGGGAAGCGGTCCTGAAGATCCCGGGCCAGGGCGTCGGGATCGTCTCCCATCAGGATCGCGCACACCCCGCGTTCGCTCGCGGCGACCAGGATCGAACCCAGCGAGCATTCGCCCACCGCGAACCGGATCACGGTGTTGGCACCACCGGTGCGGTAGTTCTTCGGGGTCATGCCGAGGCGTCCGTTCGACTGTTCGTAGAAGCGGCTGCTGGAACCGTAGCCTGCCTGGTAGATGGCCTCGGTGACGGTGCCGCTGTGCTCGAGTTCGCCTCGCATCTTCCGGGCGCGATGGGCGGTCGCATAGGCTTTGGGCGTCACCCCGGTGACCGCCTTGAACACCCGATGCAGGTGCGAGGCGCTCATCTGCGCCATGCGGGCCAGTTGCTCCAGCCCCGGCGCCGGTTCGGCGTGCTCGATGTGGCGGCACAGGCCGGCGATCAGGGCAGCATGAACCTCGGCCAAGGGCGCTTGATCGGGCTTGCACCGCTTGCATGGACGGAAACCCGCGTGCTCGGCCGCAGCGGTCGTCGGAAAGAAACGGACGTGCTCCGGTCTTGGCGTACGGGCGCCGCAGGACGGGCGGCAGTAGACCCCCGTGGTGCTGACCGAATAGAAGAACTGGCCGTCGGCCACGGCGTCGTGCGCCACGACCGCTGCCCAGCGCGGGTCGGCAATCGTGTTGGCTGCGATTTCGGCTTTGGTGGACATTTGATCGTTCTCTCGGCGTGTTCGACAGGTCCCACTTTAACGATCACGACCCCGCCCCACACTCCGGGTCTTGCTTTTGAATTCGTGCTGCACTGTACGCCGGGCCGCGGCGTCGCGGCAATCCGGCGGGCGGGCACCAACCCCCCGTGCGCAAGAAAATTCTGGCCGGTGATGCGGGCATGGTATTTGATGAAGTACGGGCGAGATCCGACCCACGACTTGCGCCAGCCGTTTCGCGATCGCGCGCGGAGTGCGACGTCCGCGCGTCCGACCTGTTTTCACCTGAGCCGACGAGGCCCGAATGTCCGAACCCGCGAACAGCCAGTACGATCTGATCACGCGCTGGCAATTCAATGCCCCGATCGATGCCGTGTGGGAGGCGATCATGGATGCCGAGGGGTGGCCCGCCTGGTGGACCGGGGTCGAGCGGGTCGACACCCTCACGCGCGGCGACATCAACGGGGTCGGCGCTCGCCGGCGTTATGTGTGCAAGAGCGTGTTGCCCTTCCGTCTGAGCTTCGTCACCCGGGTGACGCGGGTCGAGCCCTTGTGTCTGATCGAGGGCCGGGTCGAGGGCGAACTCGAAGGCGTCGGCTGCTGCTACCTTGGTCGCGACGGGGGCTTGACCACCGTGCGCTACGAATGGCACGTGCGTACCACGCGGCCGTGGATGAACGCGCTTGCCCCGCTGTTGAAGCCCCTGTTCCGCTGGAATCACGACGCCATCATGCGCGCCGGCGGCATTGGTCTCAGCCGACATCTCGGCACCGGCGCGGGGGCGGAAATTGCCAGACCGTCCTGAGCACGGCGTCGGGGCGCGCCCCCGGGTCGTATTGACGGGCGCCTCACCGGCGATGGCCTGCACTTCGTCACCGGCCGCTGCTGCCGTAGGGCCGAGTCAGGATCTCCAGCAGATGGCCGTCCGGATCCTCGAAATACACCCCGCGGCCCCCATCGCCATGGTTGATCTGGCCCGATCGCGACTTTCCCGGATCGGCCCAGAACGGAAGGCCGCGTTCGCGAATCCGCCCGAAGATCTGGTCGAACTCCGCTTCGCCGATCAGGAAGGCGTAGTGCTGGGGGACGATCCCGGCGTCGGTATCGAGAAAGTCGAGGCTGACGCCGTTGTCGACCTCGACCACCAGGAACGGACCGAAACGACCCGGCGCGGGGAGGCCGAGGATGTCGGTCAGAAACGCGGCCGACGCCTGGCTGTCGCGGGCATGCACGATGGTGTGATTGAGCTCGACGGTCATCGCGGGGATCCTCGGGGCAGCGTCGTCAGGGGCGAGGTGGCGATCGGCATGGCAGCGGAAATCGAAACCGGTCCTCGCCGCGCGGCGAGAACCGGCATGTGCGCTCGCTGTCAGGGTCAGCGCAGGCCGACGATCATGCTGAGCGCGAGGGTCAGGATGACGAGCAGGGCGGCCCATGCAATGACGCCGGTGGTGAGCACGAAGGTGCCCATCAGGTGCGCCTTGCTCGGGTCCTCGAGTTTGAACAGCGGCGGCACGCCGTGGTAGATCAGCGCGGCCGAGGCGACCCATGCGAGCGCCACCACCGCGACGTTGACCCACAGGAAGGGGGCCAGCAGCGCGAGCGGCGCGAGCCACAGCGGCGTCGGCGCGATCGCGGCCAGCATGAAGGTATCTTCGTAGCGCGGGGTGATATCCACGACCTCTCCCATCTGCTGGATCATCGAGGCCATGAAGGGAACCATCACCAACTGGGTGAGGTAAAGCGTGATCATGACCGCAATTGCTTCGCCCATCGTCATCTGCGGCACGAGTTCCGGGAACACCGCGCCCGGCGTGACCATGCTCGAATACATGAACATCACCGGCGGAATCAGCGACATCGGCATCACGTACAGGGTGAAGAGCCGCATCACCGACGGATGGATGCGAATCAACTCAGGCCACCCTTCGGTGTAGGAGTACAGCATCTTCGGCAGATTGTGCAGCGTCATATCGACCTCCTTGCGCGCCGGAAACTCCGCGGCTCGCTTCGTCAGGATGAGCAGGTGCCGGATCACCGCCTGAACCCGGGGCGGCCACTTCACTGGGGCGCCACCCCGTCGCGAAACACGGGGATCCGGCACTTGGGTGGACAGCCTTCCTGCGCGCAGGTGCCCGAAGCGGTGCAAAAACTTGTCCGGACCGCAGCGGGCGCCCAGGCTGCGCCGGTTCCAGCGGACCGGTGTCGGCGGCATCGCCGTGCCGTCGATCGCGCACCCGTGCCGGTCGGGAGCGGAATGCGGGCGCGCGAGCCTGCCCCGAGCGGGAATCATCTGCCGCCGCGGCAGTCGACCCTCATTCCAGACCTCGTCGTGCGGGCGGAACCGATCGCCGGCGGATGGAGCAGTGGATCGCGCCCGATGCGGTCTCGTCGCGGAACCGGAGAATGCAGGCTTGAGACGCACCACCAAATTGATCGCCGGAATCGGGTTGACGATCGTGCTGCTGCTTGCGGCAGCGCTGATCTTCATCGCCACGGCCGACTGGAATCGGCTCAAGCCCACCCTGAACGAGCGCGTCTCCGGTGCGCTCGGCAGGCCCTTTGCCATCAACGGCGAGCTGACGGTCGACTGGCGGCGCGATGCCGACACGGCGGGCTGGCGCCGGCTGGTGCCGTGGATGCATGTAGGCGCGACCGACCTCAGACTCGGCAATCCGGGCTGGGCCACAGCACCCGAGTTCGCCGTGTTCGAACGGGTCGATCTGCGCCTCGCGCTGTTGCCGCTGCTCCGGCGCGAGGTCCTCATCCCGCGCATCGATGTGCGCCAACCGGCACTTGCGCTCGAACGGCTCGCCGACGGGCGCGCGAACTGGGTTTTCGACCAGGACGACGAGCCCGAGGCCATGCGCTGGAAACTGGATATCGGCGAAATCGCCTTTGACCGCGGCCGCCTTGCCGTTGCCGACGCGATCGGCCGGATCCAGCTGGAGGCCACGATCGAGCCGTTGGGAGCGTCGATTCCGTTCAGCGACATCATGGGCAAGGACGGTGCGGCGCCGACCGAGGGGGCAACCGGGACGCCTGAGTCGGTGCCGCTGGAGTACGTATTCGGATGGCAGGCAAAGGGGCGCTATCGGGACGAGGCCTTCACCGGCAGCGGCCGGATCGGCGGCCTGCTCGCGGTGCATGACCCGAGCCGTCCGTTTCCCCTGCAGGCCGACCTGAAGATCGGCAGCACCCGCATCGCCGTGGTCGGCACCCTGACCGATCTGCGCAATCTCGCCGCCCTCGACTTGCAGCTGCGTCTGAGCGGCGCCAATCTGGCCGATCTCTATCCGCTGACCGGGCTGACCCTGCCCGACTCCTCGGCCTATTCCACCGACGGCCGCCTCAGCGCGGCACTGCGCAAACCGGAAGGGGCGGTCTATCACTACCGCGACTTCAACGGCCGCATCGGCGACAGCGACGTCCGTGGCAGCCTGAGCTACACGGACGCCGAGCCACGGCCGCTCCTCAAGGGCGAAGTCAGCTCGCAACTGCTGCGTTTTGCCGATCTGGCGCCACTGATCGGGGCGGACTACGACGCACCACGCGCGGGCCGCCCCCGCCAGCCGCCGGACCGCGTGCTGCCGGTGAGCCCGTTCCGTACCGAGCGTTGGCGCGACATGGATGCCGACGTGCGCCTGAGCGGGAAGCAGCTCGACCGTGGCGATGAACTGCCCTTCTCCGACATGCAGACGCAGCTCTTGCTCACCGATGGCGAACTCCGGCTCGATCCCTTGCGCGTCGGCGTCGCCGGCGGCAGTCTGGAGGGCATGGTGGTGCTGGACGGGCGCAAGAAGCAGATGCGGGGGCATGCCCGCCTCAAGGCCCGGCGACTCGGCTTGAAGAAGCTCTTTCCCGGCTTCGAACCGATGCAGACGAGTCTGGGCGAAGCCAACGGCGAGGTAGATCTGCGCGGCACCGGGAACTCCATCGCCGCGCTGCTCGGCAGCGCCGACGGCGAGATGCGGCTGATCGTCAACGACGGGACCATCAGCCGCGGCCTGATGGAGATCGCCGGGCTCAACGTCGGCAGCTATCTGGTCACCCAGATCTTCGGCGACGAAGAGGTGAGGATCAACTGTGCGGTGGCCGACTTCGGGGTCGAGGCCGGGCTGATGAACCCGCGCGTGTTCCTGTTCGACACCGAGAACGCCCGTGTCGACATCGGCGGCACGGCGGGCCTCGCCGACGAACGCCTGGACCTCGACGTACGCACCCGATCCAAGGGTATGCGCATCTTTTCGCTGCGTTCGCCGCTGTATGTGCGCGGCACCTTCAAGGATCCCGACGCTGGCGTGCAGGCCGGGCCGTTGTTGGCGCGCGGGGCAGGGATGGTGGCGCTGGGTGCGGTCATGGCGCCGATTGCCGGACTGCTCGCACTGGTCAGTCCGAGCTCCGATCGCCCCAATCCATGCATCCCGCTGCTGGAGCAACTGCGCACCGAGAAGCGCTGAGCGGGCGCCGAGGTCCGCCCCGCTGCACCGGCGACCACCGCGGTACGACGCGCCCCGGGCGCTCGCCAACTGCCACGTGACCGCAACGCACGCTCTCCTTGTATCTATGTCTTAAGTACTAGAATGAACAATACGAGTGGGGTCTTTGCGAGAAGGTGAATCCGATGGGCGAGCCTGGCGCTCCAGTAATACCGGACTTTCGCGCGCTGTTCGAAGGTGCCCCGGACCGCTATCTCGTGCTCGATCCCGACTTGGTCATCATCGCGGTCAGCGCGGCGTACGCCCGGGCCACGATGACCCGGCGCGAGGACATTCTCGGCCGGGACATCTTCGACGTCTTTCCGGACAATCCGGACGACCCGGCGGCAGATGGCGTGCACAACCTGCGCGCATCCCTCGGCCGGGTGCTGCGCACGGCAGTGCCGGACGCGATGCCGGTGCAGAAGTACGACATCAGGGTTGCAGAGGGCGAGGCCGGGGGCAAAGGCGGCCGCTTCGAGGAACGTTACTGGAGTCCGCTCAACACCCCGGTACTGGGGCCGGACGGCAAGGTGATCTACATCATCCACCGGGTCGAGGACGTGACCGAACTCGTGCACGCCAGGCGGCAGGGGCAGGAGGAGCACCGGCTCAACGCGGCGCTGCGCGAGCGAACGGAGCGGATGGAAACGGAGATCTTCGAGCGCTCCCGCGAGGTCGCCGC
Source organism: Azoarcus sp. Soil_N_20 (assembly GCF_057656155.1). Classification (NCBI taxonomy): domain Bacteria; kingdom Pseudomonadati; phylum Pseudomonadota; class Betaproteobacteria; order Rhodocyclales; family Zoogloeaceae; genus Azoarcus; species Azoarcus sp. Soil_N_20. Next base: position 104,438 of record NZ_JBDGKX010000003.1, on the reverse strand, counting down.
GACCAGCGCAGCGTTGAAGCTCGCCAACGAGGAGCTGGCCCGCCTGCACAAGGACACCGACACCCGGCTGCAACGCCTCGAAGTGAGCTTTCGTGCCACCTTCGAACAGGCCGCGGTCGGCATCGCCCACGTCGCTCCGGACGGACGCTGGTTGCGGGTCAATCAGAAGCTGTGCGACATCCTCGGCTATTCGCGTGCTGCGCTGTCGCAGCTCACCATTCAGGACATCACCTGCCCCGACGATCTCAACGCCGTCCCCCGCATCACGCTTGCCTTGCCGGAAAAAGTGCTGTCCGGGGAACTGCTGACCTACACCACCGAGACGCGCTTCGTCCATCGCGAGGGGCGGTTCGTGTGGATCAGCCTGACCGTATCGCTGGTGCGCGACGAGGGGGATGAGCCGGACTATTTCATCGCCGTCATCGAGAACATCCAGCGCCGCAAGGAGGCCGAGCTGGCGCTGGCCGAAGAGCGCGAAGTGTTCCGCAGTCTGACCGAAATCGCCTCGGACTACTTCTGGGAACTGGACGAACAGTTCCGCTTCAAGGCCATTTCCCGAACCATCATGGAGCGCTCCGGTCTCGATTTCGAGCACTACCTCGGCAAGAAGCGCTGGGAGATTCCGTCCTTCGGCATCTCGGCCGAGGGCTGGGCGCAACACCGCGCCACGCTGGAAGCCCACCTGCCTTTTCGCAACTTCGAGCTGGGCATCTTCAACATCAGCGGTGAGCCGCGCTGGTTCCTGATCAGCGGCGATCCGGTGTTCTCGCGCACCGGCGAGTTCAAGGGCTACCGCGGAACAACGCGGGACATCACCGAGCGCAAGCACGCCGAGGATCACCTCAGGCTGCAGGCGATGGTGTTCAACGGCGTCCAGGAAGGCATCGTCATCACCGACGCGAAGGGCTGCGTGGTGGATGCGAATCCGGCTTTCGTGCGCAGCACGGAATACCCCCTGGAGGAAATGCGCGGCTGGAACATGCGCTTCGTGCAGTCCGGGCGGCAGGACCGGTCGTTCTACCAGCAGATGTGGCGATCGATTCGCGAAACCGGCAACTGGCAGGGCGAGATCTGGAACCGTCGCAGGAGCGGCGACATCTACCTCGAATGGATCAGCATCAGTGCCGTTCATGACGACACCGGCAAGGTGACCAACTATGTCGGCATCGCCGTCGACCTCAGCCGGATGCACCACCCGCAGAGCGAGCTGGAAAGGATGGCGCACCACGATGCGCTGACCAATCTTCCCAACCGCCTGCTGCTCATGTCCCGCCTGGAACACGCCATCGAGCGCTTCAAGCGCTACGGCGGGGTCGGCGCAGTCCTGTTCATCGACCTCGATCGCTTCAAGCCGGTCAACGACACCCTCGGGCACAAGGCCGGCGACGAGCTGCTGCAAACCGTGGCCGAGCGCCTGAAGGCGCGCCTGCGCGACATCGACACCCTGGCCCGCTTCGGCGGCGACGAATTCGTGGTCGTCCTCGAAGAGATCCCCGACCCCCATGCCGCCGCCGCCGTCGCAGTGGATCTCATCGACCAGCTGAATATCCCCTTCAAACTTTCCTGCGGGGGCACGGTACACATCGGCGGCAGCGTCGGTATCACCGTGTTCCCCGACGACGGAGAGTGTCCAGCGCAGCTCATCGAGCAAGCCGACCAGGCGCTGTACGACGCCAAGAGTGCAGGGCGGGGGCGGTACCGGTTCTTCACCCAGCCCAACGCGCCGTTCGGGCATTGAGTCCGCGCCGATGGTGGGTACGGGGGCGACATCCGGTCATCGCACGCTGGAGCACTGAGTAGTGGGCCGAAGGCAGCGGCCTTCCGGGTCACTCGATCAGTGCGTTGGTCCATGCGTAGCGAAACATCTCCAGCGCGTTGTTCAGTCCGGTCTTCTGCCGGATCGCGGTCTGGTAGTTGGCGACGGTCTTGGCGCTGACGCAAAGCCGCGCGGCAATCTCGTCGACCGCCAGTCCCTGCGCGAGCATCGTGAACACGTGGAATTCCCGCGGCGACAGCACCTGATGGGGCGCCTGGCTGTCGTTTCCGGCTTCGCCCAAGGCGCGCTTGGCTTCCTCCGACAACGGCTGCCCGCCTGCGCCAAGGTCGAGCACTGCTGCGATCAGCGCATCCGGGGCACTGCTCTTGGTCAGATAGCCGTCGGCACCCGCCTGCATGGCTTGACTGACCGTCGCCGGCGCGCCATGCATGCTGAAGACGAGAACCTTCAGTGTCGGCACTCGGGCTTTGAGCCGCCGCAGGGTTTCGAGACCGCCGCGCCCGGGCATGGAAAGGTCGAGAATGAGAATGTCGGCATGATTGGCGCTCAGCCAGGTGTATGTCGTTTCGCAGTCGGCGAATTCGGCTACGACGCTGACATTCGGCTCCAGTTCCAGCAGCCGCCGGTATCCGGTGCGCACCACGGCGTGATCGTCGGCAATTGCCACGCGCAAGCTGGTCATTCGACTGTCCTCGCGTACGTCATTGCCGATGCGCGGTCGGCTCGCTCGCGTGCCGCTTCCGGCCACGGAAAGCGTGCCTGAAGGCATAGCCCCCGCGGCCCTCCCGCCGGGCCTCGATCGAGCATTTCCAGTTCGCCTCCGTGGGCCCAGACCCGCTCACGGATGCCGGCCAGGCCATTGCCCTGCTGCAAGGCCTCGGAGTAGGAGGCAATGCCGGTGCCGTCGTCGCACACCGACCACTGCACGCCCTCCCCGAGGCGAGCGGTGAGGGCGACTGCCACCGTTTTCGCGCCGGCGTGGCGGGCGACGTTGGTGAGCGCCTCCTGCGTCATGCGGTACAGGTTCAACGCCAGACCTTGGGGGATATCGTTGCCGTCAAGGTCCACGGCCAGCTGGTAGTGGATGGTTTGTCCCGGGCGCTGGCGCCAGCTCTGGACCAGGGTTTCGATCAGGTCGCAGATCGGAACCGATCCGCGGCTTCTTTCGTCGCACGGCTTGCCAAGCCAGCCAAGCAGATTGCGTATGTCCTGCTGGACCCGGGCGCATTGCTGCTCCAACTCTGCCGCCACGGTGTGCAGCTCCGGCTGCTGCTCGGTCCGCCGCAGCAGATAGGTCGCATCCGCGCGCATCGCGGTGAGCGATTGGCCGAATTCGTCGTGCAATTCGCGGGCGATGTGGGCGCGCTCGTCTTCCTGCAGGGTCAGCACCTTGAGGCTGAGCAGGCGTCGCTCCTCCTGGGTCTGCCCCAGCGCTGCCGCCAAGTGGTTGAGGGCACGGGCGATCACATCGAGTTCGCGGATGCGCAGGGCGGGCAGGCGTGCCCCATAGTCCTGGCGCTCGAAGGCGGCAATGGTGTCGAGGATCTGGCGCAGTGGCGCAAAGGCGTGCCGCACCGCCCAGTACAGGGCCGCCAGCAGGCTGAGGCTATAGAGCAGCAGGACCCCGGTGACGCCGAGGATTTCGTCGAACGCCTCTCGTTGCTCGCTGAACGGATGCGTGGTCAAGGTCACGCGAAACGTGCGGCCATCGGCACGCTCCAGCAGCCAGGCCGATTCCTCCGCCGCGTGCGGGCGCGCAAACAGGCCCAGCAGCCACAGAAAGGGTCGCATTGCCGGCGGGGAAAGTTCCTCCGCCACGGATTGTGCCAGCACTTCTCCGCTTCTATCATCCTCGAGCCGGAACTGGAGATGACGCAAGCGGCCCAAGCGGCCCGCTTCGCGCAAAGCCTCGATCCGCTCCGCGAGCGCATTGTCCGGCGCGTTCTGCAAGGCGGCGAGCTGGCTGCTCAGGAGTGCGAGCTGCCCGGCACCCTGCCCTTCGCGGCGGACATCGGATTGAGCCCGCCACACCGCGAGGAGCAGGACGCAGAGCAGACAGGCGAGCGAAATCGCCGCCGCGCGGCGCAATAGTACGTAGGTCAGTTCCATGTGGGCAGTATCACATCAGCCGGGGGGTTCGCGCACCGGATCAAAGTCGGGAATTTTTCCTATGGAAGACGACGCGAGGCATACGTACCCTGCTCCGTGCCATGTATCCGGCGGGATTTCGGCACACGCGAGTTGCAGCTGCGTCGAAGACCGCCAGAACGATCAACTGATCCATACCAGAAAACTACAAGGAGCATCATGCTGCATGATAGCCGGGCACCAATCCGCAAAGCGCTGGCCCTCTTCGTCGCCTCACTCGGACCGGCCGCCGCGGTTCTCGCCGCCGAGACCGTCGAACTTGCGCCGGTGGAGGTCATCGGTACCACGCCCCTGCCCGGTATCGGTCTGCCGGTCGAAAAAGTGCCGGCCAATGTGCAGACGGTCAAGGGCAAGGCCCTGGAAGACCAGCGCAGCCTCACCATCGCGGATTACATGGCGCAGAACATGGCCGGGGTGAACGTCAACGAAACCCAGAACAATCCGTTCCAGCCCAACGTGAATTTCCGCGGCTTCACGGCCTCGCCGCTGCTCGGGACCCCCCAGGGCCTGTCCGTGTACCAGGACGGCGTGCGGATCAACGAGCCGTTTGGCGACGTGGTGAGCTGGGACCTGATCCCGGTGAACGCCCTTGCCAACATGACGCTGATGCCGGGCTCCAATCCGCTGTTCGGCCTCAATACCCTGGGCGGCGCCATTTCGATGCAGACCAAGCGCGGCTACACCCACCGGGGCGGTGCCGTGGAACTTTCCGGCGGCTCCTGGGACCGTTACAACGCCCAAGCCGAATATGGCGGCGTGGCGGCCAACGGCGTGGACTACTTCATCGCCGGCAATTATTTCGACGAGGATGGCTGGCGTGATGCGTCGCCCTCCGAAGTGCGCCAGATGTTCGGCCAGCTGGGCTGGCAGAACGAAACCACCGATCTCAGTCTGACCATGTCGCTGGCCGATAACGACCTCATCGGCAACGGTCTGGTACAGAAGGAATTCCTGCGCGCCCAGGGATGGGATTCGATCAACACCAAGCCGGATCAGACCGAGAACAAGCTCGCGTTCTTCAATTTCAACGGCAGCCACTGGCTCAATGACGCCACCATGCTCAGTGGCAATGCCTACTACCGCAACGCGCGCACGCGCACCCTGAACGGCGATGCCAACGACGACATCGATCCGGACGATGGCGGTTTCGATCTGACCGATTGCGTGGCCGGGGCCGACGAGGACGATGCCGAAATCTCCTGTAGCGGTGCGCTCAATCGCAGCAAATCCAGGCGCGTCGGCTATGGGGTCACGGGGCAGATCAATTTCAGCCAGGACTTGCTGGGCCACCAGAACCTGTTCATCGCCGGACTGGGCTATGACCGCAGTCGGACCGACTTCGAACAGGCTACCGAGTTCGGCACCATCAATGGCGGCCGCGGTGTCGACGGCATCGGCGTGTTCGGCGACGAGGGCGAAGTGGACCTGCGCGGAGTCAACCGGACCTGGAGCCTGTTCGCGACCGATACCTTTTCGTTCAACGACGTCTATCACCTGACCTTGTCCGGCCGCTACAACCACACCCGGGTGAAGAACCGCGACCAGCTGATCCCGGATGCCAGCAATCCCGAATCGCTGACCGGCGACCACAGTTTCAAGCGCTTCAATCCGGCGATCGGTCTGGCGATCACGCCGAGCAAGAGCCTGTCGTTCTACGCCAGCTATAACGAAGGCAGCCGCGCGCCGACCGCCATCGAACTGGGCTGCGCCAATCCGGACCAGCCGTGCAAGCTGCCCAACGCCATGGCCGGCGACCCGCCGCTCGACATGGTGGTGTCCAAGACCTTCGAAGGCGGCGTGCGCGGCAAGGTCACGAACGGGATCGGTTATAGCGCCAGCCTGTACCGCACCCAGAACACCGACGACATCCAGTTCATCGCCGCCAATTCCAGCGGTGCGGGTTACTTCTCCAACGTCGGCAAGACGCGCCGTCAAGGGGTGGATCTTGGCGTGAATGGCGAGATGGGCAGGTTCCGCTGGTCCGCCGGCTACAGCTATATCAAGGCCACCTACCAGTCCAATTTCTCGATCGCCAATGAAGTCAATTCCAGTGCGGTGGATACCGATTCCGATGGCGAAGAGGATACGATTTTCGTCAGCAAGGGCGACACCCTCCCCGGCATCCCGCGTCATCAGTTGAAATTGCGCGGCGAATGGCAGGCGCTGCCGCAGTGGACCATCGGTGCCAACATCGTGGCCTTCTCCAACCAGTATTCCCACGGCAACGAGAACAACGATCATCAAGGCGCCGGCGGCAAGGTGAGCGGCTATACCGTCGTGAACCTGGATACCCGCTATAACTTCGGCAACACCGGCTGGCAGCTGTTCGCCAAGGTGAACAACGTGTTCGACAGGGAATACCACACCGGCGGCATGCTGGGTGAGACCTTCTTCGAGGCCGACGGGACCTTCATGGGCGGAGATGACGAGTTCTCCGCGCTGGTGGCGCCGGGGGCTCCCCGTGCGGCGTGGATCGGCGTGCGCTACGCATTCGACCAGCCGGCCGGACGCTAGACGCGCTCTGGAAACACGCCCTGGTTTCCTGTCCAGCGCCCTCTTCGGAGGGCGTTTTCCTTCCCTGGCCGTTCGCCGATCGGTTCACTCAGTTCCAGACGCGCCGACGGTTCATGAAGAGCACAGCGTTTACGAAAGAACTACGTCGTCATGCCCGAACGCCGCTGGAGCCTATAGGCCCAACAGCGCACTGAAGCGATCCGCTCACGACATTCCGTGGCGCCGCATCCAGGCGTGAAAAGGCTCCTCGCTGCCGGCGGCGCGCAGCCGGTGGACGTGAAGTACGAGGTTCTCGGTCATGGTGTGGGCGGCGATCGCGGCCATGACCTCGAGCCGGGCTTCGGTATCGAGCCCGTGTTCCGCAAGGCGCTGGTCGAGTTCGCAGAAGTGGTTCGCCATCAGGCGCCGCGCATCGTCTTCGTCGAGGCTCAGCGCGCCGAAATCGAGCGGATCTTCCGCTCCGATGTCGGCCAGCAAGGTTTCGATGGATTGCGGGGTCATGTCCGGCCTCCCTGTCGGTTACGACAACTATACCTTTTCGACATGGAATTGCACCGTGAGTGCCGTTCCGGTGCGCCATTGCCGATGCGCCGTTCAAGTTCGAGGGGCGAGGGTCGTAAACGAGGGCATGGGGGCACGATTCCGCGTGCATGCCCGACCGCGTCGTTGCGGATATCCACATGTCGGTGCAGCGCCCTTATTCCCTAGAATCGCGCCACTACAACCGCCGGCAGGCTGCGGCCGACAAGAAACATCGAGGAGATGACCCAATGCAGTTTCTTTTTGCTCCGGCGGTCCGGATCATGAACAGCCTGCGCTTTGCCCCGCGCTTCATCCTGATCGGGGCCGCCGGCGGAGTGCTGATCGCCGGTTTGCTGTTCCAGTTTCTCGGTGCGGTCGGCGAGCGGCTTCATGCCACCGAAGCCGAGCAGCGCGGGGTGGCCCATGTCGTGGCCTTGCGCGCGATCAGCCAGTTGGTCGATCAGCATCTGCTTGCCGCGTCGCTGTATTCGCTCGGCGAGTCTGGCGCGGAACAGGAGGCGGCAAAGCTGCGTAAATCGATCGGCACGGCACTGGGCGCGGCGCACCAGGCTGCGCTGGAGCAGGGCGGCGAGGCGCTGGGCGAATCGTGGGCGGCGCTGGACAAGGAGTGGGAGGTGTTCACTTCGGTCATCGGCGCCTCCTCGACCCCGGAGATCCGCGAGCTGCATCAGCGCTTCGGCGACAAGCTCGCGGCCCAGGCGCGGCTCACCGCCGACCACGCCGGCTTGCCGCTGGATCCAGAGGTCGCGACCAACTACCTGTACGACACGCTGGTCAACCGCCTGCCGCAGCTGTTCGAGGCGATCGTGCAGATCCGGCTCAAGGCCGCGGCCATTGCCAGCATTCAGATGATCGATGGCGCCGATATCGGGCGTCTGGAGCGCCTGACCGCCGACGCGCTCGCCCAGCTGACCCGTATCCGCGAGAACACCGAGAAGATCGGCAAGGCGGCACCCGCATTCAAGCCTGCCCTGGACAAGGGGCTGGCCGACATCCAGACCGGCATCGACCAGGCCCGTCGCCTGCTCGATGGGCGTCTGGTCAATACCTCGAATATCGATGTGCCGGTCGCCGAAGTCCTGCAAAGTACCGACGCCCCCCGACTTGCGGCCGGTGCGCTCGAGAAGGAGGTGATTGCGGCCCTGAGGGCAAGGCTGGATGAGCGCGCCGGTCGGCTGTCCGGCCAGCGCACGTCGTATCTGGCGCTGGTGACACTCGGACTGGTGCTTGCCGGTTACCTGTCGATGGGCTCCTACCTGAGTCTGCAGCAGGGCACCGCGCGCTTGCTGGAGGGCGGCCGACGGCTGGCCGACGGTGAGCTCGGCTATCGCATCAACATCGGCTCGCGCGACGAATTTGCCGACGTCGCCGACAGCTTCAACCGCATGGCGGCTTCGTTCGGCGAAGTGATCAACACCCTCAGGACGAGTTCCGACTCGCTGGGCGATGCGGCCCGCGCGATGAACGAGGCGACCCGGCAGGTTGCCGGCGGTTCTGCCGAGCAGAACCGGTTGACCCAGGACACCGCCGCGTCGGCCAATGCGATGTCGGAGAGCATCGGCCAGGTGGCGGCCAATGCCGACGAGGTCGATCAGATCGCCCGCGAGGGCCGGATGAAGACCGACGAAGGTTGCAAAGGGTTGACCCGCCTGCTCGACGAGATCCGCATCGTGCGTGAGGCGGTGGGGCAGATCACCAGCACGGTGTCGGATTTCGTCGGCACCACGCTCGAGATCCGCGGTATGACCGGCCAGGTGCGTGCAATTGCCGAGCAGACCAATCTGCTCGCGCTCAATGCCGCCATCGAGGCGGCGCGTGCCGGCGAGCAGGGGCGGGGCTTTGCGGTAGTCGCCGACGAGGTGCGCAAGCTGGCGGAAAAGTCGGCCAGCTCGGCGAGCGAGATCGATCGCCTGACTCAGGCGATCAATTCCCGCTCCGAGGGAGTCACCGGTGCGATCCAGCGCGGGCAGGAGTCGCTATCGGCCAGCGAGGGCTTCCTGGAGCACGTGTCGACCCAACTCTCGTCAGCCAGCGATTCGGTGGCAAGGTCGTCCGAAGGGGTCGATCTGATTACCGCCGCGATGCGCACCCAGGCCGATTCGGTGCGCCAGATCCGCGACTTCGTTTCCCGCATCGCCGACATGGCGGGACACAACGACGCCGCGGTGGCCCGCGCCGCGGGCGAGGCGGAACAACTGCAGCGACTGTCGGACGAGCTGCGCAGCCTGATTGCGCGCTTCCGGGTGTGAGCGCCGGGCGGTCCCGCGCCCGGCCTTCCGGCTACGCGCCGTCAGCGGCGTGACCCCGCGGGCCGCGTGTCCACACCCAGCGCCGCGCGCGCATTCTCCGCGCTGACGACCCCGGAAAACGCCACCACGGTGCCGCGGCCGTCGAAGAACAGCGTGCGCGGCAGCTCGCCGCGCCAGTCCGGGTCGATCGCGTGGGCCAGGCGCTCGGGGGCCTCGGGTCCGTAGGCAAAGCGGGCGCCGGGTACGCCGAGACGATCCAGCGGCGCGCCATGCCCGGCGTCGGCCGGTTCCGCCGCGAGCGTGATCAGGCGCACGCCGGGATGCACTTTCACCAGGCTGGCAAAGAGGGCGAGATTCTTCTTGCAGTGGATGCAGTCGATCGACCACAGCGCGAGGATGGTCGGCACCGTGTGGGCGGCGGGGTCCACCAGCTGTCTGGCTGCGGCGCGATCGAGGCTGACGAAGTCCGGCGTGCCGGCATCGCCGGCCGGTGCGGCGGCCGCTCCGGCCGCGGCGAGCGTGATGGCCCCGGACAGCAGTGCGGCGGCGACGAGTTTCAGTGCGTTCATGGTAGTGCGTACCCCTTCATGCCTTCGTTTTCGGTGTGCCAGAACACGAACAGCGCGGCGCCGCGGCGAACCAGCTGCGGTTGGTCGGAAGCGCCCTCGGTGGCGGCCAGTGGATGGGTGTCGAAGGTCTGCCCGCCGTCGGCAGAGACCTCGGCGAACAGTCGGGTTCGTTCGCCGTCGAACTCCTTCCACACGATCGCGACCTGCGCCCCGCCGACCGCGATGTCGGCATGCGCCGCACGGCTGCCGCCTACCGTGCGCTGCGCCTCGACCGTGTTGCCGGCGAGCCGGCCGTAGAACACGCGTCCATCACCGTCGCGCTGGTTGAACCATACGGCATGGCGGGTGCCGTCGGCGCCGATCGCGAGCGCGGGGCCGTGGTGCGGGCAGGCGTCGATCTGCCAGCGATCGAAGGTGGCACGCATCACCGACAGCGGGCGCCCGTCGGCGTCCAGTGTGGCCACGGCATGGTCGCGCTCATTGGGTTCGAACACATGACGCCACAGCAGCAGCGGCCGACCGTCTGCATCCTCGGCGATGGCAAGCCGGCAGCACTGGCACGAGTGGTCGGCCACCTTGACCTCGGGCCGGAAACTGCGCCCGCCATCATCGGACAGGGCGGCATAGATTGCCGAGCCGCGATAGTCGGTGCCCGCCTGCTTTGCTGCCAGGCTCTCGCGGCCGTCGATCCACGCCAGCACCAGTCTGCCGTCGCCCAGCACCCGCATCGCGTTGAAGCTGTGCGCGGTGACGCTGCGGTCGCGATGCACAGTGACCGGCTCGTCGAAGTGCACGCCGTCGGCGGCGCGGGCGAAGCGGACGTCACCGGTGAAGCGTTCCTTGAAACGGCGGGCCCACGACACCAGTACCGCGCCGTCGGCGGCGAAGGCGAGCCGCGGGCGGTTCTCGCCGTCTGCCGCAATGGCCTCCGGTTCGCGATTGACCACCGCCACGTCGCCCCATTGCCGGCCACCGTCGATGCTGCGGTAGAGCACGATGCGCGCGTCCCGCAGCGCCACCGCGTACCACGAACCGTCGGGCCCAATTGCCGCACTCGCGCCGAGTTCGAGGCGGGTAGCCTTCGGCGCACCGGCCTGGTCCGGCGCCGCGTGGATGCCATGCGCGGCGACGTGGGTCGCGATAGCGAGCGTCAGCATGGCGCCGAGCAGGGCGACGCGTCCGCGTACAAGACAGTTCTTGATCATCTTCATCCCCCAAGAGGCCCAATCCGGCGAGCCGCGCCGTCCGGCCGGCAAAAGTGTGGCACCGCGCCTACCATTTCGCCTGCACGCCGGCATACACGGTACGCGGCAGACCCGCGGTATAGGTGGGCGCGCCGCTCGACAGCGCCGAGGTCTCCGCATGGCGCCGGTCGAGCAGGTTGGTGACGCTGCCATACAGCGCCAGTCCCTTGCCAAATGGGTAGCTCGCGCGCAGGTTGAACAGGTCGTGGCCGCCGTGCTTGCTGGTGTTGTCCGCATCGCGCCAGAAGCTGCCAAGACGGAACCATTCGAGCTGCACGCGGCCGCCGTTCAGGATCGCCGGCGCATAGCCGAGGCGGGTGTTGGCCAGCACCCTCGGTGCGGATTCGATCTCCTTGCCGCTGAAGTCCGCGGTCCCCGACACCACCCATTTTTCATAGCTGTGGATGGCGTACGACAGGCTGGTGTCCACCCGCCAGTCGCGGGCGAGCGCCATCCCCGCACCGACCTCGAGGCCGCGATGCAGGGTCTTGCCGGCGTTGACTGCGGTTCGCTGGTTGGTCACCGGATCCTGGTAGCTGACGATGTCGTCCTTCTTGGTCATGTGATAGAGCGACACCTCGTAGTTTGCGCGCGCGCTTCGGCCGCGCAGGCCGAGTTCGATGTTGTCCACGATCACCGGCTTGAGGCTCAGCAGGGATTCGGCCTGGGCCTGAGCCCGCGCCGCGGTCGATTCGCGGCTGCCGCGAAACACCTGACCCTCTGACGGCGCGCGGAAGGCATTGCTGTAGGCGAGGAAGCCGTTGAGCTGCTCGCTGAAGGCGTAGGTGGCACCAAGCTTGGGACTCAGCCGATGGTAATTGACCTTGGTGCTGGCAGCATGGCCGTACCAGCCGTTGCCGGGGAAGGCCCCCGCGACGCCCTGGGTGGGGGCCGCGGCGCCGCCGTTGAAGTTGTTGTCGTAGTCGTACTGCATGTCGTCGTAGCGCAGCCCGGCGGTGATCCGCAGCCGCTCGGTGGGCGAGATTTCGCCATGGACATAGGGCGAGAGGCTGCGGAAAGTGACGTCGTAATCGTAGATCTGCACCGGCGCGGCGACTTCGTCGAGGCGGTAGGTCGTGCCGCCGAGCGCGTTGGCACTGCGGATCAGTGCGATCGACTCCTCGTCGCGCGAGCCCGGGCTGTAGTCGACGTCCAGGCCCACGATCAGGCGTGCGCGCAGCGGCTCGAAATCGCGCCGGTACTTGCTCAGAAAGCCAAAGGACCGGTTCTCTGTCACGTACTGGTTGGGGTCGTAGCTGACCGTCCAGCTCGGGATGATCTCCATCCGGTTGTCGCGGAAGTAGGGGGTAATCGACAGCAGGCTGTTCTCCGTTTCGCGCTCGAACGCGGTCGACAGGCGGAAGGTGTCGACCTCGCGGAACGAGAACGGAATGTTGTTGGTGCGCGGGGCATGGTGATACTCGCCCGCGCTCAGGTTGCCGACATGGTCCTGGTCCACGGTGGAGAACGACATCACCGTTTTCAGCATCGCGTCGTCGGCCACGACCTTGTCCCAGCGCAGCGAACCGGTCTGCCGGTCGTAGCCGGCATCGTCCTGCCAGCCGTCGCTGCGGGTGAGGTTGAGGCTGGCGCGCCACGCATCGTCGTTGCCCGCATTGCCGCCGCTGATCATGACCCGGCCCCAGCCGTGCGATCCGGTTTCGCCGGTCAGTTCCAGTTCGGCCTGCGGCGGCGGGGTGCGGGTGAGCACGTTGATCGTGCCGCCGATCGCGTCCGATCCGTACAGCGCGCTTCCCGGACCCTTCGAAACCTCCAGCCCGCCCGACTGCGGCACGTTGATCTCGTACAGGGCGTTGTGGTTGAAGAAGCCGGTCGAGCGGGTCGGAATGCCGTCTTCCAGATACAGATAGACCGCGCCGGTGGTCAGCGGCTGGCGGATGGCGGTGGAGTGGCCTTCGCCCGACAGGTTGCTGATCCACACCCCCGGGATCTGGTTGAGGACGTCCTTCGGGTGCACCGGACGCGCGGTGGCGATGCTGTCTTCCTTGACCGTCGACACGGTGCCCGGTGTTTCGCCGAGCGGACGCGCTTCGCGGGTGGCGGTCACGCTGACTTCGCCGAGCACGGCAGGGGCGTCGGCGACCGCGGCGGCCGCGGCGCCGATCGCGGCGACAAGAACGGCAAGCTGCTTGTATTTCATCGAAGTTCCTTTCCTTGGTGCGAAGGCGGACGGGTCACCGGTCGGTTCCGTCTCCGCAGCGACTTCGGGATTGCCGGGCGCTGGGGCCCGGACACGCTTCAAGGGACCGTCACTGCAGGCAGAGGCCAATGTCGAGCCGGATCCTGATGGCCGCCACCACGCGCCGCAATTCATCGCTGCCGCCCGCGGTCGGTGCCATCGATGTCGGCCCTGCGGTTCAGACGCGGGGGCGCAACGCGGCACGACCGGTAAGGGGTCGAGGTGGGTTCAAGCCGGTACTCGGAACAAAGGCACCGCGGTGGGGCGGCGCAACGCCAACGCCTGCAGCGTCAGGTGCGCACGGGAGGCGCGCGGGCGCGCGATGCGGCCCAGGCGAGGCGAGGCCGCGGAACGAGGACAACGAATTCGCCGATGACGTCAGTGCCGCTGCGCACGGACGGAACCGTCATAGGTTGCGACAGCGGCGGCAGGGTGGAGGCGACCAGGCTGCAATAGACGCAAGGCTTGGCAAGGCGCTGCGCCGAGTCTCCGACCGGGTCGGGAGCGGGATCCGGGCTGCCCCGTTCGATGCCATACGCTGTGCAGATCTCCAGCCACATCGGGTCGCCCGAGGCGCGATACGCGGCCTGCGAAATCGCCGGCGCGAGCGCAGCCATCAGGATCGCGAAGATCGCGATCCACGAGGTGACGGAGCGGTTGAGCCGGGACAGTGGCATGGGCTGGGTTGCGGAACGGCCGGGGGGTGAAGTCGGGACGAATTCTAGACGGCCGCGGTCAGCATGCCTTGATCGTCATCAATCGCTAATCCGTAACCTGCCGGCAGTGGCAAACCGGCGTCAATGCGCCCGAAACTGCCGGGCGGCGAACGCCCACACCATGCGCGACGCGTCGGGTCCGCCCGCGTCGCTGAACGGCAGCTTTGCCGCGCCGCCGCTCCATGCGTGACCCAGTCGCCCGACCTCGATCAGGGTTGCGACAAGCCTGGGCCCGCGCTTGAAGTCGGTCACCACCATCGGGTGACGCTTGCCGCGCTGCATGCTGCGACCTTCGCACCTGCGCGCGCCCGCGGCGTCGGCCCACACCTGTACCGCGGCGTGGCCGTTGCTGGTCGCAACCACGCGGTCGATTCCGCCGTGGATCACCAGCAGCGGGGGCCATGCGCTGGCCATCAGGTGGGGCGTGGTCTTCAGCGGGATCGACGTGCGATGGCCATGCATTGCGCCGATCGCCGACAGCGTGGAGTGTGCAGTGCCGGGCGGGATGCCCGAGTGCATCACCACCGCCCTGAAGCGCTCGGGATGGCGGGTGACGAGCAGCGCCGCCATGCTGGCGCCGGCCGACAGCCCGGCCACGGCAATGCGCGCGTGGTCGGCTGGGTAGAGCAGGCAGACCTGATCGATGGCCTTCATGATCAGGCCCGCCTCCCCGTAGGCGCGACCGGCGGTGGTGTCGAACCAGTTCCAGCAGCCCTGCGGGTTGGCGAGACGGTCCTGCTCGGGGTAGAGCACGAGGAAGCGTTCGCGGGCGGCGACCTGGTTCATGCGCGTGCTCATCGCAAAGCTCTTGGCGTCCTGCCCGCAGCCGTGCAGCATCACCATCAGCGGCAGACGCTCGCCGAATTTCACGTTGGGGGGACGGTAGAGGCGATAGTTGCGCGCGCCGGCCGGTCCGACCACCACGCCGCGAATCCAGTCGCCGTCCCCCGGCGGAGGCTTGCGTTTGTCGACGGCAGGCTTGAGCGCCTTGCCCACCGCGCGGGTGCCTGCACGCACGGTACTGCGCGTAATCGTCGAGATGCTGCGCGACAGGATTCTTGCCCACGCCGCGGTCGGGGTACGCTTTGCCATTGGGGATGTTCCGGATTCTGCCCGGGTGAGCGGGCCCGATATTGAAAAAGCCCCGACACGCGGGGCTTCACCGTCAATGCAATTCGACGGATCTTATGCAGACTTCTTCGACTGTGCTGTCGCCGCGGCAGTCATCTTGTCGCCGGCTTCGGTGGCCGTCTTGAGATTGGACTTGGTCATGTCGCTTGCTTGCTGGCTGACCAGCTCGGTGGCTTCAGCGACGGTCTTGAAGCTGGCCTTCGTCATCTCGGTCGCCTGTTGCGTGACCTTGGTGAAGATGTCGATCATCGGGTTCGGGCCTGCCGCGCCCGACATCTGCTTGGTCATGACATCGGCGATCTCTTCCTGCAGTTCGGCGGCAATCTGCTGCACGTTGCGGAAGTAGGCCACGACCCGCTCGGTCATGTGTCCGCTGAACGGGCTCGGCAGCTCTTTCAGTTCGCTGACGTCCTTGACCTGGGCTAACGACTGGGCGGCAGAGATGCCGTCCTCGAACGTGGCGCGGGCCATGTTCAGGTTCAGCGCGGAGAGGCGCTCGAAACCGGAGAACGCGACTTCCGACAGGGTCATGAAGGCCTCGGTGCTGGTCTTGAATGCGGCGGCCTGGTCAATGGAGGGCTTGGTCTTGGTCATCGTCATGGTGTTCTTCCTTGTGGGATTTGCTGCGTGGACAGACAGAGCGCGTGATCCGCGGTGGATGATCGTGCGGGCCATCTGGTGGGGGTTGGTGCGTTGCAGCACGACCACTTCAGTGTGGCCCCATCAAACTGAGAGTCAAGCAATATCGACGGGAAACAGGGCCGCATTTGTATCGTCATAAGTCGCGGTGCACCAGCCGCAGGCTTTCCTCGTCGGAGGCCGGGAATCGATCGCCGGATCCTCACCGGCGGATGCTCCGGCAGGCGCTATTGAACGCGTCTGCGCCATGCCGCCGGTGTGGTGCCGAAGGCGCGCTTGAACGCCCGGTTGAAGGCGGCGTCCGATTCGTAGCCGACCTCGCAGGCGACCTGCGCGGTCGAGGTGGCGCTCTCCCGCAGCCGGATTGCGGCCAGTTGCAGCCGCCAGTTGGTCAGGTACTGCATCGGCGGCACGCCGATCAGGCCGGTGAAGCGTTCGGCGAAGGCGGAGCGCGACAGCCCCACCTCGCGGGCCAGCTCCTCGGTGGTCCATGGATACGCGGCACGGGCGTGCAGAAGCCCGAGCGCGCGGCCCACCATGCGGTCGCCAAGTCCGGCGAGCCACCCGGTCTGGCCTTCGGGCAGGGTCGCAAGATAGCGCCGCACGACCTCCACGAACAGCAGTTCGGCCAGTTTGCCGAGCACTGCGGCCGAGCCGATGCCGCCGCCCGCGAATTCCTCTGCCGCGTGGCGGAACGACTGCTCGATCCACTCGCCACCGGCGCCCTTGCGCACACCCAGTTTCAACATCTGGGGGAGGGTGGCGACGAGTGGGTTGTGCGGTGCGTCGCAGCCCAGGTACCCGCACACGATGCGGGTCGGTTCGCCGCCGCCACCGTAGCGTAGCGAGGCCGGTGCGCTGTCGGTCGGCGCCTGCACCAGGGCGTCGATGACGACCGGTTCGAGCGCCGGGGCACTGGCCAGTACATGCTGGTCGTTGCGTGGCAGCAGCACGATCTCGCCTGCGCACACTTCGAGCGCCGGGGCATCGGCCACGCGTACGAACAGCCGACCGGCGACGACATAGTGATAGGCGATGAGGTGGGCGGGCATCTCCCCCTGGGAGCGGAACTCCTCCGGTCCGACCTGCGACACCACGCTCCAGGGCGCGGTGAACTCGGCATCGAGAAAGACCCCGCCCGAGAGGCGTACGGCGGAGAACACATCGGAAAGCGCGTCCATCTCTCCCCCTCGGAAAAAGCCCGGCGTCCCGGTCAAATCTTCCGGCGCCACGGGCATGTCGGGATGACTTCCATGGGATTACCTTAGCACTGCGCGCAGGTTTGAGCCCGGTCGGCCTGACCTGACGCCGACAAACCACAAACACCCCACCCCGAGAGGAGATACAAGATGACCCTACACGACGACCTGGGCCTTTCGCTTTCCGGCGCCGACGCCGACAGTCTGGCCCATTACCGGCGTGCGCTGCGGCAGTTCCAGTGCTACATCGAAGACCCGGTGGCGAGCGTCGATGCCGCCATCGGCCAGCGCCCCGATTTCGTCATGGCCCAGGTGCTGAAGGCCTACCTGCACCTGTTGGGCACCGAGCCCGAAGCCATTGCGGTGGCGCGCGACTGTCACGCCGCGGCGACACGGCTGACGGCGAACGCCCGCGAGCGTGGCCACATCGAGGCCATCGGTCATTTGCTCGAGGGCCGCTTCCACCGCGCGGGGCGGGTGCTCGAAGATGTCTCCATCGAGGATCCACGCGACATCCTGGCCTTGCAGGCCGGGCACGTGACCGACTTCTACGTGGGCAACTCGCGCATGTTGCGCGACCGCATCGCCCGCGCGCTGCCGGCATGGTCGCGCACCATGCCCGGTTACCACGCGGTGCTCGGGATGCATGCCTTCGGCCTCGAGGAGACCGCCGACTATGGCCGTGCCGAGGCCCAGGGCAGGGCGGCGGTCGAACTCGAGCCCCGCGACGGCTGGGCGCAGCACGCGGTGGCGCACGTGATGGAAATGCAGTGCCGCCAGCGCGACGGCATCGCCTGGATGCGCACCAACCCCGATGCCTGGTCCACCGACAGCTTTTTCAAGGTGCACAACTGGTGGCATGTGGCGCTCTACCACCTTGAGCTGGGCGAGATCGACGAAGTGCTGGCGTTGTTCGACGGCCCCATCCACGGCGACCGCTCCACCGTGATCCTGGACATGATCGACGCCTCGGCGATGCTGTGGCGCCTGCACCTGCGCGGCATCGACGTCGGCCAGCGCTGGGAGACGGTGGCCGATGGCTGGCTGCCGTTCGCCACCGCGGGCAACTACGCCTTCAACGATGTGCACGCGGTGCTGGCCTTCGTCGGCGCGCGCCGAACCGACGCCATCGAAGCGGTGCTCGCGACCCAGCAGGCGGCAATGCAGGGTAGCGGCGATAACGCGGCCTTCACCCGCGAGGTCGGCCATCCGGTCACGCTCGCGCTCAAGGCCTTCGGCGAGGCGCGGTACGACGACTCCGTGCGCCTGATCCGTCAGGTGCGCGAAATCGCCCACCGCTATGGCGGCAGTCACGCCCAGCGCGATCTGCTCGACCTGACCCTGATCGAGTCCGCGCTGCGGTCCGGGCAGCGGGCACTGGCCTCGGCGCTGTGCGCAGAGCGTGTGGTCGTACGCGGGCACAGCCCGCTGACCCGGCAGCTCGTCGCGCGCGCGGAGCCGCTGCGTGCGGCGGCCTGAACGGCCGACGCTGATCCCGCCACCGGGGGGCTTGTCCGGTGGCGGGATCAGCCGATGCCCGGCACCGCGGTAGTGCGAAGGCTGTTCGGTCGTGCACTGGTGCAGTGCGTCATGGCTTCGGGCTGGATCGGTGATTTGTTGATTAACCATTAAAAAACAGTAAATTGTAATAACTGGCACGCTGCTCGCTTTGAGTCGCTTAAACCGGACCAATGTGGGTCTGGAGAATCGAAGCGGTAGCAGACAACGGCGTCTGTCCCCCACTGCAATGCGTGCATTGTGTGGGAGGCATGCGCCGTTTTTTTTAGACTCGACGTTCGAGACGGCGGCGCTGACCGCGCGGCCGAACCGGTCCGATCTGTCCTGTCGCTTCGATCGATTCCAGGGAGAGGATCGAAGGATGGATGCGCGTGCCGGTTTCGTCGATGTCGGGGAGGACGATCCTGTCGTCGTGGTCGGTAGCGGCCCGGTCGGGAGCCGGGTTGTGCACGAACTCGTGCGGGCCGCGCCCGGGGTGAGCATCGTCTGGTATGGCGACGAAGCGTGCCTGCCGTACAACCGGGTCAGGCTGTCTTCCGTGCTCGCCGGCGACGCGAGCTGGGACAGCCTCGAAGAGACCTCCCCGCTGCCGCCCAGCGTCGACTGCCGATTCGGCTATCGGGTGGAGGTGCTCGATCGTGCCCGGCAACGGGTCGTCGATTCGACCGGTCGTGTCCAGGCCTATCGCAAGCTGATCCTCGCCACCGGCTCGCGTCCGCACATCCCTTCGATTCAGGGCGTCGGACTGAACGGGGTGTACACCTTCCGCAACCTCGACGATGCGCAGCGCCTGCAGGCGCGTACGGTGCGCAGCCGGGTGTGCGTGGTCATCGGTGGCGGCTTGCTCGGGCTGGAGGCCGCGCGGGCGATGCGGCGCTATCACACCGAAGTGTGGGTGATCGAGCACGCCACCCAGCTGATGGCAAAGCAGCTCGACGAGGCGGCAGCCGACATCCTGCGCGCGCAGATCGAAGCCATGGGCATCCGGGTCAGGGTCGGCACCGGGGTCAGGGCCATCCTCGGTGAGGGGCAGGTGCGCGGCGTCCAGTTGCGCGACGGCATGGTGCTGTATTGCGACACGGTCGTCATTTCCACCGGGATCCTGCCCAACGTCGAGCTCGCGCGCGCGAGTGGCCTGGCGCTGGGGCGCGGGATCCGGGTGGACGACCGGATGCTGAGCTCGGACCCGGCGATCAGTGCCGTGGGGGAGTGCGCGGAACACCGTGGCGAAGTGCATGGGCTGGTGGCCCCCGGTCTGGAGCAGGCCGCGGTGGCGGCGACGGTGCTCGCCGGCGGCCAGGCGCGCTACCTCGGGTCGATTTCGGCAACCAACCTCAAGGTGATGGGGTGCAAGGTATTCAGCATCGGCGAGCGCGCACGCAGCGGGCCGGCCGACCCGGCGCGCGAGATCCTGTTTCGTGACCGCGACGACAAGGGCGCGCCGGTCTATCGCAAGTTGCTGGTGCGTCGGGGGCGGCTCGCGGGTGCGATCGGCATCGGCGGATGGCCCGAATGTTCGCGCGTCCAGGAAGCGGTGCGCACCGGCCGCCGCCTGTGGCCCTGGCAGCAATGGCGTTTTGCCCGCGCGGGGCAGCTGTGGTCGGGCGAAGATGCCGGTGCGGTCGGGCTGTGGCCGGCCGATGCCACCGTGTGCAACTGTACCGGCGTCACCAAAGGGCGTCTCGACGCCGCAGTGCGCGAAGGGTGCGCGTCGGTGGAAGGCCTGTGCGGCGCAACCGGTGCCGGCACCGTGTGCGGCTCCTGTCGTCCGCTGCTGGCGGAACTGGCCGGTGGCACCGGTCTGCCCGCGCTGAACGGATGGCGCGTGCTGTTCGGCCTGGCCGCGGTGGCGGCCCTGCTCGCCGCGCTCTACGCGCTATTCACCATCCCTTTTCCGCAAACAGCGGATCTGGCCTGGCGCTGGGACGCGATCTGGCGCGACGGCCTCTACAAGCAGATCAGCGGCTACACCGCGATCGGCCTGATGGCGCTGCTCGCTGTGCTGTCGCTGCGCAAGCGCTGGGCCCGGCTGGCACTGTGGAACTTCGACGGCTGGCGCGTGGTGCATACCGCGCTCGGCGCCGGTCTGGTGCTGGTGCTGTTTGCCCATACCGGTGGCCGTTTCGGCGAGCGCCTCGACTTCGTGCTGTCCTTGTCCGCCGTCGTCGCCCTGCTGTCGGGCGTGGCCATCGCCTCGGTGCTTGCCCGCCAGCAGGATCTCGCCCCGCGCACGGTGCGCAGCGTGCAACGCGGCGCGACCTGGACCCACATCCTGAGCCTGTGGTTGCTGCCGGCCCTGCTCGGCTATCACATCCTCAAGTCCTACTACTTCTGAGCGGAACATGACTCAAGGCCGCAATCGAAAATCCCTGTGGAGTCTGTGGCTGGTGCTCACGCTGGTGCTGGCGGGCGCGATCGGCGCCGCACTCTACAGCCTGGGCAAACCGCAGCCGAATGCGCTCGATCTCCAGCTGCGCGCCCTGCTGCTTCCCGGGAGTACCACCCACGGCCACCACCAGATCGAGCTGGCGTGCAATGCGTGCCACAGCAAGGCCTTTCCCGACCGTGAAGAGGTGCAGCAAAGCTGCGAGAACTGTCACGCGGCCGCGCTCAAGGAGGCGCGCGATACCCATCCCAAGAGCAAGTTCACCGACCCGCGCAACGCCGAACGTGCCGCCCTGCTCGACGCCACCTGGTGCGTGACCTGCCACGTCGAGCACAAACCGCACATCACGCTTGCCGCGGGCGTGACCCTGCCGGCCGACTACTGCGTGATCTGCCACGAGGAGGTGGCGAAGGACCGCCCGAGTCATCAGGACATGGCATTCAATACCTGTACCAACAGCGGTTGCCACAGCTACCACGACAACACCGCGCTCTACGAAGACTTCCTGCTCAAGCACGGTCACGGCGACTTCCTGACGCCCAAACCGGAGGTGCCGGCGCGCGACTTTCGCGAGGTGATCGAGGAACTCGGCGACTACCCGTCGGAGCGCTATCCGGTGGCCGAGCTGGGCGCGGGCGACGCCGATCACGGTTCCGACCTGCGCAGCGACGACACCATCCGTGGCGACTGGCTCGGCACCGCGCATGCCCGCGCCGGGGTCAATTGCAGCGCGTGTCACGTGGAACCCGGTGCGGAAGGCGAAGGCAAGCGCGGGAACTGGGTCGAGAAGCCCACGGAACAGGTCTGCGCGAGTTGTCACAAGCCCGAGGTCGAGGGTTTTCTCGGCGGTCTGCACGGCATGCGCCTGGGCCAGGATCTCGCACCGATGACCCCGGCCGACGCCCGCCTGCCGATGAAGAAGGACGCGGCGCACGATGCCTTGAGCTGCACCTCGTGTCATGGCGCGCACCGCTTCGACACGCGGGCTGCGGCGGTCGAATCCTGCGTCGCCTGCCACGACGACGGCCACACCCGCAACTACAAGGCGTCGCCGCACTACGCCGCCTGGCAGGCGGAAATCGCGGGTACGGCACCGGCCGGCAGTGGCGTGTCGTGCGCCACCTGTCATCTGCCGCGGGTGGAGTTCCGCACCCCCGACTACGTCAAGCGCGTGCTCGTGCAGCACAACCAGAACGCCAACCTGCAGCCCTCGGTAAAGATGTCCCGCACCGTGTGCCTGAGCTGTCACGGCCTCGGTTTCTCGCTCGATGCGCTCGCCGACGGTGCGCTCGCAGCACGCAACTTCAAGGGACGGCCTTCGATTCATGTGAACAGTATCGAGATGGCGCTGGAGCGCGACCGCGCCAGCAGCCAGCCCAGCGCGGCCGCCGAAGCCGCTGCCACCGAACCCGGGCCGGAGCGCTGAGCGCCGGTTCGAGTATTGCCACCCCAACCCCAACCCCAAACCTAAACAGACGGAGCCATAACCATGAAATCAGCATACGCCAGCCCCCTCCGTGCCGCAGTCGTCACCGCGGCCGTCGCCTCCACGCTCGCGATTGTGGCCGCGCCGGCCCATGCCGAGGTGTGGACCCACAAGGAAATCGCCGACGCCCTGCATGCGGTGCTGGAGTCGGACCGCACGGTATATACCCGCCTGATCGTCAACCGCCTGCAGAACGAGGAGAAGGTGATCAAGGCGAGCGAGCACTGGAAGGACGACAAGGCCCTGGTGCTGCCGGCGCAGATGTTCCGCTACGGCTCCGAGATGGTCGCGGAGAAGGGGGCGAAATTCTCCTACGCGCTGCTCTCCGAGTGGCCGGTAAATAAGCAGAACGCGCCCAAGACCGAGGTCGAGAAGGAGGGGCTCAAGGCGATCGCCGCCAATCCCGCGCAGCCGTTCTACAAGGAGGAAACGCTGGGCGGCAAGAAATACTTCACCGCGGTGTACCCCGACCGCGCGGTGGCCAAGGCCTGTATCAGTTGTCACAACGACCACAAGGACAGCCCGCGCAAGGACTTCAAGATGGGAGACGTGCTCGGCGGCGTGGTGCTGCGCCTGCCGATGTGAGGCAAGCCATGCCCGACATTCGAGCCATCGGTGCCGTCGTGGGGGTGCTCGTGCTGGGCGTGGCGCCCGCGTTGGGCGCGCCCCCGCCCCGGATTGCGGGCCTCGAGGCCGGCCGCACGGTGTGGCTCGGCACCTGCCAGGTCTGCCACGCCGAGCCCGACTCGGGGGCGCCGCAGCTGGGGGATGCCGCGGCCTGGCGTCCGCGCGCCGGGCAGGGCAGGGAGCAGCTCTATGCCCACGCCTTGCAGGGCTTCAGCGGCCGGGACGGCAGCGAGATGCCGGCCCGTGGTGGCAATGCCGCCCTCAGCGACGGCGAGGTGCGGTCGGCTGTGGATTACATGCTTTCCGCGTCCGGCCAGTGAGGCGGCGCGCTTATTTTTTTCTTCAACCCGCAGTACCACTACATTCAACCCAAGGAGCATCTCATGAGCACGCTTTACGAACGACTCGGCGGCGCCGGCGCAATCGACCTCGCAGTGGACAAGTTCTACGACAAGGTTCTGGCCGACGGCCGCATCAAGCACTTCTTCGTCAACACCGACATGAAGAAGCAGCGCCACCACCAGAAGCTGTTCCTGACCTATGCGTTCGGCGGCGGCAACGGCTACAACGGCCAGAACATGCGCGCCGCGCACGCCCACCTGGTCGACAAGATGGGCCTCAACGAAGGCCACTTCAACGCCGTGGTGGAGAACCTGGCGAGCACGCTGACCGAGCTGGGGGTGCCCGACGAGCTCATCGGCGAGGTGGCCGGCATCGCAGCGACGGTCAAGAGCGACGTCCTCGGGCTCTGAGCGCGCGCACGGAGTCGGGCCTGCGTCCGGCCGGCGCCACGTTCGTCCGTGGTGCCCGGCCGCCGCTCGCCCGGACCGAGCGCGCTTTCTGTCGTCATGACAGGCCGAACATCATCGCCAGGTAATCGAAGAACACGCTGTAAAGCGCGATCGGCAAGGGTAGGCCGAGCACTGCGGCGACGAAATAGTCGCGCAGACGCAGGCCGGACAGGGCCAGCGCATAGTTCAGTGCGGGGGCGGTCTGGAACAGCGTGCGCAGCCAGAACTGGCTCCACACCGGCCGCGCATCGAGCTGCGCCAGCAAGCGTTGCGCAAGCCGGCCCTCCAGGGCGCGCAATGCGTCGCCGCCGAGCACGCGGATGACGAAGAAGGTCACCACGCAGGACACGCAGGCGGCCAGGTACGTGACCGCCGCCCCGCGCAGCTCGCCGAGCGCGAGCACCGCCGCGGCGAGAAAGATCCAGCCCGGAATCTGGATCAGATTTCCGAGCGCGAACAGCAGGATGAAGATCAGCGTGGCGGACAGCCAGTGGCGTTCGAACTGCGCCCGCACATAGTCCAGGCCGATATGGTCGCGAATGCCCGCGACTTCCATCGCCATCGCCAGCGCACCCAGGAAGGCGAGGACGAGCACCAGCCGCAGGTGCCGGTGCAGCCACCCGGACATGACATTCGGGCGCACCCGGTCAGCGCGCGTAGCCGTGCTCCGCCAGCACCGGAATCCAGCAGTGGTCGATGATCTGGTCGAAACCCCGTGCACTCGGGTGCAGCTCGTTGTCCCAGTCCTTGCGGTAGTCTTCCGCGCCCAGACAGCCGGTGGACTTGATGCAATAGACCCGCTCGTTGGTCGCGGCAAGCCCTTCATACAGGGCGGACACGCGATCGATCAGGATGCGGCAGATCTCGCGGCGGAGCGGCATCGCGTCCTCCACATGGCGGGTCTTCATCGCCGGGGACAGCCAGGGACCGGTCACCTTCAGGTCGGCCAGCTTGAAGCCGCGCCCGTCGGGAATCGGATAATCGTAGGTATGCAAGAAGATGTCGGGGCGATGCGAGCCCGCGTAGGCCACGGTGATCTGCTGCAGCAGGGCGCCCATCGCCGCTGCGAGCTTGCCGATGAACGCGCTCATCGTGTCCTCGTCGATGCAGTCCGCGGCCGAGCTCGCGCCGGCGCAGGAACGTTTGATCCCGAGCTTGTAGTCCACCGCATCGTTGCCCGCGCCACTGATCAATACCGCCGAGTAGGTCGAGCGGAACCCTGCGGAAAGATGTTTCTCGAGCTGCTTCGCATACCGTCCGAACACGTACTGCTCCAGTTTCGCGCCGTTGTATCCCAGCATCTGGATGAAGCGGTAGGGATCCTTCAAGCGCGGGTGACGAACCAGCGCCTCGAGGACATTGTTGCGCGGATACCAGAACCAGGAATCGCCGATCGCGAGCAGAGCCGGAAATTCACCCGGCTCCCAGCTGTCGGTGGGCTGATAGACACGTGCGGTGCTCATGATCGGCTCCTCGATGCGGTCGTGTGTCGCGCTACTGGGGCTCCCGTCCCGCGGTGGAAAGGAGGTCGGCCAGCTCGGCGGCGGTGACGGGGTGCCCGAACAGATAGCCCTGGCCGCCGCCGCAACCCATGCGGAGCAGGGTGGCGGCCTGCTGCGGGGTCTCGATACCCTCGACGATGATCTCCATGCGCAGCGACTCGGCGAGTGCGACCATGGCTTTGACGATGGCGATGCCGTCCGGATTGTGGAGCATGTCGTGAATGAAGGAGCGGTCGATCTTGATGCGGTCGATCGGCAGACTGCGCAGCACGCTGAGCGAGGAATAGCCGGTGCCGAAGTCGTCGATGCTGACCGCGATCCCCAGTGTCTTCAGTTCGTCGAGGATCTCGATGCTGCGCTCGATCACCTGCAGGGTGCTCTCGGTGATTTCCAGCTCCAGCGCCGCGGGGGGAAAGCCCGTGCGCGCGAGCGTGGTGCGCACGGTATCGACGAATTCGGCCCGCATGAACTCGCGTGCCGAGACATTCACCGCCAGGCGCAACTGTTGCCCGGTCGCGTCGTGCACGCCCGCGATCTCGACGCAGGCGCGTTCGAGCACCCAGCGCCCGAGGCGTTCGATGACACCGCTTTCCTCCGCGACGGGGATGAACTGCAGCGGCGAGATCATGCCGTGCTCGGGATGCTGCCAGCGCACCAGCGCCTCGACCCCGACGATGGCACCGGTCGCGAGCACGACCTGCGGCTGGTAGTGCAACTGCAGTTGATCGGTTTCGATGGCGCGGCGCAGACCCTGCTCGAGACGCAGGCGCCGGGTGCTGAGCTCGGCCATGTCCTGCGAATAGAACTGGTAGCGGTTGCGTCCGCCCGCCTTGGCCGAATACATGGCGATGTCCGCGGCCCGCATCAGTTCGTGACGATCGTCGCCGTCGTCCGGAAAGGTGGCGATGCCGATGCTGCCCGACACGGTGATGGCGTCGGGCATGAGTTCGACGGGTACGCTCAGGGCATCGAGTATCTTCTGTGCGAGGTCGGCGGCGTACTGCGGACTGCTGCTGCCGGCGAGGATGACGAATTCGTCGCCGCCCAGGCGGGCGATGGTGTCGGTGGCGCGCAGGGTGTCGCGCAGGCGGTCGGCGACCACGCACAGCAATGCATCGCCCTGGACGTGGCCGAGGGTGTCGTTGATGACCTTGAAGCTGTCCAGATCGACGAACAGCAGCAGGCAGTAGTGCTGCTCGCGACGCGCGAACTCGATGGCCTGCTCGAAGCGGTCGTCGAACAACAGGCGGTTGGGCAGACCGGTCAGCGGATCGTGGTGGGCAAGGTGATCGAGTTTCTGCTCGACGGCGTGGATCTCGCTGACATCGGAGAACGCGATCACGAAGTTGGTGAGCTCGCCGGCGGTGTTGCGCACCGCGCTCAGGCTCTGCCAGGCCGGAAAGTGTTCGCCGTTGCGGCGGTGGCAATCGACCTCGCCCTGCCAGTAGCCCTCGTCGCCGGCGGCGAGCTCGGTGTAGAAGCGTTCGTTGTCCGCGGCGTCGCGCCGTACGCGCAGCAGCATGTCGGCATCGAGGCCGCGCGCCTCGTCCTCGCTGTAACCGGTGATCCGGGTGAAGGCGGCATTGACGGTACCGATGCGTCGCAACGGGTCGACGATGGCGATGGCCTCGGCTGCGTTGTGGAAAACCACGCTCGACTTGCGCAGGCTGTCTTCGGTGCGGTGGCGCTCGGTGACGTCGCGCAGGACGCCGATGATGCGCTGCCCCGCGTTCGGTGCCGGGTAGGCCTTGACGTTGGCTTCCAGGACATGCGCGCCGCGGTGACGCGCGGTGCGGAACTCTACCCGGACCGCTTCGCCGGTGGCCTGGGTGTGTTCCAGGGTGGCGAGCATGCGCGCGCGGTCGTCGATGTGGACGCGGCTGAGGAAGGTCACGCAAGGCTCGTCGAGCGGAACCGCGGAATTGCCGAGCAGGGTGCCGAGATGCCCGTCGCAGCTGAGCCGGTTATCCTGCGGCCGCCATTCGAAGACGCCGAGCGAGGCGGCGTCGAGCGCCAGCTTGAGCCGTTGTTCGCTCTTTTCCACCGCCCGTTCGACCTCGCGCCGGGCGAGCGCCATCTGGATCGTGGCGTGGAGCTCGCGGGCGTCCCAGGGCTTGACGAGGTAGCCGAAGGGGCGGCTGGCAAGCGCACGATTGAGCGTGTCGTCCTCGGCGAAGGCGGTCAGGAAGATCACCGGGACCTGGTGCCGTGCCTGGATCTCGAGCGCCGCGTCCACGCCGTCCATTGCGCCTTCGAGGTGGATGTCCATCAGCACGAGGTCGGGGGCGACGTCGGCGACACGCAACAGGGCCTGTTCGCCACTCGCCACCATCGCGCCGACGTGGTAGCCGAAGGACTGCAGCTGGTTCTTCAGGTCGAAGGCGACGATGCGTTCATCTTCGACGAGCATCAGCCTGGTTGGTGCGGCAACGGTCATGGTGTAGCCCTCTTTGACGGGTCGTCCGGAAAGCGCAGGATGAAACGGGTGCCGGGCTTGCCCTCCACGGTGAGGCGTCCGCCCAGCTGGTCGACGAGGAGAGGGACGAGCTGTAGTCCGAGCGAGGTCACCCCGCCGAGTTCGAATCCCGCGGGAAGGCCGGCACCGTCGTCGGCGACGACCAGTTCGAGCTCACCGTCGGCGGCGTGCAGCGCGATGTGGATCTCTCCGCCGCGGGCGTCGGGAAAGGCGTGCTTGAACGCATTGGTGACCAGTTCGTTGACCACCAGGCCGCACGGAATGACCCGCTCGAAGTCGAGATACTGGGTCTCGGACGGCAAGGTCTTGCGCACCGTAATGTGAGCGTTGCGCTCGCGGTAGCTGCTGATCAGCAGTTGCACCAGGCGGCCGAGGTAGTCGCCGAGGTCGATGCGCGAGTAGTCCTTGCGCTCATAGAGGAGCTGGTGGGTCAGCGCCATCGCGCGCACGCGGCTCTGGCTCTCGCCGAGGATGGCGCGCAGCTGGGGGTCGGCGGTGTGGGTGGCCTGCAGGTTGAGCAGGCTGGACACGAGCTGCAGGTTGTTCTTCACCCGGTGATGCACCTCGTTGAGCAGCACGGTCTTTTCGCGCAGCGCGTTCTGCAGGTGCCGTTGCGCCCGCAGTCGCTCGGTGATGTCCACGATGGACGCCAGCACCATGACCCCGTCCACGGTCTCGATCGGATTGAGTCCGATCTCGACCGGGAACTCGCTGCCGTCGCGATGTCGCGCGTAGAGGTCGCGCCCGCTGCCCATCGGCCGTGGATGCGGATTGGAAAAAAAGCTGTCGCGCTCGCCCGGATGGGCGCCTGCGAAGCGCTCCGGCACCAGCACTTCCACCGGTTGCCCCTGCAGCTCGTCACGGCGGTAGCCGAAAACCTGCTCGGCCTGGGCGTTGATCAGCACGATGCGTCCGTTACCCGCGATCAGGACCATCGCCGTCGGCGCATATTCGACCACCCGGCGGAAGGAGTCTTCGCCCAGTGACGCAATGTCCGCGCGTACCTTTGTGTCCAAGAGTCTGTCCTCGCGTACAGGGAATTCACCGACCCGCTTCGCCCCTTGCGCCTTGCGCTGCTCCGACCCCGCGCACGATCAGGGAAGTTTCGCGGTCACGCACTGGATGCTCGACAGCCCGGAGCCGGAGGTGACGGTCTGGCAGGCGAGTGCCTGACGGGTGGCGGGCTGGTGGAACCATGCGGTGCTGGTACTGCCGCTCGACGACACCCCTATCGGCACATAGCTGGGCGCCACATCCAGCTGCGATCTGGCCGCAGGCGAAAGGAGTAATGCCAGCGCGAGACCCACACCGGCGACGAGGATCGATAGGCGAACGGACGGCATACTCATGCTGTTCTCCCGAAGGCGCCGGACATCTGGATGAAAGGGTGTCGCAGACTCGTCCGGCCTGGCCGGCGACACGTCTGACCATGGTGCTGGGCTGGACGGCACGGCGCCGGTGCGCCTGCTGGCGCACCATCCTTTTGCGGTGTCGTGCAACCCAGGCCGCGCACCGTCAGCCGCCCCGCCTGCCGGCAATGCGATTCCGCCCGCCCGAGGGCAGAACAGGGTGCGGGAAGCAGCGGATGGCGGGCCTGTGCCCGGGTGCGGGGCTCACCGATCCAGCATAGCCGATGGCAGGCGCAGCGCAAGCCGTGCGTTGCGCCTCAATCGCCCCAATGGGGCTTCCGCGCGCTGGATCCCGCGGCCGATCCATCCTAAGCTGGGGCATGGATACTTTCCCGCACGCAGGGGCGCCCCGATGACTGCCCCGACCGGATGGCAGATTCCGCTGTCGACCCGTCGCTGGCTCGCGGAGGTGCCGGCGGATCGCGCGGTCGCGCTATTGCTGCGACACTCGGTGCGTGACCCGCTCACGGTTGGCGACATCGGTTATGCGCGGCCGATCAACGAGGCCGGAGTCGGGCTCGCGCGAAGCTTCGGCGCAGGGCTCCGCGGCCGCCTGAAGACGCTGCATTCCAGTCCGGTGCAACGCTGCGTGCACACCGCCGAGGTCCTCGGCGAGGCGGCGGGTGGCGGCCTGTCAGTGGTGCAGGACCGATTGCTCGGCGATCCCGGCGTGTTTGTGAACGATGAGAACCTGGCGAGAAACAACTGGGACACCCTGGGCAGCGAAGGCATCATGGAGCATCTCGCGCGTGCCGATCACGCCCTGCCGGGCACCGTCCACCCCGATGCCGGGGCGCGCGCGCTGGTAGGGCATATGCTGGCAATCGCCGCCGACCAGCCCGGGATCCACCTGTTCGTGACCCATGACATCCTGCTCGCGATCACTGCCGCACGCTTTCTCGGCTACCCCCGCGGGGGGGAGCGCTGGCCGCGCTACCTTGAAGGCGCTTTTTTCTGGCGCGATAGTGCAGGCCTGCATGCGGCGTATCGGGACGACTGCCGACGGGGCATTCCGGAGCCGGGCTGAGCCCGGCCGTGCGGGGATGGCGGGCATTTCGAATCCGGCACGAATGACCGAACACCAGGAGACGAAGCATGACTTACAAGGGAAGCTGTCACTGCGGACGGATCGCGTTCGAGGTCGAGGGAACACTGAGCGGAGCGATGTCGTGCAACTGCTCCATCTGCCAGCGCAAGGGTTCGCTGATGTGGTTCGTGCCGCAGGAGAGTCTGCGCCTGCTGACCCCCGACGAGAACGCCAGCACCTATATGTTCAACAAACACGTGATCAAGCATCGCTTCTGCCCGGTCTGCGGCATGCATCCGTACGGCGAAGGCACCGATCCGAAAGGCAACCGGATGGCGGCGATCAACATCCGCTGCCTGGAGGGGATCGACCTGGACAGCGTCGCCGTCACCCGATTCGACGGCCGCTCACTGTAGGAACCCTCATTCCCATGGGGGTACGGGCTGAAACCGCCGTTCCAGCTCTTCCAGAAAAACCCGCACCTTCGGCGCGCGTACCCGGCTCGGCGTGTAGCACGCGTACAGATGGCGGCCGAAGACGGTGACCGGCTCGTACTCTTCGAGCACACGTCGCAGGCGCCCGTCGGCGAGTTCGGTGCTGCACAGATAGGTTGGCAGGATGGCGATGCCGTGGCCGGCGAGGACCGCCTCGCACATGCAGTCGGCGTTGTTGTACTGGAAGCGGCTGCGCACTTGGATGGCGATCTCGATGCCCTCGCGGTCCACCAGACGCCACCGCTGGTCATCGCGCATCACGTAGCTGAAGCATTGGTGCTGTACGAGCTCCTGCGGTGAGCGCGGGGTGCCGTGGGCGGCGAGGTAGGCGGGGGCGGCGCAGATGACGCGGCGCAGATCGGCGACCTTGCGCGCCACCGCATCCTCGGGCGGGGCCTTGGTCATGCGCAGGGCGAGGTCGATGTTGTCGTCGACCAGATCGATCACCTGATCGGTGAGGATCAGCTCGCAGTTGAGTTCGGGATGGCGGGCGCAGATATCGGGCAGCAAGGGGGCGATGTACTTGCGTCCGAAGGTGATCGTGGCACTGATGCGCAGGACGCCGCGCGGGACTTCGCCGAGGTTCTTGACCGCGACGCGGGTGTCTTCCACCGCTTCCAGTGCACGCCGCGCGTGCTGCAGGAAGACCTCGCCGGCCGGGGTGAGGGCGAGCCGGCGGGTCGAGCGTTCGAACAGGCGCACACCGAAAGCCCGTTCCAGTTCGGCGACCTGCTTGCTGATCTGCGCCCGGGTGCAGCCCAGGCCGCGTGCGGCGGCGGCCATGCTGCCGCCTTCGACGACTTTGACGAAACTGTCCCAACCGTTGAGCCAATCCACTTGTGAGCCACTCCGATCCGATCGACCGCCCGGCGTTGTGGCGGAGATATGCCGAGCCTAAAGGCGCAGGGCTGCGATCCGCGCCGAGGCGCACACCAACGCCGCCTCGGCGGGGTTCGTCGTCAACGATCCGTTGACGTGCTGGATCGGATTATGGGCTTTTTGGCATACGATCCGGAAACTATCCTCGCTTATCCGCTCTTGCCACATCAATCGATCAGGCCGTCCTCATGTTCTATACGCTCCGCAAGCCGGAAATCCTCTTCGTGACCCTGGCCGCCGCCGGCATCCTGGCGATCACCATGGGCGCGCGCCAGTCGCTCGGCCTGTTCGTGAGCCCGCTCAACACCTCCACCGGGCTGGGCATTGCCGCCATCAGCCTGGCGCTGGCGATCGGGCAATTTACCTGGGGTGCGATCCAGCCCATTGCCGGCGCCGCGGCCGACCGCTACGGTCCGAGCGCGGTGCTGATCGGCGGCGTGCTGATGCTGGCGGTGGGCAGTGTGCTCACGCCGTTCATGGATTCCACCTTCGGCCTGATCGTGTCGCTCGGATTGCTGTCTGCGATCGGTTCGGGGGCGGGCAGCTTCTCGGTGCTGATCGGCGCCGCGGCGCAGCGCCTGCCGCCGGAGGCGCGCGGGGCGGCATCGGGGGTGATCAACGCGGGCGGCTCGTTCGGCCAGTTCGTGTTTGCGCCGGTGCTGCAGAAGCTGATCCAGGTATTCGGCTGGATGGGCGCGATGTGGTCGATGGCGGCAATGACGCTGCTCGCGCTGCCGCTGATCGGCAAGGTGACCCGCGGCGGGCACGCGCCGGTGCATCACCACGAGGAAGATACCGGCGCCCTGAGGGCGATCCGCACGGCGCTCAAGGATCGCAGCTATCTGCTGCTGCATGCGGGCTTTTTCACCTGCGGCTTCCACATCGCCTTCCTGGTGACCCATCTGCCGGGCGAGGTGGACCTGTGCGGCCTGCCGCCCTCGGTGGCGAGCTGGTCGCTGGCGATCATCGGCCTGGCCAACATCTTCGGCAGCCTGTACGCCGGTTCGTGGGTGTCGCGCTACCGCAGCAAGCATGTGCTGGCGGCGATGTACGGGTCGCGCGCGGTGCTGATCGTGCTCTATCTGATGGCGCCGAAAACCGAATGGACCTTCTACCTGTTCGCCGCCGGGCTGGGTTTCACCTGGCTGGCTACGGTGCCGCCGACCGCGGCCATCGTCGGCAAGCTGTTCGGGGTGCGCTACCTGGCGACGCTGTTCGGCCTCACGCTGTTGTCGCACCAGGTGGGGGGCTTTCTCGGCGCTTACCTGGGCGGGCTGAGCCTGACCTACACCGGTGACTTCAGCTGGATGTGGTACGCCGACATCGTGCTCGCAGCCCTTGCCGCGATCGTCAATCTGCCGATTCGCGAGGCGCCGGTAATGCGGGCGGTCGCCCCCGCCTGAGCGCGGCGGAGAGCCGAAGACGGGCGCCGCACCGGGTGTGTCGGTGCATTGCGCGCGCGCCTCAGTTCGGCGGTCTGTCGTCGCAGCTGGCCATGCAGCGTTGGTGGGTGTCCTCGCAGGGGTCGGCGCCGGCATGGCGCCCGCCGTGCTGACAGGCATACAAGGTATCGCCGCATCGCCGCGCACAGGCATTCCAGGCTTCCTGCCCGAAGGCGGGGGCCTGCAGCGACGGTGAAAGGTGCCGCGGGCAGGACAGCAGGTCAATACGGCGGACGGGGCCGGGCAGCCTGCTCCAGTCGGTGGCACCGGGCTCGAACGCGGACTGCAGCGCGGCGAGCCCTTCCAGCTGGACGAGCCCCGAGCGCAGCAGCATGTCGCCGGCCCAGCAGTCGGCACGGCGCGCGTCGTCGCGGCTGCGCGCGCCGGTCGGTGACATGCCGAGGTTGAGCCGGGCGCATTCGTGGGCGAACAGGAACAGCTGGCCGCGTTCGCCGATGCCGGGGAGCGCATTCGGGTTGTAGCGGATCACCGTGCGCCCCTGTTCGACGCCGGTTGCGACCGGACCGGGCAGGCTCGGGTCGGGAACGGCGGCAACCGGATGGCCGGCGGCGTCGACGCAGCCTCCGTAGAAGGTCTGATCCTGGGCATGGCTTGCACCATTGAGCGCGACGCTACACCATAGCGCTGCGGTCAGCATTGTCCTGCGCATTGTCGTATCTCCCTTGCATTCGGGCCGGAATCGGCTTCTGCTATCGAGCATACGCCGGTGGCTTGCCCGATTGAAGGCCGCGGGACGTGCGTTCGCATGGTCCGCCACTGTTTTGGGAGTGATGGGGATGAAGCTGGAGAACCTGCTCGGCATCACGGTGCCGATCATTCAGGCGCCGATGGCCGGTGCCCAAGGCAGTGCCCTGGCGATTGCGGTGTCGAACGCCGGCGGCCTGGGTTCGCTGCCGTGCGCCATGCTCGATGCGGCGACAATGCGTAATGAATTGGCGGCGATCCGGGCGCAGACGCAGGGGCCGTTCAACGTCAATTTCTTCTGCCATACCCAGCCTGACGAGGACGCCGCGCGCGAGGCGGCGTGGCGGGCGCGGCTGGCGCCGTACTACGCCGAGTTCGGGGTCGATGCGACGACGATTCCGGCCGCGCCGGCGCGTTTGCCGTTCAGCCAGGCGGCGCTCGAGGTGGTGCGCGAGTTTCGTCCGCCGGTAGTCAGTTTCCACTTCGGCCTGCCGGCGGACGATCTGCTCGGGCAGTTGCGGGCGTGGGGGGCGAAGATCCTGTGCTCGGCGACGACACTGGAGGAAGCGCTGGCCTTGCAGGGGCGCGGTGTGGACGCGGTGATCGCGCAGGGGCTGGAGGCGGGCGGTCATCGCGGCATGTTTCTGAGCACCGACCTGAACACCCAGATGGGGACCCTGGCGCTGCTACCGCAACTGGTGCGGGCGCTCGACCTGCCGGTGATCGCCGCCGGCGGCATTGCCGATGCGCGCGGCGTGGCCGCGGCGATGGCGCTCGGCGCAGCCGGGGTCCAGGTGGGCACCGCCTACCTGCTGTGCCCGGAATCGACGATCGGCCCGCTGCACCGCGCGGCGCTGAAAGGCGAGACCGCCCATCGCACCGCGTTGACCAATCTGTTTACCGGCCGTCCGGCGCGCGGCATCGTCAATCGCTTCATGCGCGAGTGCGGACCGATCAGCGCGGAAGTGCCGGCCTTCCCGCTGGCGGCGTCGGCCGTGGCGCCCCTGCGTGCAGCGGCGGAAGCGCGCGGCAGTGGCGCGTTCTCGCCGTTATGGGCGGGGCAGAACACCACCGGCTGCGCCGAGGTTCCGGCGGCGGAGATCACCCGCAGGCTGGCGGCCGGGATCGGGCGCTGAGCCGCTTCGCCACAACTTTGTCGGCCAATCGGAGGTGGATGGATGGAATCGCTGTATCTGGAAGACCTTACCCCGGGCCAGTGCTTCGCCTGCGCCGGCGTGACCCTGACCGAGGCCGAGATCATCGGTTTCGCGCTGCACTACGATCCGCAGCCTTTCCATCTGGATTCCGGCGCGGCGTCGGAGTCCATCTACGGCGGCCTGATCGCCAGCGGCTTCCAGGTTGTGTCGCTGTGCTTCCGGATGTTCATCCAGAAGGGACTGCTCGTCCGGTCGAGCATGGGCTCGCCCGGGGTCGATGAGGTGCGCTGGTTCGCGCCGGCCCGGCCGGGCGACACCCTGCGTACCGAGGTCGAGGTGATCGAGCTGCGCCCGTCGCGTTCCAAGCCCGACCGTGGCATCGCCCGGCTGCTCTATCGGGCGATCAACCAGCGCGGCGACCTGGTGTCGAGCTTCTGCGTCATTCACCTGCTGCGCACGCGGGCCGGTCTGGATGGACCGGAAGGTGGCGGGTAAGGAAGCCCCGCGGGCGCGGGCTCGCGGGCGGCGGGCCGGCCTGACGCGTCTGCCGGGGGAGATCGCAATTGATCCGCGTCATTTTCATTGCCGACCCTGCACGTTGTAATCGGGGAACAACTACATTTCCCCCTGAGAGCGACATGGCCCTGATTCCCCTCGAAGAGCCGACCACAAAGCGGATTCCGCCCGGTACTTTTTCTCTGCTGGCGCTCGGCTTCCGGCCTTTCTACCTGCTCGCGGCGCTGCTGGCCGCGGTGGCGGTGCCGGTCTGGGTGCTGGTGTTCGTCGGCGTGATCTCGACCCCGATTCCCGGCATCTGGTGGCATGCGCACGAGATGATCTTCGGTTTTGCGGCCGCGGTGATCGTCGGCTTCCTGCTCACCGCCGGACGGGCATGGACCGGTCTGGATACCCCGTCCGGCCGATTGCTGGGGGGGCTGGCGCTGTTGTGGCTGGCAGGGCGCCTTGCGATGGCTTTCGGTACCGGCGCCTGGGTGGCGGTGATCGATATCGCCTTTCTGCCGCTGGCGGCGGCGGCGTTGCTGCGTGTGCTGATCAAGGCTCGCAGCTGGCGCAATTACTTCGTCGGCGTATTGCCGGGCCTGCTGGCGGTGGCCAATCTGGCCTTTCATCTGGCGGTGAATGGCGTGGTCGAAGTCGATCCGCTGGCGTCCATGCATCTTGCACTCGGCCTGGTGGTGGTGCTGGAGACCATCGTCGGCGGCCGGGTCATCCCGATGTTTACCTTCAACAGCTTGCGCGGCGTGCGGCAGTGGCGCAATGCGCGCTTCGACATGGTCGCGGCGGCGGTGACCGGTGTCGCGTTGCTGTTGTGGGCGATCGGTACGAGCGGGTGGGCGACGGCCGTGTCCCTGCTCGCCGCGCTGCTGCAACTGGTGCGCTGGGGTGGCTGGAACCCGTGGGCCACGCGGGGCACGCCGCTGCTGTGGGTGCTGCATGCGTCGTATTTGTGGATTCCGCTGGGCCTTGCGCTGCTTGCCGCGGCGCAGTGGGGGCTGATCCCGCGCTCAGCAGGCGTGCACGCGCTGGCCATCGGCGCCACCGGCGGGCTGATCATCGGCATGATCACCCGCACCGCGCTGGGGCACACCGGGCGCATGCTGGTGGCGGGGCGGATCGAGACCGCGGCCTATGCGCTGGTGCAGATCGCGGCGGTGGCGCGGGTGCTGACGGTGGCGGTGATTCCGGCCGCCGCGCTCGGCGGCATCCACCTCGCGGCCACCGCATGGACGCTGGCATTCGCGCTTTACCTGTGGCGCTACACGCCTTTCCTGTTCTACTCGCGGGTCGACGGCAAGGCGGGTTGAGAGCGCAGGTCCATGCCAGACCCGGCCCGGTAGATACCGTTATCCGGGTCAAGCACCCGCTTCCAGCACCGCACCGTGGGGCGGACTTCAGTCCGCCAATGACAGGTGATCGGCCATTCCTGCCCTTGAGTCCTCAGAGAATGAGCGGCAGGAATACTCGCTACTGCGGCCTGTCGACCTCGGGGCGCCGACTGAAAGTCCAATTTCCTTCTCGCGACGACCCAATCAGCCCTCAGGCGCCTCCGACGATGCGTCGTTTTCCACCAAGCGGGATGATCCAACCGCCTGCGCGATCAGGCCGAGCGAGTTCGTCCACATTTGCGATATTGGCTAGACGGCCTCGGATGCTTAGCGCCTCGCCGTCGATGGCCGCCCGGATTAGATCACGTTCGATACCCACGAAAACTGGGCGGAGATTAAGCCGGGCGAGCTATCTCCTGATCGGCAGCTCCGACGTTCGAGTGAGCTATCGGACCTGCCCGGGCACACGTTTAAATCCAGGGTGCAGCACCTGGCTCAATGAACTAATCGATTAACCCAAAGGAGGAAAAAATTTTCAAGCATATTTTACTGCCGACTGATGGCTCTCCATTATCCGAGGTTGCGATTCAAAAAAGCATCCAGTTCGCGAAAGGTATCAACGCCACAGTAACGGGCATACACGTGAGTCGGGGATACCATGCGTTCACCTACCAGACGGAGATGTTGGCGGATGCCACGGAGCGGTTCGCAGAAGATGGCGAAGCCGGCGCGGCGCAATATCTTGCGATGATAGAAAAAACCGCAGGAGAGGCCGGCGTAGCGTGTGACACCGTTTATGTGATCAGCAATCACCCGTATGAGGCGATTATCAAAATCGCCGAGGAAAAAGGGTGCGACCTCATCACGATGGCATCGCACGGTCGGAGAGGTGTGCAGGGTCTGCTGATCGGCAGCGAAACTCAGAAGGTTTTGACCCATAGCCATATACCGGTGTTAGTGTACCGTTAAGAAATCTCTTATCAATTGATGTTTTGAACAATGGCCCCCCACTCTCAGCACAATCGCGCCACTGCGTTGTCCTTGAAGGCTTGTCCATATTTCGCCACTTCGTTCTTCCGTCATCACCCCTGGGTTTGTGATTCTAACGAGGCGACAACTAATCTGACCCAGGGGGGCTCCCGACCGGCCGACACAGAGGCAGCTGCTCCATGAACTTGTTTGTTTCCCTCAAGTACTTGGTCGCTCTGGACGATCATCGACACTTCGGTCGGGCTGCGCTGGCGTGCTACGTGACACAACCGGCTTTGTCGAACGCCCTCAGGGGGCTCGAAACGAGTTTCGGAACGGCGATCGTCAAGCGCGGCCGAAACTTCGCCGGCTTTACCACCGAGGGCGAGCGCATTCTCGTCAGCGCGCGGCGCATTCTGCGCGAGCATGAGTTGTTGCAGCAGGACCTGCATAGCGGTGCAAACGATCCGAAGGGCCATCTGGTGATCGGCGCGGTGCCCACCGCCATGCCGATTGCGGCAAGATTCGCGGCCATACTGCAGGATCGTCATCCGGGCATCGTACCCACGGTGCGCTCGATGAGTTCGGTCGAGTTGGAAACGGGGCTGGAGAGCCTGGCGCTCGACATGGGCCTGGGATACACAGAGCGGGTGGACAGCAAGCACTCGCAACTTCGGGTCGTGCCCCAATACACGGAGCACTATTATCTGCTGCGCAAGGCGTCCCGCTTAGGTGCCCAAACCTTGCAGATCGGCCCCACGATCACTTGGGGCGAGGCTGCCACCTTGCCTCTGTGTCTGCTCAGTTCCGAGATGCACAACCGCACCATCGTGGATCGCGCATTCGTGACGGCCGGCGCGCACCCGAGCCCCGCAATCGAGACCAACTCGATTCTGACATTGGCATTGAGCGTGGTGGCGGGTCGGATGTGCAGCATCATGCCAGGTGCGCTCGTGGGCGCTGTGCAAGGCTATCGCGAACTTGAAGCAATGCCGTTGGTCAGCCCGCAGGTTGAGGTTCCGATCGCCTTCATGGTGCAAGACACGAGCCGCCCTTCGCGGACCTTGGAGGCCGCGTTGGCCTTTTCCCAGGACTCGGTCTGGTTGCGCCACGTCGCCCAGCATTCGGGCTTGTTGGCGCGCTGAAGGCGAGGCCCGCACGGGTGTGAGACTGCGTGGCGCGAACGGCATCTGGTCGTATTTGATCGCCAACCGGGCAATCCCTGATTTCGTAATTGCATCGACCCATTCACCGAAGAAATTGGACCGACCTCCAATCACTGCTGATACTTCGTCTCGCACCGTTTGAGTGTTGCGACAACGAAGGAGACACGTATGTCAGCTGTTTTGACCGGATCAGGGGTCTCAGCCGGCAATGCCAATTGGTTGGAGAAGGAACGCACGATCGCCGGCCCGGGATTCAACCGTTGGCTGGTACCGCCGGCGGCTTTGGCGATTCACTTGTGCATCGGCATGGCGTACGGATTCTCTGTGTTCTGGCTGCCAATGTCGAAAGCCATCGGCGTGACTGCGGCGCAGACCTGCCCGAAGGACATGAGCCTGCTGGCTGAGTTGTTCACCACTGCCTGCGACTGGCGCATTTCCAGCCTGGGGTGGATGTACACGCTGTTCTTCGTGCTGCTCGGCTCGTCGGCGGCGTTGTGGGGTGGCTGGCTCGAGCGGGCAGGTCCGCGCAAGGCAGGCGTGGTGTCGGCGCTGTGCTGGTGTGGCGGCCTGTTGATCTCGGCCTTCGGTGTCTACACACATCAACTCTGGCTGATGTGGTTGGGCTCTGGCTTCATCGGCGGCATCGGGCTAGGGCTGGGTTACATCTCGCCGGTGTCGACGCTGATCAAGTGGTTCCCGGACAAGCGCGGCATGGCCATCATGGGCTTCGGCGGCGGCGCGATGATCGGCGCGCCGCTGGCGGCCGAGTTGATGAAGGTCTTTGCGTCGTCCGCCAGCACGGGCGTGGTGCAGACCTTCCTCGTGATGGCGGCGATCTACTTCGTCTTCATGATGGGCGGTGCGATGGGTTATCGCGTGCCACCCGGCGGCTGGAAGCCAGCCGGCTGGGTCCCCCCGCTGTCGCACACCAGCAACGCGATGATCACACAGCACCACGTGCACGTGAAGAAGGTCTGGAGCATTCCGCAGTTCTGGCTTGTCTGGATGGTGCTGTGCATGAACGTGAGCGCCGGCATCGGCGTAATCGGCATGTCCAGCCCGATGCTGCAGGAGGTATTCGGCGGCAACCTGATCGGTGTGGCCAAGGAGTTCGGCGAGCTCGACAAGACCCAACTCGCGGCTATTGCCGGCGTGGCTGCTGGCTTCACGGCGCTGCTAAGCCTGTTCAACATCGGCGGGCGCTTCGTCTGGGCCAGTGCGTCCGACAAGCGGGGGCGCAAGATGACCTATGTGGTCTTCTTCGTGCTCGGCGGATTGCTGTACGCCAGCATCCCCACCAGCGCGGCCGCAGGCAGCAAGCTGCTGTTCGTGGCGTCGTTCTGCATCATCCTGAGCATGTACGGCGGCGGCTTCGCCACAGTGCCGGCTTACCTGGCCGACCTCTTCGGCACGCAGATGGCGGGGGCCATCCACGGGCGCCTGCTCACCGCCTGGGCGACGGCCGGCATTCTGGGCCCGGTGGTGGTGAACTACATGCGGGGTACCAGATCGACTTGGGCATCCCGAGGGAGCAGGTCTACAACCAGACGATGTACATCCTGGTCGGCATGCTGGTGATTGGGTTGATCTGCAACTTGATGATTCGCCCGGTAGCCGATAAGTGGTTCATGACGCCGACGGAACTGGCCGAGGAGAGGCGCCTCGCCCATGACCGTGCCGTGGCGAACGAAGTCGGCAACGGCCCGGGCTCGATCGGCAGGACGCCAAAGGCGCTGGTGATGCTGGCCTGGGCGGCAGTGGGTATTCCGCTGGCCTGGGGGATCTATCGCCCGCTACTGAGTGCGTCGAAGTTCTTCAACTGACACACATACCACGACAATGAACAATCCTATCATCACGATTGCGGTGCAAGAGGTTTCCAAACAGCGAAAACGCCAGGCCCCCAAGGGACGCCGGGTGGAGCCGGGAGCGCTGGCCGACGTGCAACGCCTGCTGGGCTCCCAGTCGCGCCAGCCTGATCTGCTCATCGAGCACCTGCACAAGATCCAGGATTACTTCGGTCACCTGTCGGCGGCGCACCTGGCGGCGCTGGCGCAGGAGATGCGCCTGGCGCAAACGGAGGTGTATGAAGTCGCGACCTTCTATCATCATTTCGATGTGGTCAAGGAAGGCGAAGCCGCACCGGCCGCACTCACCGTACGGGTGTGCAACGGACTGTCCTGCGAGATGGCCGGCGCGCGCGATCTCCTCGCCAAGCTCCCCGACCTGCTGGGTCGAGAGGTGCGCGTGATTGCTGCGCCTTGCATCGGCCGCTGCGAGCAAGCGCCTGCCGTCGTGGTGGGACAGAACCCGGTGCCGAATGCAAGTTGCGAAACCATTGTGGCCACCGTCGCGGTGGGAGCCGTGCAGCACGCGCCCGAGGGCTTTGTCGATTTTTCCAGCTACCAGGGCAATGGGGGCTATGCCCTACTCAGGGACTGCGTCTCGGGACAGCGCGAGGTTGAATCGGTCATCAAGACCATGGAAGATTCCGGCCTGCGCGGCTTGGGCGGCGCCGGGTTTCCGGCCGGCCGCAAGTGGCGCATCGTCCGCGCCGAAGCCGGCCCGCGCCTGATGGCGGTGAACATCGACGAAGGCGAACCGGGAACCTTCAAGGACCGCGTCTATCTCGAACGCGACCCGCACCGCTTCCTCGAAGGCATGTTGATCGCCGCCTGGGCGGTTGGCATCGAGGAGATCTACATCTACCTGCGCGACGAATATCACGGCTGCCGCGCAATCCTGGAAACGGAGCTCGACAAACTGCGGCGGACGCCGCCGATGGCCGGCATGCCGCGCATCGAATTGCGCCGCGGCGCGGGAGCCTACATCTGCGGCGAAGAGTCGGCCAT
The DNA here is from genome assembly GCF_057656155.1 of Azoarcus sp. Soil_N_20. Classification (NCBI taxonomy): domain Bacteria; kingdom Pseudomonadati; phylum Pseudomonadota; class Betaproteobacteria; order Rhodocyclales; family Zoogloeaceae; genus Azoarcus; species Azoarcus sp. Soil_N_20. The sequence goes on along the minus strand of NZ_JBDGKX010000003.1, from coordinate 62,776 downwards.
GATCGAATCGATCGAAGGCAAGCGCGGCATGCCGCGCCTGCGCCCGCCCTATGTGGCGCAAGTCGGCCTGTTCGGGCGCCCGACGCTGGAACACAATTTCGAAACCCTGTACTGGGTGCGCGAGGTCCTGGAAAAAGGCGGTGCCTGGTTCGCCTCGCAGGGCCGCAACGGGCGCAAGGGATTACGCTCGTTCTCGGTCTCGGGCCGCATCAAGCACCCAGGGGTCAAGCTGGCGCCGGCGGGCATCACGATTCAGGAACTGATCGACGAATACTGCGGCGGCATGCAGGACGGGCACAAGCTCTACGCCTACCTGCCGGGCGGCGCATCGGGCGGCATCCTGCCGGCCACGATGAACAACATCCCGTTGGACTTCGATACCTTGCAGCCCTATGGCTGCTTCATCGGCTCCGCCGCCGTGATCGTGCTGTCCGACCAGGACACGGCCACCGGCGCGGCGCGCAACCTGATGCGGTTTTTTCACCACGAGTCATGCGGCCAGTGCACCCCCTGCCGCGTGGGCACCGCCAAGGCGGCCCACTTGATGGCGCAGCGCAAATGGGATCTGCCGCTGCTGGCGGACCTGTCGCGGGTGATGCGTGATTCGTCGATCTGTGGGCTGGGGCAGGCGGCGCCCAACCCGATGGACTGCGTTGTCAAATACTTCCCGCACGAACTGGCCTGACCGCCACACGGCAAACAAGACAAAGGGCAACGTTATGAATGCAATCACCCGACACGAACTCGCCGAACTCGATACGCCGCTGGTGAGCTTCAGCCTCAACGGTCGTGAAGTGACGGGCCGGGCTACGGAGACGCTGCTGCAGGTGGCCCAGCGCGAAGGTGTGGAGATTCCGCACCTTTGCTACAAGGAGGACATGGAGGCGGTGGGCAACTGCCGTGCCTGCATGGTCGAGATCAATGGTGAACGCGCGCTGGCGCCCTCGTGCTGCCGGGCGCCGACACCGGGCATGAAGGTCGTCACCGACAGCGAACGTGCCTTGACCTCGCAGAAGATGGTGCTCGAACTGCTGCTGTCCGACATGCCCGAAACCTGTTACACCCTCCACAACGAAGTGGACCAGTGGGCCAAGAAGATTGGCGTTGGCAAGCCCCGTTTCGAAGCGCGCCAGCAGGTCCGCCAGGACCTGACGCACCCGGCCATCGCTGTCAACCTGGACGCCTGCATCCAGTGCACGCGATGCCTGCGCGCCTGCCGTGACGAGCAAGTCAACGACGTGATCGGCCTGGCCTTCCGCGGCGACCAGGCCAAGATTGTGTTCGACATGGACGACCCCATGGGCGCCTCCACCTGCGTGGCCTGCGGAGAATGCGTGCAGGCCTGCCCTACCGGCGCCTTGATGCCGGCACGCGAGGCTGCGCTAGTGGTGCCTGACAAACAGGTGGAGTCGGTCTGTCCGTATTGCGGCGTTGGCTGCCAGCTGACCTACAACGTCAAGGACAACAAAATTCTTTACGTCGAAGGCCGCGACGGGCCGGCCAACCATGGGCGGCTGTGCGTCAAGGGTCGCTACGGTTTCGACTATGCGCACCATCCGCAGCGCCTCACCCAACCGCTGATCCGCCGTCCCGATGCGCCCAAGGCAGGCAGCTTCACGATGGACCCGGACCGCGTGATGGACGTGTTCCGCGAGGCCAGCTGGGAAGAAGCGCTGGCATTCGCCGGCGGCAAACTCAAGGCCATCCGCGACCGATATGGCAGGAAGTCGCTCGCCGGCTTCGGCTCGGCCAAGGGCAGCAACGAGGAAGCCTACCTGTTCCAGAAGCTGGTGCGCACCGGTTTTGGCAGCAACAATGTGGACCATTGCACGCGCCTGTGCCACGCCTCGTCCGTCGTCGCACTGCTCGAAGGCATTGGTTCCGGCGCGGTGTCGAATCCGGTGATGGACGTGACGAAGGCCGAGGTGGTCATCATCATCGGCGCCAACCCGACGGTGAACCATCCGGTCGCCGCGACTTGGATCAAGAACGCCACGAAGAACGGCACCAAGCTGGTCGTGCTGGACCCGCGCCGCTCGGACCTGGCGCGCGTGGCGCACCGCTTCCTGCAGTTCAAGCCCGACACCGATGTGCCGCTGCTCAATGCGATGATGAATGTCATCGTCACCGAAGGCCTGGTCGACGAAGCCTTCATCGCCAGCCGTACCATCGGCTACGAGGAACTGCGCAAGAATGTCGAGGGCTACAGCCCCGAAGCCATGGCGCCGATTTGCGGCATCGACGCCGACACCATTCGCTATGTGGCGCGGCTGTACGCCACGTCGAAGGCGTCAATGATCCTGTGGGGCATGGGCGTGTCGCAGCACGTGCACGGCACCGACAACGCGCGCTGCCTGATCGCATTGGCACTCATGACCGGCCAGATCGGCCGCCCGGGCACCGGACTGCATCCGTTGCGCGGCCAGAACAATGTGCAAGGCGCCTCCGACGCAGGCCTGATCCCGATGATGTACCCCGACTACCAGCGCGTGTCCGACAGCGCGGCGCGCCAGCGCTTCGAACAGGCGTGGAAGCTGCCAGCAGGCACGCTCGACGACAAGCCCGGCCTCACCGTGGTCGAAGTGATGCACGCCATCAAGGTGGGCGAAATTCGTGGCATGTACGTGATGGGCGAAAACCCGGCGATGTCCGACCCCGATGCCAACCATGCGCGCGAGGCTCTGGCGGCGCTCGATCACCTGGTGGTGCAGGACATCTTCCTCACCGAGACCGCCTACCTGGCAGACGTGATCCTCCCGGCCAGCGCCTTCCCCGAGAAAAGCGGGACTTTTACGAACACCGACCGGCTGGTGCAGATGGGGCGCCAGGCGATCGATCCACCGGGCGATGCGCGCCAGGACCTGTGGATCATCCAACAGATCGCCAGGCGTCTCGGCCTCGACTGGCAGTACGACCATGTCAGCGAGGTGTTCGACGAGATGCGTCATACCATGCCCAGCATCGCCGGCATCACCTGGGACCGGCTGGAGCGCGAGCATGCCGTCACCTACCCGTGCCAGAAAGAAGGCGACCTCGGCCAGTCGGTGGTATTCGTGGACAACTTTCCGCGCGACACGGGCCGCGCGCGCTTCGTGCCGGCCGACATCATCCCGGCCGACGAGCGCCCGAACACCGAGTACCCGATGGTGCTGATCACCGGACGCCAGCTGGAGCACTGGCACACGGGCAGCATGACTCGACGCGCGACGGTTCTGGACGCGATCGAGCCCGACCCGGTGGCCCTGGTCCACCCGCTGGATCTCGCTGGCCTGGGCGGCAAACCGGGCGACATTGTGACGATCGAGTCTCGTCGCGGCGAAGTCTCGCTGTATGCGCGCGCCGACGACAGCTCGCCGCGCGGCGCCGTGTTCGTGCCCTTCTGCTACTACGAAGCGGCGATTAACAGGCTGACCAACGCGGCGCTAGATCCATTCGCGAAGATCCCCGAGTTCAAATACTGCGCCATCCGCGTCTCATTGGGCGGCGAGGCGCCGGCACAAGGAAGCTACGGGGGCGGCCAGGCGTTGCGCATGGTGCTGGAGACAACAGCGAATTGATCTAGCGTTTCGTCGGGGCTCAGGCCACCGACGAGGCTGCGACCCTTTTCGCTCCATCCTTATTCGATCTCGATGAGCCACATCTGCAAGATGAGTACGATAAGCGAGGTATCACGGCCGATGCAGTCGCAGGAGCAACGTGTGAGGCGTCTCCCGCGGCTGACGCAGACCCGCGTGCCGCTGACGCGCGAAGTCGAGGTGCTCGATGAATACGGCGAGACGCGCCACATCCATATTCCCAACGAGCGTGCGCTCACCGTGTTCGTCGATAGGCGCGAACTGGTGACGCTGATGACGCTCGGCAGCGCCCCCGAGCTGCTAGTGCTTGGCTATTTGCGCAATCAGCGACTGGTGTCGACAGTCGACGAAGTGGCGTCCATCACCGTGGACTGGGACGTCTCTGCTGCGGCAGTAAAAACACGCGGCGGCATCGATGCCTTGGAGCAAAAGACCGCGCACCGGGTGGTCACGACCGGCTGCGGCCAGGGCACCGTGTTCGGCAACCTGATGTCGCAGATCGACGCCGTGCAACTGCCGACCGCCGCGCAGGCGCGCATTCGACAGTCGGCGCTGTACGCCATGCTCGAGGTGATGCGCCAGCGGGACAGCATTCACCGCAAGGCAGGATCGGTTCACGGCTGCGCCCTGTTCCACAACAGCGAGCTGCTGACGGTCGTCGAAGATGTTGGCCGCCACAACGCAATCGACACCATTGCCGGCTGGATGTGGATGCAGGGTGACGGCTCCAGGCCGATTTCACGTGACGGCGCTTCGACCGCCAAGTTTCCTCTTTAACCGTATCCGCCGGGTTGCCCCACGGCGGGCTGCCCGATGGGACCGATGAGAGTCTCATCATGATTCAAGATCTGCCATTCGACCGCGGGCCGACGAGGTTGCCATGGAACACATGCAGCCGTTGCGGGGCGCGCTCCTCACACGCGGCAATCCGGACCTCGGCCAGGATCCCGGCCTGCCGCTGCTGGGGATTGCCAACCGACTGGCACCGGTCGCCTCGCTACACGAGGCGCGTTGGTGCGTGCGTACTTTCATCGAGGAGCACGCGCGCTTGGCGCCGGCAACTGGGCCGGAGGTCAGGTGCTGGACAGCGGCGACCATCAGGGCGGTAATTCAAACGCTGTGATCCTCACTGACCGTCGCACGTCGCATGACTCTTAATTCAAATACCCCTGCGTCGGTGGACGCGTTTAAGTTTCGAAGCGGATTGCCCCCGAACCCACGTTACTTAGAAAATGTCCGGGCTCAGAGGCCCGGACCTAAACCTCCTTGGAAAGGGAGGGGGAGAGAACTCAATATGCTTGGCGCTGCAGTTCGCGCAGCATCTGGCATCACGCGCGATGCGGGTTAAAGACACGCTGCGGAGCGCTGTGAGAAGGGGCCCTGATCTCCTTCCTTAACGACCATGTATCCTGAATTGACCTCTATTTCCCGGCGGGTGGCAATTCGGCCGATGCAATTGGCAGGATAGACGATGCCGATCGCGCAACCGGCATCGTCTTAGCGTTCATCCGGCGACACCCCATTCACATGCTCCATGGGCGATCGTCTCGGTGAGCGCCGAAGCGCCAGTCGCGACGTGAGCCATGTAGAAGTGGGCGAGTTCGATTTGCTCGCGATGGAAACCCGCATCCCCCATGCCTTCGCCGAGCCGCCGGCTCGCAACCACTACCGCCTTCCCCCATTGCCAGGCGCCGCAGACTGTTCCGGCAAGCATGAGGAACGGAACCGCAACGAACATCGCGGCGCCGAGGTTGGCCTTGCCGCGCTCGATCAGGAATCGGGCGGCCGATTCGAAGTGCGCCAGGCTTGCTTCCATGCGAGGGATGAGGCTATTGATGCGGTGGTCATCTATCGAGCTCAAGCGATCGAGATCTGCGCGCATGCATGCCAGAAGCTGTTTCATGCTTGAGCCGTCGTCGCGCAATAGTTTCCGCACAAGCAGGTCATTGGCCTGGATGCCGGTGGTGCCTTCATAAATCGTCTGGATGCGTGCGTCCCGCATGTGCTGGGCTGCGCCGGTTTCCTCGACGAAGCCCATCCCCCCGTGTACCTGCACGCCGAGGGATGCCGAATCGTTGCCCACTTCGGTGCTCCAGCCCTTGACGATGGGGATCAGAAAGTCGATGAGCCTACGGGCTTTTTCCCGAGTTGCCGCGTCCGGATGGGCTCGGCTTATATCGAACTGAGCCGCGACCCAATAGGCCAGCATCCGCGCGGCCTGCGTGCGCGATTGCATCATCAACAGCATGCGTCGCACATCGGGGTGGTGGATGATCGTGACGTTCGGTTCGCCGGTGACCGCATCACGCCCCTGGCTGCGTTCTTGGGCATATGCCAAGGCTTGCTGAAAGGCTCGTTCGCCGATCGCGATTCCCTGCATGCCGACACCGAAACGGGCCTCGTTCATCATGATGAACATGTATTCCAGTCCGCGATTGGGTTCGCCGACAAGGTAGCCAATCGCACCGCCGTTGTCGCCATAGGTCATGACGCAGGTCGGGCTGGCGTGGATGCCGAGCTTGTGTTCGACCGAAACGCAGTGCACGTCGTTGCGCTCTCCGACCGCCCCATCGTCATCGACGAGGTACTTCGGAACGAGGAAGAGCGAGATGCCCTTCACGCCGGGCGGTGCGTCTGGCAGGCGCGCGAGAACCAGGTGGAGGATGTTTTCGGTAAGCTGGTGTTCGCCGTAGGTGATGAAGATCTTCTGCCCGAAGACGCGGTAGCTGCCGTCGGGGGCCGGTTCGGCGCGGGCCCGCAGGGCAGCGAGGTCTGAACCGGCCTGTGGCTCCGTGAGGTTCATGGTGCCGCCCCATTGCCCGGAGACCAGCTTTGGCAGGTATTTCTGCTTGATCGTCTCCGATGCGGCGATTTGCAGCGCTTCCGCGGCGCCGGTGGACAAGAGGGGCATCAGAGAGAAGGCGAGGTTTGACGCCTGCCACATCTCCATGACTGCGGCAGCCACCAGCTTGGGCATGCCTTGGCCGCCATACGCATGGGAGGCGGCGATCGTGGGCCAGCCCCCGGCGCGAAATGCCCGATAGGCTTCCTGCCAGCCCACGGGCGTCGCGACATTGCCGTCCTCCAGGCGGCAGCCCTGGATGTCGCCCACCCGGTTCAGTGGGGCGAGCACCTCGCCGGCGAACTTCCCTGCCTCTTCCAGAATCGCGGCCGTAACATCCGGGCTTGCATCTTCGTAGCCCGGTAGGGCGGCGATCCCGTCGATGCCGACGACGTCTTCAATGATGAAGCGCATGGCCTGGATTGGCGCAGCATAGTGACTCATCGTGACTCCTGGTGTCGGTTCAGCATTCGTCAGAGCGCTTCGAAGATTCCTGCGGCGCCCATGCCGGTCCCGATGCACATGGTGACCATTCCGTACTTCTTCTTCTCACGGCGCAGGCCATTGAGCAGGGTCGCCACGCGGATCGCGCCGGTTGCGCCGAGAGGGTGGCCGAGCGCGATGGCGCCGCCTTGCGGGTTCACCTTGGAGGGGTCGATGTCGAGGCTGCGCATTACCGCAAGTGCCTGCGAAGCGAACGCTTCATTGAGCTCGAACCAGTCGATGTCGGACTGTTTCAGCCCCGCCGCCTTCAAAGCGCGGGGAATCGCTTCGATCGGGCCGATGCCCATCACTTCGGGGGGCACACCGGCGACGGCGAAGCTCACGAAGCGCGCCAGCGGTTCGACGTTGTATCGCTTGAGGGCGGCCTCGCTCATCAGCACGACGGCACCGGCGCCGTCGGACATCTGCGAGGCGTTGCCTGCCGTCACCGAACCTTTTGCGGCAAACACCGGCCTGAGCTTGGCAAGGCTCTCCCTGGTTGTGCCGGGGCGCGGGCCTTCATCGGTGCTGCACACTGTCTCCACCGTTTTGGGGGCGCCGCATGTGCCGACCAGCTGGGCCGTGACCGTGTATGGCGCGATCTCGGCCTCGAACCTGCCCCCGGAGATGGCCGCCAGGGCCTTCTCGTGACTCGACGCACCGAACGCGTCCTGGTCGTCGCGGGAAATGTTCCAGCGCTCGGCGACTCGCTCTGCAGTGAGTCCCATGCCGTAAGCGATGCCGATGTTTTCGTCGAGCATCCATTTGGGATTGGCGTAAAGTCCCTTGCCGAACATTTGAGGCATGACGGACATGGATTCGGCGCCCGCGCCGATCGTCACGTCGGCTTCGCCGAGGCGGATGCGGTCGGCGGCCATGGCGACTGCGTTGAGGCCCGACGAGCAGAAGCGATTGATCGTGACCGCCGGCACGCTGTCCGGCAGGCCTGCCAGCAGGACTCCGACGCGGCCGACGTTCATGCCTTGCTCGCCTTCAGGCATTGCGCAGCCGACGTAGACGTCGGCGATCTCCCGGGGATCGAGTTGGGGTACCCGGGCTACGGCGTTTTTGAGCACGTGGGCCAGCATGTCGTCCGGACGGACGTGACGGAACATGCCGTTGCGCTTTGCAACCGGGGTACGGGCGACGGCAACGAGATAGGCGTCCTGATATCGAGTATTCATGGAAGGAGTCTCCGGATCAGTTGTGCGGATCAGTTGCGCAAAGGCTTGCCGTTGTTGAGCATGTGTTCGATTCGAGCCCGCGATTCGGGAGTCCGGGCAAGGGTCATGAATTGCTGACGCTCGACGTCGAGCAACCATTGCTCGTCCACCAGCGAGCCGGTTTCGACTTCGCCGCCGCACAAGGCGACGGCGATGGCGTGAGCGACGCGATAATCGTGTGGAGAGATGAAGCCGCCGTCGCGCATGTTCACCAGCGCGTGATCGAGTGTGGCGATGCCGCCGCGTCCGGCGACCTTCACGCCGCGCGGGCGCAGGGGAGGGCGGTGGCCGCACTCGTTCAGGGCTCGCGCCTTGCGAATGGCGACGTAGAGGACTTCGTCCGGGTTGAACAGAATGGTGTCGGTCGGCGACAGAAGTCCCATGCCTTGGGCCTCCAGCGCATTCTTCGCGGCCTTGCCGGTGGAAACGTGCTGGAAGGCCGCATACACGGCCGGGTTCGGTTCGCCGTACTGTTGTTGGCCGGCCAGGAAGGCGGCGCGGAGGGCGAGCTCCTTGCATCCTCCGCCGGAGGGGATCAGGCCGACACCGGCTTCGACGAGCCCGATGCGTGACTCGAGGGCAAGCACCCGATGCGCGCATTGCATCTGGAACTCGCATCCCCCGCCGAGGGCCGTCCCCTGCACCGCGGCGACTGTCGGTACTTGGCTGTAACGCAGCAATCCCGCGGTCCGCTGGAAGTCGGCAACAAAACGGTCCAGCTCGTCGAATTTGCCGTCATCGATCAATGCGAGCACTTCGACGAGATTCGCACCTACGGCGAAGGGCGGTTCGTTCCAGAGCACCAGCCCGTCGTAGTCGCGCTCGGCCCGCATCACGCCCTCGCAGAGGCCGGCAAGCGCCGCCTTGCTCACCGCATGTGACTTCGTTTGCAGACTCGCGATCAGGATGCGGGGATCAACGGCGGGCAGCGTCCACAGCCGCACTGCCTCGTTCTCCCATACCGTGTCGCCATGGTTCCTTGACTCGCCCAACAGTTGGGTGGGGAAGATCTGCCGATGATAGACCGGCAGCGAGGAGCGCGGCACGAGCCGTCCGGCGGCCGCCGACCATGATCCCTCTGCCTCATGGACCCCGTTGCGGGTCGCTACCCATGCCGGCAGCGGCGCAGCGGCCATGGTCTTGCCCGCCTCGATGTCTTCCCGGATCATGTTCGCCACCGTCTGCCAGCCGGCCGCCTGCCACATTTCGAACGGTCCTTGCTTCCATCCGTAGCCCCAGCGCATCGCGTAGTCGACGTCTCGGGCGCAGTCGGCGATCTCGGCCAAAGTCACTGCGCAGTAATGAAAGATGTCGCGCAGGCAGGACCACAAGAGTTGAGCCTGCGGGTGATCGCTGCTGCGCAAGACCTTCAGGCGCGCCGCAGCGTCGCCGATCTTCAGGATGGCGTCGACTTCCGGGGCGATCTTGCCGCCTGCGAGGCGGAAGTCGCCTGTGGCGTGATTGAGAACCCTGGTGTCGCGTCCCTCTCTGCGGTAGATGCCGCCGCCGGTCTTCTGTCCGAGTTGCTTCCGGCCAATCAGCGCGGCAGCCCAGACCGGTACGCTGAAATGGGGAGCCCAGGGATCGTCAGGCAAATTGCGGCGCATTCCCTCGATGACGTTGGCGATCGTGTCGAGGCCGACGACGTCCAGCAGGCGATAAGTGGCGCTTTTCGGCAGGCCGATCTTCGGCCCCGTGACGGCATCCACCTCGTCGAAATCCAGGCCGAGCCGTTCGGTGTGGTGGATGACGGTCAGCATCCACATCACGCCAATGCGGTTTGCGATGAAATTCGGCGTGTCCTTTGCCCTGACGACCCCTTTGCCGAGGCGTGATACCAGCCACGGCTCGAGGCGGTCGAGTACATCCGCATCCGTCTGCGGACCGGGAATGAACTCGACCAGCGGCATGTAGCGTGGCGGATTGAAGAAGTGCACGCTGCAGAATCGGTTCCGGAGGTTTTCCGGAAGCATTGCGGACAACTGGGCGAGCGGCAGGCCGGAGGTGTTGGTGGCGAGGACCGCGCCGGGCGAAACGAAGGGCGCGATCCGCTGGTAAAGGCGTTCCTTGAGTTCCAGCTTCTCGGCAATGGCTTCGATGATCAGGTCGCACTCCCGAAGCCGGTCGAGATGCTGGTCGTAGTTGGCGGCATCGATGTAGTTCAGCCGTTCGCGCGTGACGAACGGTGCCGGCTCCATCTTCTGCAGGCCCTGAAGCGCTTTGAGGACGATCCCGTTCGGATTGCCTTCGGGTGCCGGGAGATCGAACAGGAGCACTGGAACGTCGGCGTTCGCGAGGTGCGCGGCAATCTGCGCACCCATGACCCCGGCCCCGAGCACCGCTATGCGACGGAAGTTGGAGTTCATCACATCTCCTTTCTGAATGATGGGCATGAGACGCGCCGCCCGATCGTTTGGGTGGGCGCTGCTTGTCTCCATCATCGAGTGTGCGTTGGAGTGCGCCTACCCCCTGAATGGGGGAACCGGCGGCCTGTCACTCCTCGCGAGGTTCTGCTTCCACTTCGTCGCGAAAGGCGTCGGGCGACTTGCCCGTTCACTAACAAATGCGCGGGACAGTTGGCAGTATTTGCAACTTTCATGGGCGGGTACGCTCCTCAGGCTGTGGCTGCAGATAGCCTTCTGCACCCATCGTCGAGCGCAAATCCGGAATTTGCTATCCCCCGAATGGGGGAGAAGATTGGCGAGTTACGTCCGGGTGGCTGTGCGGCGTGTGAGTGCCGCGTGGCGTAATATGCAACCTCATTGGCGCACGCGGTTGCTCCGTGCTGCTTATTCTTCCCTCAGCAGGCAAGAGGAGACACCATCAAATGCAAACCGAACCCATCATCATGCATCGCCGCGGCGAACCCGCAGCTCAAATGCGCGATTGCCATACCGCCCGCTGGTCGGTGACGGATGTGGCCGCACTACTGGATCTGCCTCTACCGGATCTCCTGTTCCGCGCCCAGGAGGTTCACCGGCAACACTTCGACCCCAACGAGATCCAGCTTTCCACGCTGCTGTCGATCAAGACCGGCGGATGCGCGGAGAACTGCGGCTATTGCTCCCAGTCGGCCCACCACGACGGGCGAGTACCTGCCGAGCCGATGCTCGACGAGGCGGCCGTCCGGGCTGCCGCCGTCGCCGCCAAGGAGGCGGGGGCGACGCGTTTTTGCATGGGGGCTGCCTGGCGCCAGGTGCGGGACCGGGATCTTCCCGCGCTCGGCCGCCTGGTCGAGACGGTCGTAGGCCTCGGCATGGAAAGCTGCCTCACCGCAGGGATGCTCAAGCCCCACCAGGCACAAGTCCTCAAGGACGCGGGGCTCGATTACTACAACCACAACCTGGATACCGATCCGGGCTACTACGGGCAGGTGGTCACCACCCGCAGCTATCAGGACCGCCTCGACACCCTTGCGACGGTGCGGGAGGCCGGTCTGAAGGTCTGTAGCGGCGGCATCCTCGGCATGGGCGAAAGCCGTGTGCAGCGAGCGGGTCTGATCGCCGAGCTGGCCAATCTGGAGCCGTATCCCGATTCGGTGCCCATCAACAACCTGGTGGCCATCCCGGGCACGCCGATGGAGGATGCACCGCCCATGGATCCGATCGAATTCGTCCGAGTCGTCGCGGCGGCGCGGATCACGATGCCCAAAGCCCGGATACGCCTGTCGGCTGGCCGCCGGGAACTGGGGGAAGGAGTACAGGCGCTTTGTTTCCTGGCGGGCGCGAATTCCATCTTCTACGGCGACAAGTTGCTTACGACCGGCAATCCGGACTTCGACGAGGATCGGCAGTTCTTCCTGCGCCTGGGACTCAGGGCGGAGGCCGCCGCGGACAGTTGAGCGGGACTGCGCGGGGAGGTGAGCGAACAGTGAGCGGAGTTGCGTTCGTGGAGAGGAGCGGCGGAGGTGCCCAAGCCTGACAAGCAGAGCGTCCGCGCGGCTTTCGACCGCGCGGCCGAAACATATGATGCCGCAGCCGTGGTTCAGCGGGAGGTGTGTCGACGCCTGCTGGCCTTTGCCGACCGCCATCCCGTGATCGGCAGCGCCCGGCGTGTCGTCGATGCCGGCTGCGGTACGGGCTACGCCTTGGGGCTCCTGGGCGCCCGATTCCCCGATGCGGAAATCATCGCGATGGATTTTGCGCCTGCGATGCTGCTTCGCATGCCGGCAACCTATGCGGATGGCTGCATCCCGCTATGTGCGGACGCCGAGCAGCTCCCGCTGGCCACCGAGTCGGTCGATGTGCTCTGGTCGAGTCTCATGCTGCAATGGTGTGACTCGCAACGCAGCCTGGCGGAGATTGCCCGGGTATTGCGGCCGGGAGGGTGCGCATGGCTTGCGACCTTGGGGCCGCGTACCTTGTGGGAATTGAGCGAGGCCTTTTCCCATGTCGACGACGCGCAGCATGTGATCCACTTCGAGCCGCTGGAACAGCTTATGGCTCGGGCGGCTAATGCAGGGCTGGAGGTCGCCGGGCATGAAGTCGAGACAGTCTTGGCCCTGGCTCCCGATCTGGGCAGGCTTTTGAGAGACATCAAAGCCATCGGCGCCCATCAAGTGGGTCCGGAGCGTCGCCATCAACTGCTGGGGAAGGGCGTCTGGCGCACCCTTGTCGGCCGCTACGAAAGGCATCGGAGAGCCGATGGCTTGTTGCCTGCGACCTACGACGTGAGCTTGTTGGCGCTGGCTAAGCCCGGCTGAATGGAAATCAGCCGGCTCAACGAGTCTTGTCTGAGCGCTCAGGGACGCCTGTGAGCCAGTCGACCAGGTCGTCGGCGATCTGCTCGGGCGACAGCGCGCCACCCGGCCTGTACCACCTTACGACTCCGTGAAGGGCGCTCAGAAAGTACGCCACTGCCCGTGTGTCCGCACGCGGGACGAGTCCAGCCTCCTTCGCCCGCTCGAAAGCTCCATGCCACAGCCGCTCGAACCGCCGCCGGATGGTGATGACTTTTTCGCGCTGCTCGCCGTCCAGATGCCTCCATTCATCGACCACCATGGGGACGACACCGCTGTCCGTGTCGAGTAGGCGCCCGAGGTGCAGGCGGGTGAGGGTGCGGAAGTAATCCAGCGGAGGCATCGACGTCGGATCGACCGCCTCGAGCGTGGAAAGGCAGTCCAGGAGGCTGGATTCGACCCCCGCGAAGAGCAGGTCCTGCTTGCTCGCGAAGTGGTAGAAGGGGCTGCCGGCCGTCATGTTCGACGCTTTTGCGATATCCCGCGTCGTCGTCGCGTGGAAACCCTTTTCCTTGAATAGCTTCGCCGCCGAGGCGATGAGTTCGTTGCGCCGGTTTACGTCGCTGATGTCGGCGCGTTTCGGTCTCGCCATGTTTTCCGTTCCTTCAGTCGATTTTGCGAATGCGCGAAATATAGCTCATCGTCGCTCCGTTAATAAACCAAGCGCTTGCTTTTTTAATTCGACGTACCTAGACTGGCACCACATTGGATGGACGCCGATGTGGCGACAGGAAGACCTTGGAGGAGCACGAAATGACAATCCGGGTGGCACGGGCGGGCCATATTCTTGAGTTGCGTCTTGGCGAGTCGGGGCGGCGCAACGTAATGAACGAAGCGTGGTTCGACGCCCTGGAGGAACATCTGCACGAGGCGCAGACCGATGGCGATGTGCGCGCCGTGCTGCTGTACTCGGAGGCCGATGGCTTCTGCGCCGGTGGTGACCTCGATGCCTTCCGCGAAGGCCCGCTTCCCGACGGCTATCTGCGCTCGCGCTTTGCCCGCCTGGTAGCGCGTCTGGTGGATTTCGACAAGCCCATCGTGGCTGCCGTGCATGGCTACGCAATCGGTGGTGGCACCACGCTGCTGCTGCATTGCGACTTCGTGTACGCGGCGGAGGGAACCACGTTCCAGATGCCCTTCGTCCGGCTCGGCCTCGTGCCGGAGTTTGGCTCCAGCTACCTCGCGCCGCTTTATGCCGGGATACGTCGGGCCACCGAGATGGTGTTGCTCGGGCGCTCCTTCGATGCCGATCTGGCGCTGCGCGCCGGAATCGTGACTGCGATCACCCCTGCGCAAGACGTACTGACCAAGGCGCGCGAGACGGCGCGAGCCCTCGCGGACATGCCGCCGCGCTCGATGAGGGAGAGCAAGCGCCTGCTGAAAGCGGGTCATCGCGCTGCCATCGAAACCGCACTGGTGATGGAAGGCAAGGCGCTCGAGGCGGGCTACGAGTCTGCCGAACTGCAGGAGGCGATCGCCGCCTTCTTCGAGAAGCGCCCGGCCGATTTTTCGAACTTCAAGTGATTGCCGGAAGGAGATCCCGTGTCTGAATCCTTGCTCATCGAGCGCCGGGGCGCTGCCCTGTGGCTCACCCTCAATCGTCCCGAAGCGCACAACGCGATCAACCGGGCGCTGACCGACGCCCTGGTCGATGCATTCGAACTGGCCGCGAGCGACGAGCTCGTGCGGGTCGTCGTCCTGACGGCCGGCGGCGACAAGACCTTCTGTGCCGGTGCGGACCTCAAGGATGCCGGCGGCGCCAGCACCTTTTCGGCGGCCGGCGGCGAAAACCCGCTGGTGCGGGTCTTTCGTGCGATGCGCGCCTGCCGCAAGCCCGTCGTCGGTCGCATTGCCGGCTCGGCCTTCGGCGGCGGCTTGGGTCTGGTGGCCGCTTGCGACCTTGCCTACTGCGCGGACGACGTGCGCTTCGGAACGCCCGAAGTGAGGGTCGGTGTGTTTCCGATGATGATTTCGGCGCATCTGATCCGCCAGCTCCCGCGCCGGCGCTATTGGGAGATGGCCTTCCTTGGTGATCCGCTGACCGCTGCCGAGGCGCAGCAATGTGGATTGGTCAATCGCGCGATACCGCGGTCGGAGTTGGACGCCGAACTCGGCGTGGTGGTCGACAAGTTGCTGCGCAATGCGCCCACCGCGTTGCGGATGGGCAAGCAGGCACTGGATGTGATGCAGGACATGTCGTTCGATCAGACGCTCGTTTACGCGGATCTGATGATCGAAAAGCTTGCCGCCACCGAGGAGGCCCGCGAGGGGCGGGCGGCATTCGCGGAAAAGCGCGCGCCGCGCTGGGCGGAAGGGGTGACGCAATGAAGCCGCGCAAGGACACGATCGCCATCGGCTGCTCATCCGGTTTCTGGGGCGACAGCAGCTACGCCGCCGCGCAATTGGTGAGGAGCGGCAAGATCGACTATCTGGTCTCCGACTACCTCGCCGAGATCACGATGTCGCTGCTCGCCCGTGCCAGGGCGAAGAACCCGGCCGGTGGATACCCGCCGGATTTCGTCGAGTCCCTCGTCCCCTTGCTGCCCGAAATCCGGGCACGCAGCATCCGCGTGGTGTCCAACGCAGGGGGTGTTAACCCGCGCGCCTGCCGCGAGGCGCTCGTGGCTGCGGCCGACAAGGTCGGCATTTCCATCCGCGTGGCGGTGGTGGAGGGCGACGACCTGATGCCGAGGGCGGAAGCGATTCAGGCCATGGCGCCGCCGGAAATGTTTACCGGCGAGCCGTTGCCGTCTCAGCTGGTCAGTTGCAATGCCTACCTGGGGGCGCGTGGGATCGCGCTCGCCCTCGATGCAGGGGCCGATGTCGTGCTGACCGGCCGCTGTGTCGATTCGGCGGTGACATTGGGCATCCTCATGCACGAGTTCGGGTGGCGCGACGGCGACTACGATCTGCTCGCCGCCGGCAGCCTGGCCGGCCACGTGATCGAATGCGGGCCGCAGTGCACCGGCGGCATCTTCACCGACTGGGCCGACGTGCCGGGCTGGGAGGACATGGGCTACCCGATCGTCGAATGCTCGGCGGATGGCAGCTTCGTCGTGACCAAGCCGGAGGGTACCGGCGGCCTGGTGTCGACGGCAACGGTCGCCGAGCAGATCGTCTATGAGATCGGCGATCCCGCCAACTACATCCTGCCCGACGTGGTTTGCGACTTCACCGAGGTCGAACTCGAGCAGCTTGGCGAGAATCGGGTGCGGGTCAGCAAGGCGCGTGGCCACGCGCCGACGCCGAGCTACAAGGTGAGCGCGACCTGGAGCGACGGCTGGCGGGTGATCGCCACCATGATGGTGGCCGGCCGCGATGCAGCCGCCAAGGCGCGTCGCATGGGGGGCGCCATCATCGACCGTAGCCGAAAGCTCAATCAGGCGGCCGGTCGTGGCGACTACCGTGAGACCTCCATCGAGGTCATCGGCGCGGAGGATACCTACGGCGCGGCAGGCCGTTTCACCGACAGTGCGCGCGAGGTGGTCCTGAAGATGGGCTTGCGCCACGACGACAAGGCGGCGCTCGATCTGTTCGCGAAGGAAATGACCCAGGCGGGTGTCGCCATGGCCCAGGGCACGACAGGGCTCTTCGGCGGCCGCCCCACGCCCTCGCCTGTGGTGCGCTTGTTCTCCTTCCTGATCGACAAGACCGAAGCACCGGTGACGGTGGATGTGGGCGGGGAAATCCTGTCCGTCGATGTGCCTCGCGGGACAAGGCTGACACCGCGCAGCGCGCCCGAGGGCGCCGTCGAGAGCACGGAAATGAGCGCGTCCGGCGAGACGTTAGAGGTTCCCCTGATCGCCCTGGCATGGGGACGTAGCGGCGACAAGGGCAACGACTCGAACATCGGGATCATTGCGCGACGTCCCGAATTCCTGCCGGTTCTGCGCCGCGAGCTTTCCGCAGAGCGTGTCGCGGCTTTCTTTGCCCACTACGTCACCGGAGAGGTGCGGCGATGGGAGTTGCCGGGGATCCACGCGCTGAATTTCCTGCTCGTGGGGGCGCTCGGCGGTGGCGGTGTTGCTTCGCTGCGCTACGACCCGCAGGGCAAGAGCTGGGCGCAAATGCTGATGGACTTGCCAATCCAGGTGCCGGTCTCGTGGTGTGCGTCCGGCTGCTTGCTCGATAGCACAGCGGCTTCGGCCTGATACGGATCAATCATGGAATTTGGACACATGACCCCCATCAACACGGTCTTGATCGCCAACCGCGGCGAGATAGCGGCCCGCATCATCCGCACCTGCCACCGTCTGGGCAAACGCGCCGTCATCGTCTATCACGATGCCGACCGTGACTCATTGCCTGTTCAGCTTGCCGATGCGGCCTTCCGCATCGACGGCCCCACGCCGGTCGCGGCTTACTTGTCGATCGACAACATCCTGGCCGCCTGCACGGCACTCGGCGCCGATGCGGTCCACCCCGGATTCGGCTTCCTTTCCGAGAATGCCGAGTTCGCGCGCCGCCTGGAGGCAGCCGGCGTGCGCTTCATCGGCCCGGGCGCGGGCGCGATCGCCGCGATGGGAGACAAGATCGAGTCGAAGCGCCTTGCCCTGAAGGCGGGCGTCAACACCATCCCCGGCTTCGACGGTGAGATTGTTGATGCCGACCAGGCGTACGAAGTGGCGCGCGAGATCGGCCTGCCGGTCATCATCAAGGCGAGCGCCGGGGGGGGCGGCAAGGGCATGCGCGTCATCCACGACAGTGACAAGGGCGTCTGCCATGCAGCATTCGAACGTACCCGTGCCGAGGCATTGGCGGCGTTCGGTGACGCGCGCGTTTTCATCGAGAAATACATCGAGCGCCCGCGCCATATCGAAATCCAGATCCTGGCCGACCAGCACGGCAACGTCGTGCATCTTGGCGAGCGGGAGTGCTCGATCCAGCGCCGCCACCAGAAGATCATCGAAGAGGCGCCTTCGCCCTTTGTCGACGATCGCCTGCGCGAGGAGATGGGCAGTCAGGCGGTGGCATTGGCCAAGGCCGTGGGCTATGCCTCCGCGGGCACCGTAGAGTTCGTCGTCGATGCGAAGGGCGGCTTCTACTTCCTTGAGATGAATACCCGGATCCAGGTCGAACACCCGGTCACCGAGATGATCACGGGCCTGGACCTTGTCGCGGAGCAGATCCGGGTCGCGGAAGGCGAAGCGCTGGGTTTTGGGCAGGAGGACGTCAAGCTCAATGGCCACGCCATCGAATGCCGCCTCTGTGCCGAAGATTCCGCTCGCGACTTCATGCCGGCCACGGGGCGCCTCGAGTGTTTCGATTCGCCGGAGATGGACGGTTTTCGTCTCGACTCGGGGGTCAGGGAGGGGGACACGATCGGCTCGTCCTTCGACTCCATGCTGGCCAAGCTGATCGTCCATGGTACGACGCGCGAGGACGCCATTGCCAAGATGCGCGCGGTGCTCAAAGAGATGGTGGTGTTGGGTGTAACGACCAACGCGACCTATCTCGGGCGGGTGCTGGCCCACGATGCCTTCGCTGCGGGCGACACGACGACCAGTTTCCTTGAGGAATACAAGGCAGCGCTCGAAGATCTCGTGCCGACGCCCGAGCAGCTCGCGGTCGTGCTGTCGGCCGCGCTTCTTACCAATCGAACCTTGGCCGATGCGCGCTTCACGCCGCCGGCCATCTACGCCGCCATGGGCGCCTGGAGCAATCAATGAGCCTTATCGCCGAAGTCGTAGGAGTCGGCAATCGCAAGGTCGATCTCGTGCGCGATGCGTCGGTGGCCCGCATTCAAATCGATGGTGTTCCGTACCGGGTGGCCGCGAGCCGGCAGGCCGATGGAAGTCATGAAGTCGTTCTTGAAGATCGGAAGTATTCCGTTCGGGTCGTTCAACGGGGCGATAAGGCCCTGGTGCATGCCTTCGGCCGTTCCTGGACCGTCGTCCTGCACGATCCGGTACGTGACGCTTCGGCAGAGGCAGACGCCAGCGACGCCTGCATTGCGCCCATGCCGGGCACGGTGGTCGAGCTGCGGGTGGCGGCAGGCGACGCAGTGACGGCGGGACAAGTCTTGATGGTGATCGAGAGCATGAAGATGCAGATGAATCTGGAAGCGGCAAGGGATGGGGTCGTGGCCGAAATCAACTGTGCCCGGGGCGAGGTCTTCGACCGCGACGCGGTGCTGATCCGTTTGGCGCCTAAGGAGGACTGAGCATGCGCCGCATTGAATCCCGGGTGAACACCCGTTCAGAGAGTTACAAGGCCAACCGCGATCACAACCTGCGCGTGCGTGACGAGTTTCGAGCCAAGCTGCATGAGGTGCGCTCCGAACGTCCTGAGCGCGACATCAAGCGGCTGCGCGATCAGGGCAAGCTTCTGGTGCGCGAGCGTGTCGATCTGCTCCTCGATCCCGGCGCGCCTTTCCTTGAGCTGTCCGCGCTCGCCGCCAACCTCGCCGACTACGATACCCACATCAAGGGCGCCGGGATGGTGACCGGCATCGGAGTCGTCAATGGCCGGGAAGTCATGGTCGTGGCCAACGACTCGAGCATCAAGGGCGGCGCGGTGTATCCGCTCGGCGCGAAGAAGACCATCCGCGCGCTGAAGGTTGCGCTCGAGAACCGCATCCCGGTGGTGCACTTGGTGGATAGCGCCGGGGCCTATCTGCCGATGCAGATGGATATCTTCCACGAGGGCGGCCATCTCTTCTACAACCTGTGCCGTCTTTCGGCGGCAGGTGTGGAGCAGGTCGCAGTGGCGCTCGGTCACTGCACCGCCGGCGGGGCCTATGTGCCTACGCTGTCGGACTATTCGATCATGGTGCGCGGTACCAGCGGCGTTTTCCTCGGGGGGCCGCCGCTGGTGAAAGCAGCCACCGGCGAGGACATCGGGGCGGCCGAATTGGGCGGCGCCGACGTGCACACGCGCATTTCCGGTACTGCCGACTATGCCGTCGATTCCGAAGCGCAGGGCATTGCGCTCGCTCGTGAGATCGTCGGGACCCTGCGCCGGCGCGACAAGCAAAGCGTCGACATGCGCGAACCCGAGGCCCCCTATTACGACCCCGAAGAGCTCTACGGGATCATTCCCGACGACATCAAGAAGCAGTTCGAGATGCGCGAGGTGATCGCCCGCCTGGTGGACGGCAGCCTGTTCCACGAATACAAGCCCGACTACGGCACTACCCTGGTCTGCGGATATGCCTACCTGTGGGGCTACAAGATCGGCATCCTCGCCAACAACGGCGTGCTGTTCAGCGAAGCCGCGGAGAAGGCGACCAACTTCATGGAGTTGTGCGACCGCGACGGCGTGCCGGTACTGTTCCTGCATAACATCACCGGCTTCATGATCGGGCGCGACTACGAGCATCGCGGGATCACCAAGGACGGCGCGAAGATGATCATGGTGCAGAGCAATCTTCGCGTGCCCAAGTTCAGCGTGCTGTGCCACGCCTCGTTCGGTGCCGGCAATTACGGCATGGCCGGACGGGGTTACGAGCCGCGTTTCCTCTTTGCCTGGCCTCATTCACAGTGCGCGACGATGGGGGCCGAGCAAGCCGCCAAGACGCTGTCGCAGATCAAGATCGCTGCGCTGGCACGCGAAGGGAAGAAACTCGAGGCGGATGCGATCAAGGCCATCCACGAGCAGATCCAGAACGACTACACACGCAGTAACAGCGTGTATCACCAGACCTCCGAGCTGCGCGATGACGGCGTGCTCGACATGGTCGATACGCGCAACGCGCTGGGCATCGCCTTGTCGGCTTCGCTCAATGCGCCCTTCGGCGAGCGCCGGCAGGGAATCCTGCGGATCTGAACGGCTTCCAGATGCAAAAAAAAGGGAGACAACGTGAGCAAGCAATCCAGGCAGTTCGAACTGACCGCGGACCAGCGCGGGATCTACGACCAGGCGTTCCGATTCGCCCGGAAGGAATTGGCGCCTTTGTTGGCGCGGATGGACGACGAGGACTGGTGTCCGCCGCAATTGATGAAAATGCTCGGCGAGAACGGTTATCTCGGCATTACCGCACCGGAAGAGTACGGCGGCGCGGGCATGGACCTCTTTTCCGCGGGCTTGGTCGCCGAAGCGTTCGGTTATTGGAACCACAATGCCTCCTTCGTCTGGGGGCCGCACGAAAACCTCTGCCTCAACAACATCCTGCGCAATGGCAGCGCCGAGCAGAAGCAGCACTACCTTCCCAAGCTGTGTTCCGGCGAGTGGGTGGGCGCACTCGCGCTGACCGAGCCGGGTGCCGGTTCGGATGCCATGAGCAGCATGCGGACGACAGCGCGCAAGGAGGGCGACCATTACGTGCTCAATGGCCGCAAGATGTTCATCTCCAACGGCCCGATTGCGGACGTGATCCTCGTCTATGCCAAGACTAATCCGGAAGCGGGCGCCAAGGGGATTTCCACCTTCATCGTGGAAAAGGGCATGCCGGGTTACTCGGTCGCCCAGAAGCTCGTCAAGATGGGCTGGCGCGGCTGCCCGACGGGCGAGTTGGTCTTCGACGATTGCCGCGTTCCGGCGGCGAACCTCATCGGCGGCGAAAACGCCGGGGTGGCGGTGGTCATGAGCGGGCTGGACATCGAGCGCGCCTTTCTCGCCATGCCCTTTCTCGGCACGGCCCAGCGCTGTCTGGATCTCTCCATCGAGTACGCCAACATGCGCCAGCAGTTCAACAGACCGATCGGCAGCTTCCAGCTGGTGCAGGGGATGCTGGCCGACATGTATGCGGAGATCGAAGCTTCGCGCGCCATCGCCTACCGGGCGCTGATGGCTTGCAATGATCTGGAAATAGGCGGTGGTGGCCGGGGCAACCTTCATAAGCTTTGTGCTGCCGCGATCCTGACCGTCAGTCAGATGGCTCTTAGCGTGGCGGACAAGGCCGTGCAGATCCATGGCGGCAATGGCTTCATCTGGGAAACTGAAGTCAACCGAGCCTACCGCAACGTCAAGATCGGAACGATCGGCGGCGGCACCAACGAGATCCGTCGCCTCATCATCGCCGAAGAACTATTGCGCGCTGCGCGCTGAATACGGAGACATACATGAACGTCAGTTTCGATTTTTCCGGTCGCCACGTCTTCGTTTTCGGTGGCACCACGGGGATCAACCTTGGCATCGCGACGGCCTTCGCGCGCAGCGGTGCGCGCGTCTGCGTGGCTAGCCGCAAGCAGGCGAACGTGGATGCAGCCGTCGAGGCGCTGCAACAGTATGGCGGTGAAGTGCTGGGCGTCACCGCCGACGTGCGCGATTTCGAAGCGGTGGGGCAGGCGTTGGCGCAGGCCCATGAACGCTTGGGCCCGATCGACGTGCTGGTCTCCGGTGCAGCGGGCAACTTCCTCGCGGAGGCCAACGATCTCTCGTCGAATGCCTTCAAGGTCGTGGTCGACATCGATCTGAACGGCACATTTCACGTCATGCGCCAGGCGTTTCGGTATCTCGCCCGGCCGGGGAGCTCGGTCATCAACATCACTGCACCGCAGTCCGTGATTCCGATGCGCTACCAAGCTCATGTCTGCGCGGCCAAGGCCGGCGTCGACCAGCTCACCCGCGTGCTGGCGATCGAGTGGGGGGCGGCGGGCGTGCGGGTCAACGCCATCTCTCCCGGGCCGATCGCCGGCACGGAGGGCATGCGCCGTCTGGCGCCTCAAGGCGAAGAGGGCGATGCGATGGTCAACAGCGTGGTCCCGCTCGGGCGCATGGGCACGCCCGAGGATATCGCTCAACTCGCCATGTTCCTCGCTTCGTCGGGAGCCTCCTATATCTCGGGCGCAATCGTTCCCTGCGACGGTGGCGGTGCATCCGAGAGTGTCAAGTCGATGGTGGAGGCGGCGGCTCGGGAGCCGAAGGCGCGGACTGCCTGATCGCGAGAGTCTGGACCAATGCGAGGAGACAAGGATGATCAACATTCAGAAGAGCGCGGAGGCCAGGCGCATCGGCCGAATTGCGCTAGGGGACATAGTGCATCGCAGTGCGCAACGCGCAGGTGAGCGCATTGCAGTTATCGATGGTGACGAGCGCCTGACCCACGCAGAACTCAATGCACGGAGTTCGCAGTTCGCCCATTTTCTCTGCGCCTCCATGCCAAGCGGCGCGCACGTTGCGACCTTCTGTGCGAATTCAGCCGAAATGCTTGTTGCGATGAACGGCATCCACAAGGCGGGCGGCGTTTGGGTCCCGGTCAACATCAAGCTCGATGTGGAGCAAGTTGGCTACATCCTTCGCCATGCGGAAGTCGTTGGCATCGTCGCGGACGAGGACGTCTGCCTCAAGCCGAAGATGGCTGCGCTATTGAGCGAGCTCGGCCTGCCGGTGGTGATCACGCGGGCTACAGGCAAGACCCGCCTCTCGGCGCTGACGTTTTCCGAGGCGCTCCGCGGGCGTCCGGATCAGCTGCCAGAGGTGGACATCGATGCGGACCAGCCCGCCCTGATCATGTACACCAGCGGCACCACCGGAAATCCCAAGGGCGTTGTGCACTCACATGGATCGGTGCACTGCGCTCTGATCGCCAACATTGCGACCTTCGGCTACAGTCAGAAGGATGTTGTCACCTGCATGTTGCCGTTGTTCCACTGCGGCCAGCATAACGCCAGTGCCGCCGCGTTGGCCGCCGGTGCGAGCCTCGTCATCGCCCGGGGCTTCAACCCCGGCGATCTCCTTGCCGACATCGTCGAGCGGCGTGTCTCGGTGATCATCGGTCTGCCGATGATGTACGGGGCGGTCCTGGCTCTTCCGTCGGCCCAGACCGCAGATTTTTCGTCGCTGCGCTTATGCGTCTATGCCATGGCGCCGATGTCGCAAGAGCTCGTTGCCGCGATCAGTCAGAGAATGTGTCAGAACCTGATGCTCGCCACCGGACAGACGGAAATCTACCCCGTCACGATGTCCTATCGACCTTCCCCGAATGACGGGCGGAATGCCAATTATTGGGGCGTTTCGTCGTCGATCATCGAGACGGCCATCATGGATGACGAGGGGAATCTGCTGCGGCCGGGGGAGGTCGGCGAGATCGTCCATCGAGGTCCGAACGTGATGCTCGGCTACTTCAAGGACCCCGAGGCGACCGCGGCGGCACAGAAGTTCGGTTGGCATCATACCGGTGACATCGGCATGTTCGATGACGGTGGCCAACTTCAGTTTCTCGATCGCAAGAAGGACATGATCAAGACCGGCGGGGAGAACGTCGCGAGCATCAAGATCGAATCGGCCATCCTCGGTCACCCGGCCGTGGCAAGTGTGGCGGTGGTCGGCGTGCCACATCCGCACTGGAGTGAGGCGATTTGCGCGGTGGTTACGCTCAAGCCGGGCATGCAGTGCAACGAGGCGGAACTGGACGCCTGGTGCCGGGAGCGCTTGGGCAAGTTCGAGGTGCCGAAGGCCATTCGCTTCGTTGAGCATCTGCCGCTCACGGCAACCGGCAAGACCCGGAAGCTGGTGCTGCGCAAGAAGTTCGAAGGATTGTTCAGCGCCTGAGCACATCGGCCCGTGTGAGCGGCCAAAAATACTAAGGAGTACTACCATGTTCGCCACAATCGCACAGATCGTACGTCACTGGGGCCGGTGCACGGATGGGGCAACGGCTGTAATCTCGCCCTTCCGCGACTGGACTTATGCACAGCTCGACCAAGAGAGCAACCGCATTGCCCAAGGTCTGCTTTCGCTCGGGATATCTCCTGGCGATCGCGTGGGCTGCCTGACCCGGAACAGCACAGAATGCCTCTTGTTGCTCCTGGGGGCCGCCAAGATGGGCGCTGTCTGCGTCCCGATGAACTGGCGCCTCGCACCGGTCGAACTCGAATATGTGATCGCGCACAGCGAGTCCAGGCTGCTTGTCGTCGATAGCGCGCTTCGTCCTGCGCTCGAGAAACTCGATTCGCCGCGCGTCGAGACGGTGCTGATGGCCGAGCCGGACCACGATGGATCGTTGACTGGCTGGGCGTCGGCTTTCCCCGCGGTCGATCCCGAGTTTGCCGCGCGTAGCGACGAGACGGTGTTGCAGCTTTATTCCTCGGGCACCACCGGCAAGCCCAAGGGTGTCGAGATCACTCATGCCGGCCTGTTGTACCAGTGCACCGCCATCGGTGGCTGCTTTGGCTATGGAAACGACCGTTCGGCGGTTTTTCTCGACGTGCTGCCCAACTTTCACGTGTCCGGGACCGTCGTCTTCCTCTCCGTCCTGCACGCCGGGGCCCGGGTTGTGACGCGCCCGGAGTTTGCGCCGGACACAATCCTGGATGCGATGGAGCACCACGGCGTCAGCCATGCGGTCATGGTGCCGACGATGATCCGCATGCTCGTTCAGGCCTTGCTTGCAAAGCGCAGGAGCTTGCCGGCCTTGCGTGTCCTTGCTTACGGCGGGTCGCCAGTCAGCGAAGCCGTGTTGAGGGAGGTTCAGGCGGTGTTGAGCAGTTCGCTGGTACAGATCTACGGGATGACGGAGCTTTCCGGGCTCGCCACCTGTCTTGGCTCAGACGACCACGCAGATCCGGAATTGCTGCGTTCCGCCGGACGTGTCTTGCCAGACGTCGAACTGAGCATAAGGGATACGGCCGACGGGCACGTTCGTGAAGAGGGGGAAGTGGGTGAGGTCTGGGTCCGATCGCCCTCGGTGATGAAGGCCTATTTCCGCAACCCGGAGGCGACGTCTGAAGTCATGCCGAAATCCGATGAGCGATGGCTACGCAGCGGCGATATCGGCTATCTGAAGAACGGCTATTTGTTCATCATCGATCGCGTGAAGGACATGGTCATTTCCGGGGGGGAGAACGTTTATCCCACGGAGGTGGAGAACGTTCTGAGCGCACATCCGGCCGTTGCCGACGTGGCCGTAATCGGTGTCCCGGACCAGACCTGGGGCGAGGCGGTCAAAGCCTGCGTCGTATTGGAAGAGGGGGCACAGGTGGACGCTGCCTCCTTGCTTGCGTTCGCGCGCGAGCGCCTCGCTCATTACAAGTGCCCAAAATCCATCGATTTCTTGCCGGCGTTGCCGCGCAATCCATCCGGCAAGTTGATGAAACGCGTATTGCGCGGGCCGTATTGGGAAGGAAAGGATCGGGCGATCGGTTAAGGCGGGTGCCGGCTGGACGGCGCCTGTTCAGTCGGGCGCATGCCCCCTGTTCTTGACTGTTGAGTGGAGCGCTGCAGTGAGCATATCCCCATTCGTTTCAATGGCGACCACCACGGAAGCTCCCCCAGTCATGCGATCGCGCATCGAGCGACCACGGCTGATCGAACTGCTCGCACGCAGCGAGGCTCGTCTGCTGATGATCAAGGCGCCCGCAGGCTATGGGAAGACGACTCTCGCCGTCGATTGGAGTCTCCGGCTCCGGGCATCGGGGCTGGCGGTGAGCTGGTTGCGCGCCGAGGCGGAGCATAACGATCCGGGCATTTTTCTGCATTATCTCGCGCGTGCCATTGAGGCTGCCTGCCCGGGGGCAGCTTCGACGGCGCTGGAGATGCTTCAAGAACGCCGTCCGGCTGCGGTTTATGCGGTTATTGCGGCTCTGGTCAACGGTATTGTCGAGAGTGGTGAAGAGTTGTGCTTGTTCGTCGACGACTATCACCTGCTGGAAAGGGACGAGATTCATTGCGCATTGCGATTTCTCTACGGTCACGCGCCGAGCCACTTCCGCCTTGTCGTCGCGACGCGCGAAGAGCCAAAGCTGCCATTGGGGAGCCTGCGTGCGGCCGGAGAGCTATTGGAGATTGACGCCAGTCAGCTGCGCTTCTCCCTTGAGGAAGCGGGACGGTTCTTTCGTCTGGAGCCGATCGGTTTGTCCGACGCGGAGGTCCACGCGTTTCAACACGTGGCTGGCGGCTGGGCGGCAGCGCTGCGGATTGCCAGCACCTCCCTGCGTTCAGGGGCGTCTCCGGCAGAAATCGTGCGTGCCATGCGCGGCGGCGGGCGCGATATCGAATCGTATCTTGTGGACGTCTTTGCTCGATTTCCTGTCGCCTTGCGCGACTTCATGGTGAAGAGTGCAGTTCTCAAATCGCTTACGCCCGAGCTGTGCAATGCGACCCTGGTCATCGGCGATTCCGTGACGATTCTGGAGACCCTGCATTACCGATATCAGTTGATCGAAGCGGAGAGTCCCGGTGAGCCAGCCTTTCGCTACCATCCGTTGATCGCCAAGTACCTGCGGCGCCAGCTGAAGAATTTAGCGGCCGAAGAGATCGGGGTGCTGCACCGGCGGGCGGCGCTATGGTTTGAAGAGCAGGGGCGGCATCCAGAAGCGATTCGTCATGCGATCGAGGCAGGCGACTTCGAGCTGGCGACTGCATGGACCGAGGCATGTGCCATGCGCATGATCAAGGCCGGGGACGTCCGCGAAGTGTTGAGCTGGCGAAGCTGGCTTCCCAGGGATCTGATGCGTCGACAGCTTCCCTTGCGCCTGGCCATTGGCTGGTCGCTTGCGATGGCGCCCAGACGCAGCGACGTGTTCGCCTGGATCGACGAGATCGAAGCTGATGCCGTGGGCGATGAACGGGAAGACGTCATCCGGCGAGAGTGCCTGGCGATCCGTACCGTCGCCCATGGCCTGTCCGATGCCCCGAACGCTGGGGTGAAGTACGGACTCGCGTACATGCAGAATCCGCTTGCCGATCCGTGGGCGAAAAACACCGTCGGCAACGTCATCTGCTTCGGTTATCTGATGGCCGGCCGCCATAATCGGGTAGACGAGATGCCGTGGTACGCGATGGACCACGGCGACAAGCTGCGTGCCGCGCCGACGGAGGTATACCGCTACATGGTCAGGGGGCTTGCCCTGTCCCGTCGCCTTGAGCTCGCCGAGGCACAGGGGTGCTTTATCCAGGCGCGTGCGGTCGCCATGCGCGACTTGCGGCCGAAGTCGAGTCTTGCGGCGACGCCGGAGGTCCTGCTCGGGCAACTCGCTTACGAATCCGGTCGGTTGGACGAGGCCGAGCGGCTTGTCGCCAGCCGGCTCGATGCAGTGAACGCCGCCGGCTTTGTCGAGATTCCGCTTCGCGCCTATACCACTCTGGTCCGTATCGCCCGCTGCAAGCAGGATCGCAGGCTGGCGCGCGAACTGATCGAGCAGGGCGAGGCGGTTGCTGCAAGCGAACCCTGGCCCAGGATGCGGTCGGCATTGCTCGTCGAACGCGTGCGGCTGTGCCTGGAAGAGGGGGACGAGTGGACGATGTCGCATGCACTGGCAACTTTGGAACGTCTTGCGATGGCGGCTCCAGGTGGCGAGTGCGCCATCGCAGATCGTCTGCGAGCCTACCACGCACTCGCACACGCCCATGTCGAGCTGACGGGAGGACGCTTCTCTGCCGCGGCGGCGTTCCTCCAACCGGCGTGGGACGATAGCCTCAAGGCCGGAGACTTGTACTTTGCGTGCAGGGTCGGCAGCCTGCTTGCCGCGGCGGAGTTCGGATGCGGTGAGCGAGACCGCGGCTACGAGCGGCTGGTTCAGGTGTTGGAGTGGGGACGAAAGGGCACTCTCGTTCGTACCATCGTCGATCATGGCTTTGTGCTGGAGCCGGCACTCGAGTACGTGCGTGATCGCTTGGCCGGCCTGCCGGACGGTCGCCGCCTGACCTCCTACGCGGAACAGCTGCTTGTGCATGTGCGGGCGAGGGAAGAGGATTCCACGACCGGTGTGGCGAGCTCACGGAGCACCGACACGCCCCTTTCGCGGCGGGAGACCGAAGTGCTGCAACTCATGGGCACCGGAAGCTCCAACAAGCGCATCGCTGCGGCGCTCGGGGTGAGCCCGGAAACGGTCAAGTCCTATATCAAGAGCATTTTCATGAAGCTCGAGGTCGATAACCGCACCCGCGCGGTAATCGAGGGACGGCGCCTGAATCTGGTGCCTGCCGATTGATCTCGCGAGTTAGCCGGATTCGGAACTGCCCCGTCGGAAGCCATCACGCCCCGCCGAAATCGCTCCCCCCAACCGGGGGAATGCGGGCGCACCAGCGTGTTGATATGGTCCTCGTCGGGTTGAGGCTGTGTTGGCCCGGTTCCAAGGCCGGGCGCGCGCTTAAGGGGCCACCAGTACGACAACCCCGTCCCGCAATCGGACAGCATAGCCCGGTGCGGAGCAGTCATCCCAACACCCAGGAGAGATCATGCGTATTCCTTGTACTCGTAGCCTGATTGCCGCCTTTGCCACGTCTGTTGCCATCGTCTCGATGGTCATGCTATCCAAGCCGGCACGGGCCGGTGTCCTGGGTGGCTTCTACGACCCGCCGTCGCCACTGGCGCCCTATTGTGTGAATGATGGCGATGTCATCAAGGACGAGCCGTCGATTTTCGTGCTCCCGACCCAGACACCTTATTCGGCCCGGCGCATCATGTATTGCAGTCGGGATACCAACGGCGCGCGCATGGCGGTCACCGGGACGGTAATCACGCCTGAGTTGCCGTGGGCCGGATCCGGACTGCGCCCGATCATCGGCTTTGCCGTCGGCACGCAGGGAATGGGCGACCAGTGCGCGCCCTCATATCAAGTCACCACAGCGAACCCGACGGAGTATGAACTCGCTGCGATTGCCGCACTGTTGGACGCTGGCTACGGCGTGACAATTTCCGACTATCAGGGGATGGGCACGCCAGGTGTACCGAGCTACCTCAATCGCAACGCCCTGGGCTACGCGGTGCTGGACTCAATCCGTGCAGCGCAGCGCCTGACTTCGGCCTTTCTGCCCTCGGTGGGGCCGGTTGCCCTGTGGGGCTATTCGGAAGGCGGCCTGGCGTCGGGCGCTGCGGCTGAACTGCAGACGAGCTATGCGCCCGAGCTGCAGCTGGAGGCTGCCTATGTCGGTGCCGCCCCCGCCAACCTCCAGCTACTGGCGCAATACCTGGATGGCAAGCCGGCCGCCGGTGTCCTGCTGTACATGCTGGACGGTATGAACGCAGCCTATCCGAAAGCGGGCTTCCTCAACATGCTCAACCCGGCCGGCCGGCTGGTCGCGGCCCAGGTGCTCAATGAATGCTGGGTCCAGACGCTGGCTCAGCACGCCCTCCTGCAATCCTCGACACTGACCAATGACGGTCGCCCGATTCCCGCGCACTTGGCCGAGCAACCGCTCGCTTCACCGGTTACTCAGCAGCTGTTGGGGCTCGTCGCGCCGACCGTACCGGTTTTCGTCGTGCACACCCCGTTCGACGATATCGTGCCGTACCAGATAGGGCACGACATGGCCGTCAGCTGGTGCGACCGTGGCGCGACCGTACAGTTCACCGCGCTGACGGCACCCACGCACCTCGCCGCGATCATTGCGTCGATACCGCTGGCCCTCTCCTACCTTCAGAACCGATTCGCCGGACTCCCGCCGCCGTACAACTGTGGCAATTTCTGAAGTTCCCGGTTCGAGTTTCAGGGCCAAGCCGGTCGCGCCCTGACCATCGCCGTGTGGACCAGACTCATCGTGGTTTCGCGTTGAGCCTACACGGCAGACGACGTGCTGGATGGGGCGACGCAGGAGGGGGCCGTTGTCGGGTGCCGGCGTTTGAGCGTCCGGGTAAAAACGTAGGTCAACGGCCGGCCTCAGGGTCGAACGAGCGGCATGTCTGCAGGACTCTCTCGGCGAGGCGTGAAATCCACTGTACTGCCATCAAAGCGTTCGCTGATGGAAGCGTGCCGGCCAGAAGCCACTCGATACAACGATCGACGAACACGCGCGCAACATGTACCTCCGTCCGTATCTCATACAGGCGGCGGCCGGCGCTCGTCAGACTCCCGGCAGCGCTTGAGCAGGAGCCACCTTCACATGCGCACGGGCCCAGGCTCTCGAGCGCGGCCTCCATCCGGGCAACGGCCGAGATTGCGGCTTCCATGCAGTACCCCGGCCTTTCTTGCTCCAGATAGCGGCCACCGAGGTTCTCCTCGCCGAGCAGATTTTCGACAGGCACGGCGACCTCGTCGAAGTGCAAGTCGGCAAGGCCAAGAGATGCGTGTCCCGGGTTATCAACGCGTGGACCCTTGCTGAAACCGGGCATGGAGATATCCACCACCAGCAAGCTCGCCGATTCGGCGCACCTAGACGGATCGGTGACGACAAGGATCACCGCATCGGCTGGATGCCCGTTTGCCACGAGTCGTTTGACGCCATTCAACACGTAGTGATCACCCCTGCGTACCGCAGTGACAGCCGGCGCCGCGTGAGTCAAGGCGTCGTGCGAGTCGTCATCGGCCAACGCGCCAATCAACTCGCCTGAGGCCATCCGCGGTAGGTACTTTCGCTTCAGCGCGTCGCTGCCATGACGGGCCATGAGGCTCGCTACCCGGTCCGAATGGCGCAGCATGCCTAGCAACTCCGGAGTGTCGGCTCGTCCGAGCTCCTCGAGAAGGACGACCCTACGAAGCGCGTCGGCCAGGTCGTCGCCGCATGTCTGCGAAAGTGCCGTGCCCAGCAGGCCGTTCGCACCGGCCTTGCGCCATGTCTCGCGGTCGACATGAGCCTGATCGCGAATGCGGCGGTACTCGACTGCCAATTCGGTCTCGATAAAGCTCCGCAGGGCCTCACGGAACCGCCGATGCTCCTCGCGAAAGAGGGTGCGCGCAATCATTCTGGTTTCCTCAATGGTCTGACCGATTCGGTGCAAACGCTGATCGGAAGTACGCCTTGAGCGGACCGCCCGACCATGCTGCCGTATGGCTCGCCCACGCCTTCGCGGTTGGTGCGACTCCCGACAGATATCTTCCCCTTGTACACCGGATGGAATCACGCCCCTTGTTGGGGGAGGGACGCACTGAAATCACTCCCCCCAACCGGGGGGATGCAGACACATCATAGCGTTCGATAAGGTTCGCTTCGGGTTGGGCTGGATTGGCCGAGTTTCGATAGCGGCCCGAGTGTGTTGTCGGATGTTCCGACGAGCATTTTGGGCAAGCGGTCCCCGCGGAACCGGCCTCAGCCCATTCGCCGATAACAATGACGAGGAGACCACGGTGAAGAAGCGAAATCAGCGAGCAGCGCGAGGCACGCAGAGAAGGGCGGGCATCGCATCAGCGTTGGTGCTGGTATTCAGTGGCCCTGTCGCGGCGTTCGAGTTCGAAACGGACGGCGGCTGGCGGGGGAGCTTCAACAATACGGTATCGATCGGCGCAAGCTGGCGCGCCCAGTCGCCGGATTCGAAGCTCTACAGCGCCGGAGATGGGGTAGCGGCTGGTTACTCGAAGCCGGGCAGGGGAGGGTCGAACACCGATAGTGGCAACCTGAACTGGGACAAGGGCGACCGCATTACCACTCTGGTCAAGCTCGTGTCGGAACTGTCGGTGAATAAGGACGACATGGGCGGCTTCCTACGCGCCAAGGCTTGGTACGACCAAGCGCTGAAGGACGAGGACGTTCGCCTGGGCAACGGCGCCAACGGCTTTCGACCCGGGCATCGGCTGTCCGATGCAAGCCAGCCTGCACTCAACAAGTACGACGGTGTGGCACTACTCGACGCCTATGTATTCAACACCTTCGATCTTGGCGACCGGCCTCTCCAGGTACGTGTTGGACGTCAGGTGGTGAATTGGGGGGAAAGCCTCTT
Organism: Azoarcus sp. Soil_N_20; assembly: GCF_057656155.1. Classification (NCBI taxonomy): domain Bacteria; kingdom Pseudomonadati; phylum Pseudomonadota; class Betaproteobacteria; order Rhodocyclales; family Zoogloeaceae; genus Azoarcus; species Azoarcus sp. Soil_N_20. The sequence goes on along the minus strand of NZ_JBDGKX010000003.1, from coordinate 30,441 downwards.
CATTCAGGGGCTCAACCAGCTCAACCCGGTCGATGCCCCTGCCTTGCGAAAGCCTGCCACGGAGATCAAGGAGGCACTGCTGCCCGTCTGGAGCCTTTACGGCAACCTTGGCCTCGGTGGCGGGATGTCGCTGGAGGCCTTCTACCAGCTCAAGTGGGAAGAGACCGTCGTTGACAGCTGCGGCGGGTACTGGTCGGCGGCGGAATTTCAGATTACGACATCGGCGGGTTCGGGATGTCGGGCGGTGGCGACGACAGTCAATGCTGCGCTCGGCAACGCCGGGTCCCTTGCCACGGGTCAATTCGTTCCCCTATCTGACGGAAAGGACGGCAAGGACGGTGGGCAATGGGGGCTGGCGCTGCGGATTCCGGTGGACGCGATCGACGCGGAGGTCGGCGTGTACGCAATGCGTTTCAATTCACGCACGCCGATCATCTCGACGCGGACCGGAACTTGGGGCGCCAGCGGCATCGCACCGATTCTGAACCCATTGGCCGCTCATGAAATGGCGCTCGGCGCAGCGGGGGTAAGAGCCGGAACCGGGTTTTGGGAATACCCGGATGGCATCAATCTGTATGGCGTGAGCCTGTCCACCAATCTCGCGGGCTGGTCTCTCGGCGCCGAATTTAGCCATTCCCCGAATCAGCCCATACAGATCAACGGCAATGACCTCGTTGCTGGACTTCTGCGCGGTATTGGCCCCGTCGGTCCCGAACACGTTGCCGCGTCGAGCAATGGCGTCGGCAACGACGTTCACGGATACGAGCGCGTCAAGAAGAGTCAGTTCCAGTTCAACACGGTCAAGGTTCTCCCTGCCATGCTCGGCGCACAGCAGGGGGTGCTCGCCGCAGAGTTGGGAATGCAGTGGAACGACCTGCCGAACGATGGCCGCCGGTTCGGCCGTGGCTTCATCTTTGGCGCCGGCTCGCATCCGACCTACGGGGGAACTACGTGCGTCGCCGATGGCGGCACCAATCCCCAGCCGGATGGGTGCAAGAACGATGGCTATGTCACCGATTTCGCATGGGGCTATCGCGTGCGCGCCGCGCTCTCCTACGGCAACGCGTTCGGGAGCGGCTTCACCATTTCTCCAGGCATTTTCCTGGCGCACGACGTCAAGGGCTATTCGAGCGACGGGCAGTTCCTCGAGGATCGTACCGTGATCGGCTTGGGTGTACAGGCTGACTATCTCAAGAAGTACTCCATCAATCTGGGATACACCAAGTACGGAGATCGCGCGAAGTTCGACCCCTTCCGCGACCGTGACTACTACAGCGTCTCGGTGAGCACGACATTCTGAGACTGAAACAGCCAAGAAAACCAGGAGACAAGGTATGAAACTCGCGATCGCAAGACTCACGCTGGCTGTCCTGCTCTGCGTCACCGGCGGCACGGCAGCCGCCGCCCTTACGCAAGCGGAAGCGGACAAGCTTGGCACGCAACTTACCCCTACGGGAGCCACCAAGGAGGGGAATGCGGACGGCACGATTCCCGCGTGGTCCGGAGGCCTGACCGCTCCGCCCGCGGAGTGGAAGCCCGAACTGGGCTACATCGATCCGTTCGTGAACGAAAAGCCGACAGTCACCATTGCGGTGGCCAATGTGGATCAATACAAGGACAAGCTGCCTGCCGGGTTGATGGCGTTGCTGCAAAAGTACCCGAACTTCACGATGCCGGTCTATCCAACACACCGGACGGCTGCCTTGCCGCAGGCTGCCGTCAATGCAATCAAGGCCGAAGCCACGAAGATCTCCATGAATGACGGTTACATCGAGGAGCGCGAGAAGTCAACTGTTCCGTTCCCGATTCCGAAAACCGGAGAGGAGGCCATGCAGAACCACATCCTTCGATACATGGGGGGAGGGTTCCAGCGTGAGTACGCGTGGTTCCCGGTGCGCGCAAATGGCGATACCTACAAGGTCAGCTTCGCCGAGCGCCTGGTGACGGCAGGCAACGTCGAACCGCCGCGGGGCGGAAACCTGAGCTTCGTCTTCGCGGGGGGCTTCACTTCTCCCGCTACCCTCGATGGCACCGTATATCTCGTGCACGAAACGGTGGATCAGGTGAAGGAGGCAAGGTCGGCGTGGATCTACAACTCGGGCCTGCGCCGAGTGCGCCGTGCGCCGGATCTCGTCTACGACAATATTTCCGACGGTGTGGAGGCGATGCGGGTGACCGATCAGTACCTCGGGTACAACGGAGCGACCGATCGTTACGACTGGAAACTGGTCGGGAAGAAGGAAATGTACGTGCCCTACAACACGTACAGGATCGGCGACAAGAGCCTGAAGTACGCCGATATCCTCGACAAGAACACGGTCAAGAGCGAGCTGATGCGGTACGAACTGCACCGTGTGTGGGTCGTCGAAGCGACCCTAAAGGCCGGCCAGAAGCACATTTACGGCAAACGCACCTTCTATCTTGACGAGGACAGCTGGATGGTCCTGGTGGAGGATGCCTACGACACGCGCGGGCAATTGTGGCGCATTGGCGTCCATGGATTCCGTCAGAACTACGACGCTCTGGTGCCTTGGCACAGTGTCCAGATCTGGCATGACCTGACGAACGGGAATTACCTTGCTTCGCACCTCGACAACGAGGTCAAGGCGCCGATCCGCTTTGGAATTCAGGGCAAGTGGTCCGATTTTCAGCCCGATGCCCTGCGTCGCGCCGGCACCCGCTGATCGCCATTTTTCATTCACGTCGATGTGCAGGGCCGTTCTGACGGATGGCCTTGCTGCCTGGGGCTGATTGTGACGAGGAAATCGGAATGAGGTCAAAGAACCGAGCTGCCGTGCTGCTTGCTGCGGTGTTGGCGGTCCTGCAGTGCGATGCGAGCGAATCGGCGTTGATTCAGGCTGACGTCGCTCTACACAGCGATCGGACGGTTGTGCTTGACGCAGAGAGAGTCGGAAAGAGGGTGGTTGCTGTGGGCGAGCGCGGGGCGGTGTTCCTGTCGGCGGACGGTGGCGCAAGTTGGCGTAGTCGCCGCGTGCAGTCGACGCGAACATTGACCAGCGTGCTGGCCCTGGATGAGTCGAACTGGATCGCGGCCGGCCATGGCGGAGTGCTGTTCCGCAGTGGCGACGGGGGCGAAAGCTGGGATGCCGTGGATGTCGATGCGGGGCCCGATCCCTTCATCGGACTGACCGCCGTCGACGGCGAGACGGTCTTGGCCTACGGCGCGTTCGGCATGTTTTTGCGCTCGAGCGATGCCGGGCGTAGTTGGTCGCGTGCGCGCGTGGTCGACGATGACTTCGATCGCCATATCAACCGGGTGATCGTGCTCGCGAACAAGGATCTGCTGTTGTTGGGCGAGTCAGGAACGATTGCGCGATCGTCCGACGCTGGCGGGACCTTCACTGCGCTGGAGAGCCCTTACGGTGGCTCGCTCTTCGGCGGCCTGCAGACCTCAAGCGGAAGCTTGGTCATCTTCGGGATGCGCGGCCAAGTCTTCCGCTCCGAGGACCAGGGGCAAACCTGGCAGAAGGTCCCCATGACCTCGGAAACACCGTTCTTCGGCGGCACCGCTCTCGGCGACGGAACGATCCTCCTGACGGGCAACGCAGGCTGGATTGCCGTGAGCCGCGACGACGGAAGGAGCTTCACGCTCGATAAGATCGGAGGCAAGGGGATTGCGGGCGTGTTCGAACGCCCTGACCGTGCGTTGGTCAGCTTTGGCGCGCAAGGACTGCGTCCATTGCCCGTGTTGGACAATGAGTGCCGGGCACACCTTGGATTCCTGGAGAAACCTTGTGAGCAGAGATGAAATCCTGACCGACGAGCGTGGGCTGGAGGAGCGAAGGTTCGGCCACAATCTGGTGGGCAGGGTCTCCTATTGGATCTTTCACCTGCGTAACCCGCTGCTCGCAGTGTTCGTGCTGATCACAATCCTGCTCGGATACTCGGCAAGCCAGTTGTCCATCGGCGCCGGCTTTTCCAAGATGGTGCCGCTGGAACACGAGTACATGAAGACCTTCCAGGAGTATGAGACCGACTTCGGTGGCGCGAACAAGATGCTGGTGGCCGTCAAGGCGCGTCACGGGGACATCTATACCAAGCCGTTCTTGGAAACGCTGCGCCAGGTGACCGACGAGGTCTTCTACATCAAAGGCGTCGAGCGTAGCGCTGTGACTTCGCTGTTTTCCTCCAACGTGAGGTATTCGGAGGTCGTGGAGGACGGATTCCGCGGCGGGAATATCATCGCTGCCGACTATTCAGGCACCGACGAGCAGCTTCGCGAGGTCCGAGCGAACGTCGCGAAGTCTGATTGGGTCGGACGTATCGTTGCCCCCGATGGTACTGCGGCACTGGTCGTCGCGACGCTTCAGGAGCGAGACGCCGATACCGGCGAGCGGCTCGATCTGCAGGAAGTCGCGCGCAGTTTCGAGGCAATTCGGGCCACCCACGAGAATGATCAAGTGTCGGTGCACATCGTCGGCTTCGCCAAGTCGATCGGCGACGTTGCCGAAGGTACCAGCGGCGTGATCGGCTATTTCGCCGTGGCGTTCGCCATAACGGCCGTCCTGCTGTACTGGTATTCCGGTTCCGCAATGCTTTCGGCGTATGCCCTGATCTGCGCGGTCATTCCAGTGGTGTGGCTGCTCGGCTTGCTGCCCTTGCTGGGGCTGGAACTCGATCCGATGTCGATCCTGGTTCCGTTCCTCATCTTCGCGATTGCCGTATCCCACGCCGTACAGATGACAAGTGCCTGGAAACAGGAGGTGCTGAGGGGCGCGGATGGCGTCAGCGCCTCACGAATCGCGTTCCAGAAGCTGTTCGTTCCCGGTGCGGTGGCGCTGCTCGCCAACGCCGTGGGTTTCGTGGTCATTGCCTTCGTGCAGATCGAGATGGTGCAGGAGATGACCATGACCGCGACACTCGGTGTGACGGTTATGATCATCACCAACAAGATGCTTCTCCCCATTCTCTTGTCCTATCGACGCCTCTCGCCGGCGGCGGTCAAGAAGACGGGAGGGCACGAGGGAATCGCCGACGCATACTGGGGAAAACTTGGTGTCCTCGCAACGCGGCGAGGCGGCGCCGTGGCGATTGCCGTCGCGTTGCTTGCGCTTGGGTGGGGGTGGCAGATGGCCAGGGGCCTCCAGATTGGCGATCTGGGGGAGGGGGTGCCCGAACTGCGTCCGGAGGCCCGCTACAACCGAGATGTCCAGCAGATCACGAGCGACTTTGCCATTGGCGTAGACGTGCTGCAGATCATCGTCGAGGCCAAGGGGCAGGACTCACCTTGCGTTGATCGTGCAGTGATGGACCGCGTCGAGGAGTTCGAACTGATGCTCCGGCAGAACGGCGGCGTGGCCGCCGTCCGGGGACTTGCCGGTTTCGTCAATTCAGTAACGCAGTCGTACGCTGAAACGTTCATCAAATGGTACGCCTTGCCCGAGAACAGGGCGCAAATCGCTCAAGGTGTTGGATTCGCGACTCGTCTCGGCAACGAACTGATGAATTCGACGTGCACCGCGATGCCGATTTCGGTCTATACGCGAGATCATCAGGCAAAGACGATCGAGTCCATCATCAATGACGTCAAGGCGTTTCAGGCTCGGTTCGACGATGACGGCGTACGCTTTCGGTTGGCTAGCGGGAACGTGGGGGTGATGGCAGCCACCAACGAATCGGTCGCCAGCGCAGACAAATGGGTCAATCTTGCCCTGTTCGCAGCGGTTGGCGTGCTGTGCTTGATCATGCTGAAGTCGATGCGGGCAACACTGTGCATCATTCTGCCCTTGGCGCTGGTGACACTGTGGTGTCAGGCGGTCATGGCTTGGCTCGGAATCGGCATGAAGGTAAACACGCTGCCGGTGGTGGCGCTGGGCGTAGGCGTGGGGGTCGACTACGGCATCTACCTCTTCGAGCGGATCCGGCATGAGATGGAGTCGCGCAGCCATGGATTGCGCGATGCATTCATAGAGGCCCTTCGACAGCGGGGAACCGCCTCCTTGTTTACAGCGGTGACAATGACGATTTCCGTGGCCACCTGGGTGTTCTCGCCACTCAAGCTCCAGGCCGACATGGGCATCCTGTTGGCCTTCATGTTCCTGGTGAATGTGTTCGGGGCGATTTTGCTTCTCCCCGCGTTGGCGAGTTTCCTCATAAGGACGAAAACCTAAGTGCAGCCCAGCGGCCAATCGGGACGTATTGCGGGCAAGTTCCTCATGAACCGACCGACTCCGCTTCAACAACATGTCGCGAAGGGTGCTTCCACCCGCTTCATGTGGATCACGCCGGGCCGCGTGTTCTACGGCGGTCCCCTGGGGGCACCGACGTTGCGCCGGCTCGGCTCATGGACCCTCTACTTCTCGTGCGACACGACGCTGCGCCTATCCATCGAAGCTGGCGGCGATGCCGGATGGCACGAAGGTCGGCTGGCCGTGGTACCGCCATACCGCTCTCACCGCCTGGCGAGCGCGGCACGCCACGTGTGCGACATCCTGATCGAACCGGAAACGATCGATGCGGCACGACTTGACGATCCACTGCGGGCGGTGCTGCAGGGTGAAGGGATGCTCGACACGGCGCAGCCGGTTTTCGGCGGACTGCTGGAGCGCCTGTGTGCAGCACATGAGCGCCTTGCGTCACAGGTCGACCTGCTGCCCGCCGATGACGTGGCCTTCGACGCGCTCGTGTTCGGCGCGACGATGCCCAAGCCGGCGCTCGATCCGCGGATCATTGCGGCGCTCGAGACATTGGAGGACGACGAGAACTTGGACGCTAGCGCTCACGAACTGGCAGATCGCGCGCGACTGTCCTTCCATCGGTTTCTGCATCTCTTCAGCAATGAAGTCGGTGTCCCGCTGCGCACCTTTCGAAGCTGGAAGCGTGCGCGGGGCTGGCTGAAGCATGTCACCGAGGAGACAAACCTGACCGACATTGCTCTTCGCATCGGCTATGCGGACTCTGCGCACTTCAGCCGATCGGTGCGGCAAGTCTTTGGGCTGCAACCGAAAGAGTTTATCGCCGGCTGCCGCCGCCTTGCGTTGCACCGCGAGCCGAGGAAGCCGTCGGAAGGGTGACGGCCGCGTCCCGGCACCCCGTTGGCGCAAGACTCGCACTCTGCGCAAGTCAATACGCTGAGGAGATACGACTACCATGAAGAATGACACCGCGCTCGACCTGCTGGCCGAGTACCGAGAGCTCGCCGCTCTGTGCGACACCCTCACGCCGGCGCAATGGAGGGCCCCGAGTGCCTTCTACGACTGGACGCCATGGGACGAAATTGCGCACCTGTGCTACTTCGACGAGACCGCATTGCAGGCCGTGCGCGAACCCGAGCGCTTCGCGTCCGAGGCGGCGGCCCTGAACGCCCGCATCTCGGGCGGCGCGGAGTTCAGCGCGATCCAGCGTGAGACCTTCGGCCAACTCGACGGTCCGGCCCTGCTCGCACTCTGGCGCGAACGCCACGAGGCGCTGGCCCACGAGTTGTCCCTGCTCGCCCCGACGGCGAGGCTGCCTTGGTACGGGCCGCTCATGAGTGCGCGCTCATTCGCCAGCGCCCGGCTGATGGAGACCTGGGCGCATGGGCAGGACGTGTGGGACGTGATGCGCCGCCGACGCCCGGGGACGGCGCGCCTGAAGCACGTCGCGCATCTGGGTTTCACCACCTTCGGTTGGACCTTCGCGAACCGGAGGCTGCCCGTCCCCGAGATCGTTCCTCACGTCGCCTTGCGGGCGCCGGACGGCAGCATCTGGGAATGGGGCGATGCCGGGTCCCCGCATCGCGTGAGCGGCACGGCAGAAGACTTCTGCCTCTTGGTCACCCAGCGTCGCCACGTTCACGACACCTCTCTGCAGTACACCGACGGGCCGGTGAGTGACTGGCTGCACATGGCGCAGTGCTTTGCCGGGCCGCCCGCTGAGGGCCCGAAGCCGGGCGTTCGACAGCTTGTCTACGCAGGTTGAGCGTGGCCGACCTTGCCGCTGGCCGCGACCTCGATTGCACAGGCGAGCCGCTTTCGTTGGTGCATCGCGCCAGGGTAGAGCCATTGCTGACGGCGCGCTGGGCGGAGGAGGGGCCGCCGGAGCGAACGCTGTCCGACCCCTGGTTCGCCAACCTCTACCTCTTCCGGCGCATCCACGATTGGCGGCTGCTGCGCGCGCCGCTGCCATGCATCGCGGGCCGCGGCTACGATGGCGCGCGTCTTCTGATCCCGTTGTTTGACCTGCAGTCCGCGCGGCACGAATTGCTCCGGGAGCGGCTCCGCGGCCACGATGCCTTTGGCCCACTGAGCGAGCTCCAGGCGGCCCGACTGGACACGCAACGCTTCGCCTTGCATAGCTCCCGCGACGATGCGGACTATCTCTATCCCGCGGAGCATTTCCGCCACTATCGCGGCACCGGGCTGAACAAGAAGCGCAATCTCGTCAAGCAGTTGCATGCCGCTCATCGCGTGGACGCCACGCCCTACCACGAGGCCATGGCAGACGAGGCCCAGCAGGTGCTCGAAGCCTGGATGGCCGCCAAGGGCAAGCAGCGGGGCGAGGCTGACGACGCTCCCTGCCTGGAGGCGCTCGCGCTCTGCGGCACGTTGGGTCTGCACGGCTTCTTGCATCGCATCGCAGGGCGTGCGGTCGGCTTCATGCTCGCGCAGCCGATGCGCCCTGGCGTGTCGGCGATCCGCTTCGCCAAGGGAATGGACGGGTTCAAAGGTCTCTATCAGCACATGTTCCAGCACTACTGCCAAGCGATGCCAGAGCTGGCCTGGCTCAACTTCGAGCAGGACCTCGGCCTGGCCAACTTCCGCCGTACGAAGCTCTCGTACAAGCCGGTGGCGCTGCTCTCGAAGATGCGCGTCACGCTACGCTGAAACCGACTATTGCCGAGCGCCGGACCGGGCCGAGTAGCAAGCTCGCGCAAGACTCCGGTCCATGCGCCGTCTAACCTGTGTTCGCGTGACACCAAGGCCGCGCCCAACAGGCGGAGCCCCCCACACCAGGAGACAAACGCATGCATTCCATTGCCTCACACCACGCATCCAGCCGCCGGATGGGAGAATTGTCCAATGCACCATTGCACGGCTCGGTGCCCTGTCCGCACCTGCTGAGCCCGATCGAGCTTCCAGGCGGCATCGTCCTGCCGAACCGCGTGCTTATGGGGTCCATGCACACTGGCCTGGAAGAGGCGCCGAACGGCTTCGAGCGCCTGGCGGCGTTCTACGCCGAGCGGGCCCGCGGTGGCGTAGGGCTCATCGTGGCGGGCGGCCTGTCGCCGAACGCCGAGGGCAACATGTTCGAAGGCATGGCCACGCTGGCAGACGCCACCAACGTTGCCGGCCACCTGCACATCACCGGTGCCGTGCATGCCGAGGGCGGGCGGATTCTCATGCAACTGCTGCACGCCGGCCGTTATGCGCGGCATGCTCAAGGGGTGGCACCGTCGGCCATCCGTTCGCCACTGTCGGCCTTCACCCCGCGTGAGATGGGCGAAGACGACATCGAGCGCACCATCGGCGACTATGCCAAGGCGGCGCAGCTGGCTCGGGACGCCGGGTACGACGGCGTGGAGATCATGGGTGCCGAGGGCTACCTGATCAACCAGTTCCTCGCCCCGCGGGCGAATCAGCGGACCGATGCGTGGGGCGGCAGCGCCATCAACCGCATGCGCTTCGCGGTGGAGGTGATGCAGCGTGTGCGCCGGCAGACGCCGGCGCCGTTCATCGTCGCGTACCGGATCTCGATGCTCGATCTCGTGGAGGGCGGCTGCACCTGGGACGAGATCGTGACGCTCGCGCACGCGATACAAGACGCCGGCGCGACGATGATCAACCCCTACGTGGGCTGGCATGAGGCGCGCATCCCGACCATCGCGACCCTGGTCCCACGCGCAGCCTTTGTGCCCCTCACCGCGCGCCTGAAGCGCGAGCTGCAGATCCCGGTGGTCGCGAGCAACCGCATCAACGATCCGGACGTGGCCGAGGCCATCCTCGCGCGCGGCGACGCCGACATGGTCTCGATGGCGCGGCCACTGCTGGCCGACCCGGACTTCGTGCGCAAGGCCGCCGCCGGCCGTGCCGACGAGATCAACACCTGCATCGCGTGCAACCAGGCCTGCCTCGACCAAGCCATCACCGGCGGCCAGACCTCGTGCCTAGTCAACCCACGCGCGGGCCGGGAGACCGAGCTTCGCATCGAACCCGCGCCGCGCCGCCGCCGCGTGGCCGTCGTCGGCGCGGGTCCGGCCGGAATGGCGTGCGCGGTGACCGCGGCCGAGCGCGGCCATGAAGTCGTGTTGTACGACGCGTCGGCCACCATCGGCGGCCAGTTCAACTTGGCCCGCCGCATCCCGGGCAAGGAGGAGTTCCAGCACACGCTGCGCTACTTTTCGCGCCGCCTCGAAGTCACCGGCGTCGATCTGCGCCTCGGGCGTGCCATTGCCGCCGACGAGTTGGCGGACGCGGGCTACGATCACGTGGTGATGGCGACCGGTGTCATGCCACGCCTGCCGGACATCGTCGGCATCGACCATCCATCGGTCGTCGGCTACGCGGACCTCATCACCGGACGGGTCGCGGCCGGCCGCCGGGTGGCCATCATTGGCGCGGGCGGCATCGGATTCGACGTCGCCGAGTTGCTGACCCATGCCGACCCGGAAGGCAATACGCCGGCGGAGCGGTTCGCGGCCGCGTGGGGCATTGACCTCAGCGTGCAGGCGCGCGGCGGCCTCGTGCCGGCGCGCGACGCGGCTTCTCCCCGCGAGGTGTGGCTGCTGCAGCGCAAGCTGACGCGGCTGGGCCAAGGGCTCGCCAAGACCACCGGCTGGATCCGCCGCGCGATCCTCGAGCGCAAGGGAGTGCACATGCTGGGCGGAGTACGATACGAACGCATCGACGAAGCCGGGATCCACATCATGGTGGGCGATGAACCGCGCCTGATCCCTGCGGACACCGTTGTTGTCTGCGCGGGCCAGCAGTCACGCTCCGACTTGCTGGAGCCGCTGCGGCGACGAGGCGTCGAAGTCTCGATTATCGGCGGCGCATTGAAAGCTGCCGAACTCGATGCCATGTGCGCCATCGATCAGGGTGTGCGCGTCGCCATCGACCTGTAATCCGCTATCCGGACTCCGCGCACTTCAGCCGATCGGTGCGGCAAGACGGTGCGCGCGCATCGGTGCGGATCATGTCGGCGGCCTTCTCGCCAATCATGATGCATGGCGCATTTGTGTTGCCGCTCACGAGCGTGGGCATGATAGACGCGTCCGCGACGCGCAGACCTTCGATGCCGCGTACCCGCAAGCGTGCGTCCAACACTGCCAACGGGTCGCTCTTCGGGCCCATTCGACAAGTGCCGACCGGGTGATACTGGGAGTCAGCCCGGTTGCGGATGTCGGCCTCGAGCTGCACCAGCTTGTTGCGCTCGACCGGGTAGAGCATCTTCTCGCTGCGAAACGGCGCCAGCGCGTCGTCCGAGAGGATGGCTTGCATCTTCTGCGCGCCCGCGATCATCGCCGCCATGTCCGCGGGGTCGCTGAAAAAGCGCGGGTCGATCAACGGCGGGTCGCGCGGGTCTGCGCCGGTGAGTCCGACATGGCCGCGACTGCCGGGCCGCAAGACCGTCACGTGGCAGCTGATGCCATGGCCCAGATGCATCTTGCGCGCATGGTCGTCGACGATCGCGACGACGAAGATCAATTGCAGGTCGGGCACCGCGACATCGGGCGCCGAGCGGAAGAAGGCGCCGGATTCGGCAAAAGGGCTCGTGATGGGGCCGATGCGCTTGTTGCACCACTCGACGACGGCGCGGGTCATGCGTGCCGCGCCGCGCATCGAGATACCGAAGCTCTCCGTGTCGCTGGGGCACAGGTAGGTCTGCACGTAGTCGATGTGGTCCTGCAGGTTCTGCCCCACGCCGGCCACCGCATGAACGACTTCGATGCCGTGGCACTTCAGCTCGTGCGCCGGGCCGATGCCGGACAGCATCAGCAACTGCGGCGAACCGAACGCGCCGGCCGAGAGAATGACCTCGCGCCTCGCCCGAACCTGCTTCAGCTCGTTGCCCTGGTAGTACGCCACGCCACGCCGCGCGCGCGCCGTCCTTCGAGCAGGACGCGTGCCGACACGGCGTGCGTGACGACGCTCAGGTTGGCGCGCGACAGGTTCGGCGTCAGGTAGGCCTTGGCCGCGCTGAAGCGCTCGCCGTTCTTCTGCGTCACCTGGTAATGGAAGCAACCGAATTGCTCGGCGCCGTTGTAGTCCGGCGCGCGCGGCAGGCCGTGGCGCTCGGGCTGGCGAGGTTCGCCACGTTGAGTGGGCCGTCGTTGCCGTGGAAGGGGTCGTTGCGGAAGCGTTCGTTGTTTTCGGAGCGCTTGAACAATGGAAGCACATCGTCGTACGACCAGCCCGGGTTGCCGAGCGCGGCCCAATGGTCGTAGTCCCAGCGGTTGGCGCGTACGTAGAGCATGGCGTTGATCGAGCTCGACCCGCCGAGGGTCTTCCCGCGCGGCTGATAGCCGTGCCTTCCGTTCAGGCCGGGCTGCGGCGCCGTCTCGAAGCCGTAGTTGTTGATCCTGGTCGGCAGCATGGCCACCATGCCCACAGGCGCGTGAATCAGCACGCTCTTGTCGGGCGCGCCCGCCTCGAGCAGGCAGACGCTGACGGTCGGATCTTCGGACAGGCGGCTCGCAATGGCGCAGCCGGCCGAGCCAGCGCCGACGACGACGTAGTCGAATTCGAGATCGTTCATGGTTGTCTGTGGCCTTCATCCCGCTCACCCAGTCGGTGTTCTGGGGCACCTTGGCCTACACCCTGATCGGCGGCACCTTCGCCGGGACCGTGCTGACCCTGGTGTTCCTGCCGGCCATGTATTCCATCTGGTTCAAGATCAGGCCTGCGGCGGGGGGGCGGGCCGCTCCTGCGATGCGAGCGGAACCTGTCACGGTCTAGCACAAGGAATCGGCGCGCCGGCCCCGCAGCTGACAACCGGCGTGCCCCCACCGTTACTGCGCCGCAGGGTTGTCGGCACCCTACGCTGGTTCAGTCTATGGTCGGGCATATCGACGCTTTGCTTTGCGGAGCACTCCACCGCTTTTTTGATCCGGGCCGAACGCCCTTTAGGGTCGGCAGTCGACCGTGAAGCATGGCAGTTCGAGTGCCGTCTTGGGCCGATGCGCTTCCGTAGGCGGTCCGGCAGCTTCCAAAGTGGAGCGGACTTTCGAATCGCTGCTTCAGAAAACAGGGGCCAGTCCGGTCATGGCCGGTACCGACCTCGGCGAACGACACGCCAATGGCCGGTGCCCCCACAAAGCAGCCCGCTGCGCGCGAAAATTGACATCGCCAAGCGAATGGCCGCTTGCGGGTGAGCGGTCCGCTCAACGTCGGCTTTGGAGAAAAATCGCCACCGTCCGCTCGTGGCCGAGGCCGTGTAAAAACGGTCGCTGATGTATGATGTCGGCATTGACATTAGCGTGATCAGTGGCCATGAAGCGATTCATCGAAGGTCAGAGCCGCACACAGGGGGCCTTGCTTCCCGAGAGGCTGGATGACTTCGTCGCCGAGACCAATCCGGTTCGGGTCATCGATGTCTTCGTCGATGAACTCGATCTGCGCAAGCTGGGGTTCGTTGGCGTTGATTCAGCAGCGACTGGCAGACCGGCCTATCATCCGGCGGCGCTGCTCAAGCTCTACATCTACGGGTACCTGAACCGGATTCAATCTAGTCGGCGCCTAGGTGACTTGGGTGTCGATAGCCTGGTACGCAGGGCTGACCGGCCCCAGGCAGAAGTAGTTTGCCCAGCCAGTCAGCTTGGGCGGCCAGCAAATCGTCGGTGCCCTCCAGCGTGTAGCGCCCGGGGCCGAGGCTTTCGGGCAGCTTGTCGGAATCGCCGTGACCGATGAGATCGGGCGCGATGACGCGACCGAGGCTCGCCAGCGGCGGCATCACCTCACGCCACAGGTAACTCGATGTGGGGTTGCCGTGTAGCAGCACGATGGGGTCGCCGCTGCCCACCTCTACATGCGCGAGGCGGTGGCCCTTGACGGTGGTGAACTGTTTGGGCGGGATGGGCGTGTCGGTGCTCATGCGATGGCGCTTCGGACCAGGCGGAAGGTGGTGGCGATGGGTTGCAGGTGCTGCACGTCGGGCAGACGGCGGCGGCTGGAGACGCGGATGCCCTCGTTGAACAGCATTAGCATGGCGGCCAGCTCCTCGGCGCGCTCCGGCGCTGCGCCGGCATCCTGCAGATAGGCCTGGAAGACATGCTGCATCTCGCCCAGGTGGTCGCTGGCGCGCGCGGCGAGTTCGTCATCGACGCCGGACATCTCGAGCACGGTATTCACCAGCATGCAGCCCCAGTGGCCCCTCACGGCGCCGGCACCGCGCGCGCCGATGAAGTTGCGCTCGAAAAAGCTCTGCAGCGCATCGACCAGCGGCATCTCGGCACGGGCGCGTTGCAGCATTTCCAAGGTGCGCACGGAGAACAGGTCCATGCACTCGACGAAAAGGCTGCGCTTCTCCGTGAACGCGGCATAGAAGCTGCTGCGACCAATGCCCATGGCCGCCAGCAGGTCGGCCAGCGACGTGGCCTGATAGCCCTTGCGCCAGAACCGCACCAGCGCTCTATTGACGGCTTGGGGTCGGTCGAATTCAATCGGGCGGGCCATACTTGAGTGCTGTACTGAATGGTTCATAATTGCAAGCCATCGGCTACCTGCATCGCCAGCCCCCATCCGCTGATCCATCCAAGCAAGGGACAAGACCATGGACAAACCCGTCTGCCTGATCCTCGGTGCCGGTGCCGGCATCGGCGGCCACGTGGCCAAGCGCTTTGCCCGCGAGGGCTACCACGCCTGCCTCGCGCGCCGTAGCGACAAGGCGGGGCTCGACAAGCTGGTGGCCGAGATCGAGGCCGAGGGTGGCTCGGCCAGCGGCTTCATGCTCAACGCGGTGGAAGAAGGCAGCATCGAGCAACTCGTCACCCACATCGAGGCCTCGGTCGGCCCGATCGCGGTGGCGGTGTTCAACCTGGGCGCACAGATCGGCGACCGGGGCCTGGCCAGCACCACACTGAAGCAGTTCGAGATGGGCTGGCGCATGGCCACCTTCGGCCTGTTCCGCCTCGCGCAGGTGCTGTTTCCGTGCATGGAACAGCGCGGCAAGGGTGTGCTGCTGGTGACATCGGCCACCGCGGCGATGCGCGGCAACGCCGGCCAGCATTCGCACGCCTCCGCCATGGGCGGGCGGCGCATGCTCTGCCAATCGCTGAACGCCCAGTTTGCAAGCAAGGGCATCCACGTCGCGCACATTGTCAACGACGGCGCCGTGGATGCGCCGGACACCCTGGGCAAGATGCTCGGCCCCGAGCGCTTCCAGGACCTGCGCGAGAAGAAGGGCTTGGAGCGCGACGGCCTGCTGCTGCCAGCCGAAGTGGCCGACACCTACTTCTACATCGCCCATCAGCACCGCTCGGCCTGGACATTCGAGCTGGACCTGCGTGCCCATTCCGAACAGGCCTGGTGGAACAGTGCCAGCAACCCCGACCTGAAATAGAGCACCCATGCTGAAGCTGCACCATGCCCCCGACACGCGCGCCGGACGTGTCGTCTGGCTGCTGGGGGCTGCAACTGCCTTACGAACTCAACCGCATGGAGTTCCACCCCAAAGCGCTGAAATCCGACGAGCACCGCGCGCGCCACCCTCTGGGCCGCGTGCCGGTGCTGGAGGACGGCGAGGTGATGCTGTATGAATCGGGCGCGATCGTCGAATACATCATCGCGCGCCACAGCAACGGCGCGCTCAAGCCGGCCGTCGATTCACCGCTCTTCCCGCGCTACCTGCAGTGGTTCCACTACTGCGAGGGCATGGTCATGCCCCCGATCAACACCATCATAGGGCAAACCTTGTTCCTGCCGCAGGAGCGGCGCAACGCGGAGATCCTCGGCCAGGCCAAGCACCTGCTGATGAAAACGCTGGAGCCGCTGAAGGAGGCACTGGCCGGGCGCGACCACATGCTGGGCGAATTGTCCGGCGTGGACTTTATGCTCGGCCACGGCTGCTACATGGCGCGCCAGCTGGGCTGCATGCCCGAGGAGATGACCCATCTGCATGCCTATGTGAAACGCCTGGAGGCGCGGCCCGCGTTCGACAAGGGCATCAAGAGCTGAAGCACACTATGAACGCCGCCGCGCCACGACGATGGACCACAGACCACTGGAGGCAAGCATGAGCAGCAAGACCCTGGAATTCCACTTCGACTTCGGCAGCCCCACCACCTATCTGGCCTACACCCAGGTGCCGCGCATCGCGCAGGAGGCGGGCGCGATGCTGGTGTGGCACCCGATGCTGCTGGGCGGCGTGTTCAAGGCCACGGGCAACGTCAGCCCTGTGACCGTGCCCGCCAAGGGCCGCTGGATGGCCTGGTTGTCCATTCCATTTCTCCGCACCTCAGCGCGTCCGGTCGGCGTCGTCCGCGATCGCTGGCCGGCAGCGGGCTGCCGCGCGCGCGTCATAGTCGACGACCTGCCCGGCGCCTGACAGCTCGACGCGGCAGCAGCTCACCAGTTCGGCCTGCAGCAACCGGCGGCCGCGGCTTGCCCGCGTCTTGACCGCAGACAGGGACAGCCCCTGCGCTTGCGCCACCGCCTGCAGGGGCAGGCCGTCGAACTCGGCGGCGAGCAAGGTGTCGCGGTAGGTCGGTGGCAGGCGCTCGGCCATCGGCCGCAGGCAGTGCGCCAGCTCGATCAAGGCGGCCTGTGGGGCGTCGCCGGTATCGTCGGCGAGATCTTCCGGCAGCGCCTCGGTCGGCCGCCGGCTGCGATGATGGTCCATCGCCGCGTTGCGTGCCACCGCGTACAACCAGCCGGTGAGGTTCTTCGGTGCGCGGGTTTCGTCGGCCACCGCGGCGAGCGCCTTGACCACGACGTCGTGCAACAAGTCCTCGGCGACCTGTGGGTCGCCGGTGTGCTTGCGCAGGAAGGCAAGCAGCGCACCGCGCACTTCGCCGTAGATTTCCGCCACGCCGCGCGCGGCCTGGGTAGCTTGGTCCATGGTCATGCTCCAGACAGAAGAGGGTGTGCGGTGCGTCCGGCATCAGGCGCCGGCGGCCGGCGCGCAGCAGGCCCCTGCCGCATTGTCGCGCGGATTGCGGTCGACGCCATAGGTTGTGGACTCGCCGCGGGTAACGAAGGCCTCCCAGGGAATGCCCTGCGGGTCGTGCACCCAGCCTTTCCGCGACCGGGCGTAGCAACAGGTTTTTGCGCCCTCGTCGATCACCACGAGATTGGCGTCGCGCAGGGTGGTGGTCATGACCTGCAGTTCCGCTTCCGATTCGACCTGGAAGCCGAGGTGGTCCAGCCCCGCTGCATGACCGAGCCGGGAGATCGCGAAATTCACCGGCGGGTCGTCGAGCATCCACTTGGCGTAGTCGTCATGCCTGACTGCCGGCTGGGTGCCGAACAGGGCACTGTAGAAGGACACGGACGGGAGGAGGTCCGGTACCGACAGATGGATGTGAAGGCGCTTCATGGTGGTTCTCCTGGATGACCGGGTCGGGATGTCGGCCGCTCACCGGTATAGACGCCGCGGGCTCGGAAAGGTCGCGAGGAGAATTTCTTGCCACCTTCGCCGGGGGACTCCGTCTTTGCAATCGCGGCGCCTACGACCGCGACAATGAACCCCACAGGAGTCCATCCATGAAGCTCAACCCCCTCACCGCCATCGGCAGTTCCCGCACACGGAACGACGAATCCGGCCGCCCCGTGTCCGATGCGCGTCGCGTCGCACGCCGTTCTGGCGCCGTGCTGGCCATGCTCGTTGCCGGTTTCGGCGCTGCCGCTGCCCAGCCGCCGGGCGCACCGCCTCCGGCACCAGAGGTCCAGCGCGGCCGCTATCTGGTGCAGGTTGCCGGGTGCAACGACTGCCACACCCCGGGCTATCCGGAATCCGGCGGGAAGGTCGACGAGAAGCTGTGGCTCACCGGAAGTGCGCTGGGCTGGCGCGGGCCGTGGGGTACCACCTATCCGCCCAACCTGCGCCGCGTTGCGCACACGCTTACCGAGGTGCAGTGGCTGGCGCATGCGCGCAAGGCGTGGCGGCCGCCGATGCCGTGGTTCAACCTGCGCGACATGACCGATGCCGACCTCGGCGCGATCCACCGCTACCTACGCCATCTCGGTCCGGCGGGCGAGCCGGCGCCGGCCTACGTCCCGCCCGGTCGGGCGCCGGCCGCGGCCGTCGTGAGCTTTCCCCTGCCGCCGCAGTGAACCGGCACCGGATTCGCCGGGGCCGGCCATGACCAAGCATTGGGCGCGGCAAGCCCGCTCTTCAAGGTGCGGTGGAAGACTTTCGTTCGATGGCACACTGACGGAATACCGCAATCCGGCCTGGCACCCGCCATCAACCGAAAAGGAAAGGAAATTCAACGCCCCCACAGGAATTATCGGCGCGCGTTTCGCCCCATGTCAAACGAGAATTGCGCCCGGAAATCTCGCTTGCCCAGGCAGATCCATCGCCCGAAGGCTCAAGGCCGACCGAATTTGGCCGGCCTTGAGCCTTCGGGCACGAGTCGTCCCGCGACCAGTCCCAACCCTTGTCTCGGTCTTGGCCGTCCCTACCAGGCGACGCGCTGATCGAATTCGTAGTCCGGTGCCGGCTGGGCCTGCGGATCGGTTTCCCGCTCGGGCTGGCCAGCCACCGGCAACTCCCAAAGCGGCGGACGGCGCGCTGGCGCCAGGCTCGGGGCCAAGGTCGGCTCGCCCAGGTGGCCGAGAATCTCGAAAGTCACCGGGCCTTCGTTGATGAAGGGGTCGTCTCAGAAAACGGAAAAAATCGTACGCTAAGGCGCGCCACGCCCTTGCGCGTGAGCGTTCTCGCCAGGATCTACCTCGTACTGTCGAAACGTGCGCCAGAGCGTCAGGTCATAGGCGATCTTGAGTAGGCCGCAGGCTACCAGCGGCGCAGCCAGCCAACCGGCGGCAAACAGCGCACCGCCGATAGCCGGGCTGGCTGCGGCCGCGAGGCTCCTGGGAACGGCGGTGAAGCTCGCCGCCGCGGCACGCTCCGCCGGTGTAACCACCGCCATCACGAAAGCCGAGCGCGTCGGCACGTCCATCTGCGACAGGGCGCTGCGCAGAAACAGTAGCGTGAGCGCCACCGGCAGGCTGTCGGCGAAGGCGGCAAGGATCAGGCAGACGCTCGACGGGATGTGCGTGAACACCATCGTGTTGATGAGCCCGATGCGGCGCGCCACCCAGGGTGCGGCGAGCTGGGAGCCGGCCGAGAGCAGCCCCGCCCAGAAGAAGAACTGCCCGGCGGCGGCGAGCGAGAGGTCGAAACGCTCGA
This sequence comes from Azoarcus sp. Soil_N_20, assembly GCF_057656155.1. Lineage (NCBI taxonomy): Bacteria > Pseudomonadati > Pseudomonadota > Betaproteobacteria > Rhodocyclales > Zoogloeaceae > Azoarcus > Azoarcus sp. Soil_N_20. Next base: position 11,154 of record NZ_JBDGKX010000003.1, on the reverse strand, counting down.
ACAGCCAGAGCGCGAGCAAGGTATTGACGATCAGCCCGCCGGCGAAGGCGTCGACCGAGAACAACGCGGCGAGACGGACGACGATGCCGCGCGAAGGCCCCAGGGGCACGGGCGGCGCCGCCTGCGCGTGGACTGGGTGGTTCGGTAGCGTGCGGTAAAGAAAAAAGATCGCGATACCGGTCAGCCCATAGGCCACGAACATGAGGCGCAGTGCGTCGAGCTGGGCCATGCCGGCATCGGTCAGGGTTTGCGGAATGGCGGTTGCCAGCGAGCCGATCGCCGCGCACAAAGCGCCGATGAAGGTGTAGCGCGCGAAGAGGAAGGTGCGCGCCTCGCCGTGCGCCGCCTCAGCCAGCCGGGCGTGCTCCAGCGGCAGGAAGACGCTGACGTCGCCGGAACTCGGGTTCATCGTGCCGACGAAGGCGACGAGCAGCAGCGGCCAGAAGTCGCCAGCGCCGCCAAGGCCGGCCAGCAACAGGCCGGTCAAGCACATCAGCCAGGCGGCAGCGAGTAGCAGCCGGCGCTGCGGAAAGCGATATCCCCACTGGCCGACCGCCAGGGTCGCCAGCGCCGAGCCGAGCAGCGTGGCGGTGCTGATCAGCCCGACTTCCCACTGGCCCAGCCCCAAGGCCAGCAGATAGACGGGAAGCAAGATGGCCACAAAGCCATCGGTGAAGGCCCGCAGCGCCCGGCCGATCAGCAGCAGGCGCGCTTCGGGCGCGGTCCCGGCGGGTACCAGCATCACTTCAGGCCGAGCAGGCGGGCAATCTTCGTCAGCGGCGTATCCGCGCACCAGGCGTAGAGCGCGTCGTACATCACGATGCCGTGCCTGAGCATCTCGTGGTCGTCGGCGAAGTTGAACGACAGCCCTTTCGAGATGGCGAGCAGGCCGGCCGCCTCCTTCGCGAGTTGGGGCTGGCCGCAGTCGGCGGCGCGCACGATCAGCGCCAGCTTGTTCAGGGCCGGATCGTCGAGCTTGTACTTCTCGATGAAGACGTCGAAGCCGCAGAATTCGCCGTGGTGGCCGAGCTCGACATTCGGCACGTCATAGGGGATGGCGCCGGTGTCAGCGGCGACCTTCAGGACGTCGCCGGCCGGCACGTAGAGGAACTCGGGGGCCTCGTCGATGAAGCGCGTCACCAGCCAGGGGCAGGCGATGCGGTCGATCTTGGGGCGTTCGCGGGTGATCCCTTTCATGCTCAGCCCTCCACTTTGGCAAATTCAGCCTCGGCTGCCGTCCAGGATAGGTTCTGTATGAAGGCGTCCACATAGCCCACGGCCTTGGCGCCGAAGTCCATATGGTAGCTGTGCTCGGACATGTCGAGGGCGACGAGCGGCGTGGCACCAGCGAGGTTGTGGGCGTGGTCAGCGGCCCAGACGTTGACGAGGCGGGCACGGCGTGGGCTCCAGACCAGAAGAGTCCAACCGGAACCGCCGCCTGCGCCCGTTCGACAGGATTACGAGTACGTGCGGGGTGGCACATGCAAGCTGTTTGTGGCAGTCGAGCCCAAGGGCGGACGAAGGACCATGCAGATTACCGATCATCGTGCCAAGACGGATTTCGTGGCCTTCGTCCGATACCTGCTCGAACAGATCTACGCGACGGCGCGTCGCATTCATCTTGTGCTCGACAACCTCAACACCCATTTCCGTAAGTGCTTCGAGCAAGTGCTCGGAATCAGGGCGGCGAACAAACTGCTGCGACGAGTGGTCTTTCACTACACCCAAAGCACGCCAGTTGGTTGAACATGGCGGAAATCGAAATTGGCATTCTTGACCGCCAATGTCTCGATCGGCGCTTGCCTGATCGTGACACGCTCGCCAGTGAAGTCGATGCATGGCAACGACGCCGAAACGACGAGCGGCGACGTATCGAGTGGACGTTCTCTCGGCAAGACGCGGATCTGAAAATGGCCCGGCATTACGTTTCGTAATTAATGGGTCGTGATACTAGTCGGTGCTGCGATTCACAAACGGGTAGCCGTACAGGCGCAGCAGGTCCTTGAACGCGCGGGCACTGAGCGCGGGGTCGTAGCACGCGAAGATCGCCGTCTGTCGTGCGTGCCGCTCGCTGGGCAGCAGGGAGAGCAGCATCTCGCGCTCATCCAGGATGTCATCGCACATCTGGTCGCTGACGAAAAGAAAGGAAATCGGGTGATACAGGCCATCCTCGTTGAGGAGGTGGAAGTGCGGGAGTGCGATCTGGATGCGGTCAGCGACGTGGCTTCTCATTGGCGTACAGAAAAAGATGACTCGCGCAGCTTACCCGGAAGATGTAACGGCCGCATTTCAGGCGTGCCGACTAATGCAAATGCCATGGGCGCAGTACGCCCGCGCTCAGCTTAACCCCAAAAGATCCAGGTGACGTCCAATTCAACGGCGTGCAAAAGCGCCCCGAGGTCGCGCGCCGTGTCTGCGTGCTTGTAGACGAACCAGCGCCCATTCTGATCGCAGCAGTAGAGCGTCCATTCGTTGCGCTCGGGATCGAACCGGAACTGGGCGATGGGCACGCTCACCCACTGATCGGGTTGGCCGTGCACGACCCGATTTTCAAAGAGCGTGACCGACTTGCCGCGCACTTTGAAGCTGAGCCGCACCAGATGGCGCACGTCCAGCGGTACGCGGCGTTCGCAGTAGGCCGCCAACTGCTTCTCGACACGCGCTTTGACCAACTCGGGAAATGCCACCCGGTTCTCCCCGGATAACGAATTCATGATGTTACCCCACCTGGCTGCGCGCCTGTATGGCACGCCACGTCTGATCGCACGCGCGAAGCTCGATGTGATCCTCGCCGTGCTGGGCACGCGGATCGGCCGTCAGCAGCACGGCTCTATGCCGTTTCCAGTGGAAATTGACTTCTCAACATACATGACGGTAGCGCCCGTAGTCGCGGGCAGGGCAATGAAGACGAGGATATCCACCGCCGCGCGCGCTGCCTGCGTATGAGGCGCCGCACGCGCGCGACCGTGGATAACTTGCTGCCGCAGCGCCATTCTTGGCGTCCATCAAACGGGGACAGCTCCACTTTTTTTTGGCATCGAGGTCCGGTCGTAGCGGTAGATTTGAAGGTGTGCATGGATGGTTGTCTCATAGGGGACCTAGGACTTCACCAGCCGCAGCATCCAGTCGAGCAACACGGTGGGTAACGAGGCAGGCGTTTGAAGCAATGCGTAGTGCTGGACGCCAAACACGGCAGGCAGGTAGCTGGCGGCCTGCCGGTCTACGGCCAGGCAAAACGGCGAGATGCCCTGCAGCTTGGCTTCAGTCACAGCCTGGCGGGTGTCTTCGATGCCATAGCGGCCTTCATAGACATCACAGTCGTTGGGCTTGCCGTCGGTCAACAGCAATAGCAGCTTGTGGGTGGCGCCTTCGCGCATGAGCGAGGCACTGGCATGGCGCAAGGCGGCACCCGTGCGCGTGTATTGATCGGGTTCCAGCGCGGCGATGCGTAGCGCCACGGCGGGACTATAGGGCTCGTCAAACCGCTTGATGTCCCACAGGCTCACCGATGTGGGCCCGTTGCCGGAGAAGGCCTGCACTGCGAACGGTTCGCCCATTGCCGCCAAGGCAATGCACACCAGCAGCAAGGCTTCGCGTTCGACGTCGATGACCCGGCGGCTGTTCGAGAGCCAGCCATCGGTGGATCCGCTGACGTCGATGAGGAGCAGGACGGCCATGTCGCGCCGGGTTCGCTGTTGCGCGCAGTACAAATCCTGGGCCATTGGCCAACCGGCGCGCATGTTTGCCATGCCCTCAACGCAGGCTTCCAGGTCAATGTCGTCGCCGTCTGTCTGGCGGCGCCGCAGCGTGCGATGGGGGCGGAGTGCAGCGAAGTGCTGGCGTATGGCGACGAGCAGAGCGCGGTGCTCGGCCAGGGTGTCGTCCACCCACTTCTGCGTGCCGACCGGTGCCTCCAGAAGCCGCACCGTGGCGCCGGGATGGAGGTAGGCCTCGATCCGGCAATTCCACTCGGGGTAGCAGAACGCTTGCGGCGCGTCTGACGCAGCGGCGTTCGTATGCCTGGGCTTTGCTGTCGGCGGGTCGTCGGACAAAAGCACCTCCGGGGCTTGCCCTGGGGTCCAGATCAGACGCGCCTGCGCAAGCTCGGAGACCAGGTCTGCAAATTCGTCGGCACCCGCAGACTGGTCACGATCGGTTGGCCGCTGCATCCCAAAAGGATCCTCGGCCTGTTCGTGCGGCACATCGGGCGGGATCATCCACGCACCCTGCGTTTTCCCGTCTTCCTGATCACTGCCTTCGCGCACCTCAGGGCGGCGGGTCAGGCGTGCACTGCGCGGTGACCGGGTGGGGGAGTCGCCGACCCCGTCACTGCCTGCAAGTCCAGCGTCCGTGGCCGAGCTGGGCCTGCGCAAGTCGCCGGTCCAAGTGTCCCGAAACAGGGGCGATGGGCCCAGGCGCGCGGCGCCGGGGTGCTCGCGCACCATGCTGGCCGCGAGACGCTGAGCGACGAGAACCGAGCCTTCTGGGGACGAGGCTATGTGCGCATTCGGCTGGTCGCAAGGCTGCGCCATCCAGGCACGCACCAGGTCCTCCAGCGGCCGGCGTGACGCTGCGAATTGCGCCCATGGCGGGCGGGATGCGAGCGCTGCGCTGCGCAAGCTGTTCAAGGACCTTGCCATGCCGGGCAACAGTTGCGTTAGAGCCGCATCGGCCGCAACGGCTTCCACCAGCAGGTAGATGTCGAGCACCAACGGAGAGGCGCACAGATCCAGGCCGGCGGCGCTGCCCCGGCTCGCTCGCATGGCTTGCACCAGGGCCAGGGTACGAAAGCGGTCCATGGCCAGGTCGGCATCGGCAAGGCCGGTTTCAGGTGGCAACCAGATGCACTGGCCATCGGTGGCTGGCAACGCGATGCGCGCGCGCGGGAAGGTTTCACGTTGGAACGTATGGGCGAGCAAAGTGGGGCGCGCCGGCATTTGCGCTGTCCGCAAGCGGTATGAGGTACCGAACACCGCCTCGATCAGCAGGTCGAGACGCGGCGCCACGTCCGCGAGCAGAGTTACGGACTGAGATGGCACCTTGGCCTTGTGCCGCTGCCACAGCGCTTGCGTGAAGACCGTCGCGTGCCGGGCTACGTCGGTGATCACGTCCTCGGCTTCGGCCATGGGGCGGTGCCTCAGTCAAACAAAGGTGGCGTCGACCAGATCGCGCATCGCGTCCACCAGCGCTTCGTCATCCGACAGCGGTGACACGACCGCGCTGAGGCAAGCCTGCCGAATGGGTATGCCACTGACGACCAGCGCGGCCGCTGCGATCAACAAGCGGGTGCTCGGCACTTCCGCAAGCCCCCGGTCGCGCAGAGCGCGCAAGCGTTGCCCGAGCGACACCAGCGCCATGGCGATGTCATGCTCTGCTCCGGCCTCACTCTCGATGATCGCCGCCTCGCGCAATGCCGGTGGAAAGTCGAAGTCGAGCGCCACGAAACGCTGCCGCGTGCTGGGCTTGAGGTCCTTGAGCATGCGCTGATAGCCCGGGTTGTAGGAGATGACCAGCTGAAAACCGGGTGCTGCCACCAGCGTCTCGCCCGTCTTGTCGATCGGGAGGATGCGACGGTGGTCGGTCAAAGAATGCAACACCACCATGGTGTCTTGGCGGGCTTCGACCACTTCGTCCAGATAGCAGATGGCGCCCTCGCGCACGGCGCGGGTGAGTGGCCCATCCTGCCACGCGGTGCCATCGTGGCGGATCAGGAAACGGCCAATCAGATCACTGGCACTGAGGTCGTCGTGGCAAGAAATCGTGATCAGGGGGCGCCGCAGTTTCCAGGCCATGTGCTCGACAAAACGGGTCTTGCCGCAGCCGGTGGGCCCTTTGAGCATCACAGCCAGCTGCAGGGCATGGCAGTGTTCGAAGACAGCCACTTCCGCACCCGATGGCAGGTAGTAAGGTTCGCAAGCGGGTGGCCTGACCGAGCTGTCCAGAGGGGTAACAGTGTGGAATAACGCAGCGGCCAAGGGTTCGCTCACCGGGTTGACAGCACTGGTTCGGCGTTGGACGAATGTGGTGCGGTGGCGTCAGGCTCGACATCGAAGCGAGGCACATGGCGGAAGAAGTCGTAGATGAACAGCCCCACGCCGATCGCGAACAGCGAACCGGTGGCGACCAGCATCACGAAGTGCACTTGTATCTTCAACTGCGCATCGAGATAGCCCATGCCCATGATGCGCTCCAGATACACCTGTGCAATGCCGGCGGTGGCGAACGACAGCGTCATTCCAAACATGCCGCCCAACTGCATCCAGAACGCCCAGTAGCCCAGGCTGCTGCCTTCTTCGTTGCGTTGCGGCACCATCGCCGGCAACGCGTAGGTGATCATCGCCAGCACGATCATCGCGTAGGCACCGTAGAAGGCGGCATGTCCGTGCATCGCGGTGATCAGCGTACCGTGGGTCCATTTGTTGACGTCTGGGAATGTGTGCGCCAGACCCAGCAGACCGGCCCCGAAAAGGGTGAACAGTGCGCTGCCGATGGTCCAGTGCAAAGCCAGTGTGTTGGGATGCGAAAAGCCCGCTCGGCGCATGGCCGAATACGCGAACATCGCCATGCCCACCAGCGCTGCCGGCTCCAGGGCGCTGAAGATGCCACCGATCGGCAGCCAGTACGACGGAACGCCCACCCAGTAGTAGTGGTGCGCCGTTCCCAGAATGCCGGCGATGAAGACCAGACCCACGATCACATACAGCCACTTCTCCATGACCTCCCGGTCGGCACCGGACAAGCGGATCAGCAAGTAGGCCAGGAAACCACCCTGGATCATCACCCACACGCCCTCGACCCAGAGGTGGATCGTCCACCAGCGGTAGTAGATGGAGACGGTGTAGTTCTCGTACTCCAGCAGCGCGGGCAGGTACAGGAGCGCGGCCAGACCCAGGCCGAGCACGAGCACGCCTTCTGTGGTGGTGAAGCGTTTGGAGCGCCAGATCGTCATGCCGATGTTGTAGAGAAAGATCAACATGCAGATCACGATCACAATCTTGTGCGGCAGGGGTTGTTCCAGCAGCTTGTTGCCCGTGCCGTAGCGAAACAGATAGCCCACCACAGCGGTCACGCCCATCAAGGTCCACAGGACCAGCTGGACATAGGCGAGCTTGGTGCTGTAGAGCTCGGTGCGCGATTCGTCGGGCACCATCCAGTAGGTAGCGCCCATGAAGCCAGTCAGCACCCACACGATCAGTAGGTTGGTGTGGATCACCTTGGTCACATCGAACGGCAGGATGTTCAGCAGCGGATCGGGGCCAAGGTACTTGGCGGCCGACAGCAGCCCGAAAACCAGTTGCAGCCCGAACAACACCATTGCCACGGCGAAATACCAGTAAGCGACCGACTGAGACCTGTAGCGCATTTCAAAACTCCTGCAGGAGTGGCGGCGGTGGACCGCTGCCCGTGTGGGCTGAACCGCTTCAAAGCCCGTTACTTGAAGGTCGACAGGTAGGCAGCGAGGTTAGCGACCTGCTCGTCTGTCAGGTCCTTCTCGTAGGTGTTCGGCATGAACGAGACCCCGTTGGCCGAGTACATCGCGCCCTCGACCAGGTGCGCGCTGGGCTGGGTGATGGACTCCCGGATGAAGCTCTCCAGGTCGGTGGCAGAACCCTTGTAAGTCGGTGACGCCAGGGTCTGCTGCGCGCGTGTGGCGATGCCGGCCAACGAGGGGCCCGCCATGTCTGCTCCCGCCGTGAGGGAATGGCAGGCGGTGCAGGCGGGTACGGCAGATCGGAACACACGCTCGCCCTGGGCCACCGGGTCTTTGTCTGAAGCGGTTGCGGCGGTGGTCGATCCCGCTGCGCCTGCGGGGGGTGTGGCGTTGCCTCCCGTTGCGCCCAGGCCGGTGACCATGATCGGTCGCGGTGGCCAGTCCTGGTTGTCCACCTTGCTCACCCAGTCCAGAAACGCGATCAGGCCGTCAATGTCGGCATCGCTCAGGTCCTGCTGGGGCATCAGCCTGCGATGGCGCTCTTCGTCGTAGAACTTCGAGGGGTCTTTCAGGAAGGCGCGCAGGTAGGGCGCGCCGCGCTGCTGCGCGATCTTGGTGAGGTCAGGGGCGTAGTACGCACCTTCACCGAATAGTGTGTGACAGTTGATGCAGTTGTTCTTGTGCCAGACATCCTTGCCCAGGGTGACTGCGGGCGTGATGTTCTGCGCGTTCGTCAGTTTCGGAAACTGGCGGTGGCTGTCAACGGTGAGACCAAGAAAAATCAGCGTGGCGACCAGAGTTGACCCGATCGCGAAATAGCGTGCCTGGCGCTTGTTCATGTGTCTGCTCCCGCGTCAGACGCTGATGCCCGTCCAGTAAATCACGCTGATCGCGCTTGCGTACGCGATGCCAGCGAGCATTAAACCGAGCACGACATGGCTGAACACTTTGAGACTTCGATACGCAGTCATGGGTGGCCCCTCGACAGTTGCGCTCGCGTTCCCCCGGAGTAGAGAGAGGCCAGCAGACGGCGGCATAGTGACGAGTCCGCTGCTCTGCATCTGTGCGGCAACGAACATAGACAAGAACTTTCTGTGCGTGCGTGTTCCTTACCACCTACTGAGATCGCTCGATGTGCGTCAAATGACTTAAAAGCAAGCGACTGGCTTGCATTATCAAACGCGTTTCAAAAATGATCGATTCCGTCTAGATTTGCCGCTCACGGAGTCGCGATTCGATTCCGGAATGCGCGACGGTGAGCTCCAGTGGCGATGGTCAGGGCAACGACAGCCAGAGCTGCAGCGACCGCGAACGTGATCCGCATGCCAGTTGCAACGGCATCGGAGGGCGCCGTAGCAATGTCGCTCGACGCCGATCCGAATGCGAAGACTGCGCCCATAACCGATGCGCCGGTGATGAGCCCCAGGTTGCGCGACAAGTTAAGCATGCCGGAGATGGCATCCAACCGCGGGATCCACTATGCACGATCGATGCTACATGGCGGCGCGGTTGCTCTGAAAGTTGGAGAGTCTTAACAAGGTCGCTTTGCGGCGCTTGATAGTTATACTCCTAGGGCGTATATTTACGCCATGCTAACCGTCGTCGAAACGTCTCTCTTCCAACGGCAGTGGCCGGTGTACTGGACTGAAGAGGAAAGAGGCGCCTTCGCCGCCTATATCGCAGAGCACCCAGCAGCCGGGAACGTTGTGCCGGAGTCCGGTGGCATCCGCAAGGTGCGCTGGAGCCGCGCTGGCTCAGGCAAATCAGGAGGCGTGCGCGTGATCTATTTCACTCGCACGTCTGAGGGTGAGGTTGTCTTACTCACACTCTACGCGAAGGCCAAAACCGACAACATTACTGGTGCCAAGCTTAAGGAGATCCGCCGTGCCCTCGAAGAGTAACCCCCTCACCGACAAAGAACTCGCTGCTTACGAAGCTGAGCGCGACCTTGCTGCTGATCTGCTGCAAGCGGTACAGGAGATGAAAGCCGGCCAAGTCCGCGTTGTGTCATCGCCCGTTATCGAAGCGCGCAAAAAAACAGGTCTATCGCAGTCTCAGTTCGCTGCCCTCATGGGTGTGTCTGTTCGCACACTGCAGGGCTGGGAGCAGGGGCGAAAGCAGCCGAGTGGCGCTGCTCGGACATTGCTTGCGATTGCCAGCACAAATCCAAAGGCGGTGCTCGCTGTAGCGGGCAAGTAAGCTCGCCGCAAAAGTCTTCGGTTACACGTTCCACTCGGGCGAGATAGAGTTCGCTGAACGACAGCTTCCCAGCGGTGCCAGCGGCAGCAATGGTCAGATCCTGGCGCCCGGGCCTGGAAGCCTCGAGGACCTCTGACAAGCGACGGCTGAAGGGCCGGTGTCGGCCATCACCGGCCGTTGGAGATCCGGCCAGGATTTTCCTCGCTGGATCGTCTTGGGTAGCCGGTTTACGGCGGCCAACTTGAACCCCGGCTTGGCTCGACCCGGCCAACAACTGCCGCACGTCATTCCGACAAAGCGGCCGTTCGAATGGCTCCTTCGCTCGGAGAGCAGCCGGCCCCCTACCCGAAGACCCTGCCCGAATCAGCAATCAACTCGCGCTGCCAGACGAGCCGCTTTCCAAACGAGAGCGTATCCGGAGCGCCTCGTGATGCGCCACACCGGCGCCTTTGGACGACGGTGTGGATTGAGCCCTATTCCGCGAGCTTACGCATCTCGCAGATCAGGTCGGACTTGCCCTCGAAGCCGATACCCGGCAACTCCGGCAGGGTGACGTAGCCGTTCTCCACTTTGACCCCATCGGGGAAGCCGCCGTAGGGCTGGAACAGGTCGGGGTAGGACTCGTTGCCGCCCAATCCGAGGCCGGCCGCAATGTTGAGCGACATCTGGTGGCCGCCGTGCGGAATGCAGCGACTGGCCGACCAACCATGTTGCTTGAGCATGTCCAGGGTGCGCAGGTACTCGACCAGTCCATAGCTCAATGCGCAGTCGAACTGCAGCCAGTCGCGATCGGGGCGCATGCCGCCGTAACGGATCAGGTTGCGTGCATCCTGCATCGAGAACAGATCCTCACCGGTCGCCATCGGCTTGTCGTAGTAGTTGCGCAGCGTGGCTTGCAGTTCGAAGTCCAGCGGGTCGCCCGGCTCTTCGTACCAGAACAGGTCGTATTGCGACAGCGCCTTGGCGTACTGGATGGCGGTATCCAGATCGAAACGCCCGTTGGCGTCCACCGCCAGCTTCTGGCCGTCCTGCAGCACGCTCAGGATCGAGTCGATCCGGCGCAGGTCTTCATCCAGCGATGCGCCGCCGATCTTCTTCTTCACGACCGTGTAGCCACGATCGATGTAGCTGCGCATCTCGTCCTTCAGTTTTTCATGATCCTGGCCGGGGTAGTAATAGCCGCCGGCGGCATACACGAAGATCTTGCGATTCGCCTTGCCGTCGCCATAGCGATCGGCCAGCAACTGGAAGAGCGGCTTGCCTTCGATCTTGGCCACCGCATCCCAGACCGCCATGTCGATGGTGCCGATTGCCACCGAGCGCTCGCCATGGCCGCCCGGCTTTTCATTGGTGAACATGCAGTTCCAGATCTTGTGCGGGTCCAGATTGTTGCCGGTGGCATCGACCAGACTCTCCGGGTCGGCCTCCAGGATGCGTGGAATGAAGCGCTCGCGCATCAGGGTGCCCTGGCCATAACGGCCGTTGGAGTTGAAGCCGTAGCCGATGACCGGTTTGCCGTCGCG
>NZ_JBDGKX010000002.1:0-625930 GCF_057656155.1 Azoarcus sp. Soil_N_20 | reverse complement strand
CCACGGGTATGCACAATGAGCGGGACAGCCACCGGCGATACGCCTCTCAATGCCTGCAATGGAAGGACTCCAACGACGGAAGACGAACGAATGACGGACTCAGGCCAATTCGGACCGGGATATGATGAACAAGACATCGTCGGTTATCGCCGACAGGAACCGCATGCCCGGAAATCGGGTTTTTCTACACCGTCGTTAGGCCCCAAATTTACGAGGGAAGCATGGCAAAAGAACTAACCTGGCGTGGGGCAATCGACAAAGTTTTGGGGACGGCTACGACTCCGCTCCATTATAAAGAGATCACCGACAAAATCCTCGCGGATTGTTTGCGGACGAGCCTAGGTGCAACCCCAGCCGCGACCGTAAACGCACAAATCACCGCGTCAATAAAGCGTGACGGTGAAAAATCACCCTATATTCGCGTTGGCAAGGGGACCTTTGCATTGGCAAAGGCCGGCCCGTTTCAACCACAGCCTGTCAAGGACAAGTTGACACCCGAAGTCGAAGAATCGGAAGAGACCGAAGAGCAGTACGACATTGTTACCTCCTTCGGTATGTTCTGGCGCCGCGATGCAATCCAATGGGTTGCAAGGCCAAAGCTCCTCGGCATGCAACAGATCGGCGCCACCCCCGTCGATTTCAACAAACAACTCGGCATCTATTTGTTGTACGACGGGCGAGAGGTCATCTACATTGGCCGTACGACAGATAGACCGCTGGGGCGTCGCTTGTTCGAGCACACGTTTGATCGCATGGCTGCCCGTTGGGACCGTTTCTCATGGTTTGGGCTTTTGCCAGTCTCAGAAGCTGGCCTTCTAGGCGTACTTCCCGCCACATACGAAGCCGCAAAGATGATCCCAGCGCTTGAGGCGATCTTGATTGAAGCGCTAGAACCTCGCCAGAACAGAAAGCGAGGTGATGATCTGTCCGCGGTTGAGTACATTCAACGAGAAGACCCTGAAATACAAAGGAAAAGGGTTAAAGCCTCACTTGAGGCAGCTCTTGAAAAAATGTAATGGCCGCACAGATCACTCAACGCCGACCCATTCGGCGCGGGTTAATTCAGGCGTTGAGCGGTTGCTTCCGTAGCCCGGTCATGCCCTGTGGCGGGCTGAAGCCCCGCCCCACAGAAAACCATCGCTGCCTATAAATGCGACTGGCGACACAGGCAAAGTGCCTGCCGATCACTGCGACCACCTTCACCTGCAAATCCCGACCAAAGGCGCTCACCCATCCTGCGGCAGCGCATACGTCACCGCACTCCCACTCACCTTCACATATCCGCGCTTGACCAGCTCCGAGCACACCACGTCGATGGTCGATGCCGGCAGTTCCTTGCCCAGCTTCGCATGTATCGTGCTGTGCAAGGTACTGGTCTTTGTCGGCTTCGTTGCCTTGGTCGTCACCAGATGCGCGAGGGCGAGACGCCACAGCTCTTCGAAGCTGGGCGCCCCGGCCGGCGGTGCCGATGGCACGACATCCGCCGGCTTGATCAGGGCCGGAATCGGCTTCGCAGCGGCGAAACAGGGCATCTCCTCGATGCTGGCCGATCGTGCGGAGAACACCTTGCGCGATTTCAAGTGCTGGATCAACGGATCGAATCCGGTGTCCTTCGAGATGATGTGAAAGAACCCGTCCGGGTTCTCGGTTGCCAGCCGTCCGAGATGAAACGCCAGGTGAAAATCCAGCGCGTTGGTCCCGGTTGCCTCGAGAACGACATACTCCGCCCGTTCGCCAAAGTCCTGCATCGCCAGCACGAGATCGACCGGCAGTTTGGTGTTCTTCGGCCCGAGAAACACGATCACGCGGAAGTGCTCGCCCGTGAGCAGGTCGAGCGATTTCACATGGACGTTCTCGAAGTCGATCAGCACATGGTTCGTTCGCAAGTTTCACTCCGGTTCTGCGACCATCGGACCGCAGACGCCTATATTGACATCGTTCCGCAGCGTCCTTTGTCATTGAGCAGGGCAATCTGGATTGCCGGGATCAACAGTAACGGCTCTTGATGCCATTATCCTCGGGGCGGCCCGACGAGGTGCAGTCCAACTGCATGGCGATGAGGACCTATTTCTCATATCAGCTTTGAAAACCACATGAAAACCCACGGCACCCCCACCAAATGGAATGACGATCGCGGCTTCGGCTTCATCACGCCGGCGGAGGGCGGAACGGAGGTCTTCGTGCATGTATCGGCCTTCCCGCGCGACGGCCAGCGACCGTGCGTGGGTGAGACGCAGGGCTTCGAGATAGAGACCGGCCCGGACGGGCGCAAGCGGGCAAAGGCGCTGAGCCGGCCACAGCAGGCTTCGTCTCCGCGTCCAACACCCCGTGCGGTGCCCCGGATGGCGATGGAACGGCGCCCCAGACGCAGCCTGCTCGGACGCATCCTGCCGCTGGCGGTGGCAAAGAATCAAGAATCAATGGGGTCAGACACCATTGACTCCCTCGACATGCTTGCAAGCAACAGTGGAGAAATCGGGGCCATCCACTTTGGTGGCATCCGTCCGTACAGTGAGCAAAGCTCGCCGCCTGGCGACAAGCAGCCCGAGCCGTCCGACCACTCAGGGTTTGGGCTGCTTTAGAATGGGGCCCCAAGTTTCTTGTCCTGCGTTTGCATGCGTCCAAATTACGCCGCCATTCTCGAAACCATCCAAGCCGAAGTCCAGCCGCTGATCGGCCAGGGCGAGCTCGCCAGCTACATTCCGGAGCTGGCCAAGGTGCCGATCGAGCGCTTCGGCATGGCGGTCCACCTGCTCGACGGCACCATCTACAAGGTTGGCGATGCCGACACCCGGTTTTCGCTGCAGAGCGTCACCAAGCTGTTCGCGCTGGCGCTCGCCTTCTCCCGCGAGGGCGATGCGATCTGGAAGCGGGTTGGGCGCGAGCCGTCGGGTAATCCGTTCAATTCCCTGGTTCAGCTCGAGTATGAGCGCGGGATCCCGCGCAACCCCTTCATCAACGCCGGCGCGCTGGTGATCACCGACATCCTGACGTCGCGCTTCGTGCAGGCCGACATTGCGGTGTTGCAGTTCATGCGCATGCTCTCGAACGAGTCGGGCATCGATCTCGATCCGGCCGTTGCCCGCTCCGAGCGCGCCACTGGCCACCGTAACAGCGCGATGGCGCACTTCATGAAGGGCTTCGGTAACTTCGACAACGACGTCGACCACGTCATCGACAACTACTGCCGCCAGTGCTCGATCACGATGACCTGCGTGGAACTGGCCCGGGCCGGCGGTTTCCTGGCACAGCACGGTACGGTGCCGTGGAACGGCGTGAAGGTGCTCGAACGCAGCCCGGCCAAGCGCCTGAACGCGCTGATGCTCACCTGTGGCACCTATGATGCGGCAGGGGACTTCGCATATCGGGTCGGGTTGCCCGCCAAGAGCGGCGTCGGCGGCGGCATCCTCGCCGTGGTGCCTGGGGAGGCGACGGTCGTCGTCTGGTCGCCCGGGTTGGATCCGAATGGCAATTCGCTGGTGGGAACGTATGCGCTCGAGCGGTTCACCGATTTGACGGGGCAGTCGATATTCTGAGATCAACAGGATCAGACACCATTGATTCCCTGGCCATGCATGTGAGCAACAGCACGCGCTGCCCTGCCGCACTACCGATAGGCGGGAGGAGTTTCGCTTGATTCCGTCGGGCTTGGGAGGCTCACACCATGAAGGACGAGAACTGCGATCCCGCCCCCACCCTCGGGGTAACGGACGAGTCACCCGAGGTCGAGGTGGTGATCGAGGTGCCGCGAGGCTGTTTCCTGAAACGCGGCTCCACCGGGCACATCGATTTCATTTCGCCCCTCCCGTGTCCGTTCAACTACGGCTCGGTGCCGAATTACTTGGGGCTTGAAGGCGATTTGCTGGATGCGCTGGTGCTCGGGCCGCGTTTGCCCCTCGGTACTCGCCTTCGGATCAGGGCGCGGGGCGCGGTGACCATGACCGACCGCGGCATGAGCGACGACAAACTGATCTGCAGCGCCGCCCCGCTGACCGAGGCGGAGCGCGAAAAGGTGCTCCGTTTCTTCCGCCTCTACGCGCGCTGCAAGGCACTACTCAACCGCTGGCGCCGCAGCCCGGGCCGCAACGCCTGCGAGGGTTGGCGTACGGCCAGCGATGCGATCGCTCGTGCCGCACCCGTTGACGGCACCTGGAAAGGGCCTCCGGTCACGTTCTGAGATGTTCTGGCACGCCAGTTCAGCGAAACAAAAAATATGCATGCCCTGCGCATTTTTCAGTTCCCCCGAGGCTGCTCACTGCGCCGCGTCCTCTGTGCCGCCGGCCTCCGCGTCGCGCTCCCGGGCCATCTTTCGGGTCCACGCCTCGTAGCACTCGCGGGCGCAGAAGTTTTCCTCATAGTCCATGTCGTCAGGGTCGTAGGCCGCCGAGAGCGGCATCTTCTTCATGCACTCGGCGCAATTGACCTCCGGGTCGGACGAGATCTTGTCGGGATGTATGTCTGGCATCACGATTCTCCATTCTCCGTTTGCGGCTCACAGCCCGCGCTTCGCATCGCCGTCTGTACCCGTTCGAGCCCGACCAGGTTGGCCGCGTCGCGCGGGCTCAACCCTTCGTCGTCGGCCCGCACGCAGACCGTCTTCCAGACGCGCCCGAGCACCGCTTCGAGCCCGTCGAACACGCGCTCGCGCGGCCTGCGTTCCGGCAAACCGGACCCGCGTCCGCCTGCAGATGACGTGTGTAAGGGAAGACAGGCCCGGCGGAGCGGAGTTTCAGCACAAGCCTGCACCGGCGAAGATGAAAGTGGTGGAAAGTCTCGCTACGCGATCACTCAACTTGAAAAATGCCCGAGGGTGCGCCCTGCCCTACTCGAGCAGGAAGTCGCGGATGAGCCCGAGGCGGGCGCGGCGCGTCTCGTCGTCCCGGTCCATGAAGGGGTGGTCGTATTCGGGCCGTACTTCGGTGCGCGCGCCGAGGGTCTTTGCCTGGCCGAGCAGTTCCGCCGAATCGCGCACCGGCACCACGGTATCGCGCTCCCCTGCGATGAGCAGCAAGTCGGATGCATCGGCGGGGAGCTTGCCCACGGGGTCGTATCGGGCCGGGCAGCCGAGGCCGGAGATGCGGCTCGGGGTGGAATCGATCACGGCGCGGTCGTATTCGGCGCCCGCGCCGATGACGTTGAGCATCACCACGCCGCCGAAGGAGATGCCGTACAACAGGCGCCGGCCGTTCGCCGGGATGAGCAGCGCGTCGGCCATCTCGCGGTAATCGCCGACGATCGCCTGCAGGCGCCGCCGGCCCTCCGAGGCGCCGTAGCCGCGGTAGTCGAAGATGTAGACCTCGAGCCCAGCCTCGGCGAAGCCGCTCAGGCTCGTGAGGATCTGATCGGAAAGCATGGCATTGCCCTGGGCAACCAGCAGCGTGCCGGCCACCGCGCCGCCGGGGGCGGTGCTGCCGAGCTTGTAGCCGCGCAGCAGGCGGCCGTCACGGGTGCGGTAGGTGGTCGCCTCGGCGTTGGGGACGGCCTCAGCCCGGCCGGGGTCGGGCTTGCCGGCGAGCCGGCTCCACATCATGAAGACGAAGGGCTCCTTGAGCCAGCCGCAAACGCTCGTCTCGGGATTCGGCGGGTTTCCCGCCGAAGCACACCCGCCCAGCGTCAGCGCGAGGTACGTGGAAAAGAAACGGCAGATGGGTCTCAACTACGGGGCTCCCGGTCGCGAGGGCGGCGCTGTCGTGTTCCGATCTTCAGGATAGCCAGCCTTGATGGATACTCAAGCGAACTGGGGCCCATGGCCGATACCGCATTGGTCCATCCCTTCATGTTTGCGCAAACAGTGCTTGATCCACGCAGCAAACCAGGCTCCACTGTTACCCCCGAACGCCCAAGCGTAAGATGTACAGAATTCTGCACATCTTGTGCGATTCAGGAGGCCATCATGGGCATTTCCGCACGCGACATCATTCCCCTCTCGCACGCGAGAGCGAACTTCTCCGAGCTGGCCGAAGAGGTCAAAGGCGGTGCCGAGAAGATCATTACCAAGAACGGCGAGAGCTATGTCGCCCTGATCGACGCCAGCCGTCTGGATTACTACCATCAGCTGGAGCGCGAGCGCATTCATCTGCTGCTGATCGACGACGCCTCCAAGGGACTCGACGACCTTGCCGCTGGCAAGGTGAAGGACGCCCGCAGCGTGATCCAGTCCATCAAGCGCCGCCGTAGCGCCTGAGTTCGGGCGGGGTTACTTGTGGCGAGAAAACCGGTCGTCAAACTCAGCGCGAATTTCGAGCGCAACCTCGAAGACATCGAACGTTTCCTGACCGAAGCAGAAGTGCCGCAGGCCTTCGACGGCTTGCTCGATGAACTGCTCGACACGGTGATTCCCAACCTCGAGCGCTTCCCGGAAATGGGGCGGCCGTTCATGGCCCGCCAGCCGCGCTCCGTCGAAACAACGAATGCGCTGGCAGTACTGCGCGCAAAGTTGTCGGCACTGACACCGGATACGGACGCTTTGCGTGAATACTTCCTCAAGGATTACCTGCTGCTCTACGCGTTGATTGGTGGGGCGATTTATCTCCTCGCCATCCGACACCAGCGCCAGCTATCGCTTGATTTCGAGGGGCATTGGGGACACTAGGCTCATGCCATAGTGCGAGCGCGGTCGCCGCTGCAACAGGCGGTCGCGCACGCCGAACCGGCCACTCACCCTCGACAATAATTGGCCAAAAAGGGAAATTTGGGTATATTTCCCTCATTCCCTCGCGGAGCATCGAACATGGTTCAATCCCTCAAGCTGGATGCGCTCGGCAGCCTTTCCCATACCCCGGCCTCCGACGTCAAGCGGCTCGGCTGGCGTGGGGTGATGAAGGCGGTGGGCAGCAAGGGCAAGATCGTCGTCACCAACCATAACGAGCCCGAAGCGGTGATCCTGTCGATCGCCGAGTACACCGCGCTCTTCGACGCACTGGCCGCACCGGACGACAACCAGGCGCTGGAGGCACTGCGGCGCCGCTTCGACGAGCGCCTGGCCACCTTGCAGGCCGACGATGCCAGTGATCGGCTGCGCGCGCTGATTCGCTCTCCCGCCAAGTTGAACGGCAAGCTCAAGGCCGGTAGCCGTAGCTGATGCCGCGCCCGGTCGTCTTTGTGCTGGCGGGCGTCAATGGTGCCGGCAAGAGTTCGGTCGGCGGTTACCTGCTGGAACAGGCCGGGCTGTCCTGGTTCAACCCTGATCACTACGCCCGCGAGCTGCACGCCGCCACGGGCTGTTCGCAAACCGAGGCCAATGCCGACGCCTGGCAGGAAGGCATGCGCCGCCTGGACGCGGCTCTGACCAAGAGGCAGGCGTACGCCTTCGAAACCACCCTGGGGGGCAAGGCCGTACCCGCACGGCTGAAGGCAGCGGCTGCGACCCATGACCTGATCGTCTGGTTCTGCGGCCTGAACTCGCCCGAGCTGCACCTCGCCCGGGTCCGGGCCCGCGTTGCGGCCGGCGGTCACGACATTGCGGAAGCCAAAATCCGCGAACGCTGGGTGAACTCGCGCGCGAACCTGATCGCACTGATGCCCCACCTCGCCTGCCTGCGCGTGTTCGACAACAGCGCCGCAGCCGCACCCGACGGCACGATCCCCGACCCCTTGCCGGTGCTGGAGATGGTTGAAGGCCGCACCCTGTGGCCCACCGCGCCGGAAGACTTGCGCCATACGCCGGACTGGGCGAAGCCGCTGGTCGAGGCGGCCCTGTCGCTCGCGCCACCGTCCTGAGGGGGCAAGCCATCCGCGATCGCAAAAAGTGGCCCCGGATCGGCATGAACCCGTCTTGAACATGTCGGACGCATTGGCTATACCTCAACTACTGCAAATGCCAGGCGCGTGGATCCGTACCGGATCGACGCGAACGCGGCAGGTGCCACCGGCAATCCATCGCCGGCTGTCCGTAAGACCGCACTCGCCTGAAGAGGAGGTCGATATGGCGATTCGCGTCTTGATGGTGACGGATGGCGAGGGCAGTTACCACGAAGCCGGCGAGCGCTTCGGCCTGACCGAACTGGTCGGCGCCCTGGAGGCGGCGGGTACTTGCGTGGTGACCAAGGCCCACCGCTGGCCCGATACGGTGTCCCATACGGCGGGCGCCGACATCACCGGATTCCGCTTCAATGGCTCGTACTTCAATCCGGACGACTACGACGAGGTCTGGCTGATGGGCTTCGCCAGCAGCAATCCGGACGGCCCCTACGGCGATCCCGACGAACACGTGCTGAGCAACGCCGAGGCGGAGGTGCTGGGCGCATTCATGAACGGCGGCGGCGGCGTGTTCGCGACCGGCGACCATGACGACCTGGGGCGTGATCTGTGCGGCAAGGTGCCGCGGGTGCGCAATATGCGCTACTGGGAAGCCGACTATTCGGTGTGGGATGCCTATGTCGGCGGCCAGGATTTCAAAAGCATCGTGCCCGACCCAAGCCGGTCGCCGGTTCCGATCGGCCCCTACCGCCTCGATACGCTGCAGACCGGGCACAACGCGCACTTCGAGTTCCAGGACCAGTCCGACGACGTCCCACAGCAGATCCGGCCGGTCATGCACGTGGTGAGCGAGCACGTCAGCGGCGTGGCCGGCGGCGTGTTCGGCGTTCGCGAACTGGCGCCGCACCCGCTGTTGTGCGGCGCAAACGGCATCATCCGGGTGCTTCCGGATCACATGCACGAGGGCCGCTGTCGCATACCGGACGATCTGGCGAGCACTTTCACCATTTCCGGCACCGACCACGACGAGTTCCCGGAGGTGCCCGGCGGAGGCGCCCGCGTGTCACCGGAGGTCGTGGCCTGGGCGCGTGTGAAGGCGCGGACCAAGGACCCGTATTTCGACGACCCCACCGAGTCGGTGCGTGATCCGAACACCGATGTGCATGCCGACGAGTATCCGGTCATTGCGGCCTACAACGGCCGCCCGGCGAGCGTGGGACGCGTGGTGGTGGACGCGACCTTCCACCATTTCGTCAATATCAACGTCAGCGGGGTGAAGCCGGAGTTTGCCTACGAACCGGACCCGCAGACAGCGATCAAGTCGCAGGGATTCAACGCATCGGCGGCCGGCCAGGCGCACTACGCACAGATTCGCGAATACTGGCGCAACATCGCGCGCTGGATCGCGCGCCCCTCGGCCACGCGTGCCGCCGGCTGGGCAAGCATTGCCAGCGTGGCGAGCGATCCGCGGCTCAAGCAGACCACGCCACGCGGTCGTGCCGACACCGTGCCGGCCGGGGCGCTGGTGCGATATGGTGCATCCGCGTGGAAGTTGTTCGGCGAGCAGATGTCGGACTGCCACGTGATGGATTTTTTCATCGACATCGCGATACCGCACCCGATGTCCTATCTGATACCGAGCCTGTTCATCAAGCTGACCCTGCCCGACCCGCCGCCATACGAACGGATCCGTCGCGATCTCAAGCTCGACCGCCGCGAGTTGCTTTATTACGCCATGGGAGCGGCCATGCTCGAGTTGCGCCAACCCGAATTGCGCCAGGCCCTGCTGAGCCGCCGGCTGACCGCCGAGAAGGGGCTGGCCGTGTTCAGCGCGGCGGCGCAGACCGGACTGCAGCGCGGGCTGGAAGACCAGATGCACAATGCGGAACGCGCGCTGTCGGCGCTGCAACAGGCGGTGGCTGGGCAGGGAACAGAGCGCAGGCCGCCAGCCCGGCTGACCCGCCCGCAACTCGCGGGCTCGCGACCGAGCCTGCATTTGTTACTTCGGGCGTCTGTGCCGCGATAACGATCGACATCCCGATCGTCCGGGCAGCGCCATTTCGCATTGGCACAAGAGGAGAAATCAATGAGAGCGTTTCGTTCCCTTGCGGCAATTGCCGTATTGGCGATCAGTTCGTTTGCCAGCGCCGCCGATGGATTGGTGGTTGTCAAAAGCCCTTATGGCGCCAAGGAAACCATGGACCGGTTAGGCCAGTGAATTCAGACGTTTAACCAATAGTGGAGCAATACCTTGAGCATCACGTCACCCAAGCAGGTTGCAGCGTCACTTACCGAACACTGGTCCCCTCGCGTTATTGCCGAGGTTGACGATTCATACATCAAGGTAGCCAAAGTCGAGGGCTCGCTGGCGTGGCACAGCCATGAAAACGAAGACGAGCTTTTTCTCGTCCTCAAAGGCCGCTTGCGCATTGAAATGGAAGATCGTTCAGTTGAACTGTCTGAAGGCGAGATGTTCGTTGTTCCCAAGGGCGTCCGACACAACCCTGTAGCCGAGCACGAGTGCCATATCATGTTGATTGAGCGTAAATCGACGCTCCATACGGGAAATGTTGCTACCGAAAAGACCCGGTCGCTTGCCGAGCAATTACGCCCGATATGACACGCCCGTTCGCGCAGCTGCTTGACTCATCGCCCCACGCTGCCGGGTTGCGCCGGTCAGCTCAGCGCCGGGCGTCGGCAGTTCTCGGACCGGAGCGTTCATGAAGATCATTGGACTTATCGGCGGCATGAGCTGGGAGTCGACCATTCCCTATTACCGTCAAATCAACGAGACGATCAGAGAACGCCTGGGCGGCCTGCATTCGGCCAGGATCGTCCTCTTCAGCGTCGACTTCCACGAAATCGAGCGACTTCAGCATGCCGATGACTGGGAAGCCGCCGGAGCCATCCTGGCCGATGCCGCTCGCGCACTGGAAGCGGCGGGCGCATCCTTCCTGGTTCTGTGCACCAATACAATGCACAGGGTGGCCTCCAGCATTGAGGCGGCCGTTGCCATTCCCCTGTTTCACATTGCCGATCCAACGGCCACCGAAATCAAGCGCGCGGGTCATTCAACTGTTGGCCTGCTCGGTACGCGGTTCACCATGGAACAGGCCTTCTACCGCGACCGATTGAGTGCGCGTCACGGCCTTCAGGTCATCGTTCCGGATTCGAAAGACCGCGAGACTGTTCACCGCATCATCTACGGCGAGCTGTGCCTTGGTGTGGTCAAGCCGGAGTCGCGCGGTGAGTATCGACGAATCATGGAAAGCCTTGCGTCCCAAGGCGCAGAGGCCATCATTCTCGGGTGTACGGAGATATCCCTGCTGGTTGGCCAGCACGACGCTGCAGTCCCGCTGTTCGACACCACCACCATTCACGCGCGCATGGCCGCCGAGAAGGCGCTTTTCCCATGACGTCCGACTCGAATGGTGGGGGCCCCGGAGTGTCGAGTTGCCGCATCGACCACCTTACCGTCACCGCACCAACGCTTGAAGTCGGCGCTGAGTTTGTACGTCAGTCGCTCGGGATCGCGCCTCAGCCTGGCGGGGAACATCCCCGCATGGGAACGCACAATCTTCTTCTGCGGCTGGGCGATTCCTTGTTCCTGGAAGTCATCTCCCCTAACCCCGAGGCTCCCGCGCCAACGAGGCCCCGCTGGTTTGCGCTCGACACCCTGCGCCCGCATTCGGCGCCTGCGCTCTCCACCTGGGTAGCGCGAACCCCCGACATACACGCAACCGCTTCCGCTTGCTCGGAAGCACTTGGAAATATCGAGCCTATGAGCCGTGGCGCGCTCAATTGGCTCATCACCATTCCCACTGATGGCGCCCTTCCGTTGGACGGCATCGCCCCTTCACTCATCGAGTGGCAAACGGAAGCACACCCGGCGACCAAGCTCCAGGATCATGGGCTGTCTCTCGTCGAGCTCGAACTTTTTCATCCGGAGCCAGAGCGTATCTCTCGCTTGCTGCGGTCGATCGGCATCGAGGGGGCGCTTTCTGTTTCGCCATCGAGCGGTGAGCGCGGTGCATACCTGGTCGCGCACATCGATACTCCGCAGGGGCTTCGTTTGCTATGAACGCGGCGGCCGCTCCCCTGCTCCGCCAGTGTGCTGCAGCCTGATCGGCGAAATACTTCCGGTCGAGCAGCACCGTGATCTGCTTCTGATCATCAGGCTCGCATGTGGCGGCCAAGCGCCGACTGCCTGGCTTCGAGGAACTTCGTCAGAAGCTGGGGATAGTCGTCGCGTACGGCATCTCTTACCGAGGGACGCATCGCGAGCGCGTCGCGCCATGCGCCGACTTTTGGCTGCCCGGCAAAGAAACCAAAGTCCTTGATTTGGTCAAAGACGTCGAAATAGCGAAACACCGGACCAAATACGGCATCGACAATGCTGAAGGGCTCGCCGGTGAAATACGGGCCGTCGCCCAGAATGGCCTCGATCTGGTCGAATTTCCGGCGGATATCCAGCGCTGCGCGCTGGAGCGCATCCTCGTCTTTCGCCGAGTAGAACGCGCCGATCGCATTGAGGATGGACGACCCGAACTCCATCCAGCCACGGTGCCGGGCACGATCGACCGGGTTCGCGGGGTGCAGACGGGGCTCGATGGCATCCTCGAGATATTCACAGATCGCAGCGGATTCGAAGATCGGGGTGTCCTCGACCAGCAGCACGGGCGTTTTCCCGAGCGGCGAAATCGCCAGAAACCACGCTGGCTTGTTGGCCAGATCGATCTCCTTGCGAACACAAGCGATGCCCTTTTCGGTCAGCACGATGACGATGCGTTGCACGTAAGGGCACAGCGGATGACTGATCAGGGTCAGGTTCGACATGCTTCTCTCCAATTGAGCTGAGCTGAAGCGCAGTCTAGAATTGCACAGTCGCAACATCAATAGCGAGCCATGCAAACTGTGAATGCAGAAGCGCAATACCGCCTCACTCCTGCCGATCTGGAGATTCTTCTGGCGGTGGTGCGTGGCGGCTCGCTGGCCGCTGCCGGGGAGCGACTCCGTATCGACGGTTCGACGGTGTTTCGCGCTATTCAGCGCATCGAGCGTGGATTGGCGCAATCGTTGTTCGAACGCACGCGATCGGGCTACCTGCCGACGGAAACGATGCAGTCGCTTGCGGTACACGCGGAACGGCTCGAAGCAGAGCTCGAGGCTGCGCGATCAGTCGTTCAGACCGAGCCAGACAAGGTTTCCGGTTCGGTCCGGATCAGCACGACCGATACCATCCTGCACGGACTGGTTGCGCCTGCGCTTGCGGCATTGCACGAGACTCATTCGCTGCTGACATTCGACCTGCATACCGGCAACGAAGCGGCAAACCTGAGCAGACGGGATGCGGATATTGCAGTCCGGGCCACAAGGCGTCCTCCCGAGCATCTGGTGGGAAAGCACCTGGGGCCGATTCGTGTTGCGCTGTACGCGCCGGAGAGGAGCCCGCTCGGTTCGTTGGAGGATGCATTGGCTCCAGCGGTATCGTGGATTGCCCCCGATGACGACTTGCCGGAACATCCCTCGGTACTCTGGAGAAAACGCCATTTCCCCAAGGTTTCCCCGGTCTATCTGGTGTCGAGCATCCTCACCGCGGCCGAGTTGGTCGGCATGGGCCTGGGCGTAGCGGTCCTTCCTTTGTTCCTGGCCGAAGGTCGAAGTGAATTGAGGAAGGTCTCGGAGGTCATTGACGAATGCCAGACCGAGCTTTGGCTTCTGGCACACCCCGAGTCGCGACACCTGCGCCGCGTTTCAACGGTTTTCGGACACCTGGCGCAGACGGTTGTACTGAATTGACCGGGCATTGTTCGCAGACGGCTGTCTTACATCAGCCGTAGGGTCAGGACGCCAGGCACGGGGCGATACCCGACTTACAGCACGCGTTCGATCTGCGCGTAGTCGCCACTCGTCTGCAGCGTAACGGTGACCGCGGCGCCCGAACGGTTGCGCCAGAACCAGCCATGCTTGCCATCGAAGGCGGCCTGCAGTGTGCCGGCATCGGCGGTTTCATTCTTGCCCTTGCCATAGCCGTGGTAGAAACCCTTCGGTGCCTTGTGCGGATCTCCATGGGTGTCGTAATTGACCGGGCCGCCGACCGTGGACCACTTGTACTGGACGCTGGCGTCCTTTTGCATGGTCAGCTTGATCTCCGCGGCCTCGCCGGGCTTCAGCCTGATCGTCACCGTATGTTCGCGCGCCGGCGCCACCGCTGCGGCGGACTCCTCGGCGGGTGTCGTCGCTGCGGGCGGCGCCGCGGCCGATGCCGCTTGCTCGTGACCGGCTTGCTGCCCTTGCTCGAGACCCTGAGCTTGCGGCACGGCCGTGGTCGCGACTGCCGCGGGTAGCGCTGCGGCGGCCGGAGCAAGGTCTGCCGCGGCGCGCGCCTGTTCGGCGTTCGCCTCGGTCGCGAGCGAAACCTTGATCTCGCCCATCCGGGCAAGACCGAGGGCACGGCCGACACCGGTGGGATCGATGCCGTACTCGGCCGGCAGCACGGTGGTGACGAGCAGGCCGGCTGCGATCAACGCCGCGATGGCGGTGGAGCGCAGCAATTGACGGGTGCTCGGCAATTCGGCCCGGGTCGGAAGATCGGTGTTGTACATGAGTCAGGACTCCGCAGGAATCAGGAAATGAAGAGGCCGGTCAGCTGGTACCCGATCAGCATGAACCCGGCGCACATCATGGCGACGTTGGCGGTGTAGGCATGCTTCAGGAATGCGGCGGTACGCCGCCAGTAGCCCATCGCGATCAGGATCGCGCCCAGTGCGAGCAGCTGGCCGATTTCGACGCCGACGTTGAAAGCCAGCAAATTCGGCAGCAGGCCGTCCGGGGCGATCTCGAATTCCTGGATCTTCGCCGCCAGGCCGAAGCCATGGAACAGGCCGAAAACCAGGGTTGCGATCCTGGTGTCGGGCTGCACGCCGAACCAGCGTTGATAGGCGCCGAGGTTGTCCAGCGCCTTGTACACCACGGACAGACCGATGATCGCGTCGATCAGATACGGGTTCACATTCACCCCGGCATAAACGCCGTAAAGCATCGTCACCGAGTGGCCGATCGCAAACAGGCTGACGTAGAGCGCGATGTCCTTCAGTTTGTAGAGGAAGAAAATCACCCCGGCGAGAAACAGCAGATGGTCGTAGCCCGTGACCATGTGCTTCGCGCCGAGATAGGTGAAGGGCAACAACTGCGTGCCGCTTATCTCCTGGATATAGCCCTTGTCGCCGTCGGCCACGCCATGGGCGTGAGCGGCAGCGCTCACCAGCAAGTAGAGCAGCGCGGCAGTGGCGAGGTGCAGGAACGGGCCGGATGCCGACCGCCCCCGGACCGAGAACAGTAGAGTCATGGATCGCTTCCGATGAGTTTGAGTCACGGCCCCACCGTCGATGAAGACGCGGACCGTCAGTGTCCGGGTATGGTAACGGACATCAGTCTCGCCGGCAGCGTCCACGGCCCCACGGATCGCAGGGCATCGAGCTCTCAGGCTTGCGGAACGCCGGCCAGGCGCAAGCCCTCGAGGTAGCGCTCCACCTGGTCCTGCTCGCGCAGATAGAAGAGCTTCTCGCGGGCGAAGCGGCAGGAGAAGCGCGGCATTTCGCGCAGCAGCCGCTCGCCGGTGCGGCGTGCATCGTCGAGCCGGTCGAGATGGGCCAGCGCGACCGCGCGGTGGGCGCACGTCCAGTATTGGCAGTTGGGGATGCTCGCGGCGCGGTCGGTCCATTGCAGCGCGGTGGCGTACTCGCCCATGAAGATCATCGCCAGCGCACCGTAGGAGTAGAAGGCCCACAGTTGCGGATCGTTCGGGCTCAGCGCAATCGCCCGGTCGAAGCAGTGCATCGCTTCCTCATAGCGCTTCTCGTAGGTGAACGAATCGCCGAGGCCGCAGTGCGCAGCGGCGAACGAGGGGTTGAGCGCGATCGCCGCCTGGTTCTCGGCGATCGCCTGGTCGTACTCGCGCCGGGCCAGCAGCACGCGGGCGCGCAGCGCGTGGAAGGTGGCGTTCTGGCCGTCGATCTCCAGTGCCCGGTCGCAGGCGGCCAGGGCGTCGTCGAGCAGCTCGGCGGTGGGCGGCGTTTCCCAGTAGATCATGCCGAGGATCAGCGCGTAGGCCCACCAGGCGAAGGCTTCGCCCAGCAGCGGGTCGAGCTCCTGGCTGCGACGCAGCAAGCGCTGGGCCTCGACGTTGTCGGGCCCGGTGAACTTGTAGAAGTGATGGATGCCGAGGTGGTAGCAGTCCCAGGCCTGCAGGTCCGGGGGCCGCGACTGGACCAGCTTGTTGCGTTCGGCGAAGCCGATCTCGGGCTCGAGCCGCGCGGCGATCATCTCGGTGATCTCGTCCTGCACCACGAAGATGTCCGCCAGTTCGCGATCGTAGTGCTCCGCCCATTTGCTGTGTCCGCTGTGCGTATCGACCAGTTGCACGCCGACACGAACCCGGTTGCCGGCCCGCCGCACGCTGCCCTCGACCACGTAATCGACCCGCAGCGTGGCGCCGATCTCGCGCACGTCCACCGCCCTGCCCTTGTAGCCGAAACTGGTGTTGCGGGCGATGACGTCGATCCAGCGATGCTTGGACAGCCGCGCCATCAGGTCGGCGGTGACGCCGTCCGAGAAATACTCCTGATCGGGATCCGCCGACAGATTGCTGAACGGCAACACGGCGACCGCCGGCCGTGCCGCGTGGCCGGCGCCGGTTGACCCTGCGGCGACGGCCGATGCCGCCGGCGGCGTCCCGAACCCCCGCTCGACCGCTGCCGGTGGCGCCTCGCCGGGCCGCTCGGGAGCCGCGTCCTCGGCGGCGCTGCTGCTGGCGTCCGCGGCGCTGCTGCTGACCTCGGCGACAAAGCGGAACCCCTTCCGGTGGACCGTGCGGATGCAGCGCTGGGCCTGGCCGTCATCGTCGAGGGCCTGGCGGGCGGCCTTGATGCGACTGCTGACCGCGGCCTCGGAAACGACCCGGCCGTGCCAGATCTTGTCGATGATCTCGTCCTTGCTCACCATCCGGCCGCAGTTCTCGACCAGCAGCACCAGCAATTCGAGAACCTGCGGCTCGAGATGGATCGGTGTGCCCTCGCGACTCAACTCGAAGCGGTCCGTATCGAGGGAGAACGCGTCGAAGCTGTAGCGCATGACCGCACCTCACGGTGAGACCCCGCGGGCGCCACCGGACCGATCCACGTCCGAACGGGACGCGATTCCGGAGGTGGACCATGGCGACTGGGTCGATGTTATCGATGGTAGGCCAAGCTCCATGAATTCTCCACAACAAGACCACTTGCCCTGCAAGTGTCGCGGCAGCGTCGTCCATAAGATGGAATCGCTGCCGGCACCCAGCCCAAGCAACCCCAACGGAGGATTCAACCATGAGCACGAACCAGCAAACCGAACAGAAGTACCTCGTCAATTGCAACCACGGCGCCGACGACGTCGAGCGCGCCACAATCGCCTTCGTCCTGGCGGTGACGGCCTCGAAAACCTGCGAGACCGCCGTCTTCGCCTCTGCCGCTGCGGCCGGAATCTGCGTCCGCGGCGGTGCCGATGATCTGGTGGCCGAAGGCTACGAGCCGCTGGCCGATCTGATGGCCGCGTACCGCACCAACGGCGGCAAGATCTGGCTGTGCCCGGCCTGCGCCAAGGCCAAGGGTCTCACCCAGGCCGATCTCAACGACGGGGTCGAGATCGCCGGTGCGCCGCGCACCATGGCTTTCCTGGCCAGCGGCGCACAGGTGCTCGCGTAGGAGCGGCACCGGGCCGGCCGCCGCCGTGCGTGCCGGCCCCTCCCCTCCCGGCGGCCCGCCCCAGGGCGGGCCGCCGATCGGAAGCGAAGGAGTCGGACCATGAACAGTGAGCAAGCGGAATGCGGCAATCTCGGCCGGTGGCTGGCGCAGCTCGGCGGGGATCTCGACCGCTACCTGAAGTTCGAGCATCCGGACGCAATGCAGGCGCCGGACCGGTGGCGTACGGCCCTCGAGCAGCCGCTGCCGGCGCGCGGCGTCGGCATCGCCGCGGTGATGGACGAAATCGGCCATTACCTGATTCCCAACGGCTCGCAGATCCCGAACCCGGGCTCGACCGCCTTCATCACCACCGGGGCCACCTCGGTCGGCGCGCTGGCAACCGTGGCCGGCGCAGTCGCCTCCCCACAGCGACTCGGCCTGACTGCTTTCAGCTTCCTCGAGGAGCTGTCGCTGCAGTGGATGGCCGAAATGTTCGAGTTGCCGCCCGCCATGAAAGGTCTGTACAGTAGCGGCGGTTCGGTGGCCAACCTGGTGGCGTTGGGCGCGGCGCGCCAGGCCGCCTTCGAGGGCATCGGCGTCGACCCGGCCCGCGACGGCCTGTGTCGGCCGAGCCGCATCTATGCCACCGCGGCCAGCCACCATACGATCCGGCGCGCCGCGGCGGTGCTCGGCATGGGGCGCGAAGCGGTGGTGATGGTCGCCGGCGACCGGATGGGGCGCATGATTCCGGACCAACTGCGGCGCCATCTCGAACGCGACGCCGACGCCGCGCTGCTGCCGGTGGCGGTGGTCGCCAACGCGGGCACCACCAACGCCGGTGCGATCGACGATCTGCGCGCGCTCGGCGAGATCGCCCATGAGCACGGCGTGTGGTTCCACGTGGACGGTGCCTACGGCTTGCCGGGCATCCTCGATCCCAGGCTTCGGCCGCTGTACGACGGCCTCGCGCTGGCCGACTCGGTGGTGGTGGATCCCCACAAGTGGCTGGGGGCGCCGGTCGGCATCGGGGCGACCTTCGTGCGCGACCGTGCGCTGCTCAACCGCGCCTTCACCCAGACCGCGGCCGACTACCTGGAAGGGGCCTGCAGCGAAGACGCGGCGACCCACTCGATGGACGGCCTCGGCATTCCGTATGCCGACTTCGGCGTCGAGCTGTCGGCGCCGTCGCGCGGCGCGGTGGTGTGGGCGCTGCTGCGCGAGATCGGCCGCGACGGCCTCTCCGAGCGGGTGTGCCGGCACAACGCGATGGCCCGCCACGTGGCCGAGCGTGCCGCGGGCCACCCGGAGCTGGAGGTGGTGCAGGCGCCGACGCTGTCGATCTGCTGCTTCCGCTACGTCGGCGGCAACGCGGACGACCTCAACGCGCTGAACCAGCGCATCCACCGCGAACTCGTGCATCGCGGGCGCAGCATGCCCAGCACCACGGTGATCAACGGTGCGCTGGCGATCCGCCCGTGCTTCGTCGGCGCGCGCACCACCATGGCCCATGCCGATGCACTGGTGGATGAGGTCATCGAGATCGGCAGGGTGTTGACGACGGGCCGCGCGTCCCTTGCATCTGCGGCAAAACTGATCCAATAAACCAATAGAAGGCAGCACCGCGCCGTTCGTGCGGCGCCGGGCACCTCGACAGGAGAGACAAAATGGGCAAGCGATACGACAGCATCCTGGGCACGATCGGCAACACCCCGGTGGTGCGCATCAACAATCTCGCGCCGGCGCACGTGAACCTGTACGTGAAGATCGAGGCCTTCAACCCGATGGGCTCGGTCAAGGACCGGATGGCGCTGGGCGTGATCGAGGATGCCGAGCGCCGCGGCGAGCTGAAGCCGGGCCAGACCATCGTCGAGGGCACCAGCGGCAACACCGGCATCGGCCTGGCCATGGTGTGCGCGCAAAAGGGCTATCCGCTGGTGGTCACCATGGCCGAGAACTTCAGCGTCGAGCGGCGCAAGCTGATGCGCTTCCTGGGCGCCCGGGTGGTGCTGACGCCGGCCTCGCAGAAGGGCTCGGGCATGGTCGCGAAGGCCGAGGAGCTTGCCCGCGAGCACGGCTGGTGGCAGCCGCGCCAGTTCGAGAATCCGGCCAATGCAGAGGTGCATGTGCGCACCACCGCGGTCGAGATCCTCGAGGCGTTCGACGACGTCCAGCTCGACTACTGGGTCACCGGCTTCGGCACCGGCGGCACGCTGAACGGCGTGTCCCGCGTGTTGCGCCAGAAGAGCCCGGACACCCGCATCGTGGTGTGCGAGCCCGACAACTCGGCGATCCTCGCCAGCGGCGTCCCGCAGGCGCGCACCCGGGACGGCGCCCACAGCCACAGCCACCCCGCGTTTCGCCCGCACCTGATGCAAGGCTGGTCGCCGGACTTCGTGCCCCGCCTGGCCGAGGAAGTGACCGACGGCCGGCGCATCGACACCTTTCTGGCGATCGCCGGCACGGACGCGCTGCGGTGCGCCCGCGACCTCGCGCGGCGCGAGGGGATCTTCGTCGGCATCTCGGCCGGCGCCACCTTCGCCGGCGCCTTGCAGGTCGCCGCCGAGGCGCCGGAGGGGGCCAACATCCTGTGCATGCTGCCCGATACCGGCGAGCGCTACCTGTCGACGCCGCTGTTCGAGGGCGTGGCCGCCGACATGACCGAGGAGGAGCAGGAAATCTCCCGTTCCACCGCGGGCTACCGCTTCGACGTCGCCGCCCCGGCCGCCGCGCCGCCCGGCGAGGCCGCGCCGGTGCTCGACCCGGCGGCGGTGGCCGAAGTCGACGCGCTGGTGGCCGACGCCGAGAATCCGGTGGTGATGTTCGCGCTGGAGTGGTGCGAGTTCTGCTGGTCGGTGCGCAAGGTGCTGGCCCGGTACGGCATCCGCTACCGCTCGGTGGATCTCGACTCGGTCGCCTATCAGGACGGCAACCGCGGCGGCAAGGTGCGCGAGGCGCTCGCCGCACGCACCGGCTGGAACACCTTCCCGCAGATCTTCATCGCCGGGGAGTTCGTCGGCGGCTGCACCGATCTGTTCGACGCCTGCAAGGCCGGCGCGCTGGCCCAACGGCTGCAGCGCCATCGGATCCCGTACGACGCCACCGTCAACGCCGACCCGTACAGTTTCCTGCCGGGCTGGCTGCACCCGCGCTGACGGCCGGTCGCCCCGCCAACGGCCGCCCTCGTCCGCCCCCAAAGGGGTGGACCAGGGCGGCCTTCTTCGTTGACCCGCCATCCGCCCGACCCTGCCTCCGGGCGCTGCATTGGCACCGGCGCAAACCTCCGCAACGGAAAGTTCAGCCTTTCTCCAGCGCAAAACCAGCCGACCTTCAAGCGCCGGCAGGCCACCCCCTGCACACTGGACTCATGCCTGACGGATCGAAAAACCTCGGAAAAGGCCCGCTCCGGCGGCATGGACTCGGTGCTACCCCAACCAGGAGATGAAGATGAAGCAAGTTCCCCCTGCAAGGACCCGCGAGCGCCTCGGCGGCGCCGCGGCCATCGCCGGCATCGCCGCGGCGGTGACCACCGGCGCGGCCTGCATCGGCCCGATGCTCGGCATCGCGTTCGGCATCGGCGGCCTCGGATGGCTCGCCCGGTACGCTCATCTGCAGTTGCCCGCCAGCGTGCTGACGATCGTGCTGCTGGCCGCCGGCTTTTACCTGCTGTACGTCCGCCGCGATTGCGCCTGTACCACCGCGCGACGCAGCGCGCGAACGCTGCTGTGGGTCGCCACCGCACTCGCGGTCGCGATCAACGTCTTCGAATACCTGATCCTGCCCACGCTCGGCTGACCCTGGAGAACATCATGAAATCCGCACTGAAACTGCTCATCGCGCACCTGATCGTGCTCGCCCAACTGTTCGCCGCCCCCGGGGCCGTGCTCGCCCAGGGCAGCGGCGCCCCCCAACCCGACACCACCACCCGCGCCACCCTCCAGGTCAGCGGAATGATCGGCGAGCCCTGCCCGGTGCTGATCGAGTCCGCCCTGAAGCGGGTCGACGGCGTACGCCATGTGGAAGCGAGCTACGCCGAGCACAAGGCGACGATCGAGTACGATGCCCAGCGCGTCAGCCTCGACCAGATCCGCCGGACGATCCGCCGGAACGCGGGCTTCGAAACCGAGCTCGCGAACTAGCCGGCAAGGCGAGCCAGGTACTGCATCTTTCGGCCGTATGTTCACTTGCGTCGTTTGGCCTGGCGCTCATGCTTGCGCCAGTACGGGAACTCTTCCTCGTGAACCTCGATATCGAGTTCGGAGATGCGCAAGTGCAGGCGTTCCTGGACATCGGCGACCGCCTTGTTGTAGATGCTCGGACCAACCTCCTCGAGAACGAAGCCGAGCAGACCGCCAGCGGCAACGTTGCCGATGTCCTCTTCCATGTTCTCGCGAAAGTAGCGCTGGATGGAGGCCACGGCCTCGTTGCGCACGTCCTTGGGAAGTTCAATCGACATGGGTATCTCTCCGGGAGTCGTATTGCAGAACGGGCACGGCAGCATCGGGCCATGTGCGCGACAGCATACGAACGGAGCCGGCCCATGTCCATGGGATGCGAGGTACCCGGAAGGCTGAGGGTCTTTCCGATCGCGCGTCGGTCGACTACCTTGTCACAAACCCGCCGCCCGCCACGTCTACGCCGGTATGCCGACAAGACGGCGCACGGAGCCGACACCCATGGACACACCGCACACCGTTTTCCAGACCCACCGCCCCCGCCTGATGGCCATCGCCTATCGCATGCTCGGCAGTCGCGCCGATGCCGAGGATGCCGTGCAGGATGCATGGCTACGCTGGCAGGGCGCCGATTTCGCCGGCATCCAGTCGAGCGAAGCCTGGCTGGTCAGCGTCACCACGCGGCTGTGCATCGACCAGCTGCGCAGCGCCCGTGCCGCGCGCGAGCAGTACAAGGGGCCGTGGTTGCCCGAGCCGCTGATCGAGCCGGTGTCGCCGGAGCGCACACCCGAGCAGGTGGTGGAACTCGCGGGCGATGTGTCGGTTGCATTTCTGGCGGTACTGGAACGCCTGTCGCCCGAGGAGCGGGCGGCCTTTCTGCTGCATGAGGTCTTCGACGCCGACTACGACGAGATCGCCGATCTGCTCGGCCGCAACCAGGCCGCCTGCCGTCAGCTGGTGCATCGGGCGCGCAGCCGGGTGCGCAGCGACCGGCCCCGCGTGACGGTGACGCGCGAGGCCCACCACACGCTGCTGCAACGCTTCACCGAGGCCACCCGCAGCGGCGACCGCGCGGCGCTGACCGCCCTCTTTGCCGCCGACGCCCAGTTTGTGGCCGATGGCGGCGGAAAAGTGTTGTCGGTGCTGCGCGCCTTGCACGGGGTGGCGCGCATCGTTCGATTCTTCGAAGCGGTCGCACGACAGGTCGGCCCGCGCCTGAGCTACCGCCACGCCACGATAAACGGCGAGCCCGGCCTGCTGCGCTACCTCGATGGTCGCTTCGACGCAGCAATCAGCCTGATCACCGACGGCGAGCACATCCACGCCTGCTATATCGTGCGCAACCCGGACAAGCTGGGGCACCTGCCGGAAGAACTGCGAGCGCCGCCCGACCCGGTGTCCACCTAGCGCCGTTCTCGTCACCCGACGGTCCGCTCCGGGTTCGAACATCCGCCACAAAATCCGCGGCGCGCGGCCCGTGTGCCGAGCCTTGCACGACCTGTCGTGCCGGGCCACAGCGCCGGCCGCGGCATGGTCGCCGCGTTATTTTCTTCGACCCGGTCACAAATCCGCCGCGCGATTCGTCTTGTAAGCATGCAGGCCATCCGGCCGGCATCACCAACCCGCATCACTGACCTTTGATCGACGAGGACCACATGAACACGAATACCCGGCACCAGCCCCGCCTGCCCTACTACAAGCTTGGTGGCAAGTCCGTCCAGGCCCTGATCGCATTCACTGGCGCCGTCAAGGAAAGCAGCATCGGCCCCGATCTGGTCGAGCTCGTTTTCCTGCGCGTGTCGCAACTCAATGGCTGCACCTTCTGCCTCGACATGCACTGGAGCGCGCTGATCAAGTCCGGCGCAGACCCGCGCAAGCTGAACATGGTGGCCGCCTGGCAGGAGGCTCCGTTCTTCTCGGAGCGGGAGCGCACCGCCCTGGCCTGGGCCGAACGGCTCACGCTGCCGCCGTATCCGCAGCGCGAAGCCGACCAGGATGCCGCATTCGCCGCCCTGTGCGAACACTTCGGCGATCAGGAAATCACCGAACTCACCCTGGCAATCGCAAACATGAATGCGTGGAACCGCGTCAGCGTCGGGATGCGGAATCCGGTGCCGCTGCAGGGATGAAAGCGCAGAGGTGATCCGGAGCCGAAGCGGCCTGGCCCTTTCACGGGCTATTCCCCCGTGGTAAAACAGGGGCCGATGCCTGCGTCCGCGACCGGACGCAGGCGACAACCCGGACCGGAGGTGCCCCATGAGCAATCTGACTCGGCAAGTGGAACAGGACTGCACGGCGGAGCAAGCCTGTGGTGCGATCGAGCTTGTCATCCAGCCCCGCGACAAGGATCTGGGCGGCTTCACCGTGCGGCGGACGCTGCCGACCGCGCAGCGCAAGATGGTGGGCCCGTGGATCTTCTTCGATCACATGGGGCCGGCGGAATTTCCCGCCGGCGAAGGCATCAACGTGCGTCCGCATCCGCACATCAATCTTGCAACCGTCACCTATCTGTTCGAAGGCGAGATCCTGCATCGCGATTCGCTCGGTAGCCTGCAGCCGATCCGGCCCGGCGACATCAACCTGATGGTGGCCGGCAGCGGCATTGTGCATTCGGAGCGCGAACGCCCGGAATGGGCCGCCACGCCGCACCGCCTGCACGGCCTGCAGCTATGGCTGGCGCTGCCGGAGAAGGATGAGGAAGTCGATGCGGCCTTCCTGCACTACCCCGCGGCGGACATTCCCGCGGTGACGGTCGACGGCGTGCCGGTGCGGGTGATGATGGGTACGGCCTACGGGGTCACCTCGCCGGTGAAGGTCTTCGCCGAAACGCTCTATGTCGAAGCCCATCTGCACGCCGGCCAGACCCTCGCCCTGCCCGCTGCCCCGGAGCGCGCGGTCTATGTCGCCCAGGGCGGCCTGAAGGCACGGGACACCGTGATTCCGGAGCATGCGATGGCGGTGTTTTCCGACGTCGCGGGCGTGGTGCTGGAGGCGACCGCGGAGTCGCGCATCGCGATCATCGGCGGCGAGCCCCTCGGCAAGCGCTTCATCGACTGGAACTTCGTGTCCAGCCGCAAGGAGCGCATCGAACAGGCCCGGCGCGACTGGAAGGAGGGGCGCTTTCCCAAGGTGCCCGGCGACGCGATCGAGTTCATTCCCTTGCCGGAGTAGCTTCGGGGAGGCAGGTCGCGGGCGATCGCCCCGAAGCTACCGCCCGCTATCATTCGTGCTCGACCACACTGTTTCGGACAGCACCATGAACACCCGCGCCTACTGGATTCTGCGCTTCGAGCACCGCCTGCTGACGACAACGGTCGATCACGCCGGGGCGATCTTTCCGTCGGGCCTGGCCGCCGAATTCGGCAATCCCGAGAACGTGCTGCCAGTCGGCCGCTTGCTCGGGCTCCCGTGCTACGCCGCCGACGTCGACCGGCTTCCCGACATTCCGTCGGGCGAAGCCACGCCCCTGCGCGCCATCTTCCAGCTCGCCGGTGCCGACACCTTTGCCCTGGCCGGGCGCGCGACCCAGTTGCTCGACTGGCAGCAGCATCACCGCTTCTGTGGCAAGTGCGGAACGAGGACCGCGATGAGATCCGGCGAGCTCGCGATGCATTGCCCGAACTGCGGGCTCGTTGCCTATCCGCGGATCTCGCCGGCGGTCATGGTGCTGGTGCGCGACGGCGACAAGCTGCTGCTCGCCCGCGGCCCCCACTTCAAGCCGGGCGTGTTCAGCGCCCTCGCGGGCTTCGTCGAACCCGGAGAAACCCTGGAGGAATGCGCCCGCCGCGAGGTGCGCGAGGAGGTCGGCATCGAAATCGCCAACCTCCGCTATTTCCACAGCCAGCCGTGGCCCTTCCCCAACTCGCTGATGGTCGCCTTCTTTGCCGACTATGCGGGCGGGACGCTCACCCCCGACCACAACGAGATCGAGGCCGCCGACTGGTTTGCGCTCGACGCGCTGCCGCCGCTGCCGGATCCGGTCAGCATCTCGCGGCGGCTGATCGATGCGGCGCGCCACGGGGATCCGGATCGCGAACGCCCTTGATGCAAGACGAGTCTTCGCCTGAGCGGGTCACCGCCAGCATTGGGTGCCGACATGCGCACGGTTCGAATGAGATTTGCCACTGCGGGAAATGCCGTGACGCGCCGCGAGGTCTTTGCCCGCGGCCGCCCGGCTGCTACATTGCGTACCTGTATCGGGTAGGGGCTGGCGCTGCGTCGAAGAGACGTGGCGAGTGTGGTTTGCGACTGCCGGCCCTTCTCCGCCGGCCCCCTCAACTTCGACGTCGACCGTCCTCACCATCCGCATGCACGCTCTGCAACTGAAGATCCCGCCGCCCCTGGTCGCCACCCTCGTCGCCCTGGCGATGTGGCTTTCCGCTCATATTCTCGCCGGTGCGCCGTCCACGCCGTTCGGGCTGACCTTCGGTGGGCCTGTGGCCCTGTTCGGAGGCGCGGTCAGCGCCTCGGGTTTTTTCGCCTGCCGGCTGGCACGAACCACGATCAACCCGATGCACCCCGAAAGGTCCTCGTCCCTTGTGACCTCGGGCGTTTTCCGGGTCAGCCGGAACCCGATGTACGTGGGTCTGGTGATCACGCTGGCGGGCTGGGCCATTCATCTGCCCGCGTCGCCGGCGGTCGTCGGCCCGATGGCCTTCGCCCTGTATATCCACCGCTTTCAGATCCTGCCCGAGGAACGCATCCTGTCGGCGATCTTTGGCGCGGAGTACGAAACCTACAAGGCCCGCGTTCGCCGCTGGCTGTGAGGCCCCGCCTTGCCTGACAACAACGGGCCAGGCGCAAGCCCGACGCGACTTCTCACTTCAACTCGCAAGACGAGCACCGGCGCCGATTCCGCCGCCGACGGCAATCATTGCGTCGATGCGGCCATGCTCCTGCCATGTAGACGGTGGCGCATGCGGCGCACCCCGAGCCAGGTGGCGCCGAACACCAGCGGCAGCAGCATACCCACCGCGCCATCGACGTTCACGCCCGCCCCCCAGCCCTTGACCGCCTTGAGGCCATAGGCCGCGAGACTGATGCCGTAGTAGGAGATCGCCACCACCGACAGGCCCTCGACCGCCTGCTGCAGCCGCAGCTGCATCGCGGCGCTGTGGCTCAGGCGCTCGAGCACGCGCTGGCTCTGCTGCTCCTGCGCAATGCCGACACGTGTGCGCAGCAGGTCGTTGGAGCGGCTGATCTTGTCGGCCAGCGCCTCCTGGCGCGAACCGACCGAGACGCAGGTGTCCATCGCCGGGGCGAGGCGGCGGTCCATGAACTCGCCGACGGTCGGCACCCCCTCGATGCGTTTTTCGCGCAGTTCGCCGATGCGGGCGCGGACCAGCCGGTGGTAGGCCTGCGCGGCGCTGAACCGATAGCCGCTGTCGAAGGACATCGAGCGCACGCGCGCGGCAAGACTCGAGATCTGCAGCAACAGCGCCTCGTCGGCGCCGGCATCGAGTTCCTGCATGCGCAGCCCGAGCCGGGTGACATCGGCCTCGACCTTCTCCAGCAGGTTCGCGTTGTCGCGCGCGAGCGGCAGCGCCAGCAGCGCCATCATCGCGTAGGTCTCGATCTCGCAGATGCGCTGCACCAGGCGGCCGAGCTGCATCTCGCGCAGGCCGGTGTCGCGCAGCAGGAAGCGCGAGTAGCCGTCGGGGCCGATCAGGAAGTCGGTCCACAACTCGCCACCCGACAGCACCCGGCAGCCCACCAGCGGCACCGCCGGAAACAGGCGCCGCAGCCGCGGATTGCCGAGTTCGTAGGGCTCGCCGCGCTCGGTCGCGATGTGCGAGGCGACGATGACCTTGCCGGCGAGCGTCGCCAGCCAGTCGTGCGGCACATGGCGCATCGGGGTTTCGGCAAAGGCTTCGCCGGAGACGCCATGCTCGATGAAGGTGAAGGTCGAGAATTCGGTATGGCGTTCCCACTTGAGCCTGAAGTGGCCGAAGTCGTGGAAGAAATGCGGTGCGCCCGAACCCGGCGCGGC
The DNA here is from genome assembly GCF_057656155.1 of Azoarcus sp. Soil_N_20. Lineage (NCBI taxonomy): Bacteria > Pseudomonadati > Pseudomonadota > Betaproteobacteria > Rhodocyclales > Zoogloeaceae > Azoarcus > Azoarcus sp. Soil_N_20. The sequence continues at coordinate 598,352 of NZ_JBDGKX010000002.1, read as the reverse complement.
GACGCCGAAACGCAAGCAGAAGTCGGCCAGCACGCGCTCGTCCGACCCCCCGCCTTCATCGCAATGGATGGCCAGATGCGACACGCACGCAGGCGCGGCAAGGCTGATGAAGGGGCGCGAGTGCAGCTCGGCGGCGAGCCTGAGCCGTTGCGGGTGGTTCAGCCCGGACCCGAGCGGTTTCGGAATCTGGTTGCGGTTCATGTGGTTCGGGTCGTTCAGTTGTAGCCCAGCTCGACGATATGGTTCAGTTCCGAGTCGTCGGTGCGCTCGGGAAGCGCGGGGGAAACCGGTGCGGCCTGCCGGGCAAGCGCCTCGATTGCGCGCATGGCATTGCCCTGGGGGATCGGGTTCGACGGGGTGTAAATGGCTGCTTGCATAGTTATGCTCCTGACTATCAGATTGACGAAGATTTCGAGGACTGCGGCCGAACACCATTCAGAAGATAAATATTTATACAAATACTTCTACTAAACAATGACTTGTCACATGCCTCGGCGCCATTCTTGAGTCTGGCAAAATCTTTTTCAAACGAAATAGAATACGAAGGTACGTAGTTTAAGGAATGAACCATGCGCCGACGCGTCCCCAGTATCGAGTCCCTGACCGCCTTCGAGGCCTCTGCACGCCATCTCAGTTTTACCCGCGCAGCCGCCGCGCTGTCGCTGACCCAGAGCGCGGTGTGCAAACAGGTGGCGGTACTGGAGGACTATCTCGGTGTGCGCCTGTTCCATCGCATCAAGAAGCGCATCTCGCTGACCGAGGCTGGTCAGGTATATATGCGGCAGGTCATCGACGGGCTCGACCGTCTCGAGCGCGATACGGTGTCGATCATGACCTACCGCGGCACCGGCGAGGTGCTCGAGCTGGCGGTGATCCCGACCTTTGCCACGCGCTGGCTGATCCCGCGTCTGCCCGACTTCGAGCAATGCAATCCGGGCATCACCCTCAATCTCACCACCTGCTCCGAGCCCTTCCTGTTCACCGACACCGTGTTCGATGCGGCGATCCACTTCGGCACCGCCGTGTGGCCCGGGGCGGCGAGCACCTGGCTGTTCGGCGAGGAAATGATTCCGGTGATGGCGCCGGCCATGCTGCGGCAACAGGACTGCAGCGCGCCGGCGGCACTGGCGGGCTTCCCCCTCCTGCACCAGTCGAATCGGCACGATGCGTGGCGGCGATGGTTCGAGGCCGCCGGCGTGGCCGCCGTCGAGGCCATTGGCGGACCGCGCTTCGAACTGTTCTCGATGCTCGCCGAAGCCGCCCGGGCCGGTCTGGGTGTTGCGCTGCTGCCACGCTTTCTGGTGCAGAGCGAGCTCGCCGCGGGCGATCTGGTAGCGCCCTTCGACATCGCCCTGACCGATGAGCAGGCCTATTATCTGGCCTGCCCCGAACAGCGCCAGGACCGACCCGCCCTGCAGCGATTTTCTGGCTGGCTGCTTGCCCAGGCAGAGGCCTACAGGATCGCCCATCAGCTCGTCTGACGCGCCGCGCGTAAAACACGGATGAAAACATCAGCCTGATCATTTTCCCTACATGCTCGCACCAGGCTGCGGCCACGACTTCGCCGGCGGACACCTTTCCGCTTGCGCGCCACAAGCCCGCTCCTCCCGGCCGGCGATCGCGCGGCGGACGAGCGCAGGGGCAATAATGGAGCATCACGCCCAAACCCGAAGGCCGCTGCGATGACCGTCCGTGCCTATCATGAGAATAGCAAGCATTGGCCCGATCGCTATGCGCCGGGGCCGGGCCGGCTCGACTGGGCGAATCAGCCCGATCCGTGGCGAACTTATGCGGGCGCACCGCGCATTGCGCTGCCGCTGACGGCCGATGCGCTGGCGACGCGCCATGACGACCTGCGCCGGGGACGCCTGCCAATCGCGGCACCATTCGATCGCGCCCACGTCGGCCTGCTGTTCGAATTGTCGCTGGCGCTGTCCGCGTGGAAGGAATCCGGTGGCGTGCGCTGGGCGCTGCGCTGCAATCCCTCGAGCGGCAACCTGCATCCGACCGAGGGCTACCTGATTGCACCGACGCTGCCCGACCTCGCCGCGGGCGTGTATCACTACTCGAGCCGCAGCCACGTGCTGGAACGGCGTGCGGCGACGACGGACGCCTGGGACGCCGCCTTCCGTGGCCCGGCCGCGCTGGTCGCGCTCACTTCGATCCCCTGGCGCGAGGCGTGGAAGTACGGCATGCGCGCCTACCGTTACTGCCAGCACGACTGCGGCCATGCGATCGCTGCCGTTGCGCTGGCCGCCGCGGCGCTCGGCTGGGCGACGCGGGTGCTCGATGAAGTGGGCGACGACGACATCGCGCGCCTCGCCGGACTCGACCGCGACGCCGACTTCGACACCGCCGAACGCGAACTGCCCGACGTGCTGCTGCTGATCGGCGACGCGCACGCGACCGTCGATGTCGATGCGCTCGCCCTCCTCGGCACGCGCTGCGAATGGCAGGGCCGGGCCAACCGGCTCAGCACCGGTCATGTGCCCTGGCCCGACATCGACCTCGTCCACGCCGCCGCGCACAAGCCGCGAACCGCGGCGCAGGCGTCGCCCGCCCTGCCGGCATTGCCGCCGCCTTCGGCGCCAGCCCGCGACCTGCGCATGGCAGACTTGGTTCGTCAGCGCCGCAGCGCGGTCGCCTTCGACGGCGTCACCGACATGAGCGCGGATGCCTTCTTCACGCTGCTCGATGCGCAGTTGCCGCGCCCCGGCATACCGCCATGGAGCGCATGGGGGGCACTGCCGCAGGTGCATCTGGCGCTGCTCGTCCACCGGGTCAGCGGCCTCGACCCGGGACTGTATGTCCTGCTGCGCGATGCCACGGCGCTCGACGAACTGCGTGCGGCGTTGCGTCCCGACTGGTTATGGCACAAGGTCGGACCACCGCATCTGCCGCTGTACCTGCTGATCCCCTACGACCTGCGCGCGTCGGCGCAATTCGTCTGCTGTCATCAGCAGATCGCCGCCGATTCGTGCTTTGCGCTCGGCATGCTGGCGCGCTTCGGACTCACCCGGCGCGAGCCCTGGCGCTACCCAGCGCTGTTCCGCGAATGCGGCATGATCGGTCAGGTGCTGTATCTCGAAGCGGAAGCGGCCGGCCTGCGCGGGACCGGGATCGGCTGCTATTTCGACGATTCGATGCACGAACTGCTCGGTCTGGCCGGGACCGAGTGGCAGAGCCTGTATCACTTCACCGTCGGCGGGCCGATCGACGACACGCGACTGACAACGCTGGCGCCGTATTCCGCGGGCGAACGATGAATTGCGGACCGGTCGCGCCACCTTGCCGGGCGGCCCCCGGTTCACTGGAGCTGGATCTGACCGTCGAAGGCGACCTTCAACTGCAATCCCCCGATCTCCAGGGTCATTGTGGCAGGAAGCGTTTCCGTTCCCGCGATCGCGCCATCGGCAATGGCCTTCGCCACCGCCTGCTCGATCTGGCGTTGCGAATTTACCCCGACCATTTTCAGGAACTGGCGAATGCTGAGGTTGAAGGTTTCTTCGTTCATCGAGTCCTCCGTTTGCAGTCCTCTTTCTAGGATAGGGGAGAGACCACCGTTTCTCCATGTCATCCCTCATTCGAGCGCACGCCACCACTCCGGTCTGGCGCACCTTGTCAGGCGGCACGGCGGACGATCGGGTTCCGACCCGCAGCCGTTCAGCGCGCGCTGCGCGCCGGCCACAGCCTGACCGCAAGCGCGCCGACTGCGCTGACGGTCGCCAGGGCCGCCAGCGCGACCCAGCCCCATCGAGCCAGCAGAAGGCTGCCAAGTGCGGCGCCGGCCGCCATGCCGATGAACATGCCGACGAAGAGCACGGCGTTGAGCCGACTGCGAGCGCCGGGATCGATGCCATAGACGATGGTCTGGTGGGCGATCAATACCGCCTGGATGCCGAGATCGAAGCCGATGGCGCAGCCCACGAGCAGCCACAGGCTGGCCTGGGGCGTCAGCAGCGGCGCGAGGGTCATGGTCAGGAAGGAAAAAGCGACCAATCCCGAACCCAGACGCGTGACCTGCTCGGGGCCGCGTCGATCGGCAAGGTGACCGGCGATCGGCGCGGCCAGCGCGCCCGCCGCACCCGCCAGGCCAAACGCACCGGCCGCGGCGCTTCCCAGATGAAACGGCGCACCGTGCAGCATCAGTGCGAGCGTCGACCAGAAGGCACTGAAGCCGACCGAGAGCAGCCCCTGCGCCACCGTGGCACGACGCAGGGCCGGATGTTTGCGCCACAGCGTAAGGAGCGAGCCGAGCAGTGCCGAATACGCCAGATCGGTGGTCGGCCGGAAACGCGGAAGCCCCCGCCACGCCGCCATGCCGATCAGGGCCACGCTACCGGCCGCCGCAAAGAACATCGCGCGCCAGCCCAGATGTTCGGCAACGAAGCCGCTCACCACCCGCGACAACAGGATGCCGAGCAAGAGCCCGGTCATCACCGTGCCCACGACCTTGCCGCGCTGCGCATCGGGTGCGAGGGTGGCGGCCGCCGGCACGATGTCCTGGGCCATGGTGGCGGCAAGACCGATCGCGAGACTGGCAGACAGGAGCAGGCCGATGGAGGGCGCCGCACCCCCGAGCAGCAGCGCGAGCACCAGCACGGCCGCCTTGCCCAGGATGATGTTTCTTCGATCGTAGCGATCGCCCAGCGGCGCCAGGAAGAGAATCCCCAGCGCATAGCCCAGCTGCGTGAGTGTCGGCACCAGGCCGACGACACCGTCGGACACGCCGATATCGGCACCCAGCACCCCCAGCATGGGCTGGCTGTAATAGAGAGATGCAACCGCCAGCCCGGCACCGGCCGCAAGGAGCAGGACCAGGGATCGGGAAATGGCGCCGGAGGCACTCGGGGCGGGGGCAGAGTGCACGTCTCCGGCAAGTGCTGCCTCATCCACCGTATGCGAATTCTGAATGCAGGACATGATATCCATCTCGTTTGTTCCGATGCCCCGAGTCTGAATAGCCTGTCAGTAGATGGGTAGTACCATACGCCGCACAGTTGTTATACATTGAACGCATGGAACACCCACGGCAGCCACCCGCTCCTGCAGATCGGATCGAACTCATGCAGACCTTCGTCCGCATCGTCGAGGCCGGCAGTCTTTCGGCTGCGGCGGCGCAGATGCGTACCTCGCAACCCACGATCAGTCGCCGCCTGCAGACGCTCGAGCGATCGCTGGGGCTGCGCCTGCTGCAGCGTTCGACCCATGTCATGAGGCTGACCGCGGACGGAGAGCGCTGCTTCGAGCGCGCCAAGGTATTACTGGCAAACTGGGCGAGCTTCGAAGCCGAGCTGCGCGGCGCAGGCGACGAGCCCGAAGGCATCCTGCGGATCGTGGCCCCCCATGCCTTCGGCCAGGAACGCTTCGTCGGGCCGCTGGCCGGTTTTCTGCGCCGGTATCCGCGCGTGACGATCGAATGGCTGCTGCATGACGATATTCGCGATTTCATCGCGGCCGGCATCGACTGTGCGATCCAGGTCGGCGAAGTGCTCGACCCCGGCCTGGTGGCGATCAAGCTGTCCGAGGTTCCGCGCATCGTGGTGGCGGCGCCATCGGTGCTCGACCGCATGCCGCCCCCGGCGCACGCGGCCGATCTCGCCCACCTCCCCTGGCTCGCACTGCGCACCTACTATCGCGACGAGGTGTCGCTGACCCATGCCGCCAGCGGCAGGACGCAGCGCATCGCCATCCATCCCCGCCTGAGCACCGACAGCCTCTACGCCATGCGCAGTGCGGCCTTGATGGGGCTGGGCGTGTGTGTCGGCTCCGCCTGGCTGCTGGCGGACGATATCGCCCACGGTCGCCTGCTTCACCTCGTCCCCGAATGGCAGGCATGGCCCCTGCCGGTGCACCTGGTCTATCCCTACGCGCGCTTCTATCCGGCCAGGCTGCGCCGTTTCGTGGACACGATGCGGGAGGCCGTACCCGTGGTGATGGGTGGCGCCTCCGACATCTCCGCGGCGGCGGACGGGACTCGTCCTTACTCAGGACTCGCGCCGGGGTGACTGCAAGGCGCATTCGATGCACCGGATCATGTCCGTATCCCGCACCGGCTTGCTGAGGAAGCAGGCCGCGCCCATGGCCTGCGCGCGCTGCTCGTGGCCCGCCCGGGCAAACGCCGTCATGAAGATGACCGGTACGTCGAGACCGCGCTCGCGCAAGGCCTCGCACAGCGCAAAGCCATTCATGCCGGGCATCTGCACGTCTGCAATCACGCACGAAAGGCGATCCAGCGCTGCCGCCCGCAGCAGTTCCTGCCCGCTCCCGAACAGTTCCACGGCAAAGTCGAGGGAACGCAAGAGCTGTCCCATGGCCTGCCTGACTGAAGCGTCGTCGTCGACGATCGCGATCACGGGGGGAGCGGTCACACGAATTCCTTTAACGGTAATCAGCAATGGCAGTCGTCAACGCGGCCCTGTGTCACCTCCAGGTTCGGGGCGTTGCGCCGGGTCACCCCGCCGGATTCCCGGAGCCGCGATCGGAGACGACGACAGACGGGCTGGGAGGCGGTCGGACTTGAGGCTGATCTACTGCGCCGGTGATCTTCGGCAGACATTCGGCATGGAACCAGCTGACGGTGACCGGCTCGCCGGACAGCAGACGCTTGACCGGTGGCACGACCTGTTCGCCGATCAGCATGCCCAGCAGCCCGATCAGGGCGACCACGGGCGGTGCGGGCGAGCGGACCTGCATCAGGGCGTAGATGACGCCGACCAGGATGCCGGCGCCGAGGGAGACGAGATAGAGCTTCATGGGAGCCTCACGATGACAGGGGATTGGGAGCCGACCCGGTGCCGGCCGGAGGCAGGCCGACGCCGAGGAGGTGACGTACGCGTGGCGGTTCGGCTCCGGTATGGAAGCGTGCGAGCTCGCGCTGCAGGTCGGCGTCGGCGTTGGGCACCCGCTGGTGCTGGCGCAGGTGCTCGGCCCAGGATTCGACCAGAAACCATTCGGTCAGCAGCACCGGATCCGCGGCGTCCTCCATCACGCCCCAGTTGAAGGCGCCATCGCGCAGGCGCTCTTCGGACAGCTGGTGGACTGCGCGCAGGAAGGCATCGCGGTCGGCTGGCTGGACACGGTATTCGATCAGGATCATCACCGGGCCGCGGTCGTGCTCGACCGCGCTCGCCAGTTGCGGCTCCGGCCAGTGGCGTGCCGGCCCGAGGTCCTCTTCGCCGCGCGGCAGGCGCAGCCGGTGCAGCGCAAGCGCCGCCAGCACCAGGCCGCCGGCGGCGATCAGCAGGGCGTGCGGCGTGCCCAGCCCCTGCGCGACGAAACCCCAGATCAGGCTGCCGCCCGCCAGCGCGCCGTTGAAGACCATCTGGTAGACGGCCAGCGCACGGCCGCGCACCCAGTTCGGCAAGATCGCCTGCACCGTGCCGCTCAGCGTGGTCAGCGCCAGAATCCAGGCCGCGCCGAGCAGCAACAGCAGCGGCAGGGCGAGCCAAACCGGCGGCGCGGCGGACAGCGCCGCCATCACCAGCGCGGTCGCCAGTGCCGACGCCAGCACCAGCCCGTCGGCATCGAGCGAGCGCTGCAGCCGCGGCATCGCCAGTGCGCCGAGGATGGCGCCGACGCCGACCGCGCCGAGGAGCACGCCATAGAGGCCGGCGCCGCCCTGCAGCAGTTGCTTGGCGACCAGCGGCAACAAGGCCCAGATGCTGCTGCCGAAAGCGAAGTGCACCGCCGCCCGCAGCAGCACGATGTGCAACCTGCTGTGCGCGCGGGTGAAGCGCAACCCGGCACGGAGCGCGCCGAAGAAGTGCTCGCGCAGCGGGTTGTCCGGCTGCGCGGGGCGCCGCCACCACAGCAACGCGGCGATCACGAACAGGTAGCTGACGAGGTCGGCACCATAGGTGACGGCCGCACCGAACGCGGCCAGCAGCAGGCCGCCACCCGCAGGGCCAATGGCGCGGGCGATGTTCACGCCAAGCGAGTTGAGCGCCACCGCGCGCCGCAGCATGTCCGACGGCACCAGCTCCGGCACGATCGACTGCCACGTCGGCCCCATCATCGCCGCGCCGACGCCGCCGAGAAAGGTCATCGCGATCAGGATCTCGATGGTCAGGGCCTGGCGCCAGGCCAGCAGCATCAGCGTGGCGCTGACCACGGCCAGGCCGATCTGGACGCCGATCAGGAAACGGCGGCGGTCGAGGATGTCCGACAGCACGCCGGCCGGTATCGCGAGCAGGAAGACCGGCAGCGTCGCCGCGGCCTGGATCATGGCCACCGCGGCCGGGGAGGTCGTCAGGTCGGTCGCCAGCCAGGCGCTGGCGACGTCGCGCATGAAGCTGCCGACATTGCCGAGAACGGTCGCCACCCACAGCACGGTGAAAGTCGGCAGTGCGAGCGGGGCGAAGGCGCCGCCGGAGGGTGCGGCGACACCGGTCGCTGGTTTCTGCGACGAGATGGGTCGGGACAAGGTGGTTCTCCGGTGGCGGGTGAGTTGCAGATCCGTCGCAGATGAGCGCGCTTGCTCAGAACGCCCAGCAGGAGCAGCCGAGCACGCCCCAGAAGCTGCGCGCGTCCGCCGTCGGCACTTGCGAGCCCCACGCCCGCGCGTGTGCATGGCCATGCACGCCACAACTGGTGGCGCAGCCGCAAGCGGCGCTCGGCGGGCGCGCGCGAGCCTCTGCCCGGGGCCGCGGCTGGTAGCCGCCGGTGTACCGTACCGGCGACCAGTCCGGCATCGCTGGCGGCATCTCCGGCGCCAGTGGGCCGAACTCCCGGTCGCCGTATACAACCTCGCCGCCGAGCACGGTCAGTACCGAGGTGATGTCCTGGATCTCGTCGCCGGGCACGGTGAAGTAATCGGCCGACAGCACCGCGAGATCGGCGAGCTGGCCGACTTTGATCCGGCCCTTCTTGTCGACTTCGGACGAGAACCAGGTGTTGGCTTCGGTCCACAGGCGCAACGCGGTGTCGCGGTCGAGCAGACTGGCCTGCGGATAGAGCCCGAGGCCGCCGACGGTCTTGCCGGTGGTGAGCCACGACAGCGACACCCAGGGATTGTACGACGCCACCCGGGTCGCATCGGTCCCGGCGCCGACCTTCACCCCGCGCTCCAGCATCTTCTTCACCGGCGGGGTGGCCTCGGCGGCCTTCGCGCCATAGCGCTCGACAAAGTACTCGCCCTGGTAGGCCATGCGGTGCTGCACCGCGATGCCGCCGCCGAGCGCGGCGATGCGGTCGATATTGCGCTCGGTGATGGTTTCGGCGTGGTCGAAGAACCAGTTCAGGCCGTCGAAGGGGATGTCGCGGGCGACCTTCTCGTAGACGTCGAGCGCACGCGAGATGGTCTGGTCGTAGGTCGCGTGCAGACGCCACGGCCAGCGCTTCTCGGCGAGCAGGCGGACCACCGGCTCGAGGTCTGCCTCCATCGCCGGCGCCACGTCGGGACGCTCGACACGGAAATCCTCGAAGTCGGCTGCGGTATAGACGAGCATCTCGCCGGCGCCGTTGTGGCGCAGGAGATCGTCGCCCTGCCCCGGTCGCAGCTGCGACGTCCACGTCTTGAAGTCGGCGAGCTCCTCCTTCGGCTTCTGGGTGAACAGGTTGTAGGCGAGGCGGACGGTGAGTTGCCCTTCCCGGTGCAACTCCTCGATGATCCGGTAATCGTCCGGGTAGTTCTGGTTGCCGCCGCCGGCATCGATGACGCCGGTCACGCCGAGCCGGTTCACTTCACGCATGAAGTGGCGGGTCGAGTTCTTCTGGTACTCCGGCGGCAGCTTCGGGCCCTTGGCCAGGGTGGCGTAGAGGATGGTCGCGTTGGGCCGGGCCAGCAGCAGCCCGGTCGGGTTGCCGCGCGCATCACGCACGATCTCGCCACCCGGCGGGTTCGGGGTGTCCCGGGTGTAGCCCACCGCGCGCAGCGCGGCGCCGTTGAGCAGTGCACGGTCGTACAGGTGCAGGATGAACACCGGCGTATCCGGCGCCACCGCGTTCAATTCCTCGAGGGTGGGCAGGCGCTTCTCCACGAACTGGTGCTCGGTGAAGCCGCCCACCACGCGCACCCATTGCGGCGCGGGCGTGCGCGCCACCTGGTCGCGGAGCATGCGCATGGCGTCGGCCAGCGAACGCACGCCGTCCCAGCGCAGCTCCATATTGTAGTTCAGGCCACCGCGGATGATATGCATGTGGCTGTCGATCAGCCCGGGGATGGCGCGTCGGCCGTTGAGGTCGACGACCTTCGTCTGCGGCCCGGCCAGCCTCATGACGTCCTGGCGCGTACCGACGGCGAGGAAGCGGCCGTCGTGGATGGCGACGGCATCGGCTTGCGGATTGCTCTGGTCCAGGGTGGCGAACCTGCCGTTGACGAGGACGAGGTCCGGGGTGGGGGTCGGTGACATGGCGAGGCTCACTGTTGGGTTCACCGCGCCGGGCGCGGGTCTCGGTTGTCTGTTGAAGCCGCCGCGCCGGACGCGGTTCTCCGTTGGAGCCGCCGCACCAGGTGCGGCGGGAGGCACCGGTTCAGCGCGCCGGCACGGCGGGAATCGCCTTATGCGGCGTGGTGGTGCGCTGGTCCGCCTTGTGCACCATGGTGTAGGCGTAGTCCACGCCCATGCCGTAGGCGCCGGAGTGTTCCTTGACGAGCTTCATCACGGCGTCGTAGCTGTCGCGGTGCGCCCAGTCGCGCTGCCATTCGAGCAGCACCTGCTGCCAGGTCATCGGCACCACGCCGGCCTGCACCATGCGCTGCATCGCGTAGTCGTGGGCGTCTTTGCTGGTGCCGCCGGAGGCGTCGGCCACCATGTAGATCTCGTAGCCGCCTTCCAGCATCGCGCACAGCGCGAAGGTGGTGTTGCAGACCTCGGTCCACAGGCCGGACACGATCACCTTCCTGCGTCCGTTCGCGGCCAGCGCGTCGCGTACCTTCTGGTCGTCCCACGAGTTCATCGATGTGCGCTCGAGCAGCGGCTGCTCCGGGAACACGTCGAGCAGCTCCGGATAGGTAAAGCCCGAGAACGATTCGGTTTCCACCGTGGTGATGGTGGTCGGGATGTTGAAGATCTTCGCCGCCTTGGCCAGGCCGACGGTGTTGTTCTTCAGCACCTGGCGGTCGATGGACTGCACGCCGAAGGCCATCTGCGGCTGGTGGTCGATGAAGATGAGCTGGCTGTTCTGCGGGGTCAGGACTTCGAGCTTGGGGTTGGACATCATGTGGCTCCTGAGAACAAGCGTCATGCGGTCGTGGCGGCTGTCCGCTGCGTCCGATCGGCTTTGATGGGGTTGAACAGGGCCGCGATCGATGCAGGGGTTCGAGGCGCGACCTGTGTTCAGCGTAGGCCTCGCCTGCGCTCGCGACCATCGTCCTTTGGTGTTACCTGGCCCCTGCTTCGGTGTAGGTGCGAGGACATGACGGCGATGTCATCGCGACATCGGCGCGGCCTGAGGAGGCTCGACCGCGGCTCGGTGCCAGCCCCGGCCTAAACCTGTCGTATGGGTTTTCAGGTTCACGGCATTGTGTTGAAATCCGGGACGCGCCGGCGGCGACATCCGGCGTGCGGCAGCGCCGCCCGCCGCAGACTCCCGGCGTACCCGATCCGAACCGGATTCACGCATGAGCGCGAGAATCCGGGCGACGCCGATGACACCGGCGCACTGAAGCCCCGACTGGAGAACTGAACGTGACATCCAAGGGTCTCGAGCCTGCCGACCCCGGTGCGGGCGATGATGCGATGGTCCTGATCGTCGATGACGATGCGATGCTGCGCAGTGCATTGGGGAGCCTGTTCCGCTCGGTGGGCATGAATGTCGCCCTGTTCGCGTCGGCTGCGGACTTGCTCGAGTTCCGGCTGCCGGATGCGCCGTGCTGCCTGGTGCTCGATGTCCGCCTGCGGGGCCCGAGTGGACTCGACCTGCAATCCCGGCTGGCGCAGATGGGGGTCCGGATCCCGATCATCTTCATGACCGGCTACGGTGACATCGCCATGACCGTGACGGCGATGAAGGCCGGTGCGGAAGACTTCATGGCCAAGCCCTTCCGCGACCAGGATCTGCTCGATGCGGTGGCGGCCGCGCTGGAGAAGGACCGCCAGCGCCGCGAGCGCATGCACAAGACCGAAGAACTCCGCGCCAGCTATCGGACCCTGACCCCGCGCGAGGCCGAGGTCATGAGCCTGGCGGTCGCCGGTCTGCTGAACAAGCAGATTGCCGGCGAGATCGGCATCAGCGAGGTGACGGTGAAGATCCACCGTGGCCAGGCGATGCGCAAGATGAAGGCGCGCACCTTCGCCGAGCTGGTGTTGATGGCGCAGGAGCTTGGCCTGTGCAAGGCGCTCCCGTGAGCTCGGCGACGATGCCATCATGAGCTCGCGCGGCAGCCCGTACCGGCCACCAGCGCTGGCCTTCGACAGCCTGTGGCTGGCCCGCTGCGAACGGGTGGAGCTCCACGCGGCCGACGGCGTGAGCTGCGAGCGCCTGTTCGATCCGGTCACGCGGACGGACTGGCTTGCCAGGAGTGCGTGCCTGGTCGCGACCGCGGGCTGCGAGCAACTGCAGCACGAAGCCAGGCTCGCGCCGCGGCTGCAGGCAGCCTGGGCGGCGGTGCCGATCGCGACGATCTGGACCCCGGACCGGATGGTACTGGTCTATCAGGCCGAGGCGGCGTCGAGGCCGGCGTCGGCCCTGCTCGGCGACGCCATGCCGATCGCCTCGTTCCTCGATCTCGCCATCGGCGCCGCCCATGCGATTGCCGAGGCGCACGCGCGGGGTATCGTTCACGGCGATATCCGACCGCACAATCTCCTGGTCGGCGCGGACCATGATCTGCGTCTCACCGGTTTCGGCTACGCGTTCATCCTCGATCCGCAGAAACCCGCGCTGCCGCAGCCCGGCCCGGCGGCCCTGCCCTATCTGGCGCCCGAACTCGGCCGCCTCGACCCGGCACCCCCCGACACCGGGATCGATCTCTACGCCCTGGGCATTGCGCTCTACGAGATCCTGACCGGCACCTTGCCGTACACGGCGGACTCGCCTGCGGCGTGGCAGCATGCCCACGTCGCGGTCGTGCCGGTGGCGCCGCAATTGCGCCGGGCCGATGTCCCGCCACTGCTCGGCCGACTGGTGCTCAAGCTGATCGCCAAGGATCCCGGGGACCGCTACGGCGCGGCCACCTCGGTGCGCACGGACCTGATGCGCTGTCGTGCGGAATGGGCGGAACATGGCAGGATCGGCCTCTTCGACCTGGACGCCACCGGCCCGGTTGCCGCGCTGAACGTGTCCGGGCAGCTCTTCGGTCGTAGCGCCGAAATGGCGGCGCTGGCGAACGCGCTGCTGCGCGTCACCGAGCGCGGGGCGTCGGAGCTGGTCCTGATCACCGGCGGCGCCGGCACCGGCAAGTCTGCGCTGGCGGCCTGGCTCGGAGGCGAGGCCGAGTTGGAGGGCGCGCGCGTCGCCGCCGGGAAAAGCGACCAGCTGCAGCTCGACATTCCCTATGCGCCGGTGGCGCAGCTGATCCGGTCGATGACGATAGGCCTGCTCGGCGAGGACGAGGCGGCACTGGTGGAGGTACGGCGGCGCTGGCTCAAGGGTCTTGCGGGCCAGGGGAAGGCCGTCGCCAAACTCGTCCCCGAAGTGGAACATGTGCTCGGTCATACCGCGCCCTTGTCCAACGTGCCCGCCGAGCAGGCGCAGGCACGCCTCGAGAATGCGATTCTGCAGACGTTTTCCGCGTTCGCGGCGACGGGCTTGCCGCTGGTGCTGTTCATCGACGACCTGCAGTGGGCGGATGCGTCCTCCATCGCCCTGCTGGAGGCCTTCATCACCCGGCCGCCCGCCAACGTGCTGTTGATCGGTGCCTGTCGCGACAACGAACCGGACGTGACCCAGCGCTTCTCCCGGCTGCTGCATGTCAGCCGGTCGCAGCCGATCTCCCTCACCCACATCCAGGCCGGGCCGCTTGGCGCGGAGGACCTGAGCGCGCTCGTGGCCGCCGCGCTGAACGAGCCGCCATTCCGCGTGGAGACGCTGGCACGCGCGATCCATCACAAGACCGCGGGCAATCCGTTCTTCTCGACCCAGTTGCTGCGCACCCTGGTCGACGATGGCGTGCTCCACTACGATGGTGAGGCCGCGGGCTGGCGCTGGGACGAAACCGACGTCGCGCAACGCGCCTACTCCGACAACGTCATCGACCTGATGATCCGGCGCATCGCGCGCCTCCCCGGTGAAGGTGCGGAGCTCCTGCAGCACCTGGCGTGCGTGGGCATACGCTGCGACGAGCGCCTGCTCGCCTGCGTGGCCGGGATCAGTCCGTTGCAGGTGCGGCAGCGGCTGGGTCCGTTCGTCGAGGCCGGCTTGCTGATCCGGGAGGCGGCGGGCTATGCGTTCCAGCACGACCGCGTACTGGAATCCGCCTATTCCCTGATCGACACGCCGGCGCGGCCGCGTGCGCACGCCCGCATCGCGGGCATCATGATCGAGCACTGGCGCGGGCAGCTGGCGGAGTACGCGTTCGAGATCTGCAACCAGATCGAACGCGCGGCCGATCATGCCTGGTCGCCGGACGAACGCGCCGCCTTCGTGCCTGCGCTGATCGTGGCCGCGAGGCGGGCCAAGGGCACCGCGGCCATGACTCAGGCGACCCGCTACATGGACGCTGCGGTCGGGCTGATGGATCCGTCGTGGTGGTCATCGCATTACCCGCTTGCCTACGACGTCGCCCTGCTGCGCTGCGAATGCCTGCTGGCGCGGGCCGAACTGGTCGATGCCGCACGCGAGATCGAGGCCTTGCTGACGCGGGACATGCCAGCGCTGGACAGGGCGGCGGTGCATCGCCTCAAGGCAATGCTGCAGACCGTCCGCTCCGACTATGAGGGGGCGATCGATGCCGCACTGTCCGGCCTGGCCCTGCTCGACGTTCACCTGCGGCGCGGACCGGACAAGGCGCAGCTGCGCCTGGCCTACGACGCGGTGAAGGCGGCACAGGGCGCACGACCGATCAGCACGCTCGGGGCCTTGCCAAGGACCGACGACCGCCGCATCCAGACCGTCATGGGCCTGCTGTCGACGCTGATCTCGTCGCTGTTCGTCACCGATGGCATCAGCTTCCTGCATGTCGCCAAGATGGTCGAGCTGACCCTGGAGCACGGCGCCACGCCGGAGTCTCCTTACGGGCTGTCATGGTTCGGCGTGTTCATTGCAAGTCTCTACGAGGAATACGAGGACGGTCTGGCCTACGGGCTGGCCGCCATGGATCTGATCGACCGCCATGGTTTCGAGGCCGAGCGCATCGCCACCCTGGTAGCCGTCGACCAGGTCAGCCCGTGGACCCGCCCGCTTGCCGACGCGCTCGACCACGCGCAGCGCGCGGTCACGCTGGGGCTGGCATCGGGCGACATCGGCATGGCGTGCTACGCGCGCAACCACATCGTGTCCGATCTGCTGGCGATGGGCGAGCACCTGCGTCTGGTCGAGGACGAGATCGAGCGCGGCCTGGAACTCACCCGGCGCATTCAATACCGCGACATCGAACTGATCCTCAACGCCCAGAAGCACTTCGTGCAGCGCCTGCGCACCGGGGACGAAGCCGCGTCCGGCGCGGATGCGCCAGGCGTGGCGGCGGAGCGGCTCGCCCGGAGCAATTCCCAGCCCACGCGGTTCTGGATCTGGCTCTACGACGGCATGGCCTGCGTATACCGGCGGGAGTGGCCGCAGGCGCTGCGCAGCCTGGAGCAGGCGCGGGCCCTGAGCTGGTCGGCCCCGGCCCATATCAACGTCGCGGACTGCCACCTGTTTCTCGCGCTCGCGCTGGCGCACGCGGCTTCCACATCGCCCGGCGACGTGCCAGGCACGCCTGCGTTCGCCGAACATCGCGACCGCTTTGCACGGTGGACGGCGCTCAACCCCGCGACCTTCCACAGCAAGCTGTTCCTGATCGACGCCGAGATCGCCCGCCTGCGCGGCGACACCCTGCAGGCGCTGGTGTGTTACGAACAGGCCGCACATGCGGCCGCCGCCGCCGGCTTCGTCCACGAACAGGCGCTGGCGCACGAACTGGCCGGCATGCTGTGCGAGGCGAACGGCCTGCATATGGCGGGCAAGCAGCACCTGCGCAATGCACACGGCAGCTACCGCCGCTGGGGCGCCGAGCACAAGGCGAACTTGCTCGCAACCGGACATCCGGACCTGGATCTGGCGGATGTCGGCGCGCCCTCGGCCGTGGACGCGTCCGGCGGAGCCAGCGCAATCGGCTGGGAGCCGGGAATCCGTGCCGCCCAGGCGATGTCCAGCGAGCTGGTGATGGACCGGCTGATCGAGACCCTGATGACGGACATCGTCATTCATGCCGGTGCGCAGTACGGCCTGCTGCTGCTCATGTGCGACGACAAACCGGTGATCGAAGCCTCGGGACGCGTGGTGGACGGCAAGGTGGCGGTCACGCTCGGCAGCGCGGTGCCCACCGAAGAGGAGCTGCCGCTGGCCGTGCTCAACAGCGTGCTGCGGACGCGCGAAGCGCTGGTGCTGGCAGACGCCGCGGTCGACGCGGCCTCGATCCGCAAGCGGACGGCCGGCAGTGCCCGCCTGCGCTCGGTGCTCTGCCTGCCGCTGCTCAGGGGCGGGACGCTGTTCGGCGTCGTCTACGTCGAGAACAACCTGGCGCCCGGCGTGTTCGACGCGAATCGCATCGCGCAACTCGAGATGCTGGCGCCGCAGGTCGCGATCGCGCTGGAAACCGCGCGCCTGTACGAGCGCTTCATCGACGAGAACGATCGCCGCCTGAGTGCCGAAATGAGCCTGCAGACCGCCCGCGCCGAGCTTGCCCGCAGCTCGCACCTCACGGTCATGGGCACCCTGGCCGCGTCGATCGCGCACGAAGTGAATCAACCGCTGACAGCGATCGTGGCGTCGGCCGATGCAAGCCTGCGCTGGCTGAACCGGGCGACACCCGACATCGCGGAAGCGGTCGACGGGCTGGCCCTCATCAAGCACAACGGTCTGCGCGCCGCCGACATCATCTGCGCACTGCGGGCGCTGGCCAGGCAGGCGCCCGCGGTGCTCGCCCCGCTGCACGCCGACGAGGTGCTGCGCGAAGTGCTCGGCATGGTGGCCATCGAGATCGAGCGGCGGAACGTGAAGGTGCTCACGCAGCTCGAAGCGGGCCCGGCCACGGTGGAGGCCGACCGGGTGCAGCTCCAGCAGGTGGTGCTGAACCTGATCACCAACGCCCTCGATGCGATGGCGGAGACCGCCGACGATGCGCGCGAGCTGATCGTCTCGTCGTCGCGTGCGCATGAGCATCTCGTGGTCAGCATCCAGGACACGGGCTCGGGCATCCCGATGGAGGCCGTCGCCCGGATCTTCGATCCCTTCTTCACGACCAAGGCGAGCGGCATGGGCATGGGGCTGGCCATCTGCCGCTCCATCATCGAGGCCCATGGCGGGTCACTGGACGCCCGCGCGCGCGACACCGGAGGAAGCGAGTTCATGTTCCGGCTACCCCTGTCCGGCGGGCATCACGGCCATCGGCGTGAATGACGGGGCCGATGGCCCGCCGTGACAGGCGTGGTCCGCTCCAGCCGCCTCGGCGGCCGGACGCGTTCACCCCGCCAGGGCGCGGATGTCGGCCAGCAGTGCATCGACGCTTTCCGGCTGCGTGTCCCACCCACACATGAAACGCGCACCGCCGGCGCCGATGAAGGTGTAAAAGCGCCAGCCGCGCGCGCGCAGGCCGTCCAGCACGGTGGCCGGCAGGTTCACGAACACGCCGTTGGCCTCGACCGGGAACAGCAGTTCGGCACCCGGAACGGACGCCAGCCCCGCCGCCAGGCGCTGCGCCATGGCATTCGCGTGACGGGCGTGGTGCAGCCAGGCATCGCCTTCGAGGATGCCCAGCCAGGGCGCGGCGAGAAAGCGCATCTTCGACGCGAGCTGGCCGGCCTGCTTGCAGCGCCAGGCAAAATCCTCGGACAGCCGGCGATCGAAGAACACCACTGCCTCGCCCATCGGCAGGCCCATCTTGGTGCCGCCGAAGCACAGCACGTCGACCCCGGCACGCCAGGTGATGTCGGCCGGCGCCACCCCGAGCGAAGCAACGGCGTTGGCAAAGCGGGCACCGTCCATATGCACGCGCAGCCCCTTCGCATGGGCAAGCTCGGCGATCGCCGCGACCTCGGCCGGACGATAGAGCGTGCCGCATTCGGTGGCCTGGGTCAGCGTCACCACGCGCGGCTTGGGGTAATGGATGTCGCTGCGCCGCGCGATCACCTCGAGCACGGCATCGGGCGTGAGCTTGCCGTCCTCGCCGCGCGCGGAGAGCAGCTTGGAGCCGTTGGAAAAGAACTCCGGCCCACCGCACTCGTCGGTCGCCACGTGCGCCAGTTCGTGGCAGATCACGCTGTGGTAGCTCTGGCACAGCGCGGCCAGCGCCAGCGAGTTGGCCGCGGTGCCGTTGAACACGAAATAGACGTCGCAGTCGGTGGCGAACAGCTCCCGCAGACGCTCGGACACTCGGCGCGTCCACTCGTCGTCGCCGTAGGCCGGCGCATGGCCTTCGTTGGCCGCCAGAAACGCCTGCAGTGCCTCCGGACAAATGCCGGCGTAGTTGTCGCTGGCGAAATGCTGCATGTCGATCTCCTTGTGTTTCCCGGTGTTTTCCCATGCCGCGAGCCGGGCATGACCCGGCTCGCGTTCACATCATGGCGCAAGGACAGCGGCGGCGCGATCCGCGATCGGCACCGCCCTGCATCGTCCGCGGTCGGGCGTTCAGGCCCTTGCCGCTGCCGGCTCGAATACGGCGTCCGCCTGCGGGCAGGCCGCCGCGGTGAACAATACGTCGGTGGAGGAGTTGAGCGCCGTTTCGGCAGAATCCTGCACCACGCTGATGATGAATCCGATCGCCACCACCTGCATCGCCACGTCGGTGGAGATGCCGAACAGATTGCACGCCATCGGGATCAGCAGCAGCGATCCGCCGGCCACGCCCGACACGCCGCAGGCGGCGAGCGAGGCCACCACGCACAGCAGCAGCGCGGTCGGGATGTCGACGCTGATGCCCAGGGTATTGGCCGCGGCCAGGGTCATCACCGTGATCGTGATCGCCGCACCCGCCATGTTGATGGTGGCGCCGAGCGGAATCGAGATCGAGTAGGTGTCCTCGTGCAGGTTCAGGCGCTTGCACAGCTCCATGTTGATCGGGATGTTGGCGGCCGAGCTGCGGGTGAAGAAGGCGGTGACGGCGCTCTCGCGCAGGCAGGTGAACACCAGCGGGTAGGGATTGCGGCGCGTCTTCCAGAACACGATCAGCGGGTTCATCACCAGCGCGACGAACACCATGCTGCCCACGATCAGCAGCAACACCCGGCCGTAGTCGAGCAGCGCATCCACCCCCGAGTCGGCCAGGGTGGCGGCCACCAGGCCGAAGATGCCGAGCGGCGCAAAGCGGATCACGACGCGCACGATCTGCGACACCGCATCCGACACGTCGGTCAGCATGGCGCGGGTGCTCTGGCTTGCGTGGCGCAGCGCGATGCCGAGCGCCACCCCCCAGGCGAGGATGCCGATGAAGTTGGCCTCCATCAGCGCCTTGACCGGATTCGAGACTGCGGACAGCAGCAGATTCTTGAGCACGCCGATGATGCCGCCAGGCGGCGCACCTGCGACCTGCGGCGCATCGAGCACCAGCGTGGTCGGGAAGGCGAAACTCGCGAGCACGGCAACCACTGCCGCGCTCAGGGTACCGAGCAGGTAAAGCATCAGCACCGGGCGGATGTGCGTGGGCTGGCCGCGCTTGTGGCTGGCGATCGAGGCCGCCACGAGCACGAAGACCAGCACCGGCGCCACCGACTTCAGCGCGGAAATGAAAACATCGCCGAGCAGCGCGACGGAACGCGCGGCCTCGGGCGCGAGCATCGCGAACACGATGCCGCAGACCATGCCGATGGCGATCTGTGCGATGAGGCTGGTGCGGCACACGAGCCGGAATATGGGGTTCATTGTTGCTGTGGTCATGCCTTGTCTCCTGATTATTTCTATATATGGCGCTGCAGCGGGCCGGCTGTCAGCATTCGGTGAAGCTCACGGCCAGCCCGCCGCGTGAGGTTTCCTTGTACTTGTCGAGCATGTCGCGTCCGGTGTCACGCATCGTCCGGATCGCCTGATCGAGCGAAATGGCATGGGCGCCATCGCCGCGCAGCGCCAGTTGAGCGGCGTTGATCGCCTTGATCGAGGCCATCGCATTGCGCTCGATGCAGGGCACCTGAACCAGACCGCCGACCGGATCGCAGGTCAGGCCGAGGTTGTGTTCGAGGCCGATCTCGGCGGCGTTCTCGACCTGCTCGGGGGTCCCGCCCATGACCTGGGTCAGGCCGGCCGCCGCCATCGCGCACGCCGAGCCGACCTCGCCCTGGCAGCCCACTTCGGCGCCGGAGATCGACGCGTTCTTCTTGCACAGAGTGCCGATCGCGGCCGCGGTCAGCAGGAAGTCGGTGACGTCGCGCTCGTTGCTGCCGGGCTGGAATTCCATGAAGTAGTGCAGCACCGCGGGGATGATGCCGGCCGCACCGTTGGTCGGTGCGGTGACCACGCGACCGCCGCCGGCGTTTTCTTCATTGACCGCGAGCGCATACAGGTTGACCCAGTCGAGCGCGGCCATGGTGTCGCTGATCAGGTTGCGTCCGGCCTCGCGCTCGCGCAGCTTGCGGTGCAGCGCGGGGGCCCGGCGGCGCACCTCGAGACCGCCGGGCAGCACGCCCTCCTGGCCGATGCCGCGGGCCACGCAGGCCCGCATGGCCTGCCAGATGCGGTGCAGCGCCGCCCGTGTTTCGGCCTCGCTGCGCCAGGCTCGTTCGTTGTGCAGCATCACGTCGCTGATGCGCAGCGAATGCGTACGGCAGATCGCGAGCAGCTCCGCAGCGCTGTCGAACTCGTGGCGGAGCGGCAGCTCGGCCACGCCGCCCGCGCCGGCGCCGGCCTGCGCCTCGTCGATCACGAAGCCGCCGCCGATCGAGTAATAGGTGTTCTCGTCGACGACACCATCGACGCCATGCGCGGTGAGGCGCAATGCGTTGGGGTGGTGGGGCAGGCTCACCGGCAACAGTCGCATGTCCTGCGCCCAATGAAAGGGCACCGCCACCTTGCCGGCCAGCAGCAGGCGCTCGCTGCGCTGCACTTCGGCGACGGCGGGGGCGATGAAGTCGGGATCGATCTCGTCCGGACGCTCACCCATCAGGCCGACCACCACCGCGCGATCGGTGCCGTGCCCGATCCCGGTGGCCGACAGCGAGCCGTACAGCCGGACCTCGACGCGGCGCACCGCGGCGAGCAGCGCACGCGCATCCAGATCGGCCACGAAGTCGTGCGCCGCCCGCATCGGGCCGACGGTGTGGGAGCTGGACGGACCGACGCCGATCTTGAACAGGTCGAGTACGCTGATGGACATGGAGACTTCCTCTGGGTGCGGCAGGATTGAAAATCGCTAATGCGAAAGACGGTTTGTTTGCGTGGTGCGGCATTCTGTCGGCGACACCGGCACAATTCAATCGATGCTTTTTCGTCCCGCGTTTACTAAAACTAAACCATGAACAGTACAGCCCCTTCCCAGGTCCACGCCCGGCTGAGAGTATTCCTGGCCACGGCCCGTCATCTGTCCTTCACCCGGGCGGGCGAAGAACTGCACATCACCACCGGTGCGGTCAGCCAGCAGATCAAGCTGCTCGAAGCGTGGCTGGGGTTCAGGCTGTTCCGCCGCCTTCCCCGCCGCATCGAACTCACCGACGAAGGGCGCCGCCTGCTGGCGGCGGTCGATCCCGCCTTCGCCGAGGTCGACCTGGCGATCGGGCGCCTGCGCGGTGGCGCCCTGAGCGGCGTGGTCCGCCTGCGCGCCCTGCCCTCCTTCCTCGCCACCTGGCTGGTGCCCCGGCTGCCCAAGCTGATGCAGCGCTATCCGGCGATCGAACTCCAGGTCGAAGCCGAAGACAGCAACCGCTCGCTGCGCGACGGCGATTTCGATCTGGCGATCGATCTCAACGACGGCACCTACCCCGGCATGCAGAGCACGGTGCTGCTGGAGGAGGAGATCTTTCCGGTGTGTTCGCCGGCGCTGATGCGCGACCGCCCGCCGCTGAGTTCGCCGGAGCAGCTCGAGCACTATCCCCTGCTGCACGACATGACGGCGTGGCGCGGCAGCCCGCCCTATGCCGAATGGGAGCGCTATCTGAAGGCGATCGGGGCGGCGCACGTGAATGTGCGCCGCGGCTACATGTTCAACCGCAACCACATCACCATTCAGTGCGCGATTGCCGGCATGGGCGTCACCATCGCTCGCCGTACGCTGACCACCAACGAGCTGGCCAGCGGCCTGCTGGTGGCGCCGTTCGCCCACACGGTGCGCACCGGCAAGCGCTACTGCCTGGTCTATTCCGCCGGTGCGCTCGACGACCGCCGGGTGGCAACGGTGCATGACTGGATCGTCGGCGAAGCGCACGGGACCAACCCCTGACCGGCATCCGCGACGTCGCCGACGCGGCCAAGGGGCAGGGAATCGCCAGCCACGATATCGCGCAGATGGTCGAAGAAACCACCCCGGCCATCCATTCGACCGCGACCACGGCCGTGGACATTGCGGGCGAACTGACCAAGGTGGTCGGCCGCTTGCGCTGCCGAGCCTGGCTGGGCTTGCGCCTTAGCCGCGGTCTTCGATGATGACCTCGTGCAGCGTCCATTCGCCACCCGCATTGATCAGCGAAAAGCCGGCGGCATCCGAGTCGAGCTTGTGGTCGACGACGTCGATCAGCACCCGGCCATTGCGGCTCACCGTCATCCGGCCATCGGGGTGACGCTGCCACACCAGTTTTTGCTGGCCACCGCGGTCGATTCTGAAGCGGCCACTGCCGATGGCCGTCGTCCCGTTCTGGTCGGTGAACACGAGTTGCAGCACGCCGGGTTGATCGGCGCGATAGATCAGCCGGTAGCCGTGGTTCAGCCGATCGCCCTGATAGGGGCCCAGATCGAGGTGGCTGTTTTCCGCCGCGGTACCCGACAAGGCCACGGTGATGCGGAACTGCGGGGTGATCCGGGTCGGCAGATGCGCCGCCGCGGCGCGCTCCTCGCCACCGCCGACATTGACCCCGAGCTGCTCCTTGAGCAGGTCGCTGAGCATCCTGCGGCCGACGTCCTCCGAGCGTTGTGAGGGCACGCTGATCACCGACCTCAGGCCCTGGTTGCGCACCTCGAAGTTGCCCGAGACCACGCGCCACGCCGGATTGCGGGTGTAATCGCCGTCCTTGAAGTTGTCGTGGACCCGCATCTGGTAACCATCCTTCGCTGCCTCCGGCTGCTCGGCGACCGCGGTGCCGATGCCGAGCAACTCCATGGTGCGGGCGTCGAGTTCGCCGGTGGGATCGATCTTGTTGCGCGCCTGGAAGTTGCGGATGGCAATCCGGCTGCGCGGCCCGAGTACCCCGTCGGGCGGCCCGGCATCGAAGCCGCGCTCGTTCAGGGTGCGCTGTGCCGCCGCGCGCTGGGCGCGGGTATATTCCGCAGCGGGCGCCAGCTCGGCGCTGGCAGCGCGCAGTTCGGCGAGCAGCGCCGCGCTGGGCTCGCCGGTCACCACAACGCCCTGGCCCTGCTGATATTCGCTGATCGCCTGGCGGGTCTGGGCATCCATCTGGCCGCTGACGGTCGGAATCGGGTAGCCGCGCACGCGCAATTCGGTCTGGATCCGGGCCACCGTGTCGGCGTCGGCCGCAGACGCCGCCGGGGCAGCGGACCCGGCTTCGGCGCGCTGGCGCATGTGGCGAAGCAGTTCGGCGCTCGGCTCCCCGGACATCAGCAGCCCATGGTCGGACTCGTAGCTGCGGATCGCGGCACGGGTCTCGTCGGTAAGCTGACCCGACGGACGTTCGATGCGGTAACCGAGGCTGCGCAAGGTATTCTGAATGTTGGCGATCTGCTGCGACCGCGGTTCGGCCACCGGCGCCGGCGCTGCCGGCGTCCCGCCGCGTGCCGTGCCGCGCAAATGGGACAGCAGGCTGGCGGTCGCCTGCCCATCCACGCGCAGGTTGCTGTCGCGCTGGTAGGCCTGGATTGCGCTGCGCGTGCGCGCCCCCATCAGGCCATCGGCGGTGCCGGCGTTATAGCCGAGCTGGTTGAGTTCGCGCTGAACCTCCATCACGGTGGAGGACGCCTGGGCGTACTGCACGCCGGACAGCGCGAGGACCGGCGCGACTTCCGATTGCGCCAGCGCCGGGCCGGAGAGACCGGCGAGGGCGGCGAAACCGAACAGTAGCGCGGCATGAAGCGAGCCATTGCGATGATCGAGCATGATGGGGCCATCCTTCAGGGAGGATTAGTCGGGTGCGCCCGCTCGATCTCCCCGCCCGTGACCACTCCGACGTTGCCGATCTCGCCAGCGCACGTGTGCTGTCGCCTGGCACACCACGCCGGCCGGTTGTTTCCCGGCGCCGCAACGAAGCCAGCGCCCTGTACGCCATGGGGCGGGGTGTGCTGCGAATGAGCATACGGGGGCGCAGGCGACAAATCTGTTCGATCGCGCACATAGGCCCATCGCCATAGGAGGCTGTCGGGCGCGGCAGATCAGCCTCAAGTCCGGCAGGGCAGCCTCCCGGCCCGCGCGCTCATCGACTCACTGGGCGCTGCGAAAGCCCGCGCTGCGATGGCTGCCATCGCAATAGGGCTTGTTCTTCGAATGCCCGCAGCGGCACAGCCAGCACTCGGTGACGCGGTTCACCGTCTTGCCGGTGCCGGTGATCACCTCCAGATTTCCGCTCACGTGCAGCGGGCCGTCCTTCACGGGCTCGATCAACAACGGGCCATTGCGTTGCGCCAGCGGTGCAGACTCGACCGCCGCCGGCTCGCCGGTGGCGACAAAGCCCGCATTGGTGTGGCTGTTGTCGCAATAGGGTTTGCGCTTCGAGGCGCCGCAGCGGCAAAGCGTGAGCCGATAGCCCTGGTCGCTGCCGTCGATCGCGATCGGAGCACGAAAGGCCAGCGGCCCGTTCTCGCGCACGCGGACCGTGTTGACCACCGGCGCCGATTCCATCGCGGTGCCGTCGGCCTGTGCACACTGGATCGCGCCCGAGGGGCAGTTGTGCGCCAGCTCGAGCACTTCTGCAGGCGTCGCACGGTCGGGGTGGATCCAGTCGCCCTTCGCGTTGGGCACGAATACGTCGGGTCGGTCGAGTACGCAGTGGCGTGAGTGGATGCAGCGTTGACTGTCGAAATGGATGACGACGGCGGTCCCTTGAACGGATTCCACACTCATGGCGTACTCCCAGCGGATTCGATTGGATCAGAAGAGTTTGCCGGGCGATGACGAGACCCACACCGGTGCCGTCACCGACCGGAAACAGCACGCGGATGCAATGGCCCGAACCCGGAGCGCACCGCGTACGCTGCCGTTTTCCGTCGATTTGTTGCAACAGCTTGCGCCGACGCCCTCACCGAAGCAAGCCGACTGCCGGCGCCAGTCCAACCGCAAGCGCTAGCGCCTGAACTCGCGGAACCCGGCGTCGCGCGCGAGATCGGCCTTCACCTGGTCGCGGGTGCGCTCGTAGGCGATCTCGCGCCCCATCGCACTGCCGACGTACATGGCCCCGTTGCGCGTCGGCGACAGGGCGCAGCGCACGCTGTGGACGCCTTCTCCGAGCACGACCTCGATCCGCTCCAGACCCTTGTTGAGCACGACGACCTGGAGTTCCTGGCCGCTGCTGATGACTCTTACCTTGATTTTCTCGTCGTTCATCGTTTGCCTGTCCGGTCCGTTGAGCGTTGCCGGTATGGCACCGCCGGGAAAATTGACCGGGCTGAGGGGCTGCCCCCGGTCCCGTCCATTATGTCTGCTTGCGGCCGCGCCTGCCGTTCCCGATCCGTCGCCGCCAGATCGGCGTATCGTGAAGGCCGGCAGCGCGCACCGTTCGACGGGTCTGGCCCCTTTCCTGCTTGTGACAGGCGTGGTGATCCATGAGTGGGGGCATGCCGGGACCCGTTGGCCGCCATCAGTCGGGACGATCCGATCACCGCCCGATGCCAAAGAAGCTGCGGCGACAACAAGACTGGAGACAGAGCCCATGATCAACCTTTTGTTTCAGAAACTGAACCTGAAATGGCAGATGCTGTTCGTTGCCAGCTGCGGGGTGGTATCGCTCGCCGTCGTGGTGGCAACGGTCGCGCTTTCCGCGGAAGGCGGCAATGGCAACTGGAGGCTTGCGGCGGGGGTCGCGACCGTGCTTGCGCTGACGCTGCTGGTCATTGCACACCTGCTTGGTACATTCTGCGCAAGGCGTGCGGAGCAGATTGTGCATGGTCTGGGCGCACTCGCCAAAGGCGACACCACCCACCGCGTGGCCATTCCCGGAAAGGACGAGTTCGCGTGGATGAGCTACGAGTACAGCAACGTCCGCAAGTCCTTTGCCGCGATGATCACCGAGATCGGCGGCAACGCCGAACAACTCGCGTCCGCGGCCGAGGAGCTGTCCGCGATCACCGGCCAGGCCCGCCAGGGCATGGAGACCCAGAGCCTGGAGACCGGCCACGTTGCGTCGGCAATGGGAGAAATGGCGAGCACCGTCCATGACGTGGCCGCGAATGCCTCGAATGCCGCGGTGGAAACGGACCAGGCCAACAAGGAAGCCATTGCGGGCCGCGCGGTGGCCTGTGCGACGGTCCAGGGCATCGAGGATCTCGCTCGCGATGTGGAGCAGACCGCCGAGGCCATCGCACGGCTGAAGGAAGACAGCGTGGCCATCGGCAAGGTGATGGACGTGATCAAGAACATCGCCGACCAGACCAACCTGCTGGCGCTCAACGCCGCGATCGAAGCAGCCCGGGCCGGCGAACACGGCCGCGGGTTCGCGGTCGTGGCCGACGAGGTCCGCACGCTCGCCGGACGGACCCAGCAATCGACCCAGGAGATCCAGGATGTCGTCCAGCGCCTGCAGGCCGGCGCCACCGCCGCCGTGGCCGCGATGGACAAGGGCCGCCAGTCCGCCCGCATCGGTGTCGAACAGGCCTCCCATGCCGGCCAATCGCTCGACCGGATCGCCACCGTGGTCGAACGCATCGCCCATCTGAACGCGCAGATCGCCAGGGCCGCGGAAAGCCAGAGCACGCGCACCGACGAGGTCAACCACAATGTATCCACGATCAGCGCGATCGCCGAGGAGACCCTGGAAGGCGCCCGTCAGACCGCCGGCGCGAGCGAAGACCTCGCCCAGCTCGCCGCCCAGCTGAAGACGCTGATCGGGCGCTTCAAGGTCGCGGGTTAACGCCGGCGCGGACAAGCGGCGCGCGCCACGGCCGGCCGCGCGCGATCAGGGCCGCGAGCAGCCCCGCCGCCAGCAGCGCAGGCAGCGAGGGCTCGGGCACGGTGGCGAGGAAGCGCTCGGCCAGCAGCAGATGGCCTGCGGTCGTCGGATGCACGCCGTCGAAGAACAAAAAACCCTCGCAACCGGTCGGCAACAGCGCGCACGGCGTGGTGACATCGACGAAGCCAAAACGCGCGGGGTCCGAGATCACCTCATCGAGGAAGGCTGCGGTGTCGAAACTGATCAGATTGAGGTCGGACGGCAGGCCGGAAATCAATCCGGCGCGAACAAGGTCGAGGGCGTCGAACAGGGCGTCGTTGAAGCCCCTGGAAAGAAGATCCAGCGCCGCACGGTCGGCGTCCGCTTGCGACAGCCCGAAGGGCGTCTGCGCCAGATTGGGCATGTTGGGAATCAGGAAATCGGTCGCGCCCACGCTGGCGAGCAGGCCGATCGAGGTAATCAGATTCGACACCGCCGCCTCCGCCGCGGCGAGCAGGTCCGTGCCCTGCGTCAGGGCGAGGAAGAAATCGTTGGGTGCGGCCCACAGCATGAACAGCGAGCTTGCCGGATCGAAGCTTGGCGCACTGCCAACGTAGCCTGCCACCTGAGCGAGCGTTCCGGTCTGTGCCAGGGTTTGCGGGAGCGCGAACGGCGACGAAACCTCGTAGTTGTAGTTCTGCAAGCCGGTGGTGGCGCCACCGACCGCGAAGTTGGTGCCACCGGCGGTCGACGCCAGCAGTTCGACGCCGAGCCTGTCGGCAAGGTATTGGGCAGCGGTCGGACCATTGGAGAATTGCTGCGCATAGGGCGGTGACGGCGGCCAGATTCCGCCGCTGAGGGTGTAGGCGTTGCCGCTGTCGGACAGACTGTCGCCGAACACCGACAGCGAGCTGTAGGCGGCATTCACGAGCGGCGCGACCAGCACGCCGATGCACAGAACCAGGATGCGAAGCATGTCCTTGTCTCCCTGAGTGCCTGACCGGGCCATGTCATCGCCGACCAAATGGCGGCGCGGATCATGGCTCCCGCCGGTAATGCATGATGACGCGCTGCCAGTCTAGAACCCACGGGGTCAGATTGCCACCTCATCGAGGGCGCGATTGCGGTAGGCTTCGGACTTTCTCAAAAAGGAGCAATCCTCATGGCCAAAGCCACTGCCCGTCACATCCTGGTTGACACCGAAGCCAAGTGCAACGAACTGAAAGCCGCCATCGAGGCTGGCGCCGACTTTGGCGAAGTCGCCAAGGCCAACTCGACCTGCCCGTCCGGCCGTGACGGTGGCAACCTCGGCTCGTTCGGCCCCGGCCAGATGGTCAAGGAGTTCGACACCGTGGTGTTCAGCGCCCCGATCAACGTCGTGCAAGGCCCGGTTAAGACCCAGTTCGGCTATCACCTGCTCGAAGTCACCAGCCGTCGCGACTGAGTCTGGCGTTCCCCGCGCACCCCGTGGGGACTCCACACCGCGGCCCGGGCCGGAGAATGCGTTCGGGGCCTGCCCTGCGACACATCCTGATCCGGGCCCCGCGTCCGGCCCGGCCCGCCGGCCAGGCCTTGATCAGCGCTCGATGAGGATCAGGCCTGCCGGCAGGGATTCGCCGAATGCGCGTCGCCGATCGGCCTCGTCGAGCGCGACCACGCTGCGCACCTGAACGATCCAGCTCTCCGGGGCATTGACCTGCGCCAGTCGGCGCGCGACCTCCTCGCGCGTTGCCGGCGCCAGATCGCGCGCGCGGTCGCCGGTGTAACGGGCGAGCTGGGCGGCAGCGAAGGCGGCCGGTTCGACCTTTCTCCAGTCGAGGGCGAAGACCGCGGCCAGCCATTCGCTCGCGACCTCGGCCGGCACCACCGTGTGCGGGCTGGCGTAGAGCGGCTCGCGCGCGCCGACCCGGCCCAATGCCCACCAGGCCTGAAGCTTTTCGGCCGGCAATGCCAGCCGTTCGAGCAGCCAGCGCCCCACCTCCACCTTGTGCGCCACCGGCACCCGCTCGAGCGACGCCGCCAGCCGCACCATGTCGTCGTAGGCGCCGAAGGCCGCGCTCCGGTTGCGGCGAGGGGCGGCAACCAGGGCCTCGAGCTGGTTGGCGAGGGTCTCGAGCAGCACCAGTTGCGCGGGCTCGGCCAGACCGGCCGCGGCGCGCCGCCACAGGGTCCACCACTCCGACCAGTTCTGGCGTTCGTTGACGTACTGGATGCCATGTTCGAACAACGCCCACAGCTGTTCCACCCGCCAGCCGTCCAGCGGGGCGCCGCAACCGGGGCGCAGGCAGTAGCCCGCGAGGTTGAGCCACACCCGTTCGTGTTCGGGCGAGCGCCGACGGCGTCTGGCCCGCTCCCACAGCGCGTCGAACAGCGCGCGCGCCAACGCCATGTCCCACTCCTCACGCTTGCCCAGCAGGTTTTCGAGTTCGCCGCGCAACTGGCGCACCGGTTTGTCCGCGCGGCCCTGCGCCGGGCTGCCGAATACCCGGTCGATGCGCTCGACCGCGGCGCCGAAATGCGCCGGCAGACCGGCCAGCGGGTCGGGCGCGGTGTCGGCCTCGAGCTCGGTCCCGGCGCCACGCAGTTGAAACTCCAGCAACCAGCGACGGGCAGGGTCGGCTGCGCTGACGCAATGCATGCGCAGGGTGCCGACCTCGGTGATGGCGCTGATGAGCTCGACCGCGACCTCGCCGCGCCCGCCCCCCTCACCCGGCACGCCCACCACGGTCGCGATCGGGGGCAGGCGGACGAAGTCCTCGCCGGCGAGCGACACCACGTCACCGGGCCGATAGACGCGGTCGGCGCTCGACGCGACCAGGTGAAAGCGCACCGGCTGCCCCAGGCGCAGGGCAAAGCGGTGATCGGCCAGATGGATCTCGCTGTCCTCCACCGTGCCGCGTGGCAGCACGCAGATGCCGCGTGTGCTGCCGCCCGGCTCGCCGGTGTGATCGCGGGCGTGCCCGTCGAGCACCAGGAAATAGCTGCGTGCCGAGCCGCCCCCGATGGCCGGCGCCACGCCTTCGCGCCCGAGTGCGTAGGCCACCGCGCCGCGCGCCACGGCCACCTCGGGCTCGGTGTTGGCGAGCACCCGCGGCGGCGATCCGCGCCAGCCCGCAAGCGTGTCGACCAGCCGGCTGGCCAGCGTCGACGAACGAAACACGCCGCCATTGAGCAGCACCGTATCGGGCACCGCCAGGCCCTCGGACCCGGACGCAGACGCGTCCGCCGCCGGGTCGCCGAGGGCCGCGCGCGAGGCCGCGGCGTAACGCCCGAGGAAGGCGGCGAGGTGGCGCGTGATCGCGGGGTCGGCCGGATAGGGCAGGCCGAACTCGACGATGCCGGAACGCCGCCGGCGCGGGGTCTCGTCGGCTGCCACCGGCGGGAAGAAGCCGTCGGCGACGAGCTGCAGGACCTCGTCGCGGGTGAGTTCGGTGGAGCGCGCGCCGCCCACCAGGCGCGCGCCGGTACCCAGCAGCGTGACCGTGACCTGGTCCGGCGCGGCCTCGGCGAGCAACAACTCCTTGGCCGCGCGGCAGTGCTGCACCAGTTGCGAGAAGCGCGCCGCAGTCAGCCCCTGCCCGGCCCCGCCCAGGCGCGGCTCGAGCAGATGGGCAAGGGCCAGATCCATGTTGTCGCCACCCAGCATCAGATGCTCGCCCACCCCGATGCGGGTGAGCCGCGGGGCGGCGTCGCCGGTGGCGGCCCGATCCGATGCAACCTCGATCAGGGTGAGATCGGTGGTGCCGCCACCGACGTCGCACACCAGCAACAGACGGGTGTGGCGCAACTCGGCGGCGAGGCGGGCGCGGTGGCGAAACAGCCAGTCATAGCAGGCCGCCTGCGGCTCTTCGAGCAGGCGCAGCGTGGGCAGACCGGCCATACGGGCAGCCTCGACGGTGAGTGCGCGTGCGCCTTCGTCGAACGACGCGGGTACCGTGAGCACGATCTCCTGCGCTTCCAGCGGTGCATGCGGAAAGTGCTGCTGCCACGCCGCGCGCACGTGCGCCAGATAGCTCGCGCTCGCAGCCAGCGGCGAAACCCGGGCTACATCGTCGCCCGCACCCCAGGGCAGGATGGGGGCGAGGCGATCGACCGCGGCGTGCGACAGCCAGCTCTTGGCGCTCGCGACCACCCGCCCGGGCACCTGCGCACCGAGCTCGCGGGCGAACGCCCCCACCACCACCTGGGCCACCCCGGCCAGGTCGGCGCTCAGCCACGGCAACTCGGTGTCGCCCACCGCCAGTTCGCCCGCCGCCGGGTGATAGCGCAGCGAGGGCAGCAAGGGCCGTTCGCCCACCGCACCGGGGGCCACCAGCTGGGCGACGGGCAACAGACGGATGTCGTCGCTGTCCGGCGCGGCGTAGGCCACCACGGTGTTGCTGGTGCCGAGGTCGATGCCGACCCGGTAGCGCTTCACCGGACCGCCTGCCGGGCGGTACCCGGGTATGCGGCACACGGGGCGGCGTACCCGGCGGACATACGGACGGCCACGTCAGGCGGAGGCGTCGCCACGGACCTCGAACTCGACCTTCCAGCGCTGCTTGCCGTCGACCGGCAGGGCTTCCAGTTCCAGGGTGCCGGTTTCGGTGACCCGCGCGTGCAGCCTGACCCGCACGATCTCGCCGACCGCGCGGCCGTCCGCCGGCAGGGTGGCCTCAATCTCCTCGAGCTCGTGCAGTTCATCGGGCGCCCAGGCATCGAGCAGCGTGCCCACCTGGTCGTGGCGCCGCACCGACGAGCCGAAGAAGCGAAAACGTACCGGCTCGCCCACCACCAGGCCGAACTCCAGTGCCGGCAGCGCGGCCTCGGTGCCCTCCTCCATGCCGAACGGCGCCAGGCACAGGGCCTCGATCGGCGGCTCCATGCCCGGCACTGCGGGCATGGTCGATTCGACTGCCACGTAGTAGGCGCGCGCCGTGCCGCCGCGAATGCGCACCCCGCGACCACGGCGCACATAGCCGTAGTAGGCGGCGCCACGCGCCACCGCCAGATCGAGATCGGCCCCGGCGAGCAGGCGCGCCGGCGGCGCCCCTTCGGCGCCGAGCCAGGATGCCAGGGTGGCGAGCAGGCGCTCGGCCAGCAGGTTCGACTTCAGGACGCCGCCGTTGAACAGCACGGCAGTGGGGTGGAGAAAGCTCGCCTCGTCCGGCGGTGCGCCAAACCCGTCGAGTTCGGCGGTGGCCTCGCGCTGGCGGGTGAGGAAGGCAGCCAGGTGACGGGTGATGGCCGCATCCTGCGCATAGGGCAGGCCCAACTGGGTGAGCGCGCTGCGGGCTCGGCTTTGCGGATGCTCGACAACGGCCACCTCGGGAAAGAAACCGTCGAGCAGGATGGCGTCGAGTTCGGCGCGGGTGAGTTCGGTGCGGATCGAGCCGCCCACCAGTTTCGAGCCGCGGCTCGGTACCACCAGCGCCACCGTGTCGACGTCCGCATCGCCGAGCAGGGTTTCCTTGGCCGCGCGACAGGCATGGGCGAGCGCCCGCGTCTGCCATGCATCGAGCCGGGTGCCCTGCTCGGCGAGCTTGCGCACCACGCCGTAGGCGAGCGCCAGATCCATGTTGTCGCCGCCGAGCAGGATGTGATCGCCCACCGCGACCCGGTGCGGCTCCAGCGTGCCGTTGCGCTCGACCACGGCGATCAGCGACAGGTCGGTGGTACCGCCGCCGATGTCGACCACCAGGATGATGTCGCCCGGGCGCACCTCCTTGCGCCAGCGCCCGGCGCTGCTCTGGATCCAGCTGTAGAGCGCGGCCTGCGGCTCTTCGAGCAGGGTCAGGCGGGCGTAGCCTGCGGCCGTGGCAGCCTCGGCAGTGAGCTCGCGCGCGGCCGGATCGAAAGACGCGGGGATGGTGACGGTGACATCCTGGTCGGCAAACGGGGCCTCGGGATGGGCCGCGTTCCACGCCTCGCGCAGATGGGCGAGGTAGCGCACCGACGCCTCGAGCGGCGAGATGCGCGCCACTTCTTCGGGGGCATCGGCGGGCAGGATAGCCCCGCGCCGATCCACGCCGGGATGGCACAGCCAGCTCTTGGCACTCGCCACCATGCGGATCGGCGTGGTCGCGCCGCGTGCGCGCGCCAACGCGCCGACCGCGAAATCGTTGTCGGCCGCCCACGGCAGGCCGAGATCGCCGGGAGCGAGTTCGCTTTCGTGCGGCAGATAGACGAAGGACGGCAGCAGCGGCTGGTCCTCGACCGCGCCCGGAGCGCTCAGTTGCGGAATGGAGAGCACCTCCAGCTGCGCCTGCTCGCCGTCGCTGGCCTCGGTGTCGACATACGACAGCGCGCAGTGAGTGGTCCCGAGATCGATCCCGATGGCGTAGCGCGGGCGGGCGTCGACCGCATGGTCGAGGACCTCCGGCGTCGCGTCGGCCTGCTCATCCCCGGCCGTATTCCTGCGGCTCACAGCTCCACCTCCGCGGGCGCGATGATGGCCGCATCGTGGCCCGCGGAGAGACGCGGCAGGCGCGCATCGGTGATTCGCCAGCCACGGTGGGTGAGTTGCCCGGAGAACGGCGGCTGGCCCACCACATTGCCGCTGAGGCGGATCGCCGCCGCTTCGAACCCGGCAGCCAGGGTGATGCGCTCGCCCTCTGGCTCGGTGCGCACCGGCTGCAGCGTGAAGTGCTCGCGCAAGGCCTTGCGGCAACCCTCGTGCACCAGGCGCGCGGCCGCGCCGATGTCGGCGTCGCTGTAGGCGACGATGTCTTCCTCGACGAAGTCGACCAGGCGCGCCTCGCGCTGCAGCAGGCCGAGCAATTGCAACGCGGCGTCTGCCGAGGCCTGCTGCTGCAGCGGAGCTTCGCGCGCCGGCTGGGACGCGGGAGCCTCCGCGGCCACCGGCTGCGGAGCCGGCCCGGCTTCGCGCAGCTGCCGGATGCGCGCGGCCAGCTCGGCGTTGCCGAGAATCGCGAAGAAGGTCCCGAAGGCAATGGAAATACGACCGAGCAGGGAGGGGCTTGAATCAATCATGCAGGCGCTCCTGGAATCGTGGTGATTGAAGACGGATCGGGGAAGCGCTGCTGCCGAAGCAGGAGGCATCCTCGTGCCGGCGTGGCGGGCGTCGATGCCGAACGATTTTTGCACTGCAATATAGCGCATTCTTGAGCAACTGCCAGCGGCCCGCCGGCAGTTACCGACGGGAAGGCCGGGCGCCAGGGCAAGGGGAGTCTACATGAACACCGCCGGCGCCGACGCGGTGGAAGCCGCCGCGCCGGCATCGATCACCCGGGGTTCAACCGCAGCGCGGCGGCCACGCGCGGCGGGGTGACCGGGGGCCACGACGGCCAGGATTTCCGCTCGCGCGCAGCCGGGTCGCGGCAGCTGGCGGCAAGCTCGGGAATCGCCGCGGGGTTGCGCTCGCACGCAACCCGATCACTCCGCGATCACCTTTTCGTAATGCGCCTCCCAGCCGTCGGGGAGCTTGTGCGCGATCCCCTGATGGCAATCGATGCAGGTCTCCTTGTTCGCCGGGGCCTCGGTGTGAAGGCGCTGGGCGCGCTTGGCCTGATCGCCGATCGCCATGGCGTCGAACGCGTGACAGTTCCGGCACTCGCGCGAATCACTGGCCTTCATCGTCCGCCAGACGTTGCCAGCGAGCGCCAGTCGCTCGGCGTCGAACTTTTCGCGGGTGTTGATGGTGCCGAGCAGCTTGTGATAGACCTCGCTCGATGCACGGATCTTGCGCACCATCTTCGGTCCCCACTCCCGCGGCACGTGGCAATCGGCGCAGGTCGCGCGCACGCCGGCGGCATTCCGGAAGTGCGGCGATTCCTCGTATTCGGGCTGGATGAAGGCGCTCATTTCGTGACAGGAAGTGCAAAACGCCGGCGTATTGGTCACCTCGAGCGCGGTGTGGAATCCGCCCCAGAAGATCACGCCGACGATGGCGCCGACGAGGAAGATGCCACCCCAGGCGAAGCGCCCGGAAGGACGCCAGAACCACCGCCATAGCCTCGTGAGCGCGTTCGGTGAGCGTTGATTGTCGGATTGTCCCATGCTGCCTCCGCTGTGTGAGATGCCCCGGGCCAGGCAAGGCGCAACGCAAGCGGCGGATTACCGGGAACGCAGCCCGAACCTGGCCTGTCGGGACAAAAAACCGTCGTTGATGCGCCGCGGCGGGGTGTATTCGGTGGCGCCGCCGCGGCAAGCCGGACTATGGTCGGGTCATGGCACGGTCACGGCCGGGATCGTTCCCCCGGCGCCGACGCTCAGTGTCAGCGGGAACGAGACGTGGTGGAAACGGGTGGTGACGTTGTCGTCATGGATCGCGAAACCCACGTTGTACACGCCCCCCGCCTTGAGGATCTTGTCGTCCTCGGGATGGCCGGTGTCGAGCTTGCGCGTCCACAGCACCGTCCACTTGCCGTCTTTCCAGCTTCCCTTTACGTCGCCGTTGTCCGCTGCCGATCCTGCCGCATCGGCGCGCGACAGCACTCGGCCGGGCAGGATGTCGCCCTTCTTCCAGCCCGCCTTGGGATCGTAGGCGACGGCATTTTCTTCGCGGATGATCGCGTGCGGCTTCGCGGCGTTGCCGATGTCGGCCATCGCGATCGCCTTGACCCCGACCTTGCTCGCGTCGAACATGAATTTCGGGGTCATCGTCTTTCTGTCGACATTCCAGCTGAATGGCCCCTTGCCGGCATCGGGCAGGCGGTACTCAAGCACATAGCCGTCATCGGCCATGCCCACCGCATTGCTGCGCGCCCCGCGCCACTGCATCAGTTCGACGAATTCGCCCGCAGCCTTGAGCTTGGCGATGTCCTCCGGCGACTTGGTCTTGTCCCATTTCGCCGCGTCGTCGGTACGCGTGTTCGGCAGGTACTTGCGTACATCGCTTTCCTTCAGCATGCCGCCGATCAGCGCATGCGCCTGCACCTGCTCCTTGGTGGCCTCTTCCGGCATGTCGCGCATGCCGTTGTGGCAACTCAGCCAGCAACCCTGATTCTTGAACAGCGGGATCTTGCCATCGTCGATCATGATCGCCAGGCGGTCCTCATACAGCGGTGGCTCGGCGCCACTGCGCACCTTGTCTTTCGACCGCGGTCCGCCGATGAAAGCCCATTTCTCGCCGTCATACATCATGTAATCGTGCATCTGACCGGCACGATCCATCTGCGACTTCCACTCGAAGCGGAGATAGAGATTGTCCTTGTCATGAGCGGCCTGGACGTCGAGACTGGTCGAACCATTCTTGCCGGCAATGGGCGCGGGCTCGAGCCGTCCGCCCTTGACGATCGCCTTGCCCAGTTCCTCCTCCTCGCCTTCGTGACACGACGTACAGGCGTCACCGGCCTTGACCTTGTTGTCGGCGCGCCGGTGAGCCGGGCTCTTCACCCAGTCGTAGCCGGCCTGCCCCGGATAGAACAGCTTCACGGTATGGGTCGGGATCTTCGACCAGTCGGCAGGTGGCGCAGACCATGCGGGCATCGATATGACGGTTGCCACTGCGGTGATGGTTGCGCCATATGACAGTCTTGTAGCGAATGTATTCATTATTTTGTCCTCCTCCATGAAACGGGCACGACAGCAATACCAGGAGCCCCGGTCGCGACACGCCAGTGCGCCGGGCCTTTACCAAACGCGTTGCCAGTTCAGTATAGGCTTGGCATTGCGAAAAACCACGCCGATGGCCACGTTATTTGGTTCACGCCGGCCGCGCCGGCCCTGCGGCCCACGGCGGCATGATGTCAGTGGCGTAGCGCCGCACGGTGGCGGCGGCGCTCGATCGTGGCCGGCTCAGCGCACCACGCGGGGCGGAATTGCCGCCAGCACACTGGCCAATAGGCGCCAGGCACGCTCCACGCTGCTCACTTCCAGTCGCTCGCCGGGTGCATGGGCGCCGCGGATCGTGGGGCCGAAGGAGATCATGTCCATGTCCGGCCAGGTCGCGGCAAAGATGCCGCACTCCAGCCCGGCGTGGATCACCTTCACCGCGGCCTCGCCACCGAACTCGCGCCGGTAGGCGTCCTGGAACAAGGCCAGCAGGCCGGAGTCCGGATTCGGCGCCCAGCCCGGGTAGGGCTCGGTGAGCGTAGCCGGGATGCCGGCGAGCGAATACAGGCTGACGATCTCGGCCGCGAGCGCACGCGTACCGGCATCGACCAGGGATCGCACCATCAGTATCGCCTGCAGGCGTTCGGCATTAAGGCGCAGCATGCCGAGGTTGTTCGAAGTTTCCACCACGCCCGGCACGCGCGCGCTCATGCGCCGCACGCCGTGCGGGGTCGCATGCAGGAGCGCCAGCACGGTGCGTGCGGCATCAGCGCTGAGTGCCCGCGCCGGCAGGTCGGATTCCGCGGCGAGGTGCAGGCGGAAGCCCTCGTCCACGCCGCCCAGTTCATCGGTGATCTCCGCCCCCAGCCGCGCCACCTCCGCCTGCAGTGCCGCGGCATTGCCATCGGCCACCACGATCACCGCCTGCGCCTCGCGCGGCAAGGCATTGCGCGCCGTGCCGCCCTCCATCGATGCCAGCCGGAATGCCACCCTCGCCTGCGCCAGGCCCTGCAGCACGCGCACCAGCAGCTTGATCGCATTGCCGCGCTGCAGGTGGATATCCACCCCCGAATGCCCGCCCTGCAGCCCGTCGACGACGACCCGCAGGGCCTGCAACCGGGCCGGAACGGGCTCCGAAGCGAGCGGCGCATCCACCACCACGTCGGCCCCGCCGGCGCAGCCGAGGTAGAACTCGCCCCAGTCCTCGGTATCGACGTTGATCAGCAAGCGCCCCTGCACGGCGTCCGCACGCAGGCCGTGCGCGCCGCTCATGCCGGATTCCTCGTCCACCGTGAGCAGCACCTCGAGCGCCGGATGCGCGAGTTCGTCCGACTCCAGCACCGCCAGCGCCAAGGCTACCCCGATGCCGTTGTCCGCGCCCAGCGTGGTCTCGTCCGCCACCAGCCAGCCATCACGCAGCTCGGCGCGGATCGGGTCGCGCAGGAAGTCGTGGCCGCTGGCGGCGTTCTTCTGGCACACCATGTCCAGATGCCCCTGCAGCACCACGCCCGGCCGGTCAGCGTAACCCCATGTGGCCGGTTTGGACAGGACCAGGTTGCCGGTGGCGTCGATGGCGACGCCGAGCCCGCGCATCCGTGCCCAGCCGGCGAGTTCGTCGCGCAGGGCACGCTCGTGGCCCGAGGAACGGGGGATGCGGCACAGGGTGGAGAAATGGCGCCAGACGGCGGCGGGTTGCAGCGCGGAAAGATCCATCGGGTGCGTCCTGCTCGATGCGGGTTGGCGGCTACGGTTCAGCCGGTCGGTCGCTGCACGAAGGAATCGAAGCACCCGTCTCCGTCGCTGACCACGACCTCGCGCACGCGCGCCTGCGGCGGCCCGGCGTGCGCCCATGCGATGAGCACGTCCAGGGTTTCCGCGTCGCCGGAGATCATCGCCTCCACCGAGCCGTCGGGCCGATTGCGAACCCAACCGCAGACCCCCAGCGAGCGGGCCTGCTCGACCATGGACCAGCGATAGCCGACGCCCTGAACGACGCCGCTGATCTCAAGGCGTAGAACGCGTTCAGACATGAGTCGGCCTCCTGCCATCCGGGTCAACCGACCACGACTTCGCTGATCTGCAGCACCGGGGCGAGGTCGGTGTAGTTCGGAATGTCGCCGAGGATCTCCTCCGCATGCGGCCCGAACCCGGCCTCGAAGGCCTCGACCGACTCGCAGTACAGGTGGCACATTGCGACGTAGGTCGGCGGCGTATCCCGAGCGTCGCCGGAGAGTCCCCGGTCCACCGTATAGTAGATGCAGTGGTCGCCCATCCTGTCTTTCACCATGGGAAGGTGGACGTCACGGTAGTACGTGTGGTCGAACCGCGCACCGGGTGTGTTGGGGTACATCACGCTGACCTTGATCATGCCTGTTCTCCTCGAAGATGGGCCCCGCTTGCCGGGGAGGAAAGTGTCCGCCACTCCCGGGTCGCCGCGCAAGCGCAGATGGCTTGAAATGCGTGAACGGCATTGCCAGAATGCGGGCACACCGTGCGCCGCCCCCTTTGATCCCGGCGACATGGGGCACATCCGGGGCCGTCCGATCACACCCGCTGGTTCTTTCGCGCAATAGTGCATCACGGAGGGCGCCATGCAGCACATCCTCGTCTATGCCGACTCCCTGTCGTGGGGCATCATCCCCACCACCCGCAGGCGCCTCACCTTCGACCAGCGCTGGCCGGGGGTGATGGAGATCGCGCTCGCGGCCGCCGGTCGTCGGGTACGCGTGATCGAGGACTGCCTGAACGGTCGGCGGACAGTGTGGGACGACCCGTTCAAACCCGGGCGCAACGGTCTGCTCGGCCTGGCCCAGCGGATCGAAATCCATTCGCCGCTGGACCTCGTCGTGCTCATGCTCGGGACCAACGACTTCCAGTCGATGCACGCATTGAACGCCTGGCATTCGTCCCAGGGGATCGCGGCGCTGGTATCCGCGATCCGCACCGCGCCGATCGAGCCCGGCATGCCGGTGCCCGCGGTGCTGGTGGTCGCGCCACCGCCGATCCAGGCGCCGCGCGGGCCGATCGCGCCGAAATTCGCCGGCGCCGAGGCCAAGTGCGTGGGATTGGCGGCCGCCTACCGGCAGACCTGCGCCGAACTGGACTGCCATTTCTTCGATGCCGGAACGGTCACGCCGTCCAGCCCGGTCGACGGCGTCCATCTCGACGCGGACCAGCATGCCTTGCTCGGGTGGGCACTGGCCACGGTCGTCGCGCCCTTGTTGGCGGCCACGACGCGGTAGGAGGCGGTCGGACTGGAGCGATCGTCACGCCCCTCAGGTGGCCGCCGCGCCGGCATCGTCTGCCGCAGCGGCCTCATCGGGCGGGCTCGACAGCGCCGCCAGGCGGCTGGCGAGGAGGTCGTCCAGGCCCTTCTGCACCAGTTCGTAGGTCCTGGCGATGCCGGTGGCGCTATCGCCCTGGAGCACGCCGAGCCCCTGCAGGATGTCGGCCGCCTCGTTGTAGCCCTGCTCGAAGCCGCTGCGTATCAGGTCCACGAAATCCCGCACCAGGGTCGCCTGATCGCCGCCCGCGTTCTGCGCGGCGTAGCTTTCGAAGAAACCGGTGGCGAACGCGAGGATGCGCCCGGCGGTGCCCGCGGGCGAGTTGTCTTCGCCCAGCGCAGTCTGCAAGGCGTCGACGCCCTTCTCGGGCGCGAGCAGTTCGTTGATCTTCTCGATCGCGCTGCGGAACAGCAGCGCCTGGCTGTCGTTCCCGGAGCTGATCGATACCCTCAGCGAGGCTTCGAGGATCAGGGTGTTCTGCGTGGTGCGCTGCTCTGCCTGGACGCCGGCACCCGTGTGCCGGACTTCGCTATCTGCGCCGGTAGAGACGGCCTCGCTGCGATGCACCGTTGCGGATATGGATTGGGACGCGGAAACGTTGATGGCCATGGCGATACTCCTGATCCGGTAAACAAACACTAGACCGGAAAGCGCGCTGACGACATGTTCCCCGAAAACTATAATCGACCAAGGGGACGCCGAATGTGCAGGCCGGTGCATCGAGACGTCGCGCCCGGCCGCCCCGGAACGCAAGCCGTCGCCACCCTCGTGCAAACCGCAATATCCGTGAAAGGAATCTGCAAGCAGAATACGCCATTGTCCCGCTGACAGCGGAGCACGGCACGCCAGGGGGCCTCTTTGTCCCTTGCCCACGGCCACCGACGCTCGCTCCGCTCCCGCCCAGGACAGCCCGTACGGCCTCGCTCGGCGGGGACGCGAAAAAACAAGCCGGCCACCGGTGACAACCAGAATCAAAGGAGAACGATCCATGGACGAGCAGCTGCGCAGGGATGCACTGGAGTACCACGAGTTTCCGACCCCGGGCAAGATCTCGGTGACCCCGACCAAGGGCCTCGCCACCCAGCGCGACCTGTCGCTGGCCTATTCGCCCGGCGTGGCCTACGCGTGCACCGCAATCTACGAAGATCCGCTGCTTGCGGCGCGCTACACCTCGCGCGGCAATCTGGTTGCGGTGGTCACCAACGGGACCGCGGTGCTCGGCCTGGGCAACATCGGGCCGCTCGCCGGCAAGCCGGTGATGGAAGGCAAGGGGTGTTTGTTCAAGAAGTTCGCCGGGGTCGACGTGTTCGACATCGAGCTCGACGAGCGCGACCCGGACAAGCTGGTCGAGATCATCGCCAGCATGGAACCCACCTTCGGCGGCATCAACCTCGAGGACATCAAGTCGCCCGAGTGCTTCTACATCGAGAAGAAGCTGCGCGAGCGGATGAAGATTCCGGTCTTCCACGACGACCAGCACGGCACCGCGATCGTCGCCGCAGCGGCGGTGATCAACGGCCTGCGCCTGGTCGGCAAGGATATCCGCGACGCAAAGCTCGCCGCCTCGGGCGCCGGCGCCGCTGCGCTGGCCTGCCTCGACCTGCTGGTGAGCCTGGGCATGCCGGTCGAGAACATCCGCGTGGTCGACGGCAAGGGCGTGATCTACGTCGGCCGCCCGGAAGGCATGGACGCGAGCAAGGAGCGCTATGCGCGCGACACCCCGGCGCGCACGCTGGCCGACATCATCGTCGACGCCGACATCTTCCTCGGCCTGTCGACCGGCGGCGTCCTGAAGCCCGAGATGGTGGCGAAGATGGCGCGGGATCCGATCATCCTGGCGATGGCCAACCCCACCCCGGAGATCATGCCGGAGCTGGCCAAGGAAGTGCGCCCGGACGCGATCATCGGCACCGGCCGCTCGGATTACCCGAACCAGGTGAACAACGTCCTGTGCTTCCCCTTCATCTTCCGTGGCGCGCTCGATGTGGGCGCGACCACGATCAACGAAGAGATGAAGGTGGCGACGGTGCGTGCGCTGGCCGACCTGACCCATGCCGAGATCCCGGCCGAGGTCGCCAGCGCCTACGGTGCCGAGGGCCTGCGTTTCGGCCCCGAATACCTGATTCCGAAGCCCTTCGACCCGCGCCTGATCGAGAAGGTCGCCCCCGCGGTGGCCAAGGCGGCGATGGACAGCGGCGTGGCGACGCGTCCGATCGAGGATTTCGCCGCTTACCGGCAGCAGCTGCGGCGCTTCGTCTACCACTCCGGCACCAGCATGGAGCCGGTGTACCAGGCCGCGAAGAACGCGCCCAAGCGCGTGGTCTATGCCGAGGGCGAGGACGAACGGGTGCTGCGCGCGGCGCAGATCGTGGTCGACGACGGGCTGGCGACGCCATTGCTGATCGGTCGCCCGGACGTGATCAACGCGCGTATCGCGAACTACGGTCTGCGCCTGACACCGGGCACCGACTGCGAGATCGTCAATGTGCTCGACGATCCGCGCTACGACGAATGCTGGCAGGAATACCACCGCCTCGCGGTGCGCAAGGGCGTGACCCAGGCGGTGGCGAAGGAAGCGATGCGCAACCGCTCGACGCTGATCGCCGCGATGCTGGTACGCCGTGGCGACGCGGACGGCATGCTGTGCGGCACCACCGGCATCTACGCCGAGCACCTCGGCTTCGTGCGCGACGTGATCGGCCTGCGCGAGGGCGTGCATACCTTTGCCGCGATGCAGATGCTGATGCTGCCCGGGCGCCAGTTGTTCATTTGCGATACCCACGTGAACCTCGATCCGACCACCGAGCAGATTGCCGAGATGACCCTGCTCGCCGCAGACGAGGTACGCCGTTTCGGCGTCAAGCCCAGCGTGGCGCTGTTGTCGCATTCGAGCTTCGGCAGTTCGAGCGCCGAATCGGCGACCAAGATGCGCAGGGCGCTGGCGCTCATCCGCGACCGCAACCCGGACCTGGCGGTCGACGGCGAAATGCACGGCGACGCCGCGCTGTCGCGTCCGGTCCTCGACGAGCTGATGCCGGAGAACACGCTCCACGGCGAAGCCAACCTGCTGATCATGCCCAATGTGGACGCGGCGAACATCGCCTACAACCTGTTGCGGGTGGCGGCCGGCGGCGGCATCACGGTGGGGGCGATCCTGCTCGGCGCCGCCCGCCCGGTGCATATCCTGACGCCGTCGTCGACGGTGCGCCGCATCGTCAACATGACCGCGCTCACGGTGGTCGACGCCGACGTACAGCGCTAAGACGTATGGCGGGGCGGCGCAGGTGTCGCTCCGCCAACAACTGCGCCGCCGCCCGGCGGCGCATCTGCCGCCCGCGGCAGGATACGCGGGCACCCAAGGAGAGCTCAAAATGAACGACGTAGTCATCGTCGCCGCGGCACGCACCGCGGTGGGAAAATTCGGCGGCACCGTGGCAAAAGTGCAGGCAGCGGATCTCGGGGCACGCGTCATCGCCGCCCTGCTGCAGCGTACCGGCGTCGACCCCGGCCTGGTGTCTGAAGTGATCATGGGCCAGGTGCTCACTGCCGGCTGCGGCCAGAACCCGGCGCGCCAGGCCGCGCTCAATGGCGGCTTGCCCCACGGCGTACCGGCCATGACCATCGGCAAGGTCTGCGGCAGCGGCCTCAAGGCCACTCATCTGGCGGCGCAGGCGATCCGCTGCGGCGACGCCGACATCGTCATCGCCGGCGGCCAGGAGAACATGAGTGCGAGCCCGCACGTGCTCAACGGCTCGCGCGACGGGTTCCGCATGGGCGATGCCAAGCTCGTGGACACGATGATCATCGACGGCCTGTGGGACGCCTACAACCACTACCACATGGGTACGACCGCCGAGAACGTGGCCGCCCAGTTCGGCATCAGCCGCGAAGAACAGGACGCGTTCGCCGCCGCCTCGCAGCAGAAAGCCGAGGCGGCGCAAAAGGCCGGGCGCTTTGCCGACGAGATCGTGCCGGTCGAGATCGCCTCGCGCAAGGGCACCATCGTGTTCGACACCGACGAGTATCCCAAGCATGGCACCACGATCGAGAGCCTGGCCGCGCTGAAGCCGGCGTTCAGCAAGGACGGTACGGTGACCGCGGGCAACGCGTCCGGCCTCAACGATGGCGCGGCCGCGG
The DNA here is from genome assembly GCF_057656155.1 of Azoarcus sp. Soil_N_20. Taxonomy (NCBI): domain Bacteria; kingdom Pseudomonadati; phylum Pseudomonadota; class Betaproteobacteria; order Rhodocyclales; family Zoogloeaceae; genus Azoarcus; species Azoarcus sp. Soil_N_20. The sequence continues at coordinate 554,191 of NZ_JBDGKX010000002.1, read as the reverse complement.
TGATGATGATGAGTGCCGCGAAGGCGAAGGAACTCGGCCTCACCCCGCTGGCCCGCATCGCCGCCTACTCATCGGCCGGGCTCGACCCCAGGATCATGGGCATGGGCCCGGTTCCGGCGTCGCGCCTGTGCCTGTCCAAGGCCGGCTGGTCCACGTCCGACCTCGACCTGATGGAGGTCAACGAGGCCTTCGCCGCCCAGGCGATCGCGGTGAACCGGCAAATGGAGTGGGACACCAGCCGCATCAACGTGAACGGCGGTGCGATCGCGATCGGCCATCCGATCGGGGCGTCGGGCTGCCGCATCCTGGTTTCGCTGGTGCACGAGATGATCCGCCGCGATGCCAAGAAGGGGCTCGCCTCGCTGTGCATCGGTGGCGGCATGGGCGTCGCCCTGTGTATCGAGCGCTGACCGCGCACCGTCCTCGCAGCTGCGTCAGATCGTCGTCTCCACCGGCGGGTGCGGGTGGGGGCGGCGTGCACGTGCCTTGTCGTGAGCAGCGGCACGTGTGCGGTCATCAGGTTCAACAATAAGCGGGCCGATGACCCAGCACCCTCATCACACCCAACAGGAAGGAGATCGACAATGACGGACAGAATCGCACTGGTAACCGGCGGCATGGGCGGCCTCGGCGAGGCCATCTGCATGAAACTGGTCCACCAAGGCTGCAAGGTGGCGGTCACGTATTCGCCCGGCAATACCCGCCATCAGGACTGGGTTGCCGAGATGGAAGCACAGGGATTGAAGTTTCTCGCGGTCGAAGCCGACGTTGCCGACTTCGACTCGTGCGCGCGTGCGGTGGCAAAGGTGACCCAGGCGCTCGGCCCGATCGACATCCTGGTCAACAACGCCGGCATCACCCGCGACATGACCTTCAGGAAGATGGGCAAGGCCGACTGGGACGCGGTGATCGGCACCAACCTCGATTCGGTGTTCAACATGACCAAGCAGGTCATGGACGGCATGGTCGAACGCAAGTGGGGCCGGGTGATCAACGTGTCGTCGGTCAACGGCCAGAAGGGTGCGTTCGGGCAGACCAACTACTCGGCGGCCAAGGCCGGCATGCACGGCTTCACCAAGGCCCTGGCGCTCGAAGTGGCGCGCAACGGGGTGACCATCAACACCATCTCGCCGGGCTATATCGGCACCAAGATGGTGATGGCGATCCCGCAGGAGGTGCTCGACACCAAGATCCTGCCGCAGATTCCGGTTGCGCGCCTGGGCAAACCGGAGGAGATCGCCGGCCTGGTGGCCTACCTGTGCTCGGAGGAGGCCGCCTTCGTCACCGGCGCCAACATCGCGATCAATGGCGGGCAGCACATGCACTAGCGGTGCCTTTGGCCCCGGCCGCCGGTGGCGACACCATGGGTGCGCGCACGGCAGGCCGGGAGCCTTTCCCCGCGCCGTGTTGACGCTGCCTTCGGCGCCGGCTGCCGCGCTGCGGCCCTCCGGCCTCACGCCTTCGAGCGCCAGGAAACCCGCTGTCACAACTCATTACCTTGCGTAACAGCCTGCACGGGGTGGATGGCCTACCGTAGGCATGAGTGTTGCCGGGGGCTCCGATCGTCGAGCCCCGCAGCCTCATCCGCGAGGCACATCATGACCACACCGACGAGCATGAGACGAAAGATCTGGGGTTTCCCCCTGATCCTTGCGCTGGCGCTTGGTGGCTGCGTCGTCGCACCGGTTACCCCCTATGGCTACCACGAAGAGGTCGTCATCGTCACCCCGCCGCCCCGCGTCGAATATCGGGGCTATCCGCCGGCAACCGGATACTTCTGGATCGACGGCTACTGGAACCGTGTCGGTCGACGCCATGACTGGGTGGGTGGACGCTGGGCACCACCGTCTCATCACCATCGCGCCGCCCCGCAGCGCAACTGGGAGCGCGATCACGACCGCGACCGGATCCATGCCCGCGATCGTGATCGCGACCGCGATCGTGATCACGCCAGGCCGCAGAGCCGGGACCAGCGCCGCAGCGACGACGGCGTCCGGCAACACAGGGAGCGCGCAAGCGCCCAGATCCAACAGCGCGAACGCGTCCGGGACGGCTGGTCCCAGATCCAGCAGCGCGAGCGCACCCAGATCCAGCAGCGCGAGCGCGTGCAACTCCCGCAGCGCGAACGCGTCAGGGACGGTTGGAACGACCGCGAACGCAATGCTGCCGCTGCATCCGGGCGGCCACGAGAACGGTCGGACCGGAACGACTGGCAGCGCGTCCAGGATCGGAGCGCCAGCGAGACGAGACAGCGCGGCGACAACCCCTGGCGTAACGAACCGCGCTGACCGAGGACAGGTTCGCGTCCCCCGGCACCCGAACCCCACGGGCGCCGGGTTCAGTCTTGCCCCGATACACCCCTGCGCCATCGGCGCGGCGCAGACGGGTGCGTGGCCCCTCGGCGATCGCGGCGAGCGTTCATCACCGACGTCCACACCGGCCGCCGCGGTGGTACGAACAGCCCCTGGCGGGCACAATGGACCCCGGCACACAATGACGGCCGGCCCCGCCAGCGCTTGACTTGCGGGCCCTGGATCCGGCCCCCGACTCGGAAGACCTCCATGATCGAACCCCTGCTCCTGGCCTCGGCACGGATCGTCACCTTCGTGAACTACCAGCAACTGACCAATGCCAGCGGGTTCTTCTTTGAACGCGACCAGCGCCTGTTTCTGGTGACGAGCCGCCACGTCCTGTTCGACCAACCCAGCCTGCACAACCCGAACCGGATCGAGATCGAGCTGCATATCGATCCGGACAACCTTGCCGAATCAACCGGATTCTCGATACCGCTGTACCACGACGGCAAGAGCGTCTGGCGTCAGGGCCGTGACACCGCCGGCGAAATCGATGTGGCCGTGATCGAGCTCGATCGCGACGCGTTGCCGCAAACTACGGTCTACCGCGCGTTTACCCCGCAACACCTGCTCGGCCGCTTCGATCAGGTGGAGGTCGGCACCTCGCTGCTGGTGGTCGGATTTCCCCTTGGTTTTCACGACACGCTGAGTCATATGCCGGTGGTGCGTCAGGCCATCATCGCCTCGTCGTTCGGACTGCGTTTCCAGGGAATGGGCTATTTCCTGACCGATGCGCGCACCCACCGCGGTACCAGCGGCGCGCCGGTCGTGATGCGCATTGCCGAGCCGGAAGCAGCGCTTCGCGACCTGCCCTGGATGTTGCTCGGCATCCACTCGGCCCGGCTCGATGTCGGCACCCGCGACCTGAAGCTCGACGAAGCCCTGGGCCTGAACTGTGCCTGGTACGCCGACATCCTGCTCACCCTGACCGAGCACTGATCGAGCACCGAGCGCGCACCAAACCCTCTCCCCCCGATAGGGCCCCGCCCTTATTTTGCGGCACCCGGTTTCTCCCGGCCCGGCGGCCTATACTGAACCAGCACTCGCGCCCGCAGGTGCCATTCAGGAGAACGACCATGAGCAAAGGCCAGCACAGCAACAAGGAGTCCCGAAAACAACCGGCGCTGAATCCCAAGGAGAAAAAGGCCGCCAAACAGGCCAAGAAGCACGAATCCGACGTCAAGCCGATCATTCCCCATTGAGCGCCCGGACCCGCCGGGGGTGACGTCCGCACCCGACGCCTCCGTCGCCTTTCCGCGCCGATCCGGACACGCACCCCGTATCGCCCCTGTCACTTGAAATGGATGGCGATCGACTGATGGACCGACCATCCAGGCAGGTCGGGGTGACCGCCGTCGACCTGCCAACGGCGAGACACCTGCAGGGTCGATGACGTCGCTTCGAGCGCACTGCCAGTAGACAAGCGCAGCGCCGCGAAAGAGCGGCGCGGGTCCGGCCGCACCCCGGCCGCCGGCCAGTTCGCCACGGGCGCGGCCGAGCACCCGACCGCATCCGGGCAACTCACCTCTGCAGGGAGCGAACTTCCGCCTTGATGGCGCCGATCCGCGCCGTCATCGGCGCGTGGTCCCGTGGCGCCGGCACAGGCGATCCACGATAAAACGCCATGAAGCCGTTGGTGGACCGGCCCCCGCACGGGCTGGCCAGATACCCGCGGTCGGTCCGCCGGCGCCGCTTCGGTAGCCGGCGCGGCGATTGGGGGTATACCATCTGGTTCAAACCAATGGATCGACACGCGACCGCTCGCGGACCGACCGGCGGAGGACATCTGCATGAATGGCATCCCTTCCGACGTGGCAGCGAAAGGAGTCACCGCCGCGGTGACCGCCCGCGGCACGACAGTGCCTCCGATCGCCCACCCCGCATCGACGATCGTGCTCGCCATCGCCATTCCCTTTGCAGCCCTCGGGCTGCAGTGGGTGCTGTGGGACTACTTCAGGCCTTACGTGTGGTTCCTGTTCCTGCCGGCAACCTTTGTCAGCGCCTGGATCGGCGGTCTGGTCGGCGGCCTCGCGGCAACCCTCATCAGTGCGTCGATGGCCTGGTACTTCTTCATCCCGCCTGCACTGTCATTTGCGTTCAAGGACCCGTCGGCAAGCTACGCGGTGGCCGTGTTCGTCCTCATGGGCGGTTTGTTCTCGTGGTTCCACGAACGCCTGCGGCGGTCGATGCGGCACGCCGACGAGGCGCTCGCCACGGCCGCCGCAGCCAGCGAGAGAATCACCCATCTGTACGAGGAGACACTGCAGCTCGATGCATTGAAGAGCCAGTTCTTCGCCAATCTCAGCCACGAATTGCGTACCCCGCTCACCCTCATCCTCGCACCGCTGGAACAGCGCCTGCGCCGCGCGCCCGGCCCCGACTTTCCCGAGGCCGAGCGCCGCGAAACCGAGGTCATGCTGCGCAACGCGCGCCTGCTCTACCGTCATGTCACCGACCTGCTCGACGCGGCCCGACTCGACGCCGACCGCGTGGGCATGACCTGGTCGCGGCTCGACCTCGCCCGCCTGATCCGGGCGATGGCCAGCCACTTCGAAGCGCTCGCGGCCGAGCGCCGGATCGCTTACACCGTAAGCGCTCCGGAACGGCTGCAGATCGAAGCGGACGGTGAAAAGCTGCAACGCATCCTGCTCAACCTGCTGTCCAATGCATTCAAATTCACCCCTGACGGCGGAGCGATCACGCTGCGGCTGGCGCAGACCGGCACCGCTGCGCTGATCGAGGTGCAGGACAATGGGCCGGGCGTGCCCCCTGCCCTGCGCAAGGCGGTGTTCGAACGCTTCCGCCAGGGTCAGGACGAGGGCGGTGCTCGCCGGAATCATGTCGGCACCGGTCTGGGCCTGTCTATCGTCAAGGAGTTCATCGGGTTGCACGATGGCACCGTCGACCTGACCGAAGCGCCGGGTGGCGGTGCATTGTTCTCGGTACACCTGCCGCTGGCTGCACCGTCGGGCGCGGTGTTCAGCGCCCCCGTGGCGCTCGACGAAGTCCTCGACCGCCAGGCGGTCGAGGAGTTGGAAGTGCACCCGCGCCCCGAGGCTCCGATCCTGTTGCCTGCCGACGACGAGGCCCTGGTGCTGGTGGTCGAGAACAACATCGACCTGAACGAGTTCATCACCACCCTGCTGCGCCCCCATTACCGCGTATGCAACGCCTTCAACGGCCGCGAGGGCCTGGACATGGCGCTCGCATTGAGGCCCGACCTGATCATCACCGATCTGACGATGCCGGTCATGAGCGGTGACGAGCTGGTGACCGAATTGCGCAGCCGGCCGATCACCAGCGAGCTGCCGATCGTGGTGCTGTCCGCGCGGAGCGACGACGACATGCGTCTGCGACTGCTGCGCCAGGGCGTGCAGGATTACCTGACCAAGCCGTTTTCCACCGAGGAGTTGCTCGCGCGCGTCGGCAGCCTGGTCGCATCGCGCCGCCGGACCGAATCCGAACTGGCCGCCAGCGCCGCGCGCCTGCGCCGTCTGGCCGAGGTCGTCGAACAGATCGCCGCGGTGCGCGACCTGCCCAGCTTGATGGCGATCGTGCGCCGTGCGGTGCGCGAACTGACCGGCGCCGACGGCGTCACCCTGGTGCTGCGTGACGGCGGCCACTGCCACTACGTGGACGAGGATGCCATCGGTCCGCTGTGGAAGGGACAGCGCTTCCCGCTCGAATCCTGCATCTCCGGCTGGAGCATGCTCCACGCCGAAGCCGTCGCGATCGAAGACATCTACGTCGATCCACGGATTCCCTACGCGGCCTATCGCCCCACCTTCGTCAAGAGTCTTTCCATGGTGCCGATCGGGCGCGACCAGCCACAGGGCGCGATCGGCTGCTACTGGGCAGTCCGCCACCGGGCCACGGCCGACGAGCTCGAACTGCAACAGGCCCTGGCCGACGCCATGTCGGTGGGCATGGCCAACCTCGATCTGTACCGCGACCTGACCCGCGCACGGCAGCTCGCGGAGCAGGCTGCAGCGGCGGCACGCGCCAGCGCCGCGGTGCTGAAGGAGGCACAGCACCTGGCCGGCCTCGGCAACTGGTCGTGGGATCTGCAGACCGACAGCCATTTCTGGTCGGAGGAGATTTTCCGTATCTATGGCCGCGACCCGAGCCTGCCCGCGGCCACCTATCCCGAGGTCCAGCGCTATTTCACCGCCGACAGCTGGGACCGGCTCGCCGCCGCGGTGGAGATCGCAAGAACGCAGGGCACGCCCTATGAATGCGACGCCGAGATCGAGCGCACCGACGGAACCCGGCGCTGGGTGATGGCGCGCGGCGACACCACGCTCGACGCCGACGGTGTCGTCATCGAACTCCACGGCACCGTCCAGGACATCACCGAGCGCAAGCAGGTGGCCGAGGAGCTGCGCGAACTCAATGCCAGCCTGGAACAGCGTGTCGAACTGCGGACCGCCGAACTCACCGCCGCCAACAAGGAGCTCGACACCTTCGCCTACGCGGTCTCACACGACTTGCGCGCTCCCCTGCGCGCCATGAGCGGCTTCTCGCAGGCGCTCCTCGAGGACTATGGCGACCGGCTCGACGGCGATGCAAAGCGCTATCTCGACCAGATCAACGTGGCCAGCCGCAAGATGAGCCAGCTGATCGACGGGGTCCTGTCGCTGTCGCGCAGTGCGCGCGGCGACCTGCAGCGCGAAACCATCGACCTGTCGGCGATGGCGGCCGGCATCGCCGACGACCTGGCGCGGACCGAGCCCGATCGGGTCGTGGCCACCGCGATCGAGCCGGGACTGAACATCGTCGGCGACCCCCGCATGGTCGAGGCGGTCATGCGCAACCTGTTGGGCAACGCCTGGAAGTACACGGGCAAGACGGCACATCCGGCGATTCGCGTGTATGCATGCGCGATCGACGGTCGGCAGGGCATCTGTGTGGCGGACAACGGCGCGGGTTTCGACATGGTCCATAGCGACCAGTTGTTCCAGCCCTTCCGCCGCCTGCACCGGCAGGACGAATTCCCCGGAATCGGCATCGGCCTCGCCACCGTGCAGCGCATCGTCCGCCGCCATGGCGGCGCCATCCGCGCCCAGGCCGCACCAGGCGAAGGCGCCACCTTCGGCTTCACCCTGGACGGCGAGTGCGAGACCCCATGACAACGCCGCGCAGCCGCTTCATCCTGCTTGCCTGCGGCAGCTACATGGTGCTGGCACTGGGCTGGATTTACACCTCGGACCAACTGCTCGCCGCCTTCACCGACCTCGAATCGATGGTCTGGCTGTCGACGGCGAAGGGCGCGTTCTTCGTCGTCGCCAGTGCCGCGGGCTTCTTTCTCGCCCTGCATGCCGTTCCGCCCGCCCAAACCGGCGCCGGCGAACGACTGATGGACACGCTGGCGATCGGGATCTCGCCGCGCGGGTGGCCGGCGGGGCTGGGCTATGTGTTCGCCGTCGCCGTGGCGCTCGTCATGCTGGTGGTGCGCGACAGCCTTGCGGTCGCGTTCGACGACCGGCCGCTGCTGATTCTGTTCATGTTTCCGATCATCCTCAGCGCCCTGCTCGGTGGCCTCGGGCCCGGTCTGGTGGCGACCGCGGTGGCCGCGGCCGGCGTGGCCTATATGGCGATTCCGCCGCTGCGCGACTTTCGCATCGCCGCCGGCCACGACCTTGTGCAGTGGGGCTTCCTGATCACCAACGGCGTGGCGGTCAGCGTACTGAGCGAAGTGCTGCGACGCTCGCTCGGGCGGGTGGAAACCAACCGCCGTCTGCTCGATGCGGTGATCTCCGGCACACCCGACGCGGTGTTCGTCAAGGACAGGAAGGGCCGCTATCTGCTGGCCAACACCGCCACCGCGGGCTTTGTCGACAAGCAGGTGGACGAGATCCTCGGCCGCGACGACCGCTTCCTGTTCCCCGAGGCTTCGGCCCGCGCACTGATGGCGACCGATCAGGCGGTCATGGCCGCGGGCCGCACCCAGACCCACGAAGAACGGATTTCAACCTGCGATGGCAAGGCGCTCGTCTTCCTGGTGACCAAAGGGCCGGTTTTCGACGAGGCCGGCCAGGTCGTCGGCCTGTTCGGCATCTCGCGCGAGATCACCGCCAGCAAACGGGCCGATGAAGAGATCCGCCGCCTCAATGCCGAACTCGAATGTCGGGTTGCCGAACGCACCGCCGAACTGCAGGCGGCCAACCTCGAACTCGAAGACCTCGCCTACGCCCTGACCCACAATCTGCGGGCGCCGCTGCGAGCGATCGGCGGGTTCGCGCAGCTGCTGGTCGAGGACCATGGCAGCCGCCTCGAAGGTGATGCGAGAAGTTGTCTCGACCAGATCATCCACGCCAGCGACAACATGGGCGAACTGATCGAAGGGATCCTGGTGCTGTTGCGCTGCACGCGGGGCGAACTGTGCCGCGAGACGGTCGACCTTTCCGCGCTGGCGGGCCGGCAACTCGACCAACTGGCCCAGCACCAGCCGGGTCACCGGGTGACGGTGCACGTGGACGCCGGCCTCACCGCTGTTGCCGACCCGGCCATGATCGGGGCCGTCCTTACCCAGCTGCTCGAGAACGCGTGGAAATTCACCCGTGACCGGCCCCATGCCATGATACGCGTGACCGCCGGCACGATCGGCGACCAGGCAGGCATCTGCGTGGCCGACAACGGTGCCGGCTTCGACATGGCGCACGCCGAGCGGCTGTTCCAGCCTTTCCAGCGCCTGCATCGACAGGACGAGTTCGAGGGCACCGGCGTTGGCCTTGCCATCGTCCAGCGCATCATCCACCGTCACGGCGGCAGGATGCGCGCGGAGGCAGCCCCCGACGCGGGCGCAAGATTCTGTTTTTCGCTACCTGCCGGCAATGACAAAGGAGGCGTTCCATGACGAGCAAGACCATCCTGCTGGTCGAAGACAACCCCCAGGACGAACTGCTGATCCTGCGCGCGCTGAAGAAGATCAACCTGGTAAATCAGGTCGACGTGGTGCGCGACGGACAACAGGCGCTGGATTACCTGTTCGCCGAAGGCGAGTTTGCCGCGCGTGCCGATGACGGCTTGCCGACCGTGGTCCTGCTCGACATCGGCCTTCCGCGCCTGTCCGGACTGGAGGTGCTGGCCCGCCTGCGCGTCGACCCGCGTACCGCGCTGCTCCCGGTGGTGATCCTCACCTCTTCCGACGAGGAGCGCGACCGGCTGACGAGCTACCAGAGCGGCGCCAACAGCTTTGTGCGCAAGCCGCTTGACTTCACCGAATTCGCCGAAACGGTGGCGCGGCTCGGCGTCTACTGGCTGGCGACCAACGAAGCCCCGCACCGCTAGTTCGATGACATCGAGATGGCGAATGCTCCTCACTTTCCAGGTCCCGGCATGACGTTTCGCACATGGCCGACGCGGTTTCCAGTGCTTTTCCGGGCAGAACCCGGATACTTGAACAATCTCCTCAACGCCCCTGCGGAAGCCGCGCGCAGGCGCGGACGGACCGCCGCAGAGATCGCCGATGCTCAAGCTTCTGTACATTGAAGACAATCCTGCCGACTTCCAACTGCTGGTCCGTCACATCCAGCGGCAGGGCATGGTGGCGGATGTGGTGCGGGTCGAGGACGAAGCCGGTTTGTCTGCCGCCCTGGACGGCATCCGCTGGGACGCCATCCTGGCCGATTACAACGTCCCGGGACTGAACTTTCGCGACACCCTCGCCCAGTTGCGCCGACGCGTCCCCGACTGCCCGCTCATCCTGGTTTCCGGTTCCATCGGCGAGGAGAACGCGGTGGAACTGCTCAAGGAGGGGGTCTGGGATTTCGTGCTGAAGGACAACCTCGCGCGGCTGTGTCCGGCCCTCGAACGGAGTCTGCGCGACAGTACCCAACGCATCGAGCGGCAGGACACCGAGTTGGCCCTGCACGAAAGCGAGGAACGCTTCCGGGTCATCGCCTCGACCATCAATGATGTGATCTGGATGGCCGACATTGTCCACAAACGGATCTTCTATGCCAGTCCGGCCTACGAGGAGATCTGGCAGCGGTCGGTTGCCTCGCTCTATGCCAGCCCGCGCTCGTTCGTGGAAGGTGTCCACCAGGGCGACATCGAACGGGTCATGGCCACCGTCCATTCGGCACAGGCGAACGCCCGACCCTATGCGCACGAATACCGCGTGGTGCGGCCCGACGGCTCCGTGCGCTGGGTCCTGGATCGCGCGTTCCCCGTCGCCGAACCGGCGGGCCCGCCGACCCGCTACGTCGGGGTGGTGAAGGACATCACCGAGCGCCACCTGGCGGAGGAACACCTGCGCCAGGCCGCGACCGTCTTCGAGAGCACCCGCGACGGGGTCATGATCACCGACCTCGACGCCTCGCTGGTGGCAATCAACAAGTCTTTCACCGACATCACCGGCTACACCGAAGCCGAAGCCCTGGGTCGCACCCCCTCCCTGCTCCGGTCGGGCCGGCACGGTCCGGAGTTCTTCCAGGCGCTGTGGGCGAGCCTGCTCAATATCGGGCAATGGCAGGGCGAAATCTGGAACCGGCGCAAGGACGGTTCGGTGTACCCCGCGTGGCTGACCCTGTCCACGGTGCGCGACAAGCACGACCGTCCGACCCACTACGTCGGCGTATTCAGCGACATCAGCCAGCTCAAGCACAGCGAGGAGCAACTGGCGCATCTTGCCCACTACGACCCGCTCACCGACCTGCCCAACCGGCTGCTGCTCCAGTCCCGCCTGGAGCACGCCCTCGACCGGGCGCAACGCCATGGGCACCGGGTCGCGGTGCTGTTCATCGACCTCGATCACTTCAAGACCATCAACGACAGCCTCGGACATGTCGTCGGCGACCAGTTGCTGGTGGACGTCGCACGCCGCCTGCGCGCACGCGTGCGCAGCGGCGACACCCTGTCCCGCTTCGGTGGCGACGAATTCCTGCTGCTGCTCGAACCCGTGGGCACCCCGGATGAGCCGGCGGTGGTGGCACGCGACATCGTGACCGCACTGGCCGCACCGTTCCTCCTGGCCGGCAGCGGTGAAGCCTATGTCGGCGCCAGTATCGGCATCAGCGTCTTTCCGGAAGACGGCGCCAACGCCGCTGACCTGCTGCGCAATGCCGATGCGGCGATGAACGGGGCCAAGACCAACGGACGCAACGGCTTCTGTTTCTACACCGCCGACATGAATGCCAACGCGGTCGCCCAGCTGGCGCTCGAAGCGGCCTTGCGGCGCGCGCTTGAACGCGACGAATTCGTGTTGCACTACCAGCCCAAGGTCGACCTGCGCACCGGCCAGATGGTCGGCGCCGAGGGGCTGATCCGCTGGCAGCGCGAAGGCGGCGAGCTCGAGACGCCGGCGCGCTTCATCGCGCTGGCCGAAAAGACCGGACTGATCGTGCCCATCGGCACCTGGGTCATCGATGCCGCCTGTGCCCGCTTGCGGCGCTGGCGCGACGCCGGCCACCCCGAGCTGCATCTGGCGGTCAATGTATCCGGCCGCCAGTTCTACGCCGATGATCTGGCCGAGATCGTGGCGCAGGCCCTGGCGCGCCATGAGGTACCGGCGGCCTGCCTGGAACTGGAGGTGACCGAGAGCATGCTCATGGCCGATCCGGAACGGACCATCGCCATTCTGCATGCGCTCAAACGCATCGGTGTCAGACTGTCGCTGGACGATTTCGGCACCGGTTATTCCAGCTTCGCCTATCTGAGCCGCTTTCCGATCGACACCCTGAAGATCGACCGGTCTTTCGTGCGCGACGTGGTCAGCGAACCCACCGCGGCCATGATCGCGGTGTCGATCATCGACCTTGCCCACCGGATGCACCTCAAGGTCGTAGCCGAAGGGGTCGAGACCGAAGCCCAGCTCGGTTACCTGCGGACGCGCGGCTGCGACCAGATGCAGGGTTATTTCTTCGCGCGGCCGATGTCGGGGGAGGCCTTTTCCGCGCTGGTGAGCGAGGGCCGATGCCTGCCGCAGCCGGGGAGCGAGACCGCGGCCGATCGCACCCTCCTTCTGGTCGACGACGAGCCGAACGTACTCTCGGCGCTACGCCGGTTATTGGCGCGCGACGGCTACCGTACCCTGACCGCCGAGAGCGGCACCCGCGCGCTCGAGCTGCTGGCCACCCATCCGGTCAAGGTGATCATCTCCGACCAGCGCATGCCGCACATGACCGGGACGGATTTCCTCAGACGGGTCAAGGATCTGCACCCCGATACGGTGCGCATCGTGCTCTCCGGCTACGCCGACCAGGAGTCGGTCACCCGGGCGATCAACGAAGGCGCCATCTACCGGTTTCTGCAGAAGCCCTGGGACGACGACCGCCTGCGCGAACATGTGCGGGACGCCTTCCTCTACCACGATGCGGTGATCAAGCCACGTACCGACCAGGGCGCCTGAGCACGGCGTCGCGAGCGCGCCCGCGCAAGCGTGCGGGCCGAAACTCAGTCTGGAATGGCTGCACCGTCCGCCACCACCACCGCGAACAGGTCGGCCAGCGCGGCCAGCGCCGCGCGCTGCAGGGCGATGGCATCCACGGTGCCACCGTCGGTTGCCGGCAAGGGCCGCGTTGCCGTGGCGCTGGCCGGGATCACGACTTCGTAGCCGAGGTTGAAGGCACCGCGGGCAGTGGAATTGATGCACATATGGGTCATGAACCCGGCGATTACCAGCCGGGTCGCCCCGAGCGCCTTCAGCCGCGCATCGAGGTCGGTGGCGACGAAGGCATTCGGATAATGCTTCACCACCACCGCCTCGCCCACCTGCGGGGCCACCTTGTCGGCAATCGCACCGGTCGCGGCACGGATGTCGAACGGCGACCCGGGACCGGAGTCGTGCTGAATGTGAATCACCGGCACCGCGAGTGCCCTGGCCCGTCGCAGCAGTCGGGCACACTCGTCGAGTGCGGGCTCGAAACCGACCAGCGCCAAAGCGCCATCGCGATAGGTGTTCTGGGCATCGACCAGGATCAGGGCAGCGCCGGACAGGGGGGTCGGCGCAGAGGGCTTGGCGGACAACTGACGCAGGGTGATGGGCTCGGGCATGACGGGGTCCTCGGCAGGTGAAGTCGGTGCTGCGAGACTAACCGCCCGACGTGCCTGCGCATATCGACATTGCTGCCGCCCAACCCTGCAATAATGCAGGCCTTCGGACAGGGGACGGCGGATGAACTGGGATGATCTGCGCTTTCTGGTGGTGATCGGACGCGAACACACGCTGGCGGCCGCGGCCCGTCGCCTCAAGGTGGACCAGACCACCGTCGCACGGCGCCTGCGCGCGCTCGAATCGGCGCTCGGTACCGTGTTGTTCGAACGTAGCGACGGCCTGTGGCAGGCGACACCGGTCGGCGCGCGCATCCTTGAACGGGCCGGACACATCGAAGAGCAGGTGGCCGGACTGGGGCGCGTGGCCGAGGCCGACGGCCGGGCGGTGGGCGGGGTGGTGCGGATCACCTCGGTGAGCGCGATCGTGGCCGACTATCTGGTCCCTCGCCTCCCCACGCTATACGCCCGTCATCCGGCGCTGTCGATCGAGCTGATCGCGAGCAACGACAACCTCAGCGTATCGCGCCGCGAGGCCGACATCGCCATTCGTCTCGCGCGCCCGGCCAGCGGTGACTTCCTGATCCGGAAGGTGGCCGAATGCGCACAGAACGTCTACATCTCGGCGCACGGCGACCCATCGGTCGCGACACCCGACTGGGTGGCCTACAGTGAGGAGCTTGAGCACACCCCGGAAATGCGCTGGTTAGCCCGGCATGTGCACGACGGACGGGTGCGTCTGCGCACCAACAGCCTGCATGGCCTCACGCGTGCCGTCGCCAGCGGCATCGGTCGCGGCATCCTGCCCTGCTTCTTCGCCGATCCCCATCCCGACCTGCTCCGGATCGAAGGGCCCGAGCCGGTGCCCAGTCGCGATCTGTGGCTGCTGATCCACCCCGACGCACGCCAGCAGACGCGGGTGGCGGCAGTTGCCGATTGGCTGGCCGAGCACTTTACGGCCGACGCCGACGCGTTCCGCGGCACGCTGCCCGCACCCCGCTGATGGGCCAACCACGGGGGGATCCAGCGCACGCCGACGAAGCCACGAACGACGGTTGCCGAAACAGCCCAGGCGCGCCATGCGCCTCGATGCCACGGCGGACTACTTGCGGCGCCCCGACCAGAACCATCCCATCATCGGCTTGACACTGACGCCGTGGAACAGAATCGACAGGGTCACCACCACCAGGGTCATGTGGATCAGTTCCAGTGCGACCGGTTCCGGCAAACCGTGCTGGATCGCATACATCAGGTAGTAGAGCGAGCCGATGCCACGCACGCCGAACCATCCGGCAAGCCCCCGTATGCGCCACGACGTGCGCGTGCCGAGCAGACCGATCGCGACACTCACCGGGCGCGCCACCAGAAACAGGAACAGCGCCAGCCCGACCGCGCGCACGCTCCACGAATCGATGAACAGGGAGCCGCCGACCAGCAGGATCAGCACCACTTCCGACAAGCGCTCGAGGTGCTCCTTGAACACCAGCGAACCGCTGCTGATCCCCGCCACTTCCTGCTCTGCCTCCTCCAGCACCGCAGCCTCACCCTCGCCACCCGGCTCGCCGCGGAGGCTTTCCGCCACCTCCGGCGCACTGCCCGCGAGCTCGCGCTCGGTCTGGCGCAGCGCCACGGCGGCGAAAAAGACCGCCAGGAATCCCCATGCGCTGGCCACCACGCTGAGTCCATATACCGTACCGATCAGCCCCAGTCCGAGAAAGTCATCCATCAGGCCGTACGACGGTTTCCGCGCACGCAGCGCATGGCCCACCCGCGCCAGCGCCGCGCCGCCCACGACCCCGATCACGATCGCGGCAGCCGTCGCCCACAGCAGGTCGACCAGCACCCAGCGCACCCCGAACTCGCCGAGTTCGTGCAGTCCGAGCAGCCCGAGACCGAGCATCACGAACGGGAACGCGCTGCCGTCGTTCATGCCCGCTTCGCAGGTCAGGGTGAAGCGCAGGCGGTCGCGGTCGCCCGGATGACGGGTCTGGACGTCGGTCGCCAGCACCGGATCGGTGGGCGCCACGATGGCGCCGAGCAATATCGCCGCGCCGATCTCGATGCCGAGCACAAGATGCGCGAACCCCGCCACCATCCCCACGGTGAGCGCCATCGACAGCGTCGCCAGCAGGATCGGCGCGCGCCAGCGCGGCAGGCTCACCGGAACCGGCATCTTCACCCCGGCCGAGAACAGCGAGATCAGCACCACGGCCTCGGTCAGCACCTCGAGCAGGCCGGACTGCTGGAGCGGATTGAAGTGAAACAGGCCGAGTCCGATCGGGCCGACGACGATGCCCACCGCCAGATAGACGATGGCCGAGGTTACCGGCAGGCGTTTGAGAACCGACGAGGTCAGTCCCATCGCCAGCAACAGTGCGCCGACGAGCAGGAACCATTGAGCGTTTGTCATTGGCGATATGCAGTAGTGTGTGGTCGAGGCGTCCGGTGCTGCCGTGTGCCGCCGGGGCGGCGGCACTGCGGGGCGAACGCCGGACGCAGGTGACGGGCCAGAAGTATCGGTGAAATCCGCCGCCAGGCGGGCAGCCGTTGCCAGCCGTTACCGTTCGGGCGAGCGATTCGCGGGGGCCGCCGGGGCACGCCCCGGGCGTACCCTACTCCTCCAGCAGCATGCGCTTGAGGTAGTCCGGCAGGCCGGACAACACCAGGGTATCGGTGGCGCGATCGTAGTGCACCGCGCCGGAATGCAGGCCGCTGCGGTCGAACTCCAGCTTCCACTGCTCGCCACTCGCACTGAAGCGCACCAGCTGGCGGATTGCGCGCCGATCCGGGACGAAGCCGCTGCTCAGCTTGAGCCCCTCGGTGTTGAGCACCGCATCGAGCTGCGCGGCCCGGTCCGGGCATATCTGGCGGGCGACCTCGTCGAGCGCGAGCGGCTCGCCGCTCTCGCCCAGCTCGTCGAGATAGCCGTGCGCGCGCTCGAGCAAGGCATCGCGTGCCGGCGGCTCGAGGCGTTCGCTGTCGACGAACTGGTTGAGGGCCAGCACCAGCTTCCTGGTTTCCTTCCGCGCGACGACCACGTCGCTGCAGCCGAGAAAGCGCTTGAACCACGGCGCGACATCGCCGCGCCCCTTGAGAAAGCTGATATAGCGTTCATCGCCGCGCTGCCAGCCACTGAGATCGATGCGTCCCGCCGCCCGCAGGGTGGAGAAATCCAGATGCGCGCAATCGACCACATCGAGTGCGCCGGTGATTGCGCTCCCCACGGTCTCGCCCACCAGCGCCACCCACAGCGTGTCGGTGCTGTCCTCCTGTATACGGGCAAGCAGCACGAAACCGTCGGTCGCGACCTCGTCGTCGATGCAGGCCTGCAGCTGTTCCATCATCCGCTGCGACAGGGTGGCGAAATCGATGCTGCGCGCCACGACATGATCGTGCACCAGCAGTGGCAGCGGATAGGCAGCCTCGTCGGTCTCGAAACGGCCGAAGCCTTTGCTCGAACGATCCGCATAGTGCCCGCACAGGCGCTCGACCAGCCGCACCGCGGCGCTGTCGAGTGCGCACGACGAGGCGCGCAGGTCGACCGTGGCGGGGGCGCCTTCCGGCTTGAGCAGGCGGTGGACGACGAGGTCGGTGATGGTATGCTGAACCTGGCTCATGCGAAAAAACTCGAAAACATCGGGGGCCGAATTCTCGCACGTCGCCGGCACCGGAATCTGGTCTGCACGCATCCGGACAAAAAAAGCGGATTGAACTATCCGCAAACGTCACCCAACATCAATTCATCGGGGGCAACCGCCGCGTACGGCAAGCGGTGACACACCGTGAGCCCGAGCAGTTCGGGCAGGAGAACACCATGCTGACGATTCAAGACTGTATCGAGCTATCGGATCTGACCGAGGACGAACTGCTGGCGATCGCCGAGCACGAACATGTGCCGGAGATGCTTGCGGTGGAGATGGGTGCCTACATGGTCCAGACCGCCGAAGGCGAGAAGCGGATCAAGCGCATGATCGCCGACGACATCGCCATGGCCAGGGAACATGGCAACCTGAAGCATGCCGCCAAGCTGAAGCTGATTCTCAAGCACTACCTCGAGCACCACGCCAAGGCAAAATGAACGCGATCACCGGCGCGTGGGCCCCCGGGCAGCCCGAGAGGCTGCCCGGGAGAAGCTTGCTGGTCAGGACACCGGAACCAGGAAGTCGTCCGCAATCCGGTTTCCCAGCCCCTGCACGCGGTCGAGCAGGCGCAGGATGTAGCTGTGCAGGCCGCCGCGGACGATGTCGTCGATCCGACCGAAGCGGAGCTGGGCCTCGAGTTCGCCCGCCTGACGCTCGGTTTCGGCCGACTGCGCATTGCTCACGCGCTGCAGGTTGGAATAGACCTCCTTCAGGCACCGTGCCAGCGAACGCGGCATGTCGACCCGCAGCAGCATCAGCTCGGCGACCCGCGACGGCGTGATCAGGTCGCGATAGACCTTGCGATACACTTCGAACGCCGACACCGAGCGCAGCAGCGCACTCCACTGGTAATAGTCCGCGGCGCCGCCTTCGGCCTCGCCGGCCGGCAGCAGAATCTGGTATTTCACATCGAGGATACGCGCGGTATTGTCAGCGCGCTCGAGGAAGGTGCCGATCCGGATGAAACGCAGGGCCTCGTCCTGCAGCATGGTGCCGATGGTGACCCCGCGCGACAGATGCGAACGGTACTTGACCCACTCGAAAAACTCGCCGGCGCCCACGTCGGCGAACTCCTCCCGGCTGAAGTCGCGCATCTTGAGCCATGTCCCGTTGGTGGTCTCCCACAGCTCCGAGGTCAGCGTGCCGCGCACCGCATGGGCGTTCTCGCGTGCTGCGCGCAGGCAGTTGCGGATACACGACGGATTGGTCTCATCGAGAATCATGAACTCGAGCACGTTGTCGGGCGTGATTTCGGCGTAGCGCTCGTGAAACGCCGTCTCCAGTCCCATGATGCGCAACGTGGCGCCCCAGGCCTGGTCTTCCTGGATCTGTGATTGCGGCATCATCGACATGCGCAGGTTCACATCCAGCATGCGTGCGATGTTCTCTGCCCGCTCCATGTAGCGGGCCATCCAGTAGAGGTGATCAGCAGTACGGCTCAGCATTTGTTGTTCTCCATCAGGCCTGACATCACGCTTCCAGCACCCAGGTATCCTTGGTGCCGCCGCCCTGCGACGAGTTCACCACGAGCGAGCCCTCACGCAATGCCACCCGGGTGAGCCCGCCCGGAATCAGCTGGATCTCCTCGCCGGACAGCACGAAGGGACGCAGATCGATGTGTCGTGGCGCGATCCCCGATTCGACGAAGGTCGGGCAGGCCGACAGCGCGAGGGTGGGCTGGGCGATGTAGCGCTCGGGGAACTTCTCGACGATCTTGCGGAAATCCTCGATCTCGGCCTTGGTGGAGGCCGGCCCCACCAGCATGCCGTAGCCGCCGGCACCATGGACTTCCTTCACCACCAGCTCGGCCATATGGTCGAGCACATAGGCCAGATCGTTCTTCTTGCGGCACATGTAGGTCGGCACGTTGTGCAGGATCGGCTCTTCGCCGAGGTAGAAGCGGACCATGTCCGGCACATAGGGGTAGATCGACTTGTCGTCGGCCACGCCACTGCCGATCGCATTGGTTACCGTGACCCGGCCCGCCTGGTAGGCGCCGAGGATGCCGCGTACCCCCAGTTCGGAATCCGGACGGAAGGCCTGCGGGTCGATGAAGTCGTCGTCCACCCGACGGTAGATCACATCGACGCGTTGCGGTCCCTGGGTGGTGCGCATGAACACCTGCTCGTCCTTGACGAACATATCCTGCCCCTCCACCAGCTCGACCCCCATCTGCTGGGCCAGGAAGGCGTGTTCGAAATAGGCGCTGTTGTAGGCACCCGGCGTCATCACCACCACCGTCGGGTCGGTCACCCCGGTCGGCGCCACGCTGCGCAGCATGTTGAGCAGCATGTCGGGATAGCGGTCGACCGGCGCCACCTTGTAGCGCGAGAACAGGCGCGGGAACAGCCGCATCATCATCTTGCGGTTTTCGAGCATGTAGGACACGCCCGACGGCACCCGCAGATTGTCTTCGAGCACGTAATACTCGCCTGCACCGGCGCGCACTACATCTACGCCCGCAATGTGCGCATAGATGTCGCGCGCGACATCGACGCCCTGCATCACCTTGCGATATTGGGCATTGTTCAGCACCTGCTCGGGCGGGATGGTGCCGGCGCGGAGGATGTCCTGATCATGGTAGATGTCGCGGATGAACATGTTCAGCGCCTTCACCCGCTGGCGCAGGCCGGCAGCCAGCATCTGCCACTCGTCCGCCGGAATGATGCGCGGGATGATGTCGAACGGGATCAGCCGCTCCGTTCCCGCATTTTCACCATACACCGCAAAGGTGATCCCGTAGCGGTGGAACAGCGCGTCGGCTTCGGCACGTTTCTGCGACAGTCGCTCTTCCGGCATCTCGGACAGCCAGTTGGCGTAGGAGGCATAGTGCGGACGGACCCGCCCTGCCTCGTCTGTCATCTCGTTGTAGAAGTTCTTGATGGTCATGACGCGGGGCCTGCCTTTCTCGTTGTGATTCCGGACTACCGTATATCAGCGAAAAGCGTGCCAGCAGAAAAGCGCTCCTGAACCATGCTTGCATGGCCTTTCGCACGGAGACTGCACCGTTTGCGTGCATGTTCATGATAGCGCACCAAAATGTGGTGCATAACCCGTTGCGGGCCATGCCGTCGCACAAATCGGGCGCACATCGAGTCGGGGACGGGGTCAGCGGACTCACCGGACCCGCCTTGCGGTGAACCTTGCGTCCTCGGGCTGATGACACCTTCTGCCATCATCCCCGCTTCCGGATACCGTCGGATCAGTTTCGGTACGTGATCAGGATGTCGTGATTGACCGGGTCGACCGGCCGTCCTCAGTACGTGACGCTGACGACGATGTTGTCGCTGTAGCTCCCCGCATAGACATTCTGACGGCTCGGAATGCGGCCGTACACCGTATGCGTCGCACCGGTGCCGCTGCCGCCGACGACGGCGCTGCCGCCCGTGCCATCTCCCCAGATGGTGCTGCGCGAAGCCTCCCGATACAGGTTGTACGCAAGTTGGTGGGCGCCGCTGGCCATCCAGCGCGAAGCATAGGACCCGTTCCCCGAACTGATGGCGATCGAATAGGAAGCGGCCGCGTCGCAACTCACGCTGACACTCCCGGCACCATCTGAATTCACATTGCTGAACACGTCGTAACTGCCAAAGTTGACGCCGGTCGCGCTGACGCTGCAGGTGACCGACCAGGCCGACAGCGAAGTGCCGAGCAGAGTGGCCGCCACGAGCCACGTCGATGCCGCGCTGCGGGTGGTTCGCCGCCCAGAGACCGTAGCCGGGACACGGTGAAGTCGATCGAATGATCGGGTCATGGCCTTACCCCTGCGCACGTGTAGGTCCCCAGATGGGGCAGCGGATCGGTCGTTGGCAGGAAGGGCACGACGACTTCGCAATGCTGGCCGCGCCAGCCGATGCGCAGGCGATTGCTTGGCAAGAGCCCGGTTACATACACCTCGCCTTTCAAGCCGGTGGGGAATTCATTCGTCTCCCCGGCGATGTTCACGACCGCCCCCGCGGGCAGTGGCTCACCGTTATCGAGAATCACCGTCAGCAGCGCGCCGCGCGAGCGTCTTACCGGGATTTGCAGCAGCACCCCGCTGCGCAGGTAGGGCACGGTGTCTTGCGCCAGGGCATCGATCTCCGCATCCATCGGCAGATCCGCTTGTTCGATACGGATGGTATTTTTCTGGTAAGGGCGCAGCCGCGGCACCAATGCACTGCCGCCGGCGTCGGTGTGCGCCACCACTTGATTGTCGGCGTAAACGCGCACGCCCGGATAATCGGGAACCTGCACCACGGCAAAGGCGTCGCCGATCTGCCGGCTCGCGAACACATTGCCCCCCAGTATCGCCACGCTGCCGCGGGCGCCGGCGCGATAGCCGGTCTGCCCCTGGTCTCGGGCTGCCTCCAGCGTATACAGGCCGACCGCGTTCTGCACACTGAGGTCGGCGCCCACGCGCTGCGATTTCGTCGCCTCGGTCGCGCCGGCGACGAGGCGATAGCCAATGCCGTCGCCCGGCGGCAGATTGCGTTGCACCTGCACCACCGCCTGGCTGCCGGTCGGGTCGTGGGCCGCGCTGACACTGGCGCTGCTCCGTTCCCCCAGCACGTACGTGAAATTCAGGTTGAACGAGGTCTTCGTTTCTCCGCTCAGAACGCGCAGCACCGAGAAGCTGAGGAAGCCCAGTTTCCCGAGCCGGATGCTGTAGCTCGCATTAGCCAGCTCGACCTCGTCCCGGTCACGGTAATCCTGGCGGGTGTAACTCGCGGCCACCGAGCCGTAGGCGCCGGCGTTGGCGCCGACGAAAAACTGACTCACCTGGCGCGGCGCCAATTCGCCCGGCTGCAGCCCGAGCTGTGCAAAGCGTTGGCTGGCGAGTTCCACGTTTCCCCCAAGACTGAGCGATCGGCTCTGGCGCTCGAAGCCGAGCGCGACCAACTCACCCGTGCCACGCTCGGCGTGGCTCGCGGCAACGGACGCACTGAACAATCCGGCGGTGGGCCACAACCATGCGCCGGAAACACCCACCGTCTGCTGCTCGCGCAGCAGCTCGCCGCGCGCCTCGCCGGTGAACGCGTTACTGAAGCCCAAACGATGGGTGGCGACCACGGCGAAGCGGCCATAATCATTGCTGTCGATGCCATAGTTGTTGCGCACAAAACCCATCTCATAAGAGTACTCGCGCAGGCCCTCCTGCAACAGGCGCGGGCTGGCGTAGTAAGGCAAGGTGATCACCTGCTCGCGGCCCAGCAGGTCGCGCACCACCAAGCGCGCTTCGCCTTGCCCGCTCACAACGGGGAGATCGCGGATGGTGAACGGGCCGGTCGGCACGTCGCGGCGCAGGCGCAGTGCATCGTTGACGAAGAGATCGACCGTGGACGGCAGCACGGCCTCTGCGCTTGCACTCGGCAGCGGGAACGTGACCAGGCCAGGCTGGGTCGCGAAATTGGTCGCCCACTGCAAGCCGCCAAAGCGCAGCGAGCGCCCCCAACTGCCCGCCGCGCTGATCGCATCGCCGATCCGGAGGCTCGCCAGCTGCGCCGGGCGATCCTGCGTCCAGGTCGTGTCGAGGCGGACGACGTGTGCGCCGGTGCCGGTGTCGCGCGCGAGCACGCTTCCGGTGCCCGTGCCCCACGCATTGAAGACGCCCACATCAAACAGGCCGCCAGCGTGAGTGGGGCCGTCCGCGCGATCGACCGACAGATCGTAGGTGACGAAGGCGCCCGGCGCCGCGGGCCGCGGGACGCTGAATCCTGCATCCTGCCCGATCAGCGAGGTGGCCAGGAAGAGTCCCGACGGCGCATCGACAGACAACGTCTGGCGCGACTCATCCACTTGATACGTAAGACCCGGAAATGCGTCGAGCGAATACCAGTCTTCACCGCCACGGCGCAGCGCCGCCGCACCTGGCACGCGTAGCCGCCAGCGCTCCAAATCCTCACCTCGCGCGAGCAGGAGCCCATCGCTGCGCCGACGGAGCAACAGCACGGTCTCCTCCGGACCCTGCCGGTTGATGCGCAGCGCCAGGAATATTTCGTCTGTGGCAACGGTTTCAACGCCCGCCTGTTGAGCGCTTTCCGGTGTTGCGGCAAGCGCCGTGCCCAGCATTCCCGCCAGAATCACCACGACGCACGCGCGGATCGACTTGATGCGGTATGGAACTTCTCGAAAACCATGAAAGAGCTGCCAGTTCGCGGGGGAATGGCAGTGAAAGAACGGAATCATTGCGTCCCCGACACGCCGCTGCGGGGCGCTCGGGTCACTCCTGTTCTACAACGAGTTCCGCCTCAATATCACCGGCATCCGTCTGGGCGAAAAGGCGCAACGCGCTACCCGGCGGCGGGGCCGGGGCAGCGTCCACCAGCCAGTCGCGGCTCTGGCCCGGGAGCACGTAGGCGGCGACCTGCCGGGTGGGAAGCGGCTCCCGGCCGGCTGGAACGAGCCTGAAATTGGCGACCTGGATATGGGCCTTGCCGTCGTTGCCCAAGCCAAGCTTGAGCTGTCCCTGTGGTGTGCGGCTTAGCTGCCAGCGCAGCACCGGCTTGGCCGCAGCGGATGGCAGCACGAACACCGGTATCCCGATGCGCAGCGCCACCTGCAGCCCCTGGAAGTCCGGTCTGGGTGGGGGCGGCACCTCTTGCAGGTAAAGCCGGTAGCTGAGCTCGCGCTCGGGATCGGGGGCGCGACGCAGCCCTACCCGGACGATCTGCGAGCCGCCGGGAGGCACGGTGAAAATCGGTGGCGTCGCGAGGATCTCGCGGGTCGGGTCGTAGACATCCTTGGCGTCCTGCTGCGACCAGCTCAGCACTTCCAGTTGCACCACGGTCGGCTCGGCGCCGTCGTTGCGCACCGTGAGCGCGCCCACCTGGTGGCTGGCGGACAGCGTCGCGCGTACCGGGCTCACGACGAATGTGCCCGCCTGCGCCGAAGTACACGCCAGCAGGTACAAAAAATAGAAGGCGCGGCCTGCACGGCCGCGCCTCCTGGCTTTCAGGCTGGCGTTAGAAGTCGATGGTTGCGGTGATGGTGTCACTGTAAGTTCCCACGATCGCGCTGGTCTGGCCGCCGGGGATTCGGCCGAAGACGGTAATCGCCTGCGCTGCGCCATTGCCTGTGCCGGCCTTGGTTGTTGTCCCGCCGATCAGATCCCAGTTGATGCCGCCCGATGCAACAGGGGACAGGTTGTAGTTGAGCAGGGTGATCGCATCCGTATGCGTCAAATGCCGCGTGGTTACCGCTGCGCCAGCGCTTACGCCAGCACTCAGCCCGATCGTATAGGGGCTTCCGTTGGTGCAGGTGGCGGTGAGGGTACTGGTGCCGTCGACATCCCCGCCGAGCGCGCTGAAGTCGCCGAAGGCAAGGGGGCTTCCTGAAACCGTGCATGCCGCGGTGACGTTTGCCGTCACGGCGAATGCGCCGGTGGTTTGCGCGGCGTAGCTGTTAGCGCCGAAGGTGGCGGCGCCGAGGGCGAACGTAGCAAACAGTGCTGAGTTTAACGCGTGTTGTTTGAAGTTATTTCTCATGATCTTTCCTTGGATGAGCGTGGTTGTCTCTTGCCTCACCCAGTCTGAACCTGCTTTCGCTACTACGGCATGAACGGGAATGCGGCTGACAGTTCACATCCTAGCGGTGCGCGGCGACCTATGATATCCGCAACAATACCTGCGCGGTAAATGTCATACAGCGGTCTTACTGCGCATGTGCGTTGGTCGCAGCGCCGCGCACGTCGATCACCATACGCACCAGTTCGGGCAGCGAGCCCGCATCCATCTTGTCCATGATTTTTGCCCGATGATTCTCGATGGTCCGCGGGCTGGTGCCGAGCATGTATGCGATCATCTTGTTGGCGTTTCCGGCAACGAGGATCTGCATCACTTCGTGCTCACGTGGCGTCAGGCTGGCGACACCTTGTTCGATCTTGGCGCGACGCAGCTCGCCATTCCGGCTCTGCAGCTGCATGTCCGGGGAATAGAATTGGCAGGTGTTGCGCTGATGTTCCCGGCCATGGCACATCGCGATGTCGGCCTTTTGCAGCAGCGCATCGACGTTATCGGCATCGGCCGGGAAAAAGGCGACGCCGACGGTCGCCGTGACTGCGATTTCCCCACTTTCGAGTTCCAGGGGCTGGCCGAGCCCCTTCAACAGCCGTCGCGTCGCGATGGCAGCGTCCTGCGTCTCAGTAAGGTCCTCCAGTATCACCGCGAATTCGTCCCCGCCTATGCGGGCGACCGTATCGCTTTTTCGCGTGCAGTCTTTGAGACGCTCGGCCAGCTTCTTCAACACGAGATCGCCAACCTGATGGCCATAGCTGACGTTCAATGCCTTGAAGTGATCGAGATTCAGCAGCATCAGACCAACGAACTGCTTGCTGCGGGTCGCGCGTGCCATCGCGCCGTTCAAGCGATCGAGAAACTGGCTGCGATTGGGCAACTCGGTCAGCAGATCGATCTGGCCGAAATCGCCCAGCCAGTATTCGACCTGTTCGCGTTTGGGCGCGTTGCGAGCCGCCGCGCCCCTGGAACCGACGGGCGCGCGGTCGCGCTTGATGGATGTGGGCCGGGAAGTTTGCTTCATCGTGGCTGCCTCCATTTTCCCGGGGCAATGGGCGGAAGCTTCGCTAAGGCGGCCAAGGACCAGCTCGGCGACAAAAGCCTCAACGCCCAGAATCCGGGTGTTCAAGACTGTGCCAACGAGCGGGCGCTGTCAAGTTGCTTTGTCATACACCCTCGTCATGCGACTCCCGCCTGCAGTTAGCCGCGACACCCTTTCCGTTCGGCTAACGCATCCCGTTGCCGGGCAAGTAGAGGACTTGCATCTCCAAGTTGGTGTGCCGTTCGTGGCGCATCAAAAAACAAACCCCGCCGGAGCGGGGTTTGCGATGTGCAGCACAATCACGGCAGCAATCAGATCCGTTCCCAGATCGTGGTGATGCCCTGGCCGCCGCCGATACACATGGTGGCCATGCCGTAGCGGCCATTCACGCGGATCAGCTCATGCAGCAGCTTGGTGATGATCACGCCACCGGTGGCACCCACCGGGTGACCGATTGCGATCGCACCGCCGTTGGGGTTGACCTTGGACGGGTCGAGCTCGAGCCCCTTGTTCACCGCCAGCGACTGGGCGGCGAAGGCTTCGTTGGATTCGATCACGTCGATCTTGTCCAGCGACAGGCCGGCACGCTGCAGCGCGATCTTGGAAGCGGGGATCGGACCTTCGCCCATCAGCTCGTTCGGCACCCCGGCGATCCCGTACGACACCAGACGCGCGATCGGCTTGTGACCGCCCGCCGCCGCCTTGGCCGCGTCGGCCAGGACCAGGAAGGCCGCCGCATCGTTGATGCCCGAGGCATTGCCTGCCGTCACCGAACCGTCCTTCTTGAACGCCGGCTTCATCTTGGCCAGCGCTTCCATGGTGGTGGCGCGCAGGTGCTCGTCGGTGTCGAACACCACGGTGCCCTTGCGGGTCTCGAACGAGATCGGAACGATCTGGCTCTTGAAGCGACCGTCGGCTACCGCCGCGGCGGCGCGCTTTTGCGACTCGAGCGCGAAGGCGTCCTGATCTTCACGGCTGATGTCCCACTTGGAAGCCAGGTTCTCGGCCGTGATCCCCATGTGGCCGACACCGAACGGATCGGTGAGCACCGCCACCATGGCGTCGATCGCCTTGGTATCGCCCATGCGCGCGCCGCTGCGCAGCGCCGGCAACAGGTAGGCCCCGCGCGACATCACTTCCACACCGCCGCCGACGGCAAAATCGGTATCGCCGAGCAGAATGGACTGGGCGCAGTTCACGATGGCCTGTTGGGCCGAACCGCACAGGCGGTTTACCGCAAACGCGACCGAATCGGTGGTCATGCCACCCTGGATGGTTGCCACCCGGGCCACATAGGCATAGCGCGAATCGGTCGGGATGCAGTTACCCACCGCGGAAAACGAAATCGCCTTCGGATCTACGCCCGATCGTGCAATGGCTTCCTTGACCACCAGACCACCGAGTTCGCCCGGCTCCAGATCCTTCAGCGAGCCATTGAAACCACCAACGGCGGAACGTACGGCACTCAGCACTACGACTTCACGATTAGCCATCAAAACACCCTCCTCGAAAAATTAACCGCCCACCCAGCCAGCCAGACCCAGCAAGGCAAGCAACAACAAACACACGACCAGGGCTCGCCACACGAGCCCGACCGTGCTCTGCATGTAATCTGCATCGGCTTCGTCGCCCAGCCCCATCTCGGGCCGATCGACAATCTCGCCCGAGATGTGCACCGGCATTCCCAACCGCACCCCGAGCGCACCTGCACCGCTTGCAATCAGTATAGCGGAGCCCTTGTCGGGCCACAGCATCGCCTGCGTACGCCAGCAAAACACCGCATCTTCGAAGTCGCCCGCCACCGAGAACGAGGCCGCGGTCAGCCGCGCCGGCAGCCAGTCGATCACCGCAAAAGCTTGGCGCGCAAAGCGCCCGAACTCACCAAACTCCACGTCGCTGCGCGCGCCCCACTCTTCGTCGAAGAAGCGTGCCAGCCGATACATCAGCGCTCCGCTCGGCCCCGGCAGCAGCACGAACCAGAACGCCACCCCGAACACATTGCGGTGCGCTGCCACCAGCGCCTGTTCGATGGCCAGCCGCGCCACCTCGCTCGAACTCGCTTCATAGTACTGGCCACCGCGCCACTCGGCCAGCAGCGACCGCGCCCGCTCGAGCTCGCCCATGCGCAATGCAAGGTGGATATCGGTGAAGAAATGACTCTCCTGCCGGAAACCCATGGTGAAATAGAGCACGACGATGTTGAACGCAAACGCGAGCAGCGGATGCAGATGCCACAACAGGAAGTACGCCACCGCGCACGCGACGGTGCCCAGCACGACGATCAACAACCACGCGATCCGCCCGTTGCGGGCCTGACCATCATTGAAGCGATGCGCGAGGGCGGCGGAAAGCCTGCTCAGCGGCGCAACCACGAACTGCTGTACCGGAAGCGGCCGGACCTGCTCGATCAGCAGGGCAATGATCAGCGAAAAAAGCGTCATGCGTATTCGGAAAGGATGGGGAAATCAGGGCATCTGATTGTTTGCAACCAAGATACCACAAAGGCACGGCAGAATTGGCACGCGACCCGGGTCAATCCCTCCGCCGGCATGCAAACGTCAACCCGAGTCACGGCACGATCCGACCGGAGCGCACGCTGAAGATCATGTTACGGGCTGCAAAAGGTGCGCGAACGCCCCAATCGAGGTGCCCGCCCTGCGGTTCAGCCCTCGCCCTTGAGCACCTGATACAGCGACATCAACATTCCCGCCGTCGCCCCCCAGATGTAGTAGTCGCCGTACGGCATCGCATGGAAGTGCCGCGTCCGCCCCTCCACCTCCAGGCTGTGGCGCAAGTGGTTGGCCGGATCGAGAAAATGCGCCAGCGGCACCTCGAAGGCTTCGGCCACTTCGAACGTATCCAGGACCAGCTCGAACGGCGGATGCACCAGCCCCACCACCGGCGTCACCCGGAAGCCGGTGCCGGTGAAGTAGTCGGGCAGCGCGCCGAGCAGTTCGACCCGATCGGCAGCCAGACCGATCTCCTCCTGCGTCTCGCGTAACGCCGTCGCCACCGGCGAAGCATCACCCGCCTCCACCCGGCCACCGGGAAAGCTGATCTGTCCGGGGTGGTGGTGAAGGTGGTCGGTGCGGCGGGTAAGCAGCACCGAGGGCATCGCGTCACGCAGGACCAGCGGAACGAGGACCGCCGCCGGCATGTGCGAGGATCCGAGCTCCATTCCCGGCCAGTCGGACGCCGACGGCAGCGACCTCGCCGAACTCAGCCTCGACCTGAACTCTCCTGCAAGAACATCCAGTACTGACGACACTTCGCAAACCCCTGCCCGATCAACCAACACCATCATGAACTTGGCCGCGCATCGAGCGCGGCTGGTTCCTGCCCCTCACTACACGCTGCCGTATCAGCCGCAATATCAGAAACGCTTCTTGAGCACCAGGCGACTCCCTTCGCGATTCATTTCCATCCGGTTCAGGAAGCTCATGCCGAGCAGGGCGATCGGAAGATCATTCGCATGGACCGCCGCATCCACCCCGTGAAGGACCACCTGGCCGACCTTGATCGAGTCGAGCTTGACCCGCCAGACACGCGTGGTTCCATTCGCAGTCTGGCTCATCCCCGGTTCGCCGCGGGTAACGTCGATGCCCATGCGGCGGGCGTCGGACATGCCGATCGATACCAGGGTTGCGCCGGTATCGACCAGAAACTGGACCGCTACGCCATTGACGAGCCCGGTGGTCACGAAATGCCCGCGCCCATCGGCCTCGAGGTACAAGTCCTGTCCACCGCCGGACACTCCCCGAACCACCCGCTCCCCGAGGCGCAGGCGCTCGCGCACGCCGTTCACGTCGACCACCGCGGTGTCCCCATCAACCGCCAGCAGCACCACACCCTCTCCGGTGCGCTGACCGACCGACAGCGTTTTGGGCTGACCGCCGTTGATCACCAGTACGGCCTTGGTGCGGAATACGCCGGCAAGCGCCACCTCGGTGGCAAGCGCGACACCCGGGGCAGCCCACACCGCAGATCCGAACACGAACCCGAACACGATTCTCCACTTCGACACCTGGCGCCTCCGCCCTTTTGCAGACCGCCCGGTTATCACATACTTCACGCCGTTCGTCGAGCCCCTGATGTCACGCGCGATCGGCCAACGTATCGTGACCGCATGGAAAACCTCGAGAGCGCCCCGTGAAACACATCAGACCCCGCCCGACCGCAAACGGATTCACCCTGATCGAACTCATGATCACCGTTGCGATCATCGGAATTCTCGCCGCCGTCGCCCTGCCTGCCTACAACGACTACGTCATGCGCGGCCGGCTGGTCGAGGCCACGACTACGCTGTCCGACATGAGAGTCCGGCTGGAGCAGTACTATCAGGACAACCGCAACTACGGTACCTCGCCCACCTGCGGCATCACCAACCCGACGGGCAGCTTCTTCACGATGACCTGCGCCACCACAACCGGTCAGGATTTTGTCGCGACCGCAACGGGTACCACCGGGGGACCGACCGCCGGCTTCACCTATACCATCACCCAGGCGAATGTGCGCGCCACCACCGCGGCGCAAACGGGCTGGGGCACGAGCACGACGTGCTGGGTGGTGCGGAGAGGTGGCGGATGCAGTTGATTGCCCCCCGATCCAACCAAACCGGCCTGTCGCTGATCGAACTGATGGTCGCGATCACGGTGCTTGGCATTCTCATCGTCATGGGCTTCCCGAGCTATACGCAGTGGATCCAGAACAGCCGCATCCGGGCTGCAGCGGAATCCATCGTGTCCGGGCTCAACCTTGCCCGCACCGAAGCCATCCGGCGCAACACCACGATCCGTTTCGACCTGGTGAATTCGCTCACCAGTTCGTGCGCGCTGTCCACCTCCGGTACTTCATGGGTCGTGGCCCGCGGCAGCCCCGCCGGCGCGTGCGGTGTCGCACCGGCCGCCGCCACCGACACCAGCGCGGCAACGACGTCCGACCCGAAGATCGTCCAGAAATGGACGTCGGCCGAAGCTGCGCAAGGCATCACCGTTGCTGCAACCGGCGGCACTTCGATCGTGTTCAACGGATTGGGCAGGGTCAGCGGCGCCAGCCCGATCACCCGGATCGTCGTCAATCACAGCACCGGGACCGCTAGCGATCACCGCCGTCTCGAGGTTCGCGCGACGTCCGGCGGGCTGATCCGGATGTGCGATCCACAGGTTTCCGACACAAGCGACCCGAGGGCCTGCCCATGAGCACCGAAGCTCGCACCAATCAGACCCGCAGTGCGCAAAGAGGCGGAACCCTCCTCGAGGTTCTGGTCTCGCTGGTCATCTTTTCCATCGGCGTGCTCGGCATCGTCGGTCTGCAGGCCACCGCGGCGCGCAATAGCGGAGAGTCGAAATACCGCGCCGATGCTGCGCTGCTCACCGACCAGTTGATCGCCCAGATGTGGACCAGCAACGTCGCGGTGAGCGGCGTACTCAGCAGCTTCAGTACCTCGGGCACGATCAGTTCCAAGGTATCAGCCTGGCGTACCAAGGTCGCCGCCACCCTGCCCGCGGGTACCGGGGCGGTGAACGTACTCGATGCGACCGCCGGCCTCGTTTCGATAACGGTGTGCTGGCAGGCACCAGCCGCCGACCAGCACTGCCACACGACGACCGCCCAGGTCCGGCTCAACAGCTAAGCGAGTTCGAACATGAAGATGCTAACGAAACTTCGCTATCTGCCGCCATCCGGCGGGCTACAGGCAGGCATCAGCCTGATCGAGATCATGGTCGGCATGGTGGTCGGGATGATCGCGGTGACCGTGATGCTCAATCTGTTCGCCAACACCGAAGGCCGAAAGCGCCTGACCAGCGCGACCGCCGACACCCAGATCAACGGCCAGATTGCGGTGGTGTCGATCGAGCGTGACGTGCGCAATGCCGGCCTCGGACTGTCTTCCATGGGGTGTAACGGCATCCTGATCTACAACGAGAACTACACGCCGACGACGATGACCTTGTCGGGCCTGCCGGTGGAGATCACCGCCAATGGCAGCGATCAGACGATCACCCTGATGACCAGCACCGACAGCCTGAGCGTGTTCAAGACCGGCATCGAGGCATGGAACCTCGCTTCCGCCGAACTCGACGTCGAAAACGCCGTTGGCTTCGATATGGCATACGAGGCATCGACCAGCGCCAACCGTCCGCTCGCAGTGATCAACCAGGGCGGCAACTGCGTCGTCATCCAGATCACCCAGGCGCAGGTTAACCCGAACAAGGTGCAGCACAACTCGGGGACCCAGGCCCCCTACAACTCCACTCAAGCCGCCACCTTCTTTACCAACAATGGATTCAGTGCCACGGGCGGCGGCACGCTCTCCATGTTCGGTCAGATGGAGGCCTATCAGTACTCGCTCAACAGCGCGACTGACGTACTGCGGGTCGCCAACCTGACTCCGCTTACTGGTGGCAGCGCAGCGCCCGTCGACCTGGTGTATGGCGTGGTCGCACTGCGCGCGCAGTACGGGCTCGACCTCAATGGTGACGGCATCCTCGACGATACCGACAGCGACGGGGCCGGCAACTTCATCGCGCACGACGACGCCAGCGTGACCTGGGGTTCGGTACTGCCGAACAACGTTATTGCCGTCCGCGTTGCGCTGGTCGTCCGCGCGAGCCATTTCGACAAGGACTACGACACGGCGAGTGTCTCCTGGTGGGAGGGTGGCACCGCAAACACACTGAACTTCACCAACGATGACCGACGTTATCGTTATCGCGTGTTCGAGTCCGTCATCCCCTTGCGCAACCCGATCTGGAACATTCCGTAATGAACGCACCCTACAAACAACGCGGTGTTGCGCTGTTCATCACCCTCATCATGCTAGTCGCAATGACGATCGCATCGATCGCACTGGTACGGACAGTCGATACCGCCAATGTCATCGCCGGCAATCTCGCGTTCAAGCAGTCCACCCTGCAGATCGGCGACATTGGCATCGAGTCGGCGGCCACCGCGCTGCAGTCGTCGATCCTGACCGGGGCCGCAGAGACGACCTGGAGCTTCGGGAGCAGCTGCACGTCGAACGCCTGCCGCAACTACCACCCGACCATGCTGAAGACGAACTCGATCGGCGTCCCGACCAATCTGTACAACTGGCCCGCATCCGGACCGGCGGTCGGAACCGCGATCCTGTGGGACAGCGTGCCGGCGCTTTCCGGCGGTTCCATCCCTGCCGGCTACCAAATCCAGTACGTCATCGACCGCCAGTGCCACGGCCCGGCGCCGGTGACCGACATCGCCGGCAAGTGCCTGGCCGACGTGCCGCTCACCGAAGGCGGCGAGAAGGGGGTAAGCGGACGCCCGGTGACCAAGTTCTCCACCTCCGACACGGTCTATTACCGGGTGACCGTCCGCGTTCGCGGACCGCGCTCGACCGAGACTTTCATCCAGTCGATCCTGACCGGCCCCCCCGACTTCTGATCATGCCGAGCACCAAAGGAATCCGCACCATGCATTCCACAATCGACACCCGGCCACGCTGGCATCGCATCCTCGCCATGATGTGTGCGCTGTCCATCTCGGCCACTCCCGCCTGGTCGATGGACCTTGCAGACGTGCCGATGGCGGCACGGAACACGGTTAGTCCCAACCTGATCTTCGCCCTCGATGACTCGGGCAGTATGGACTTCGAAGTCCTGTTGCCCACCAGCGACGGCGCGCTGTGGTGGCACACCGGCGACCAGAGCTTCGTTGGCCGCGATTCGCTCGACCAGACTGCCGCGGGCGTGATCAACTTCAATCAGGCGGGTATTGCGAACGCCACCTGGAAGAAGTTCGTCTATCTCTTTCCCAATGACACGGGAACGGGAAACCGGATCTATCCCGACGAAGGCGATGCCCACTACGCCATAGCACCCACCGCAGAGTTTGCATGGCTGCGCAGCGCCAAATACAACTCCGCCTACTACGACACCGCAAAGACCTACTCCCCATGGCCGGCCGCGCATGATGGTACGAATCCGGTCACTTTTGTCGGTGCGACTGCGGCAACCGCGGCGAGCCATCCACTGAAGGGCGGCAATGCATTCGACCTGACCGCAGACCGGACATCGAATCTGGCGAACTACACGTTCAGGATGTTCAACGGCATGACCGTTCCGGCAGGCGCCCGGCGCTTGAACGGGACCACCTGGGAAGACGTGACCACCGACACTGTCGTGACCGACGGACCGTGGGACGTCGAAATCACCTACTACCCGGCCACCTTCTATCATCCCGACAGCACCGGCACTTTCACCGGGCCGGACGGCAGCCGGCTCAAGCGCTATGAAATCAAGAGCGGGAACAGCTTCCCGAGCGGGCGCTCCTATGCCGACGAGATCCAGAACTTCGCCAACTGGTTCGTTTACTATCGCAAGCGCCACCTGCTGATGAACGCCGCCATCGGCGGGGTATTCGACGGAATGGACGACATTCGTGCGGGGATGTTCCGGCTGAACGGTCTCACCGACGTGACGATGTACGATTTCAGCTCAAGCACCGATGCCAGCAACGAGAAGCGCCTGCTGTACAGCTTCTACAACACCCAGGGGACGGGTAGCACGCCGACCCGCAACGCCCTCGATCACGCCGGCCAGCAGTTCATGCGCTCCGATGCAAATGCACCGATACAGTACGAGTGCCAGTTCAACGCGGCCTTTGTGCTCACCGACGGTTTCGCAGCGAATTCGCCGTCCGACCTGACCACGCCCGCAAACTACGACGGACAAACCGATTACTCGGTGTATCCCTACAACCGCCAGTACAGCACGACCGGCGCCACGGTCACCCATCCCTATCAGGACAGCTTCAACGGCACGCTGTCCGACATCGCGATGAAGTACTTCACTGAAAACCTGCGGCCCACTCTGCCGGCCGGAAAGGTGCCGGTCAATCAGTACGACGTCGGCCCGAATGCAGACAAGAATCCGAATCTGCACATGAACACCTATGCCTTGGGCCTGGGCACCACAGGGTTTATTTTCGGGGCCGACGCCGCCATTACCCAGGATCCCTTCACCAATGCTCCGACGTGGATCGATCCGAACAGTGCCGCGCGCTCGCCCTCGTCGATCGATGACCTTTGGCACGCCACCCTGAACGGTCGCGGCGCGATGTTCTCGGCCACGGATACGGACACCGCACGACAGAGCATCCAGGCCGTGGTGGACTCCATTGTCAGCAAGGACGGTGCGGCTGCGGCGGTCGCAGTATCGAACCCGAACGTGACCACGACGGACAATGCCTCATACGCCACGACCTATAACTCGGGGAGCTGGACCGGAGACCTGTTCGCCTACCCCCTGGATACCACGACGGGCAATACCAATTTCAACGCGCCGATCTGGAACCCGGCGCCCAAGCTGCAACTGGACGCCCGCGACTTGAGCACCAATCCGCGTCGCATCGCCACTTACAGCGGCAGTTCGGGCACCGGTCAGGGCCGTGCGTTCACCAGCTCCGGCCTCAGCTCCGCGCAAAAAGCCCTGCTGAACTCGCCGTCCGCGACCGACGCCGACAACGTGATCGGATTCCTTCGCGGTGAGCGCACCAACGAAGGGACCCTGTATCGAACCCGCGTTCATCTGCTCGGCGACATGATCAACGCCGAACCGACCGTGTTCCGCGAATCGTTCAACGATTATTTCGACACTGGTTACAGCGTCTACAAAGGCACCACGGCAACCCGGACCAAGCTCGTGCTCCAGGGCGCGAACGACGGCATGCTGCATGCGTTCAACGCGGCAAGCGGTGCGGAGGAGTGGGCCTATATTCCCAATCTGGTCATCCAGGAGGGCAATCTCAACGTCCTCACCCGCACGGCCGGCTTTACCCACAAATACTTCATCGATGCGGCGCCGACCCTTGCCGATGTCGACTTCAAGCAGGTCACCGGCGCGACCGGCTCGGGCACCGACTGGCGTACGATCGCTGTCGGTGGACTCGGAAAAGGTGGAAAAGGCTTCTACGCACTGGATCTGACCACCCCGACCGCCAGCGACGAAACCGCCCTCGCGGCCAAGGTGTTGTGGGAGTTCCCCAATGGTTCCACCAGCGCCACCGATAAAGCGAATGTCGGCTATAGCTTCGGACGTCCGGTAGTGGCCAAGATCGGCTCGACGTGGTACGTGATGGTCAGCTCCGGATACGACAACGGCGCCCTGACCGCCGGCGACGGAAAGGGGTATTTGTTCCTGCTGAATCCGGCCACCGGTGCGGTGGTACATCGCTTCACCACCAACGTCGGTACGTCGGCAGATCCGAGCGGACTGACCCATCTGTCAGCCTATGTCGACAATGCCTCGGTCGATGCCACCGTCGAATATGTCTATGGCGGCGATCTGCTGGGCAATCTGTGGCGTTTCGACTTCACGGCCAATGCCTCGAACAACTGGACGGTCAGCAAACTTGCGACCCTGGTTGATTCCGCGGGGAACTACCAGCCGATCACCACGGCGCCCTCGCTCACCGAAGTGGAGATCAGCGGTGCCGACAAGCGCTTCGTTTACGTCGGCACCGGGCGTTATCTGGGCGATTCGGATATTCCGGGCACCGCAGGTGCAAACACCCATGCGTCGCAGACGCAGACCGTCTATGGCCTGATCGACGATGAGACTTCGTCGCCGGAAATCACCCCTTTGCGCAACAGCCTGCAACAACAGACGCTGGGGAGTGTGTCCAACGGATTGCGCTCGCTTACCTCCGATACCGTGGACTATGCGACCAAGAAAGGGTGGTACGTCGATCTTCCGCTATCGGGAGAGCGCATCAACAACGACCCGGTGCTGCAGTTCGGGGTTCTGGCCTTTACCTCGAACATTCCGAGCACGGATCCGTGTGCGCCGGGCGGAAGCAGCTTCCTGAACTTTTTCGACTACAAGACCGGAGGTGCAATTCCGAACTCGACCTTCTCGTCGAAATTCCTTGGCAACGCATTGGCGAGCCGTCCGATCCTGATCAAGCTACCGAGCGGCCAGATCAAGGTCATCATCCGGAAGTCCGACGCCACCACGGTCACCGAGAATTTCCCGACCCCGGTATCGGGCGCCACCATCCGGCGCATGTCG
Source organism: Azoarcus sp. Soil_N_20 (assembly GCF_057656155.1). Lineage (NCBI taxonomy): Bacteria > Pseudomonadati > Pseudomonadota > Betaproteobacteria > Rhodocyclales > Zoogloeaceae > Azoarcus > Azoarcus sp. Soil_N_20. The sequence continues at coordinate 517,624 of NZ_JBDGKX010000002.1, read as the reverse complement.
TGGCGGGAGTTGATGCAGCGCTGAGCCGATCGGGTCGGGTGATGGGCTGAAGGGGGTCGAGTACTCTAAGGATGCTCGCCCCCCCTTTTTTATCGTCGGGTCCGGGCTGACGCGGGGCAACTCAACCCTGGCTCGGCCCGACTGACGGGATGTCGTATCCCTGATCAGGACAGCTCATACCACTTCGTGGTGGTCTTCACCTCGAACGCCGGATACGCGTCATCGTGCGCAAGGAGCAGACGGAAGATCGTGCTGGCGTGCTCGGGCGGAAATCCCTTGCGCTGGCCGTCACGCGTATCCATCGTGAGCGCGGCGAGGAAGTCACGACACTGGCGCGAGCCCCATGTCGATGTGATCGGCGCAAGGTGCGGGTAGCATGCAATGAGGCGGTCGGTGGGACCTGCCAACGAGGTGGGTAGTATGTTGTTGTTTTCCATGATCGCGACGCCGTGGTGAGTGAGAAGAGACCCTGGTCCCTTTGTAGCAAGTTGATCGGCTGCAGACGAGGGCGTTTTTCATGACCGGCCGTGAGAAAGCGCTCGCCGGATCACTGGACTTGGTCGCAGACAGGACTGAAGCCGCATTATTGACCGACCGGTCAATCAATTTATCTATTACTTGATCCAGGTCAACTACTCCACCCCGGTCCTGCCTCATCTTTCATCTGGTGCAGCCCCGCTGCCATCAGACCAATAGAAAGAGGAGACATGCATGGCAAAGAACGAGAAGCTGGCGCTGACGATGGAGTTCCCGCCCGCCACCGAGCAACCGAACGTCTATCCGTTGTCGTGGAACGCGCAGACCGCAAAGATGGAAGAAGTGTGGGATGCGGCCCAGCGCGAGAACTGGGATCCGAAAAAACTGCCGTGGGACACGCTGGATGTAGACTCTTACAGCTGGGAAGAACGCGAGGCGATTGCCTACTGGTGGACGCTGCTGTCGGTGTTCGACGCCTCCGCGCCTCCGGTCTTTGCCGAGGCCTTCGTCAAGACCTATGAAGTGCACGAGGAAGACCCGGTGCGCCGCTGCTTCTTTTCGGTGACCCGCGACGAGCAGAACCACGAGCAGATGTGCGGCCTGGCGATCACAAAATTCCTCGGCCATCCGGACCCGATCACCTACGAGCCGAAGACCGAACTCGGCAAACGCCTGCAGAAGAACGCCAAGTGGCTGTATTACAACGGCGGCCGCTACTGGACGGGCTACAAGAAGGCGGTGCCGAAGTACTCGCTGGCGGTGTTGTTCTCGTCCTTCCTGATGGGCGAAATTGCGGCGGCGACGATCTTCAAGCAGATGCACGAGAACTCGCGTGAACTGGTGTTCAAGGAAGCCTTCCGCAACATCGGCCGCGATGAGGGCCGTCACATGGCGATCTGCATGGCGCTGATGGAACGCGATTACCCGAAGCTGCCACCGGAGGACAAGGCGATCGTGACCAAGCAGATCCGCGCTGGCTACCTGTTCCTGTCCGCCGTGCTGTTCGAGCCGCCGATGGAGTTCTGGGACCTGCCCGAAGACTTCATCGACAACCAGCGCGAAGGCGAGGAAGTCGCGCGCGGCGCAGGTTTCGGGGTGCCGAGCTACGAGGCCAAGAAGGAGAACTGGAAGAACGCGATGCTGAACCTGAAGGGCGTGCTCGACCGTTACGAGATTCCCTTCCCCGCGATTCCCGAGGTAGGAATTTCGGGGCAGGAGATTACCGACGTCGATATGGAAGACATCATTCCTGTGTTCTGACGGTAACGGCAGGTGGATGCACGGCAGCATCCACCTGTTCCTTTTGGTCGGCGTCATCCATAAGAAAACGAGCCCCCCATGCAGAAGATCAAACTCCACCCCTCCGGCCGCGAAGTCGAATGCCAGGGCAGCGACACCGTGCTCGGCGCCCTCGAACGCGCCGGCTATGCGCTGCCCAACAACTGCCGCGCCGGCGCCTGCGGCGAATGCAAGGTAAAGGTGCTGTCCGGCCATTTCGACCAGGGCATGGTGCTCGACATGGCCTTGTCGCAGGAGGAGCGCAAGCAGGGCTACGGCCTGATGTGCATGGCCAAGCCGCTGTCACCGGAGCTGGTTATCGAGTGGGGCACGGAGGACGCCAAACCCAAGCTGTTTCCGCCACGCGAAGATCAGCGCTTCGTATTGGTTGACCGCATTGCCCGCACGCCCCACATCATCGAGTTGCATCTGCGCCCGGTCGGTCAGGTGATGCGCTACTGGCCGGGGCAATACGTGACCCTGGGCGACGAGCGCGCCGGCGCACCCGCACGCTGCTATTCAATCGCCAACGCGCCGCGGGTGGATGGCGAAGTGGTACTGCAGATCACCCGAGTGGACGATGGCAAGACCAGCCGCTGGGCGCACGACGACGTCCGGCTGGGCGACGTGGTGAAGCTCTCCGGCCCTTACGGCACCTTCATCGGCGACCTCGCGGTGGACTCGCCGGTGCTGTGCATGGCTTCCGGCTCGGGCCTGGCACCGATTCTGGCGTTGACCGAGGCCGCACTACGCCGCGGCTATCGCAAGCCCGTGACCTTGATGTTCTCTGCACGCACGGTGGACGACCTGTACGACTCCGGCTTGATGCGCTTCTGGGAAACCAAGCACCGCAACTTCAGCTACAAGCCCAGCCTGACCCGCGAAACGCGTGACGGCTACCTGCATGGACGCCTGCCCGATGTGTTGCCACAGGCATTCAAGGATCTGTCACAGCACAGCGTGTTTGTGGCCGGCAATCCGGACTTCGTGGCCGCATGCGTAGCCGTGGCGAGATCATTGGGTGCGCGCGAGGACATGATCCACACCGAGGGCTACTTCGGCCAGGCCCAGCCGGAGACGGCACCGGCGAGCCACCTGGTCGGCAGCTGCTCCGCTCAGGCGTAGGTATCGATCACCCCACCCACGCTACCGACCGGCGCAGGTGCAGGTTGCGGCAAGGCTTCGAGCAACTGCAGCGCGCCCTGCTGCTGGATGTCGAGCGCCATCTTCAGGACCGCGATCGAAACCTGCTCGCGCAACTGGTTGGCCGAGTTTGCGCTGGCGGCTGCAGCGATCGATGACACGTCCATGAACGAAACTCCTTCCACGACCGGGTGAAGCACTCGGTCACGCCGGGTTAACGGCCGCTTCCCGCAGAACTTGAGTCGTGCTCATCCCGGTCGGCGCCCTTCAGTCCCGGAAATTGCCGAACTGGAGCGGGAAATCGGTCACGTCCTTTTTCACCAATGCGATGGCATCCTGCAGGATGTCGCGCTTGGCGCCGGTGACGCGCACCGCGTCGCCCTGGATGGCGACCTGGACTTTCATCTTGCTGTCCTTGATCAGCTTGACGACCTTCTTGGCCAGATCCTGCTCCACGCCGACCCGGACCTTGATTTCCTGCTTGACCTTGTTGCCGGAGATCTTCTGCACGTCGCCGTAATCGAGGCACCGCACGTCGACCTTCTTCTTGGTCATCTCGGGCAGCAGAATGGCCTTCATCTGGTCGAGCTGAAAATCGCTGTCGCCCCACAGGGTGATGAGCTTGTCGCCCAGATCGACCTTGGCGCTGGTGCCCTTGAAATCGTGGCGACCGGTAATCTTGCTGTTGGTGACCTCGATCGCATTGCGCAGCGACGGCTGGTCGACCTCGGACATGATGTCGAAAGACGGCATGACGGGCCTCGCTTGGATGATCAGCCGAAATGGCAGATGTAGTGATACGGCTCGCCCGACACCTCGATGTCGAAGCTCGAGTTGCCCGGTACGTCGTAGGACTCGCCGGCACCATAGGTCTTCCACTCCGCTTCGCCTTTCAGGCGCACACGGCAGCTGCCGGCCACGCCCTCCATGACTTCCGGCGCGCCGGTGTTGAAGGTGAGTGTTGCCGGCAGGATGACGCCGACCGACTTGCCGGTGCCGTCGGCAAAACGCACGCTGTGGCTGACGCACTTGCCGTCGAAATAGACATTGGCCTTGGTGGTGACGGCCACGCCGTCGAGCTTTTCGGTGATGCTCATGAAAGCCTGGTTCCTTATTCGATACCCATGATTTTCTGGATGAAGCCCTTGGCGACGAAGCCGACAAAGCCCAGCCCGAGCGCGAGAAACATCCACACGGTTCCGTACTTGCCGGCCTTGGATTCGCGGGCCAGGTTACCGATGATGAACAGCATGTAAAGGATCAACGCGGTCAGGCAGACGGTGAGGGAAATCTCCTCGAACTCTGCAATCGTCAATCCGAAAATCAGTACGTCCTTGTCCATCACCGGTGTTCCGAATGTACCCGCCAGCGGCGGGCGGGGGTCAGCCGCGCCTGGCCTTGGCGTTGGCCGCGATGCGCATGCGCAGTGCGTTGAGGCGGATGAAGCCGTGTGCGTCCTTTTGATTGTAGGCGCCCTGGTCGTCCTCGAAGGTGGCGATCGTCGGGTCGAACAGCGAATCGGTTTTCGAGTCGCGTCCGGTGACGATGACGTTGCCCTTATAGAGCTTGATCCGCACCCAGCCATTGACGGTCTGCTGGGTATTGTCGATCAGCGCCTGCAGTGCCAGGCGCTCGGGACTCCACCAGTAGCCGTTGTAGATCATGCTCGCGTAGCGCGGCATGAGGTCGTCCTTGAGGTGGGCGACTTCACGGTCGAGCGTGATCGATTCGATGGCGCGATGGGCCTTGAGCAGGATGGTGCCGCCCGGGGTCTCGTAGCAGCCGCGGCTCTTCATGCCGACATAGCGGTTTTCCACAAGGTCGAGCCGGCCGACGCCGTGCTTGCCGCCCAGTTCGTTGAGTTTGGCCAGCACTTCATGGGCCTTGAGGCGGCTGCCGTTGATCGCGACCACGTCCCCTTTCTCGAACTCGAGGTCGATGTATTCGGCCGCATCGGGTGCGGCTTCGGGTGACACCGTCCACCGCCACATGTCTTCCTCGGCCTCGGCAGCCGGGTTCTCGAGGTGACGACCTTCGAACGAGATGTGCAGCAGGTTGGCGTCCATCGAGTAGGGCGAACCGCCCTGCTTGTGCTTCATCTCGATCGGGATGCCGGCCTTTTCGGCATAGGCGAGCAGCTTCTCGCGCGACAGCAGGTCCCACTCGCGCCACGGCGCGATGACCTTGATGCCGGGCATGAGTGCGTAGTAGCCCAGTTCGAAGCGGACCTGGTCGTTACCCTTGCCGGTGGCGCCGTGCGACACGGCGTCGGCGCCGGTGGCGCGGGCGATGTCGATCTGGCGCTTGGCGATCAGCGGCCGGGCGATGGAGGTGCCGAGCAGGTATTCACCCTCGTACACGGTGTTGCAGCGGAACATCGGGAACACGAAGTCGCGGACGAACTCTTCGCGCAGGTCGTCGATGAAGATGTTCTCCGGCTTGATGCCGAACTTGAGCGCCTTCTGGCGCGCAGGCTCGAGCTCTTCGCCCTGACCGAGGTCGGCGGTGAAGGTAACCACCTCGCACTGGTAGGTGTCCTGCAGCCATTTGAGAATTACCGAGGTATCCAGCCCGCCCGAGTAGGCGAGCACTGCTTTCTTCACATCGCTCATCGTCTTGTCCAGTCTTGGTGCCGGGTCGCTTCGTGGGCGTCCGGCGGTTAGCAGCAGTTTCGCGTCAGTCAGTTTGCGCCTTCGTCCCCGACGCGACCGAGTACGAGATATTCCATCAATGCCTTTTGCGCATGCAGGCGATTCTCCGCCTCGTCCCACACCACCGACTGCGGGCCGTCGATCACCTCGGCAGTCACTTCTTCGCCACGGTGCGCCGGCAGGCAGTGCATGAAGACCGCGTCGGCCGCGGCCACCGACATCATCTCGGCATCGACGCACCAGTCGGCAAAGGCCTTCATCCGCTCTTCGTTCTCGGCCTCGAAGCCCATCGAGGTCCACACGTCGGTGGTCACCAGGTGGGCGCCCTTGCATGCCTCGAGCGGATCGGCGAACTGTTCGAAGTTGGCGGTGCCGTACAGGCCGGCGCGCTCGGGCTCGACTTCGTAGCCCGGCGGGGTCGACACATGAACATTGAAGTCCAGCACCTCGGCCGCCTGCAGCCAGGTGTTGCACACATTGTTCGAATCCCCCACCCAGGCCACGGTCTTGCCCTTGATGCTGCCGCGGTGCTCGATGAAGGTGTAGATGTCGGCCAGAATCTGGCACGGATGATATTCGTTTGTCAGCCCGTTGATCAGCGGCACCCGGGAATTGGCCGCGAAGCGCTCGATGATCTCCTGCTCGAAGGTGCGGATCATGACGAGATCGCTCATCCGCGAGATCACCTGCGCCGCGTCCTCGACCGGCTCGCCGCGCCCCAGTTGGGAGTCGCGGGTATTGAGGTAGATGGCCGAGCCGCCGAGCTGCTGCATCCCGGCCTCGAACGACAGCCGGGTGCGGGTGCTGGCCTTTTCGAAGATCATCACCAACGTGCGGTCGAACATCGGATGATACGGCTCGTAGTTCTTGAACTTGTCCTTGATCCACTTGGCACGCCCGAACAGATACGCGTACTCGTCCGCGGAGAAATCCTTGAACTGAAGATAGTGTCTGGGTGAAGTCATGGGCAGATCGCCTTTGCCGTCACTGCGACAGGAAGTCGCGAATCAGCGGTGCGAGCGCATCGACCAGAGCCCGCGCATCGACGCTGGTAAAAATCAGCGGCGGCAGAAGACGCACCACGCGCTCGGCCGTCACGTTGATCAGCAGTCCCGCATCGAGACCGCGCGTCACCAGTTCGCCGCACGGACGATCGAGTTCGACGCCGATCATCAGCCCGCGTCCGCGGATATCGACCACGCCGCGTACGCCCTTGAGCGCCTCGGCCAGGCCGCTGCGAATCTCGTCGCCGACCTGAACGGCCTTGTCCATCAGTCCATCGTCGGCAATCGTGTCGAGCGTCGCCAGCGCCGCCGCGCAGGCCAGCGGATTGCCGCCGAAGGTCGAGCCATGATTGCCGTGTCCGAACAAGCCGGCGGCACGGCCGGAGGTCAGGCAGGCGCCGATCGGCACGCCCGAGCCCAGCCCCTTCGCCAGCGTCATCACGTCGGGACGCACGTCCGCATGCTGCCAGCCGAACCAGCGTCCGGTGCGGCCAAGCCCGCACTGCACCTCGTCGCAGATCATCAGCCAGCCCCGCTCGTCGCACAGCGCGCGCAGTTCGCGCTGGAATGCGTCGTCGGCGATGTTGATGCCGCCCTCGCCCTGGATCATTTCGAGCATTACTGCAACCACGTTGTGGTTGTGCTCGGCCAGATGACGGATGGCCGCGATGTCCTTGTACGGAACCCGCACGAATCCCGACACCAGCGGCTCGAAACCGGCCTGCGCCTTGCGGTTGCCGGTGGCCGACAGGGTCGCCATGGTGCGGCCATGAAAGGCGTTTTCCATCACCACGATCGTGGGCAGTTCGACGCCCTTCCGGTGCCCATGGAAACGGGCAAGCTTGATTGCCGCTTCGTTCGCCTCGCAACCGGAGTTGCAGAAGAAAACCTCGTCCATGCCTGACACTTCCGTCAGTCGGTCGGCAAGCCGCTCCTGCAGCGGAATCCGGTACAGATTGGAGGTGTGCATTACGCGCGAGGCCTGCTGCGAAATGGCACGGACCAGGCGCGGGTGATTGTGCCCGAGGGTGGATACCGCGATACCAGAAAGCGCATCCAGATAGCGCTTGCCCGTTTCGTCGTGGAGCCAGACGCCGTCGCCGTGGGTGAATGCCACTGGCAATCTGGCGTAGGTGTTCATGACATGGGACATGGAAAACCCCGATCAGGATGGACCAAAAACGCGCACGGCGGCAGATGCCGCCGTGCAGGAACGAGGGTGGATCTTAAGCCAAAACAGGGGCAAATGTACATATCGGCGGGCGCTTGACCGTCCCCCGCTCCGCGGTCAACGCCGTTGAATTCTGCTAGAATCCGCCCCGTCTCGAGCGGCGCCCGGCAAAACCGGCCAGCCACCACCCCCCGTAGCCGACATGGCGTGACACATGAACCAGAAGATCGAGAGCTTTGTCATCATCGGGGTGACGAGGGAAGGAAAAACGTTTCGTCCCAGCGACTGGGCGGACCGGCTATGCGGCATCATGTCGGCGTTCGGCGCCGATTGCCGCATGACGTACTCTCCCTACGTGCGCCCCGGCTGCACCCTCACGGGCCAGAAGACAGTCATGGTCGATGCCCGTCTTTACGACATCGAGCCCCTTGCGTACAAATTCATGGTGAATTTTGCCAATGACAATGGGCTGCAGATGGAGCCGATCAGCGACGATCAGTTCTGAACCAGGTCATCGAGCGTCACCAGGTCCGCCCGTAGGGTCGACTTCAGTCGGCCGCATACGCCCAACCCGGCACTGGCACCCGAACCATCTCCTGCGGCGGATTGAAACCTGCCCGAAACCCGATGAACGCTCCCCCGCGGGGCCGCCCAGTTGGCCACAGGTGCCGGGCTTCGCACTGGTGCTCGCATGATCTGCGGCGGACTGAAGTCCACCCCACGGCGGCTGTATCACGAACGCCGGCATAAAAAAAACGGCGACCACGAAGTCGCCGCTTGTTTCACGCGGCCCGCACGGGCCGCAGCATCACCCGCTCAATCAGACCGCCATTGCCTTGACGGCAGCAGACAGACGGCTCTTGTGGCGAGCAGCCTTGTTCTTGTGGATGATCTTCTTGTCGGCGATGCTGTCGATGGTGCTCATCGAGATGCGGAAGACCGACTGCGCAGCAGTCTTGTCACCGCCTACGACGGCCTTGCGCACGGCCTTGATCGCAGTACGCAGACGCGAACGCAGGCTGGCGTTGTGGGCGCGGGCCTTGGTCGCCTGACGTGCGCGCTTGCGAGCTTGTGCCGAGTTGGCCATAAATATGATTCCCGTTAGATTGGTGGTTCTATGAAGCCCGCGATTTTAACCACTAAGCACGATAGATGCAAGCAAAAGGCGCGCATAAAGTGCCGCGCCGGTGCCGGGGCCGGCTATCATGCCGCCTTTGATCCCGCGCAATCCCTTCCGCATGAACCTGCTGCGCGCCCTCGCCACCGTGAGCGGCATGACCCTGCTGTCACGCATTCTCGGCTTTGTCCGCGACTTCGTCATTGCACGTGCCTTTGGCGCCGGCATGGCGACCGACGCCTTCTTCGTTGCCTTCCGTCTGCCCAACCTGCTGCGCCGAATGTTTGCGGAGGGCGCGTTTTCGCAGGCCTTCGTTCCCATCCTCGCCGAGTACAAGAACAAGCAGGGCACCGAGACTACCCGCCATCTGGTCGACCGCGTCGCCACCCTGCTCGGGCTGGTGGTCGCGGCGGTGGCGCTGTTGGGCGTGATCGGCGCGCCGCTGATCATCCACGTCTCCGCGCCCGGATTCTCGGCCGACGCAGACAAGTTCGCGCTCACCGTCGAACTGACCCGCATCACCTTCCCCTATATCCTGTTCATGGCCCTGGTGGCACTCGCCGGGGGCATCCTGAACACCTGGAGCCGGTTCGCGATTCCGGCATTCACCCCGGTGCTGCTCAATCTTTCCTTCATCGGCATGGCGCTGTTCGCCGCCCCATGGTTCGATCCGCCGGTGCTGGCACTGGCGTGGGCGGTGTTCATCGGCGGCGTGCTGCAGCTTGCGCTGCAGATCCGCCCGCTGCTGAAGATCGGCATGCTGCCGCGATTCCGGGTGGACTGGTCCGATCCCGGGGTGCGCCGCATCCTGAAGCTGATGGCCCCGGCCATCCTCGGCGTCTCGGTGAGCCAGATCTCGCTGCTGATCAATACCATCTTCGCCTCCTTCCTTCAAAGTGGTAGCGTCTCGTGGCTGTATTACGCCGACCGGCTGATGGAATTCCCGGCTGGGCTGCTGGGCGTGGCGCTGGGCACCATCCTGCTGCCGAGCCTGTCGAAACTGCACGCCGACCAGGACCCGCACGCATTCTCGTCCTTACTGGACTGGGGGCTGCGCCTGACCCTGATGCTCACCCTGCCAGCCGCACTCGGGCTCGCAATGCTGTCGGTCCCGCTGATCACCACCCTGTTTCACTATGGCGCCTTCGCCGCGAACGACGTATTTCAGACCCGCAATGCGCTGCTGGCGTACAGCGTCGGACTGACCGGCATGATCCTGGTAAAGGTGCTCGCCCCCGGCTTCTACGCCCGCCAGGATATCCGCACCCCGGTGAAGATCGCGCTGGTGACGCTGGCAGCGACCCAGTTGATGAACCTCGCTTTCATCGTACCCTTGCGCCATGCCGGGTTGGCGCTGTCGATCGGCCTCGCGGCGTGCCTCAACGCCACCCTGCTGTACCACGGCCTGCGCCGGCGCGGGGTCTATATGCCGCAGCCGGGATGGGGTCGCTTCTGGCTGAAGCTGATCGCCGCACTGGTCGTGATGGGTAGCGTGCTGTGGTTCGGCGCCCACGCCGAGGCGGTCTGGCTGGCTCGCAGCGGCCTCGAACGGGTCGCGTGGCTGGCCGCAGTGGTTGTGGCCGGTGCCCTCGCCTACTTCGCCACCCTGCTTGCGCTCGGGTTTCGCCCCCGCGATTTTCGTCGCCGGGCGGCCGGCTGAGAATCCGTACCGATGAACTGTACTCGGCCGCATGTGTCGCTAGAATCAGAACAGTCCATCACCCCGGAGGAGATCCGCCATGAAACTGAGCAGCCATAGCATCACGAACGGCGGCCGCATCGCCGGCGAGTTCGCGTTCTGCATCCCGGCCACCGAAGGCCATGCCTGCCTCGGCGCCAACCGTAATCCTCATCTGACGTGGTCGGATGTGCCCGACGGCACCCGTTCGTTCGTGCTGATCTGCCACGACCCGGACGTCCCGAGCCGGGGCGACGACGTGAACCAGGAGGGACGCACCGTGCCGGCCAGCCTGCCGCGGGTCGATTTCTTCCACTGGGTGCTGGTGGACATCCCGGCGAACATGGACGAGATCGCGGCCGCCAGCTTTTCCGGCGAGGTGACCCCCGGCGGCAAACCAGGGCCGGATGCCGCCTACGGCACCCGCCAGGGCGTCAACAACTTCACCGAGTGGTTTGCCGGCGACGAATCGATGGGCGGCGACTACCACGGCTACGACGGCCCCTGCCCGCCATGGAATGACGCGCTGCTGCACCACTACGTGTTTACGCTGTATGCGCTCGACATCGGGCGCTGCGCGGTCGAGGGGCGCTTTGGCGGTCCCGAGGTGCGGGCCGCGATCGCCGGTCATGTGCTGGCCGAAGCCACCCTCACCGGCACCTACAGCCTGAACCCTGCCGTCGAGCGCTGATCAGTATCCCGCGGCCACGCCCTCGCGCCGGGGGTCGGCCGCCCCCGCCCAGCCCTGTGGCGTGCGCACCACCAGACTGATGCCACTGGTCAGGTCGCGCAGTGCCGTCTGGTGGCCGAACAGACCGAGGCGCGCGGCCAGGTCGCGACCGGCGGCCGAATTCTCGACTTCGGTCGGCCCGTTGCGACTGCCGACATGGGGCCGCAGCAGCAGCGCATCCGGCGCCATCCGCCAGTCGATCAGGCCAAGCACTGCACTCGCCACGTAATTGATGATCGCACTGCCGCCCGGAGAGCCGAGCACCGCATGGAGCCGGCCATCGGCGGCGAACACCAGAGTCGGCGCCATCGAACTGCGCGGGCGCTTGCCGGGGCCGACCCGGTTGGGATGGGGACCGCGTTCCGTGTTCGGCGCGAAGGAAAAATCGGTCAGCTGATTGTTGAGCAGCATGCCACGCACCATACGCCGGCTGCCGAACGCATCCTCGATCGACGCCGTGAGCGCTACCGCGTTCCCTTGCGCATCGACGATGGAAAGGTGGGTGGTGGCGGCCAGCTCCGGGCTGGCCAATCCGTTCGCCGCAGCGCGCTTCGTCGGCTCGCCGGCCGCCGCCGTGCCCATGCTCGAATCGAGCTGGATCCGCAGCGCGCGACGCGCAAGGTAAGCGGAGTCGAGCAAGCGGGCCGGCGCTACCGGCATCGCGCGCGGGTCACCGTACCAGGCGTCGCGGTCGGCATAGGCCAAGCGCCCCGCTTCGGCGAACAGGTGAGCGGCAAAGGCGCTGTCGGGGTCGATTTCGTCCAGCGCAAAGCGCGACAACAGCCCCAGCATCGCCAGCACCGTTCCGCCGCCGGAACTGGGCGGCGGCATGCCACAGATCCGCCAGCCACGATAGGTGCCACACAGGGCCTCGCGCTCGATCACCCGATAGCGCTCGAAGTCCGCTTCCGACAGGTGACCAGGATTGGGCGAAGCGCCCACCGTACGCACGATGTCGGCCGCGATGTCGCCGCGATAGAAGCCCTCGACGCCTTCGGCGGCGAGGCGGCGGAGCACCGCCGCCAGCTCGGGATTGCGCAAGCGCGCACCCACCGCAAGCGGCGCCCCCGCAGCGTCATGAAACACCCGACGGGCCCGTTCATCGGCGTCGAGGAAGCGGTCGCGGGCGATCAGCGCATGCAGCCGCGGCGACACCGGAAACCCTTCGTCGGCCAGGCGAACCGCGGATTCGAACAGGGTCGCCCACGGCAGGCGGCCATGACGTCGATGCGCCTGCGCCAGCAGCAGCGGCAACCCGGGCACCCCCACGGCACGGCCGCCAATTGCCGCGGCGTGAAAGCTTGCCGGCGTGCCCGCTTCGTCGATGAAGAGCGCATCGTCGACCGCTACCGGCGCGGTCTCACGGCCGTCCCAGGCCGTCACCCTGGCGCGTGCGGCATCGAAATGAAGCAGAAACCCACCCCCTCCCAGGCCGGACGACTGGGGCTCGACCACGGCAAGCACCAGCGCAGCGGCCACCGCGGCATCGGCGGCATTGCCCCCGCGGCGCAGGACTGACAACGCCGCTTCGCTGGCATGGCGGTTGGCGGTCACGACCATGGCGTGGCGCGCAATGACCGCGGGCCGCGGATGAAAACCGGTCGATGCCTCGGGCTGGGCGGGACTCTGGGCCGCAAGCAGCGACGGCGCCGTCAACACTGCCAGCAGCAGGGTCCGGCAAGCAGCAACCAGGCTCATGACCACACCTCCGCAATGTATCGACCAATCGATCGCCACCGAACCCGATGGCGCGACGCCAGCGCCCGATCACGCCTCAGCCCGTGTAGGGCGTGAGCATTTTCGCCAACAGCGGGCGGTCGAGGACGAAATGATCGGGCAATCCGTCAACGCAGGGAACGGCAATCTCGCCGGCGATCAACGGGCGCAGGTAGTTTCTGCCTGCCGCGCTCACCTGCATGCCGTCCGCGGCGATGAACGCCCTCGGCACCCGGCGCTCGAGATTGGCGACCCCGAAGGCGTCGACCGGGACCACATCCCAGGCATAGGGAGCGTCGCTCAAACGCCTGATCGAGGCCATCGCACCGTCGCGTCCGGCGAGCGCAAAGTCGACTGCGGCGCGCCCGACGGCCAGTGCCTGCGCGTGATCCGTCGCGGAAACCCAGTGCCCGGCCGCGCGCTGGAGATAGTCGGGACTTGCGTAATGATGTTTGTAGCCAAACCGGTCATACACCAGCCGGGCGATCGACTCGCCGGCACCGCCGAGCTGGACGTGACCCCTGGCATCGCGGCCCTGCTCCATCACCAGCGTCCCGTCCGCGCGCCGGATTCCTTCGGCTACGGTCACGGCGCAATAGCCGAGGCGCTCGACCACCTCCTGCACCCGGGAGAGGAAGGCGGTCTCGTCGAACGCCACTTCGGGAAGCAGCACGATATGCGGGGCCTCGTCGGGATGGCGGGCGGCCAGGGCCGTGGCCGCTGCCAGCCAGCCGACGTTGCGTCCCATCACTTCCATGACGAACAGACTGCCTTTGCGGCCTGCCATGGCGGCCACATCGAGCCCGGCCTCGCGCATCGAGGTCGCCAGATATTTGGCCGCGGAACCGTAGCCGGGGCAACAGTCGGTGCCTTCGATGTCGTTGTCCACGGTCTTCGGCACGCCGACACACACCAGAGGGTACGAACGGCGCCGGGCGGCGGCGGAAAGCCGGCCGATCAGTTCCATCGAGCCATTGCCGCCGTTATAGAGCAGGGCGCCGATGCGGTGGGCGTCGAGCACCGCGAACAGGCGGTCGTAGAGCGCCGGCTGTTCGTCCTCGACCGGCAGATCGAAGCGGCAGGAACCGAACGCGCCGCCCGGCGTATGCGCGAGAGCAGCGGTGTCGAGCGCGGCCGTGTCGTACAACTCCTCCGCGAGCACGCCGAGGATGCCGTGACGTGCCGCCAGCACCCGGTGAACACGGTCGGGTCGAGCGCGCGCGGCCTCGATCACGCCGGCGGCACTGGCGTTGATGACGGCAGTGACGCCACCGGACTGCGCGTAGAGCAGATTCATGGAACGCATTTCCTGGCTACAAGCGGCATTCGGGGCACCGCTCACAAACAAAGACGCGGTCGGCACCGCATGACGGCACCGACCGCGTCGAGCACAACGGTGAAATGCTTACTTCAGGGCTTCAAAAGCGCGTGCGGTAATTTCGTCGACGGCACCGAGCCCTGCGATCTTGCGCACCTTGGGCGCATCGGCCGCCCCGGAGTCCGCCCACTTGCTGTAATACTCGACCAGGGGCTTGGTCTGCGCATGATAGACGTCGAGACGCTTCTTGACCGTCTCTTCCTTGTCGTCATCACGCTGGACCAGATCCTCGCCGGTCACGTCGTCCTTGCCCTCGACTTTGGGCGGGTTGTACTTGACATGGTAGGTGCGCCCCGAGGGGAGGTGCGCGCGGCGCCCGCTCATGCGCTCGACGATTTCGCTGTCCGGCACGTCGATCTCGAGCACGAAATCGATCTTCACGCCGGCGTCCTTCATCGCGTCGGCCTGCGGAATGGTGCGCGGAAAACCGTCGAACATGTAGCCGGACTTGCAGTCGTCCTGCTGCAGACGATCCTTGACCAGGCCGATGATGATGTCGTCGGACACCAGGCCACCCGAGTCCATCACCTTCTTGGCCTCGATGCCGAGCGGCGTGCCGGCCTTGACCGCAGCCCGCAGCATGTCGCCGGTGGAGATCTGCGGAATGGCGAATTTCTCCTTGATGAAGTTCGCTTGCGTGCCCTTGCCGGCGCCCGGCGGTCCCAACAGAATCAGCCTCATACACCCTCCCGGAATTGCGGCCGCCTTTCGGCGACATCGTTTTTGATTGAAGGCCGAAACTTAACCGACAAGTCCCGACCGGTCAAACACCATCATGAAACCCTCACCCGGCGGCGAAAACCGCCCTGACCCGGGCCAGATCCTCCGCGGTATCCACCCCGGCCGGCGGCGCCGCATCGAGGCGCAAGACCCGGATCGGAAAACCGTGCCACAAGGCACGCAACTGCTCCAGCGCCTCCCACTGCTCGATCGGTGCGGGGGCAAGCGTCGTGTAGCGCTTGAGGAAACCGACCCGGTACGCGTAGAGCCCGACGTGACGCAGCATCGGCAGGCCCGCAGGCAGCAGGTCGCGGCGCTCGGCCCAGTCATCGCGAGCCCACGGAATCGGAGCCCGGGAAAAGTACAGCGCACGCTCGCGTGCATCGCACACCACCTTGACCACGTTCGGATTGAATACTTCGGCCGGATCGTGGATCGGATGGGCCGCGGTGGCGATCGCGGCCTCGGCGTCATCGGCCAGGGCCTGCGCCACGGCCGTCACCAGTGCGGGATCGATAAGGGGCTCGTCACCCTGCACGTTCACCACGATGTCGTCGTCGGCCCAGGCCAGCGTCGTCGCCACTTCGGCCAGACGATCGGTGCCGCTCGGGTGGTCGGAACGGGTCATCAGCACCTTGCCGCCGGCGGCAAGCACCGCGTCGCGCACCGCGTCGTGATCGGTGGCCACCCACACCTCGCTCGCGCCGGCCGCCTGCGCCCGTTCGAGCACGCGCACGACCATCGGCTTGCCGCCGATATCGGCCAGCGGCTTGCCCGGCAGGCGGCTCGAAGCGTAGCGCGCAGGGACGACGGCACGAAACACGGCAGTCATCGCCAGCCCTAGCGCAGCGCGTCGACTTCTTCGGCGCTCATCACGCGCGCTTCGTCCTCGAGCATCACCGGGATGCCGTCGCGAATCGGGTAGGCCAGGCGATCCGGCTTGCACACCAGTTCACGCTTGTCCTTCAGGTAATCGAGCGGTCCCTTGCAGATCGGGCAGACGAGAATCTCAAGCAGTCTGGCGTCCATTGTCCAGTTTCTCCAGGATGCGTTCGGCGGCACCCGAACCGATTGTGGCCTGCACCGGAAACTCCCAGGCATTGTCAGGCGCGAAAGGCGCGCATTTTACCGCATCCTTGCTCGTCATCAGCTTTGCTTCGCCGGCGCCGAAGTCGAGATCGGCCGCCGTGTAGCGATGATGATCCGGAAATGGGTGCTCCACCACGTCCAGCCCCATTGCCCGCAGCTGGTCGAAGAAACGTTGCGGGCGGCCGATGCCGGCCAACGCATGCACGCGTCGTCCACAAAAAAAAGAGACCGGGCGCGACTCGTGCGGATCGCGCAGTGCGCGGAAGGAGCTCCCGGCGAGTTCCATGCCGACGACCGGAACCGCTCCGGCTGCCGCGCGCAGGTCTGCCGACAGGCTGCCATGCGCAATCACCAGATCGACCGTCGCCAGCCGGGAGGAAGGCTCGCGCAGCGGCCCGGCCGGCAGCAGCCGCCGATTGCCGAGGGTCGCTTCGTCCACCACCGCGATCTCGATATCGCGCGCCAGCCGGTAATGCTGCAAGCCGTCATCGGCCACGATCACGTCGCACTCGGGATGCGCCGCAAGCAGGGCGTGTGCGGCAGCAGGACGGTCGCGCCCGATCGCGACCGGACATCCGGTAAGGCGGGCAAGGAGGACCGGTTCGTCGCCGCACTGCGCAGGGTCGCTGCCCGCCACCACCAGCGCCGCGCCGTCGGCCGTCCCGCCGTAGCCACGCGATACGATCCCCGGCGACCAGCCCGCGACCCGCAACACCGACACCAGCCACTCGACTACAGGCGTCTTGCCGCTGCCGCCGACCGCAATATTGCCGACCACGATCACCGGCACCGGCAGGCGCACGGATTCCAGCCAGCCGGCACGGAACAGCGTGCGCCGCGAGGCGGCGGCGACGCCGAACAGCAGTGACACCGGCAACAACGCCCGCGCCAGCCCTTTTTGCTGCTGCCAGAAGGCCGGGGCTTGCGCAGCCATCGGGGTCTTAGCGCGAAGGAGACTGGGTGGCGAAGGTGATGTGGCCAAGACCGGCGCGTTGCGCCGCCTGCATCACGTCGACCACGCTCTGGTGCGCTGCCTTGGCATCGGCATTGATCACCACCACGGGGTCGCGCTGCGCCGACGGCGTCGCCTTGCCGAGCGCAGCTGCAATGCCATCGATCCCTTTCTCCGCGACCGGCTCGCCATTGACGATCACGTCTCCGGACGCGGTCACGGCGACCACGATCTCATTGCTCACCGGCTCGCTGCCCTCCGACTCGGCGGTGGGCAGATTGATCTCGAGCCCGCTGGTCTTGGTGAAGGTGGTGGTCAGCATCAGGAAGATGATGATCACCAGCACCACGTCGATCAGCGGAATCAGGTTGATCTCGGGCTCCTCCCGACGGTTGCCGCGGCGAAAGTTCATGATGTTTTCAGCCGCGTCGCTCGCCGTGCGCCACTTCGACCAGCTTGATCGCCTGCTGCTCCATGTCGATCACCAGGTCATCGACCAGGCGGCGGAAATGGCGCCAGAAAATGGTTGCCGGGATGGCGATGATGAGGCCGAGTCCGGTGGTGTAGAGCGCGATCGAGATACCCTTTGCCAGTTGCGCCGGATTGGCGCCGCTGACGCCCTGCGAGGCGAAGATGTCGATCATGCCGACGATGGTGCCGAACAGGCCGAGCAGGGGGCTGATCGCAGCGATGGTGCCGAGCGTGGTCAGGAAACGCTCGAGATCGTGCGCGACGGCACGCCCCGACTCCTCGATCGACTCCTTCATGACCTCGCGCGAACTTGCGACATTGCGCAGCCCCGCCGCCAGGACCCTGCCGAGCGGAGAGTGCATCGCCACCCGGGCCACCATCTCGCGGGAGGCACCGTGCTGGTGCAGATCGGCAATCACGTTCTCGAGCAGACCGACCGGTACCACGCGCGAGCGTCGAAGGGTGACCGAACGTTCGATGATCAGCGCGACGGCAATTACCGAACCAAACAACAAGGGCCACATGGGCCAGCCACCGGCCTGAATGATCGCGAACACGCGCACCTACCTCGAATCGCCAAAGGCGGAACTCTAGCCTTGCCCGCCATGCAGGGCAAGCCGACATGCGCTCAAGCAATCCACAGAAGCTGTGGATAAGTTTGTGGAGCAATCCGGAATGCAGGGCCGGATCCCGCTAACGGCGCGACTTTTCTTGCTCCGATGCAAAATTGTGCAACACAATTATACTTAAAAATCAAACACTTAAAATAAGCCTTTGTTCCATCAAGGACTTGCGAACCGGGCCTTGACAGCAAGGAAAGGCTGTGGATTCCGCTACAATGCAGCCATGCAAACCGATTTCGCGGGCCTCCCCGCCCCCACCGAAAGCCTTGCCGCTCAGGTCCTCAGCGTCTCGGCACTCAACCGGATCGCACGCGAGGCACTCGAGGCCGCGATTCCGTTGCTGTGGGTCGGCGGCGAGATCTCCAACCTGACCCGGGCCAGCTCGGGGCACCTCTATTTCACCCTGAAAGACGCACAAGCGCAGGTCCGCTGTGCAATGTGGCGCAATCGTGCCCAGTTGCTGGCCTTCCGTCCGGAGAATGGCATGCGGGTGGAAGCGCGGGCGCTGGTGACCCTGTACGAGGCGCGCGGCGACTACCAGCTCAACATCGAAGCGCTGCGTCCGGGCGGGATCGGCAACCTGTTCGAGGCATTCAACCGGCTCAAGGAAAGGCTCGCCGCCGAAGGCCTGTTCGATCCGGCACGGCGCCGGCCGCTGCCCCCCTACCCGCGTGCAGTCGGAATCGTGACCTCGCCCGCCGCCGCGGCCCTGCGTGATGTGATCGTCACCCTGCGGCGGCGCAGCCCCGGACTTCCGATCGTGCTCTACCCCGCTCCGGTGCAAGGGGTCGATGCCCCGGCTCGCCTGCTCGCGGCCCTGCGTGCCGCCGGCCTGCGCGCGACCAGCGATGGCGTCGAGGCGATCCTGCTGGTGCGCGGCGGCGGCAGTCTCGAAGACCTGTGGGCGTTCAACGACGAAGCGCTGGCGCGGGCAATTCGCGCCTGCCCGGTTCCCGTGATCAGCGGCGTCGGTCACGAGACCGATTTCACCATCGCCGATTTCGCCGCCGATCTGCGTGCGGCCACGCCGACCGGCGCAGCCGAGCTGGTCAGCGCGGGGTTTCACGCGGCGCCAGCCGAACTCGAGCGCCATGGGCGGCATTTGCAGCGGGCGATGCAGCGCCGGCTGGAAACCCTTGCCCAACGCCTCGATCGCGGCGCGCTGCGACTGGTGCATCCCCGCGAGCGCCTGCGCCGGGCCGATGCCACCCTGGTCGCGCTGGGCCAGCGTCTGGACCAGGCGATGCGCACGCAACTCGAACGGACACGCCACCGGCAGGCACAACTCGCGCTCCGCTTGCAGGCGCGACGCCCCGATCCGGCCCGGATGCGGCAGCAGCTCGATCCGCTCGGCGGCCGACTGCAGCGTGCCATCCGGTCCCGGCTCCAGAGCCGTGGGCAGCACCTCGACGCCCTCGCCGCCCACCTCCAGCACCTCGCCCCCGGAGCCGTCCTTGCGCGCGGCTACAGCATCACCCGCGACGCCGCCGGCAATATCCTGCGCTCGGCGACGGACGCGAACCCCGGCGACATGTTGGAAGTCCAATTGGCGGACGGCACCCTGGACAGTGTCGTCACCGGACGGCGCTGAAGGCGGGTCGGTCCGCTCACCGTGGTTTGCATGCCCGGCGGATCGGCATAAGATCATGCCCGGCAGGATTGTCACCCGGCGGCAATCCCGACTAGAATAGTCAAGCTTTGATTCAGCGCCAAACCTGTTTGGCATTTCATGAATACCGAAAGGAGAACTTGATGGAACACACTCTGCCCGCCCTGCCCTTTGCCAAGGACGCCCTGGCTCCGCACATCTCGGCCGAAACGCTGGAATTCCACTACGGCAAGCACCATCAAGCCTATGTCACCAACCTGAACAACCTGATCAAGGGCACCGAGTTCGAGAACCTCGATCTCGAAGCCATCGTCAAGAAGGCGCCGGCCGGCGGCATCTACAACAACTCCGCGCAGGTCTGGAACCACACTTTTTTCTGGAACAGCATGAAACCCAACGGCGGCGGCGAACCCAGCGGCGCGCTGGCGGACGCGATCAAGGCCAAGTGGGGCTCGTTCGATGACTTCAAGAAGGCTTTCGCCACTTCGGCGGTCGGCAACTTCGGCTCCGGCTGGACCTGGCTGGTGAAGAAGGCCGACGGCGCTGTCGACATCGTCAACATGGGCGCCGCCGGCACCCCGCTGACCACCGGCGACACGGCGCTGCTCTGTATCGACGTGTGGGAGCACGCCTACTACATCGATTACCGCAACCGTCGTCCGGACTTCGTCGCCACTTTCCTCGACAAGCTCGCCAACTGGGACTTCGCGGCAAAGAACTTCGCCTGATCCCGCCGCACGGCGGTCGGACCGGACACGACCCCACGACCGGGCCGACGGCTACGCAAGGGCACCTTCGGGTGCCCTTTTTCGTTCCGGGCCTCGCATTCGCCGCCGCGTCTTGCGACACTGGCGCCCGACCTTCCCGGAAACGCCACCTCGATGCTCGATGTCCTCTACCGCGACGATCACCTGATCGCAGTCCACAAGCCCTCGGGCCTGCTGGTACATCGCAGCCCGCTCGATGCACACGAGGAGCGGTTCGCGGTGCAGTTGCTGCGCGATCAGATCGGTCGCCATGTCCATCCCGCCCATCGCCTCGACAAAGGCACCTCGGGCGTCCTGCTGTTCGCCCTCGACCGCGACACTGCCGCCCGGCTCGGCGCCCTGTTCGAGACCCGGCAGGTGGCGAAATGCTACCAGGCGATCGTCCGCGGCCATCCCCCGGAATCCGGGGTCATAGACTATCCGCTGGTGCGCCGCTTCGATCCGGTGGAACGCATGACGACCACGGCCGACCTCACCCCGCAACCCGCGGTCACCCACTTTCGCCGGCTCGCCTGCGTGGAACTGCCGTACCCGGTGGATCGTTACCCCACCAGCCGCTATGCGCTGCTCGAACTGAGCCCGGAGACCGGACGCCGGCACCAGATCCGCCGTCACCTGAAACACATCTCGCACCCTGTCGTGGGCGACGCCACTTTCGGCAAGGGGCGCCACAACCGCCTGTTCCAGAGCCTGTTCGGCAGCCGGCGCCTGCTGCTCGCCTGTACCAGGCTGGCGTTCGTCCATCCGGTAACTTGCTGCGAACTGGCCGTCGAATGCCCTCCAGCCGACGACTTCGCCGAGGTCGCCCATGCGCTCGGCTGGGATTGCCCGGCACCGACGCTTTCGGCTGCGGGCGATTCATAGCAAAATAGGGGTCCGTTCCGTCAACACCGCATCGAGAGCTCATGAATCCGCTGCTGCAAGTCCGCGAACAGGGTCAGCAAATCTGGCTCGACAACCTCTCCCGCACCCTGCTCAACGACGGTCAGCTGGCCCGCCTGGTTGCCGAGGACGGTCTGGCCGGCGTCACCACCAATCCGGCGATTTTTCACAAGGCGATCGCCGGCGGGCGTTACTACGAAGACGATCTCGCGGCACTCAAGACGCAAGCGCTCAGTGCAGAGTCGCGCTACGAGCAGCTGGTGATTCCGGACGTGCAGCGTGCCTGCGATCTGTTGATGCCGCTTCACCGTGACAGCCAGGGGAACGCGGGCTACGTCAGCCTCGAGGTTTCTCCCGCGCTCGCCGACGATGCCGAGGGCACCGTGGCCGCCGGCCTGCGGCTCAGGGCTGCAGTGGATCGGCCCAATGTGCTGATCAAGGTTCCCGCGACCCAGGCCGGGCTGGTGGCGATCGAGCATCTCATCGGCGCCGGGGTCAGCGTCAATGTCACCCTCATGTTCTCGCTCGCCCATGTCGACGCCGTGGCTGCTGCCTATATGCGCGGCCTGGAGCGACTGCAGGCGGCGGGCGGTGATGTTTCCAGGGTGATGTCGGTCGCCAGCCTGTTCCTGTCGCGGGTGGACACTCTGATCGACAAACAGCTCGACGAGGCCGGCGGCGATGCGCTGGCCTTGCGCGGCAAGGCCGCCGTGGCAACGGCGCGGCTGGCCTACCAGCGCTATCGCGAGCGCTTTCACGGCCCCGCCTTCGCCGCACTGCGCGCGGCCGGCGCACGTCCGCAGTTCATGCTGTGGGCCAGCACCGGCACCAAGAACCCGGACTACAGCGATCTGCTTTATGTCGAACCACTGATCGGCGCGGAAACGGTCAACACCCTGCCCGACGGCACGCTCGACGCCCTGCGCGATCACGGCAAGGTGGCCAATACCCTGGAGCAGGACATCGACCAGGCGAAGGCCGTGTTCGATGGCCTTGCCCGCCATTCGATCGACCTGAACGCCGCGGGTGAAAAGCTGCAGGCGGACGGGCTGCGCCAATTCGCGGAAGCGTTCGCCAAGCTGCTGGAGCTGACCGCAGCGTAAAAACCGGCGTCGACTTCAACCCGGTCCGGCAGCCGGTCCAGGCACCGGTGGCCGACTGGAGTCGGCCCGCCGAAAAGCAACTGGCGACGGCACAAGCCCCCGCAGCGCGCCGTCCGCCTCGGTCGCCGGGCGGACGCCCCGAAGACGAGGCAGGCCTCAGGCCAGGGCCGGTACCGGGGGCTTTTTCATCAGCGCCGAGCGCGCCACCCCGCGCTGCTCGCCGGCGGCGCCGAGCACTTCCTTCATGTCGAGGATCAACACGATCTGTCCGTTGGACAGCGTCGTCACCCCCGCCACGCCCTTCGGCCGGAAGTCGTCGAGCGACTTGATCACGGCATCCTCGCGCCCGGCAAAACTGTCGATCGCGAGGATGAATGACATCTCGCCGGTCTGCATCAATACCCCGTACTCGGGCGTACGCTCCTGATCCCAGCCCAGCAGGTTCGCCAGCGGTAGGATGGGCAGCACCTCGCCACGCACCACCATCGTCGCCCGACCACCGACCTCCTGGACTTCCTTCGGATTGATCGGCAGGATTTCCCGCACCATCGACAGCGGCACGGCAAACGGCTGATCGCCGAGGCGGACGAGCAGTACCGGCAGGATCGCCAGCGTCAGCGGCAGACTGATGACGAAAGTGGTGCCCTTGCCCTGGGTCGAGCGGATATCGATCGAGCCGTTGAGCTTCTGGATATTGGTCCGGACCACGTCCATCCCGACCCCACGACCGGATACATCGGAGATCTGGGCGGCGAGCGAGAAACCGGGCAGGAAGATCAGGTTGAAGCTCTGGCGCTCGTCCATGGTGTTGGCCTCTTCATCGGTGATGAGGCCCTTCTGCAAGGCTTTGGCGCGAAGTTTCTCGGCACTCATGCCGCGCCCGTCGTCGGCCACCAGGATCACGATGTGGTCGCCTTCCTGACGAGCCTCGAGGCGCAGCGCCGATTTTTCGGGCTTGCCGCTGGCGCGGCGCTCGGGCCCCTCCTCGACCCCATGATCGACCGCATTGCGGATGAGGTGGATGATCGGATCGGAGAGATCCTCGATCATCGTCTTGTCGATCTCGGTTTCCTCGCCGGCGAGCACGAGCTCGACGTCCTTGCCCAGGTTACGGGCAAGATCGCGGGCGATGCGCGGGTACTTCTGGAACAGGCGGCCGATCGGCTGCATGCGCGTCTTCATCACCGCGTTCTGCAGGTCGGACACCAGCAGGTCGAGCTGGCTCACCGCCAGGTCGAGCGCGTGCAGGGTTTCGGTGTCGTTGCGTCCGCTCAGGATGTCGCTGCGCAGCGCGTTGAGTCGGTTCTTGGTAAGCCCGATCTCACCCGAGAGGTTCAACACCTGGTCGAGACGGGCAGTATCCACCCGGATCGAATTGTCGCGCTGGCGCTCGCCCTCGCGCCGGCCGGTCGGTGCCGACGCGCCTGGGCGGTCGGTCGCCCTGCGCCCCACCGCCCGGGTGATGACCTCCTCGGGATCCTCGATCGGCGCTGCCGCTGCGATCGCCACCGGCTCCGGCGCACGACTGGCGGGCACCACCGCGACTGCGCTGTACAGCAGGGCCCAGTCGGGCTCATGGGCGCCGATGACACCCTCACCGCCGCCAGTCTTGCCGACCGCGGCCGGCTGCGGCGGTGCCTTGGCCGCCACCGGCGGAATCGCCTCGCCGGCGATCGCCACCCTGAGGGCCGCGATCAGTCCGCCATCGGCTGCCGCCGGCTGGGTGCCATGCTCCAGCTGGTTGAACATCTCCCGCACCGCCCCGGTTGCCTCGAGGATCACATCCATCATCTCCGAGGTGACCGCGAGTTCGCCGTTGCGCAGCTTGTCGAACAGGTTCTCGGTGAGGTGGCACAAGGTCACGAGCTCGGTGGCGTTGAGAAAGCCCGCCCCGCCCTTGATGGTGTGAAACCCGCGAAAAATCTCGTTGAGCAGATTCCTGTCGTCGGGGAAGCGCTCCAGATCGACCAACTTGTTGTCGACCCCCGACAACAGGTCCCCGGCTTCGAGCAGGAAGTCCTGCAACAGGTCTTCCATTCCGGCAAAGTCACTCATGGCTCACTCGCTCCCATTCACATTCGAACCCGGCCGGGCAATCCCTGTCCGGTGCGGCGCGCAGATCAGAATCCCAGGCTTTCAAGCAGGTCGTCGACCTGGCCCTGGGTAGTGACTACATCGTCGCGGCCCTCGCTATTCACCACCGGACCGTTCATCAGACCGGCATTCCGGTCGTTGCGAACCCCGGGCGGCGCCACCTCGATCAGCACTTCCAGCAACTGCGACTCCAGGGTCTGGGCCATCTCGACCACTTTCTTGATGACCTGACCGGTCAGGTCCTGAAAGTCCTGCGCCATCATGATCTCGAGCAGTTGCGCATTGGTGGCCCGGCTGCTGTCGGCCACGGTATCGAGGAAGCCGCGCGTTTCCGCGGCGAGCGCCTTGAACTCCTCGACCGAGAGCTCGTTGGCGTAGAGCCGGTCCCACTTCGCCCGCAGGGCCTCGGCACCGCCTTCCACCTTGTCCTGGATCGGCTTGGCGATATCGGTGGCGTTCAACACCCGGCTCGCAGCCTGCTCGGTCATCTGGGCGATGTAGGTCAGGCGCTGACGCGCATCGGGGATGGCCTGGACGACTTCCTGCATGGCGCTGTCGAAACCCAGCTCGCGCAGGGAGTCGTGCACCTGACGGGTCATCTGGCCGATCCGGGTAAAGACCGCATCGCTACTCTCGAGCCTGAGCTCGTCGCCCGTTGCCGCCGGCGGAACCGGCACTGCGCCGCTGCTGTCGGGCGCATCGAACTCGGCCGCAACCGCGTCGAACAGCGCCTGCAGTTCGTCACTGTCATCAGATTGCGAGGCAGGCGCGGGGGCGGGTGCGGGGGCGGGACGTTGACGTACGGGTTCGGGTTCGGACTGGGTCGACGCGATGCTGTCGAACAGTGCCTGGAGCTCATCCGAATCATTCTCTTCGTCGAATTTCATCCGCTTCGCCATTATCTGGCTCCCTCTATCTGTTCGCGCCGCCCGATCAGGCGGCCGTGCTCTTGTTGAGCCGTTCGAAGATTTTCTCCAGCTTTTCCGCCATCGTCACTGCCGTGAAAGGCTTGACGATATAGCCGTTCGCGCCGGCCTGGGCGGCGGCGATGATGTTCTCCTTCTTGGCCTCGGCGGTAATCATCAGCACCGGCAAATGCTTCAGCTGCGGTGTGCGCCGGATGGTCTGGAGCAGGGTCAGCCCATCCATGTTCGGCATGTTCCAGTCGGTCACGACGAAGTCGAACTGCGTCGCACTGAGCTTCTGCAGTGCCACGGCGCCGTCTTCCGCCTCGTCGACATTGGTGTAGCCCAATTCCTTGAGCAGGTTGCGCACGATGCGCCGCATCGTCGAAAAATCATCGACGACCAGAAATTTCAATTTTGGATCAGCCATCTCATTCTCCGTTGTGCCCGTTCCCGGCGCTCAACCCTGACGCGCGCGCTGCAGCAGCGGGCGAAGGGTCTCGGCGAGAACATCAGCGTCGAATTTTGCCACGTAAGAATCGACTCCGACCCGTTTCCCCATCGCGCGGTTTGCATCCGACGACAGCGAGGAATGCATCACCACCGGAATCCCGTCAAAACGGGAGTCGTTCTTGATATTTCGGGTCAGCACATAGCCGTCCATTTCCGGCATCTCGGCGTCGACCATGATCAGATCGATCTCGTCGCCGACATGGCGTCCCATCTGCTGCGCGTGCGTTGCCATTCCCTCGAGCCGCGTCCACGCCTCGAGACCGTTCTGCGCGTGCTTGTGGCGCACGCCGAGCTTGTCGAGCACCTCCGAGATCTTGCGCCGGGCGACCGACGAATCGTCGACGAAGAAAACATTGACGCTCTCGCCACCGTGTAGCGGAGCGATATTGCCGACGATCGCCTCGCCGAAGGTGTTGGACAGGATGGTCTCGACATCGAGAATGGACACCAGCTTGCCGTCCGCCAGTTCGGTGATCGCGGTGATGAAGCTGTGGATACTCGGCGACACGTTGTCCGGGGTGCGGACCTTGTCCCACTCGACGCGGATGATGCGATCCACTTCATTGACCAGGAAGCCCAGCGTGCGCTTGCTGTACTCGGTCACCATCATCGAGCCGCCGAGCGGATCGCCATACCCGTCCAGCCCGAGGATCTTGGCCAGCGACAGCACCGGGATGACGTTGCCGCGCAACGAAATGAGTCCCTCGACACCCTTGGGCATGTTGGGCGCCTTGGTGATGAAGGGGGTCGTCGACACTTCACGCACCTTGAACACGTTGATCCCGAAGGTTTCACTGGTACCCAGCGAAAACAGCAGGATCTCCATCCGGTTGGAGCCCGCCAGCATCGTGCGGCCGTCCACCGAATCGAGCAGCGCCGTATCCTTTTGATCCAGACTCAGCATGACCTCACCTCACTTCCTGTCAGACGCCGGGACGTCGCGATCTATCAACCGGCGCAGAGTCTGCGACAGCCGCTGCGGCTCGAACTTGGGGACGTATTCGTCGACCCCGACGGACTTGCCCAATTGCTGGTTCGACATCCCCGAAAGGGAGGAATGCATGACCACCGGCACCCCTTCGAAGCGCGGATCGGACTTGATATGGCGGGTCAGGATATAGCCGTCCATCTCCGGCATCTCGACGTCGGTCAGCACCAGA
The DNA here is from genome assembly GCF_057656155.1 of Azoarcus sp. Soil_N_20. Taxonomy (NCBI): domain Bacteria; kingdom Pseudomonadati; phylum Pseudomonadota; class Betaproteobacteria; order Rhodocyclales; family Zoogloeaceae; genus Azoarcus; species Azoarcus sp. Soil_N_20. The sequence goes on along the minus strand of NZ_JBDGKX010000002.1, from coordinate 490,393 downwards.
CTGAGCATGTCGCGCACCTTGCGACCCGAGCTCTCGGCGTGGGTGGCGAGCTTCTTCAACTCCTCCCAGGCCTGGCGGCCATTGACCGCAGCAATGTAGCGCACGCCGAGCACGTCGAGGGTCTGGGTGATCTGCTTGCGCGCCACCGATGAATCATCGGCAAAGAGCACGGTATGGCGGCTGCCGTCGTCGATCGGATCGATGTCCTTGAACATGAAGCTGTCGTCGTAGCGGGTGGTTTCCGACAGGACCTTCTCGACGTCGAGCATCATGACCAGCTTGTTGCCCGGCAACTCGGTGACCGCGGTCACCAGCCCGCCCATGTTGGCGGTCAGCATCTCGGGCGGGACCCGCATCTGCGACCAATCGAGGCGCAGGATGGTATCCACCGCTTCGACCAGGAAACCCTGCGTATGGCCGTTGTATTCGGTGACGATCATGATTTCGCGCGGGTTGTCCGTTCCGACATTCACATATTTGGCGAGATCGACCACCGGCACCAGCACGCCGCGCAAACTGACCATGCCCTCGACCGAGGACGGCATTTCCGGCGCCGCCGTGATCCCCGGCGTGCGCATGACCTCGCGCACCTTGAATACGTTGATGCCGAAGGTTTCGCGGCGCCCGGTGCGCTGGTCCGTGCCCAGGGTGAACAGCAGGATCTCCAGCTTGTTGGTACCGGCCAACCGGGTTCGTGCGTCTATGTTCTTCAGTAAGTCAGACATTGGGTTCTCCGCAACGGGAGGCTGCTTGCCCGGTCGACGCGACCGGTAGCGATTTGAGTAGCTTATCGACCGTGCCCGGACAAACTTTAGGAGTCCCTGTCCGAGCACCCGGGGACGGGCATTCTCGCATCAAGGCCGCCAGCAATATAGTGTCAGGCCTGATAGCCCATGCGGAAGCCGCCCCAGTGCCTTCCCTTGACGTGAATCGGCGCGGAGATGTCATGCATGATCTCGCCGGTGTCACGACGATAGGTCTGGATCAGGAACTGAAGTTCATGGGCGCCGCAGCGCTTGCCGACAGGGTCGTCGAACATGCGTTTGGTCCGGTTGCCGACGAAGTCCTTGTCATGGTCGCCGGTCAGGGGCTGCGAGAAGCGGGTGTTATGGGTGGGCACGTAGCCGCGACGATCGCAGCCGATCGCATAGACGATTTCACCGTGCTGCTTCACGACGCTTTCCTGGATGCGCGGAAACGCCTTGTCGGTGAAGGTATCGAATCGCGTGGTGAACTTTTGCGGACGGGTGTTCGGAATCGGCTGGTAGGACTGATCGAACAAGGCGTCCTCGGTGATCTGCCCGGAGGCGATTGCCTGCTCCAGCAGCCGTCCGATCTCGGCCGCGGCCTGGTGCACGATCTCGGGCATGCGCTTGTGGGTGCTCATGGCCAGTTCGCCCTCCGCGCCCAGCTTGAACACCTTGCTGATCTCGTGCAGGTTGATCGCCAGACTATCGAGCTCCTGTGCCTCGTTCAGAGTCTGCGACGCACCATGGGCATTGCGCTCCACCATGCTCATGATCTGCCTGACATTGCCAACCACGCTGTCGGCTTCACGACTCTGCTGCGCGATCGAAACCGCAATCTCGTCGATACGCTCCATGGTCTGTTGGGCACCGAGGTTGATCTGCTCCAGGGTGCCAGCGGCGCGTTGCGCCAACTGGGCTCCGGCGTGCGCCTGCTCGCTACCCTTGCGAATCGAAACGATCGCCACCCCGGTTTCTTCCTGGATCGCCGCGATCATGCCGCTGATCTCGGTGGTGGCCGACGAGGTTCGCTCGGCGAGCTTGCGCACTTCGTCGGCCACCACCGCAAACCCCCGTCCCTGCTCGCCCGCACGCGCCGCCTCGATCGCCGCATTGAGCGCCAGGAGATTGGTCTGATCGGCGATCTCGCGAATGACCTTGACGATGCCGCTGATCGCCTGGGACCGGTCCCCGAGCGCAGAAATGACGTTTGCGGACTGGGCGACCGAGCGTGCGATCTGATCGATCTCGGCAGACGCTTCGGACACCACGCGGGCGCCGTCCAGCGACAACTCGCGGGCTTGCTGCGCGTTCTGGGCGGTCTGGGTCGCGTGCTCGGCGACCGCGTTCACGCCTGCGGTCATCTCCTCGATGGCCCGGGCCATCTGCCCGGAGGCCTCGCGCTGCGCATTCGAGCCGTCGGCCACGCTGCGGGCATGACCGGACAGCGCCTCGGATTTCTCGGCGACGCGCTGCGCGTCATAGATGACCTTGCCGACGATCCCCTGAAAGCTTCCGATGAGCTGATTGTAGTGACCGACACACCCGTCGAGCGCGCCTCCGCCCGACACTGCGCGGCGCGACAGGTCGCCATCCTGGAAGGTCGCCTTCAGGGTCGCCGCAAACGCATCGAGCGGAGCGCCGAAACGGCTCCTCAGGACGATCTGGGCGAGCACGGCAATCACGACACCCACGATCAGGTGCGCGCCAGCCACCGTCCATGACGGAGTCGAAGCAAGGGCGCTGGCAGCGGCTCCGCCCAATCCGGCCGCCAGGCCCAGCATGATGCAAATCGGCCAGATCCCCATTTCCCGCTCCCTTTGCGGCCCGCGCCGCACTGACGAAACTTCCGGCGCAAGTACCACACGTGCGCCGCTTCCATACGCCATTGTATCGGCGCATATACCGAACTTCTTTAGCCCGAAGACCGCATTCCCCCGAAAACGGTGAGATCGTTCCCGGTGAGGAAGGCTTTCAGCTGCGGCCAGTGGTGCCCGGAAGGCGCAGCAGGATGCGTGCGGCGATCTCACCCAAGGGGACCACCTCGCGCGCAGCGCCGAGTTGCACCGCCTCGCGCGGCATGCCGAACACCACGCAGGAGGCTTCGTCCTGGGCCATGGTCCATGCCCCGGCGTCAGCCATGCGCCGCAAACCGGCGGCACCGTCCTTGCCCATCCCGGTGAGCAGCACGCCGATCGCGGCACGGCCAAGCTGTTGTGCCGCGGAGTGGAACAGCACGTCCACCGAAGGACGATGACGATTTACCGGGTCCGACTTCGCCAGTTCGCACTGGAAACCGGCGCCGGCCCGACGAATCGACAGATGGGAATGACCGGGTGCGAGATAGACGGTGCCGGGCTCGATGCGCTCGCCTTGCTCGGCCTCCTTGACCCGCATCGCGCACAGACCATCAAGGCGGCGCGCGAACGACGCCGTGAACATCTCCGGCATGTGCTGCACGATCAGTACGGGCGGCATGGTCGCAGGCAACCCGCCCAGCACCTCCCTGATCGCTTCCGTGCCTCCGGTCGAGGCCCCGATGAAAACGATGTTGCCCGACTGCGAGTGCGCGTGCATCAAGCGTGTCGCGCTCAGCGCAAGGGCGAATCGAGGCGCACGTACACGGTGCGTCCGCGCGAACGCAAAATGTCCGCGGCGTGCATGAAGCTTTCCGAATGCCCGGCGAACAATTGCCCTTCCGGGCGCAGCAGGGGCGCGAAGCGCTTCAGGATTCCGTACTGGGTGGGCTTGTCGAAGTAGATCATCACGTTGCGGCAGAAAATTGCATCCATCGGTCCCTGCGTCGACCACACGGAATCGAGCAGGTTGATGCGGCGAAAGGAGATCAGCCGACGCAGTTCGGGACGAACCGCAAAACTGCCGTCCTGCGTCCCGTTCAAGCGCGAGAAGTAGCGGCCCAGTCGCTCGGGCGACAGGCGCTCGACACGATCCTGGCGGTACACGCCGGCTTCCCCCTGTGCCAGCACCGCGGTATCGATGTCGCTCGCCAGGATCTGCACCGGCGGCGTCAGGGTATTGAACGCTTCGCAGGCGGTGATGGCGAGGGAATAGGGCTCTTCGCCGGTCGATGCCGCGCAGCACCAGATGCGGATGCTGCGCTTGTCGCCGATCGTCTTCAACTGCTCGGCAAGGATCTCGAAATGATGCGCCTCGCGAAAGAAGGAGGTAAGGTTGGTCGTCAGGGCGTTGACGAAAGCCTCCCACTCGCCCCGGCCGTGCTCGAGGCGCACGAGATACTGGGCAAAGGTCCGGTCCCCGCAAGCACGCAGCCGCCGGGCGAGGCGGCTATATACCATGTCGTACTTGGCCGGCGACAGGGCAATGCCGGCGTGCTCATGGATCAGCTTCCGGATCCGTTCGAAATCGGCCGTGGTGAACTCGAACTCGCGCTCGCGTCCTGCCCCGGCCGCATTCTGCGTAACGGCCATCGACTGCAGGGCCGCCGACGTCGCTGCGGAGCGCCTCGGCGGATCGCCGCCACCCGCCGGAGCGAGCGGACGGCGAGAGGAAAACGGCAAGGACATGGATAAACCTCGTCAAAGACACAGGACCCGCCCGCGCCGCAGCCGGAAAACCGCTTCGCCGATCGATCAGCGCAGCGGTGGAAGCGGGCCGCCCGGTGGCGGCATGGACGATCCCTCGCGCCGGATGCGTTCGCCAAGTGCGGCAGGATCGACCGGGCCAGCGGCGTCGACCTCCAGATTGCCGCTCTCGCCGCGAATCGCCTCCTCCGCGCGCTTGTTCAACACGATGATGCTGATACGGCGATTGATCGGATCGAACGGATCTTCCTTCTTGAGCGGAATGGTATCGGCCAGACCGACGACCCGGACCACCTTGGCCATCTCCAGCCCGCCCAGGACCAGCTCCCGACGCGAGGCATTGGCCCGGTTGCTCGACAATTCCCAGTTGGAGAAGCCGCGATCGCCCCCCGCATACTGCGCCGCATCGGTATGCCCGGACAGACTCACGCGATTGCCCACGTCGTTGAGCGCACGTCCGATGGTGCGCAACAGGTCGCGGGTGTATGGACGCAATTCGGCACTCGCCGAGGTGAACATCGGCCGGTTCTGCTCGTCGACCAGCTGGATGCGCAGCCCCTCGGCGGTGATGTCCATCAGGATCTGGTTCTTGAACTGGCGCAGTTGCGGGTCGGCCTCGATGATGGCCTCGATGCGCCCCTTGAGGTCGATCAGCCGCGAGCGCTCACGCCGCAATTCGGCGGCCTCGACCTCCGGATCCCGGGTCTCCCCCGGCGCCCGCTGCCGCGCCGCATCGATGTTGATCGCGCGCGTGCTCGGCGTATCCCCGCGCTTGACCTGGCCGACCTTGCGTGAAAGATCCTCGCCACCCCCCTTGATGATGCTGGAACTGTCGCCCGAGCCTTCGCCGCCGGACATTGCCAGCTTGAGCGGATTCTGGAAGTGATCGGCAATGCCTTCGAGGTCCCCCTGTGCAGTCGACCCGAGCAACCACATCAGCAGGAAGAAGGCCATCATCGCGGTCACGAAGTCGGCATAGGCGATCTTCCATGCACCGCCGTGGGCGCCACCACCGCCTTTCTTGATGCGCTTGACGATAATCGGCTGCTGGGTGTCGTCGCTCACGCCTCACCCCCGGTCCGGCCAGATTCCGGACCACAACGCCGCAACAGGAAACCGGGCTTCGCCATGCCTCGTCTCAACCCTTGCGGCTCTTGATTTCTTCTTCCAGCTCGATGAAGGTCGGACGATCGGTGGAGTAAAGCACCTTGCGCCCGAACTCCACGGCGACCTGCGGAGCATAGCCGTTCATGCTCGCCAGCAGCACCACCTTCATCACCTGATAGATCTTGCCGCCTTCCTCGACCTTCTGTTCGATCTGGCTGGCCAGCGGCGCCACAAAGCCGTAGGACAGCAGAATGCCGAGAAAGGTACCGACCAGCGCGCCGCCGATCATCTTGCCCAACACGGCCGGCGGCTCGCCGACCGAGCCCATCACATTCACCACCCCCATCACCGCGACCACGATACCGAAGGCAGGCACCGCATCGGCCACCTTGGACACGATGTGCGGCGCCAGGTGCGCCTCCTGGTGATGGGTCTCGATCTCCATGTCCATCAGGTTCTCGATCTCGAACGCGTTCAGGTTGCCGCCGACCATCATGCGCAGGTAGTCGCACAGGAACTCGACCACGTGATGGTCGGAAGTGAGGCCCGGGTATTTGGAGAAAATCGCGCTGGAATCCGGATTCTCGATGTCGTTCTCGATCGACATGAGCCCTTCCTTGCGCACCTTGGCCAGAATCTCGAACAGCATCGCCAGCAGATCGACATACAGTGCGCGATTGTATTTCGAGCCCTTGACCGCCGAACTCAGCGAGCCGAGGGTCGCCTTGATTGCCTTCGGCCCATTGCCGGCCACGAATCCACCGATCATCAGGCCGAAGATCGCGAGATACTCGAGCGGCACCCAGAGTGCCAGCAAACTGCCGTGCACCGCATAGGTTCCCAACGATGCCGCGAGAATGATGACGTAGCCGATGATCAGAAACACTGCTCACTCCAGGCGATGGGGCCACAAGCGTTTGTAGTTGCGGGATTGTAACGGTCGCGATGGGCAAAACTTGAATGCAGGGCGCGAAAAAAAGGCTGCCGGATCAGCGGCAGCCCTTGCTGGTGGCCGAAGTGACTCAGGCGACGACTTCGCGCATCTTGGTCTTGCGCACGGCAGCGCGCCTGGTCTTGCCCGCACGCGACGGCATGTTGCACAAGCCGCAGACAAATGCGTGGGTCGGGTCGTAGGCATGTGCCACGAAACGTCCACCACAGCAGGTGCAGGCAGCCAGGTGCAGCAGATCGGCATCGAAGAAACGCACCAGTGTCCAGGCGCGGGTCAGGCTCAGTACCGGCTCCATCCGCTCCGCTTCGATCTGGTCGAGATAGAGATGGTAGGACTTGATGATCGAGTCCAGTCCGGTCATTCCGGCACACTGTTCGAAGAAGCGATGAAAACCCATGAACAGGGACGAGTGTACGTTCGGCTGCCAGGTCATGAACCAATCGGTCGAGAATGGCAACATGCCCTTCGGGGGCGAGACGCCACGTACTTCCTTGTAGATCTTGAGCAGTTTCTCGCGGCTGAGCCGGGTCTCCGCCTCGAGCATCTGCATGCGGGCGCCGAGCTGAACCATCTCCACCGCGCGGTCGATGTCGGCTGCTTCGTCGATGATTCGTTTGTTCTTCATGTATTCATCTCCTCAGGCTGCTTCCTCGGCCGCCTTGCCTGCAGCGATGATTGCCGCATGCAGACTCGAGGTGGCCGAATCGCGGCCTTCGCCTGCCATCAGACGGGCAAGCTGCTCATCATTGAAACGGAATTGCGGTATCAGCATCTGGCTGCCCGCCATCCGCACCAGCTTGGCAGCCGAAAGCCCTGCGACAAAATCGGCCACTTCCCCGCTCAGCCCCAGCCTGAACAACGCAGTTTCGCGATCGCCGCGCAGCATCTGCTGCGCCAACATCAGATATGCCAGATTCAGTTCGCGTATCTCTGCCTGATAATCGGGGCGTTTCATGGAATAAAATTCCCTTCGCGGGAGAAGCGGCCTTGAAGTTAAAGTAATTTCTCAACATTCGCAACATTCCCTTTCAATCACAGGGGTTTGCCTTGTCGTCAAAAAACAACAACACGCTCATGTGGCATGAGGGAAGCGACGATGCCCGTCAGGTGCTCACCACGCCGGGCCGGGCGGCCTGAATGGATGCAACCCGGTTGCGCCCCTCGCGTTTGGCCAGATAGGCTGAACGGTCGGCCTGCTTGATCAGGGCATCCTGATCGTTCATCGAATCGTCCCGCGTCGCGACGCCGACACTGATCGTCATCTCGAGCGTCGGACCGCCGGTTTCGATCACGAGCTGCACGACCGACAGGCGCAGGCGTTCGGCGCAGATCTTTGCCGCCTCGATATCGGTCTCCGGGCAGATCACCAGAAATTCGTCCCCCCCGGTCCGGCAGATGACATCCTGGCCACGCAATGCACCGCGAAGCGCATCGGCGGTCTGGCGCAGCACCATGTCGCCGACGTCGTGTCCGTAGGTATCGTTGACCAGTTTGAAGCCATCCAGATCGACAACCATGCACGAAAGCGGCCTGCGGCTGCGGGTCGATGCGATCCACTCCTGCTGCACACGGTCGATCGCATAGCGCCGGTTAGGGAAACCGGTCAGGGCGTCGGTGAGGGCCGCCTCCTGAAGACGACGATTCGAGATTGCCAGCTCGGCCGCAAAGTGCCGCACCTCCTCACGGTCGCGTTCGAGTTCCTGCTGCAGACGCACGACACGCTGTGCCGCCTGCAGCCGCGCCTTCAGCATCCGGGCATTGAATGGTTTGACGACAAAATCATCGGCACCGGACTCGAACATCCGGATTGAAACCGATTCGTCGTCCGCGGGGGTCAGCAACAACATGTACATGCTGCGGCCGATGCGGGTGGCGCGCAGCGACCGGATCAGCGTACTGCATTCGCCGCTCAGTCCGCTGCAATCGAGCACCATCATATGAGGCTGTATTTCGAGGACGCTCTCCATCAGTTGCTGCCCGCTAACCGCTTCGAAAACCCGATGTCCTGCGTCGAGGAGAATGCCCTTGAGGAGATCGCGATCGCCGACGTTGTCATCGGCGACCAGAATGCGCAGGCCGGACGCAATGCTCCCGGGCGCCGGGACGGCCGCGGGATCGGCGTTTGCCGCGGTGGGCGATTTTGCGTCCACGGACCGGGCGCCGCCTGCCACATCAGGGCAAAGCTCCGAGAACGACGGCGGTCGGCCCGTTGTCAGTTGCAGCAGCCGGCCCCACTCCACCCACTGCTGTCCGACATCGACACAGGTCTCGACGAAAGACTCGCGCGAATAGCCCAGACGCAAGGCCAGCTTGAGCACCACATTCATCAGTGCAGGCTGCTCGGACTCCCGCGCCAGGCAGATTTCGGCAATCGCCCGGGCCAGAATGAGGCACTGCATCAGTGAAGACTCACGGCTATCCGGCGCAAAGGTGGCCTTCTCGGGCTGTTCGAAAAAACATACCGGATCGGTGAACACGGGGGGCAGACCCCAGTCTGCCAGCATCGCCGCACCCAGCTCGCGATGGGTCATCGCCAGCGTCTTCCGTTCGAGATCGACCAGGCGAAGATTCGGCGCGCGCTGAACCTCGAGCAGCAGGCGCGAAAATTCGACCGGATAAACGGACGCCAGCGCGAGTTCGCCGATCCTGGCCATCAGTCCGACACTGAACGCCTCGTCGGCCGCCCCAAAACGCAGACGCTGGACCAGCGCCTGCATCGACAAGGCCATCAACAGGGACGAGGACCAGAACCTGTCGTAGTCGAAGCCGGCACAGTTTCCCCGGCGATAGCTCGACAACAGCGAAAATCCCAGCGCCATGGTGCGCACCGCCGGCAATCCGAGCACCATCAACGCATCGTGCACCGAAACCACCGCCCGCCTCTGCCGCCCGACCAGCCCGTTCGCCGCCTTGACCAGGCGCCCGACAAAAGCCGGATCGCCCTTGATCACCCGCGCAAGCTCGGGCATCGACACATCCTCATCCTGGGTCATGCGGATGATGGCCAGCGCGACCCCACGAGGCGAGGGAAGGTCGCCGGTGGCCTTGAGCTGCGCGAAGCGGTTCATTTCGATCTGAGGGGACATGATCTCGTCAGGCTGTCATTTTCAGCATCACGGTCAGGAAGCCGACCTCCTGAACAGGCCCGGGTCGTCATTCCCACTCGGGCAGGAATCCGGCTCCCCGGCCCGCATCCGCGCTCCCGCCTGCGCGGGAGCGCGGAAACCCGGGACCGGAAAGCTGGCGTAATGCCCATACAATGCGCCACTCTACCGTGACCCTCGCGCCACTACCAGCGACACGACGTGCGGGCGCACTTTACGGATTAAAATCAAACCATTCCCTCACCGATGGCCTGCCGATGAACTTCTGCTCGAGTTGCGGCGCAACAACGACCCTTCGCGTCCCGCCGGGCGACGCATTACCACGCCATGTCTGCGACAGTTGCGGCACCATCCACTACCAGAACCCGAAGCTGGTCGTGGGCGCCATCGCCGAATGGGGTGAGCGGATCCTGCTGTGTCGGCGTGCCATCGAACCCTGCCACGGCAAGTGGACCCTGCCCGCCGGCTTCATGGAAAACGCCGAAACCACGGCCCAGGCGGCCGCACGCGAGACGCTGGAAGAGGCCTGTGCACGCATCGCGGTGGGCGAAATCTTCTCGCTGATAGATGTGCCCCACATCAGCCAGGTGCATATCGTGTACCGCGCCCGGCTGCTCGATCTCGACTTCCGCCCCGGCGCCGAGTCGCTGGAGGTCGCACTGTTCGACGAGGCCGACATTCCGTGGGACGAAATCGCCTTCCGTACCATCGCCCTGAGCCTGCGTCACTTCTTCGAGGATCGGCGCACCGGAAACTGGTCCTTCCATACCGGCAGCATCGGCCCGCTCGCCCCGCTCGAAAAGGGCAAATAGGTAACGCCTTCGTTCCCGGCGCGGTGAACGGCGCGTCCCCCGAGCCCCCGACAGCCCGAAACGCCGCGCGCTGCTTGCGCTGCGGGTTGATGTCTGTTTTCATTCAGGAACGGGGTGCATCGCGTTCCGGCGCGCCTCGCCTATGGCCACGGAGGAAGCGTGCTGATCGAACACCGGATGATGCTGCCAGGACCGGACGGAATGGTCATCCAGGACGATGGCCAGTATCCGTGGATCCTGTCGCTCGACATGAACGGTACGCCGCATCGCTGGATCTCCTGGCAGGCGGCCTGCCACTACCATGCGCGCGATCTGGTGGCGTGGAGCATCGGGGAGCACGAATTCCGTTTTCTGGGCGGTACCTCGCGGATGACCGGACTGCGCTCCGAGATCACCACCCACAGCATCATCGCCATCAAGGGCCGGGCGTTGCGCCCGGGTGCCCTCGCCCAGGTTCCACCGCTCAACAATCGCGAGCTGTTCCGGCGCGACCGCCATCTGTGCGGCTATTGCGGCCACCGCCTGCCCGGCAGCCAGCTCACCCGCGACCACGTGAATCCGGTGTCGCAGGGCGGACGCGACATCTGGATGAATGTGGTCACCGCCTGCCGGCCGTGCAATCAGCGCAAGAGCGGCCGCACCCCGGAGCAGGCGCGCATGGCGCTGCTGTACGCCCCCTATGTGCCGAACAAGGCCGAATACCTGATCCTGTGCAACCGCCACATCCTGGCCGACCAGATGGACTTCCTGACCCGCCACCTGCCGCGGCAGAGCCGGCTGCTGATCACTCCCTGAAGTCTTTTTCGTGATGACGGGGCGTTTTTTTCCGCGCCGCACCAAACTCACAACCGAATTTCATAACTTCCCACATTTTGTATCGATGCGCCATCGCGCGCCCGGGCTGTGGCGGTGTTAAATTTGCACCATGAACACCGCAGAAATCCACTTCCTGCTCGACGGCCGCGACATCCGGCTGCACGACGTCGCCCCGAGCACCACCCTGCTCACCTGGCTGCGCGAGGATCAGGCACGAACCGGCACCAAGGAAGGCTGCGCCGAGGGCGACTGCGGCGCGTGCACGGTGGTGCTGGCCGAAGCGCGCGATGGCCGCCTCGACTGGCGCAGCGTGAATGCGTGCATCCAGTTGCTGCCCACGCTGCATGGCAAGGCCTTGTTCACGGTGGAGAGCCTGCGCGCGGCCGATGGCATCCTGCATCCGGCACAACAGGCCATGGTCGATTGCCACGGTTCGCAATGCGGCTTCTGCACCCCCGGCTTCGTGATGTCGCTGTTCGCGCTGTACCAGACCGAATCCGCGCCCGATGGCGACGCGATTGCCGATGCGCTGTCGGGCAACCTGTGCCGGTGCACCGGCTATCGGCCCATCATCGACGCCGCACACCGGATGTACCGCTTGCCCGCTGCCGGCAGCACCCTGCCCGCGCCGCACTGGCAGGGCGTCGCGGGCACCGCGGCGGGCCGCGAACTGCTCGCCCGCCTCACCGCACTCGACGACCTGCGCACGCTCGACATCAGCCACCCGCAGGGCCGCTTCATTGCCCCCGCCACCCTCGCCGAACTCGCCACGCTGCTCGCGAGCCATCCGTTGGCGACCGTGCTCGCCGGCGGCACCGACATCGGCCTGTGGATCACCAAGCAGTTCCGTGTGCTGCACGTACTGATCCATCTCGGCCGGGTGCGCGAGCTCCAGCGTATCGAGCAGAACGAGCACTGGCTCGAGATCGCCGCCGCGGTGAACCTCGAAGACGCCTTCGGCGCCATCCTGCCGCATTACCCGGAGCTGACCGAGCTGTGGCGCCGCTTCGGCTCGCGCCCGATCCGCAACGCCGGCACCCTGTGCGGCAACATCGCCAACGGCAGCCCGATCGGCGACACCATGCCGGCGCTGATTGCAATCGGCGCCGAGGTCGTGCTGCGTCACGACACCACCGTTCGCCTGCTGCCCCTCGAGGCGCTCTACCGCGATTACCAGCAGATGGATCTGGCGCCGGGCGAGTTCGTGCAGGCGGTGCGTATCCCGCTGCGCAACGCACGCACGGGTCGCCACCTCATTCGGGCGTGGAAAATCTCCAAACGGCAGGACCAGGACATCTCCGCGGTTTGCGCCGGTTTTGCGCTGCACTTGAACGACGACGTGATCACCGAGGCGCGGCTGGCGTTCGGCGGCATGGCCGCCACCCCCCGACGCGCCCACCATGCCGAAGCCGCACTCAGCGGCCGCCCCTTCGACGCAGCGGCGCTGGCCGACGCCCGCGCGGCGCTGATGCAGGATTTTCAGCCCTTGTCCGACATGCGCGCCTCCGCCGACTACCGCATGCGCGTGGCGCAAAACCTGCTCACCCGCCTGCAGCTCGACCATGCCGGGGTGCCCACCCGCATCGACATCGCGGAGAGCGGCCATGAACAGGCCTGAAACGCGGCCCGCCGCTGCATGCCGTGGCGCCGCCGGCACTGCGCTGCCCCACGAATCCGCAGTACTGCACGTCACCGGCCACGCCGCCTACATCGACGACTTGCCCGAGCTGCGACGCACCCTGCACGCCGCCGTCGGCCTTGCCAGCGCAGCCCATGCCCGGGTCACGGCGCTCGACCTCGGTGCGGTGCGGGCCGCGCCCGGCGTGGTCGCGGTGCTCACTGCAGCCGACATCCCCGGCGTCAACGACTTCGGCCCGGTCGTGCACGACGATCCGATCTTCGCCACCGACGAAGTCCAGTTCCATGGCCAGGCGCTGTTCGTGGTGCTCGCCGACGACATGCGCGCAGCCCGTGCGGCTGCCCGCCTCGCCCGGGTCGAATACGACCGGCTGCCGGCACTGCTTACGGTGGACGCCGCATTCGACGCCGGCACCCGGGTGCTGCCCGACACCGTACTGCACCGTGGCGATGCCGATGGCGCGATCGCCGCCGCACCGCATCGGCTGGCGGGCAGCGTGCGCGTCGGCGGCCAGGACCACTTCTACCTCGAGACCCAGATCGCCTACGCCATCCCGCAGGAAGACGACACCATGAAGGTCTATTCCTCCAGCCAGCATCCGGGCGAGATCCAGCTCCAGGTGGCCCATGCGCTCGGGCGTGAGGCCAAGGATGTGGTGGTCGAATGCCGGCGCATGGGCGGCGGCTTCGGTGGCAAGGAGAGCCAGCCCGGCCAGATCGCCGCCATCGCCGCGATCGCCGCGCGCCATACGGGCCGCCCGGTCAAGCTGCGTCTGGACCGCGACGACGACATGATCCTCACCGGCAAGCGCCACGACTTCCGCATCGACTGGGAAGCCGGTTTCGACGACGACGGCCGCCTCCTCGGCGTGCGCTTCCGCCAGGCGGCCCGCGCCGGCTACTCGGTCGACCTCACCGGCGCGATCGCCGACCGCGCGATGTTCCACGCCGACAACGCCTACTACCTGGCGGCGGTGGCGATCGACTCCCACCGCTGCAAGACCAACACCGTGTCGAACACCGCCTTCCGCGGCTTCGGCGGGCCGCAGGGCATGTTCGGCATCGAGGAGGTCATCGACGCCATCGCCCGCCACCTCGGGCGCGACCCGCTCGACGTGCGCAAGCTCAACTACTACGGCATCACCGAGCGCAACACCACCCACTACGGCCAGACCATCGAGGACAATGTTCTCGACGAACTCACCACCGAACTCGAAGCCGATTGCGACTACCGCGCCCGACGTGCGGCGATTCACGCCTGGAACGCCGACAGCCCGGTGATCAAGAAGGGCATCGCGCTGACCCCGGTGAAGTTCGGCATCTCCTTCACCGCCACCCACCTGAACCAGGCCGGCGCCCTGCTCCATGTGTATACCGACGGCACGGTGATGCTCAACCACGGTGGCACCGAGATGGGCCAGGGCCTGTTCACCAAGGTCGCCCAGGTGGTTGCCCGCGAACTGCAGATCGACATCGACCGCGTCCGCGTCACCGCCTCCGACACCGCGCGCGTACCCAACGCCTCGGCGACCGCCGCCTCCAGCGGCGCCGACCTCAACGGCAAGGCGGCGCAGGACGCGGCGCGCACGGTCAAGGTCCGTCTCACCGAATTCGCCGCGGCGAAGTACGGCTGCCGCGAGGACCAGGTCGAATTCCTGCCCAACCGGGTGCGCGCCGGCGACACGGTGCTCGATTTCGCCGAACTGGTCCACGCCGCGTGGATGGGACGGGTCTCGCTGTCGGCCACCGGCTACTACCGCACGCCGAAGATCGCCTACGACCGCGCCACCCTGTCCGGCCGCCCGTTCTATTACTACGCCTACGGCGTGGCCTGCAGCGAAGTGGCGATCGACACCCTGAGCGGTGAAGCGAAGGTGCTGCGCACCGACATCCTGCACGACGTCGGCCACTCGCTGAACCCGGCGATCGACCTCGGCCAGGTCGAGGGTGGCTTCATCCAGGGCATGGGCTGGCTGACCACCGAGGAACTGTGCTGGGATGCGGACGGACGCCTGCTCACCCATGCCCCGTCCACGTACAAGATCCCGGCGGTGTCGGACCTGCCGCCGGTGTTCAACGTGCGCCTGTGGGAACGCGGGATCAATGCCGAGGACTCGATCTTCCGCTCCAAGGCGGTGGGCGAACCGCCGCTGATGCTGGCGCTGTCGGTATGGCATGCAATCAAGGATGCGGTGGCCGCGGCTGCCGACTACCGTGTCACCCCCCTGCTCAATGCCCCGGCCACCGCGGAGGAGATCCTGCGCTGCGTGGACGAGGCGCGCCAACGGGCGGCCTCGGCATGAACACCGCACGCCTGCTCGACACCCTCGCCGACCGGCTCGACACCGGCCAGGCTGCGATCTGGGTGGGCGTCGCCGAGGTACGCGGTTCGGCCCCGCGAGCGCCCGGGGCACGCATGCTGGTCACCCACGACGGGCAGTGCGGCACCATCGGTGGCGGGCAGCTCGAACTGCGCGCGCTCGGGATCGCCCGCCAGATGCTGGCCGCAGCAGGGACCGGCCCGCTTCCACCTGCGCGCGTCGAGCGCTTTCCGCTCGGCGCCCGGGTCGGCCAGTGCTGCGGCGGCGTCGTGCAGCTCGCCTTCGACCTGGTGAGCCCGGCCGAGCGCGACTGGGTGGCCGAAGCCCGCCGCCTGGAGCAGCAACAGTGCGACTGGATCCGGGTGATCGAACTCGGCGGCCGCGGCGTAACCGTCGCCGCGCTGGCCACGGCCAGCCCGCCCCCACCGCTCCCTGCTGCCGTGCTGAACCGCCTGGTCGCCAGCGCCGGCGACGGCGCGCTCGTTGCCTGCGAGGGCGAGCCCGCCCCCAGCCACGTGGTCGAACTGTTCCGCCCGCCCGAGCTGCACCTTGCGCTGTTCGGTGCCGGCCACGTCGGCCGGGCGCTGGTCGACGTCCTCGCCCGCCTGCCGATCCGGGTCACCTGGATCGATCCGCGGGAAGACGAGTTTCTCGCCCTGATGCCGCGCAACGTCCGCCCGCTGGTCACCGACTGCCCCGAGGCCGAGATTCGCCACCTGCCTGCCGACAGCGCGGTGCTGATCGCCACCCATAGCCATGCACTCGACCTCGAACTGGTGCGGGCCTGGCTCGAGCACGGCGATTTCCGTTTTCTCGGCCTGATCGGCTCGCGCTCGAAACGCAGCCGCTTCGAAGCGAAACTGCGCGCGCGTGGCTATGGCGACACGCAACTGGCCCGGCTGACCTGCCCGGTGGGCCAAGCTGGCGTCAACGGCAAGGAACCGGAAGTGATCGCGATCGCGATCGCCGCGCAGTTGATGAAACTGCGCCGGACCAAGGCCACGGGTGCACCGAACCACGATCAAGCCGCCACCGCGGACACCCACTATCCATGACGCCACCAACGCCCATCGTTGCAGACGCGCCACCGCGCCTCGTCCTCCGGGACATCCGCAAGGTCTACCCGACCGTGGTCGCCAACGATGGTGTCGATCTGCAGGTCGCACCCGGCGAGATCCACGCCGTGCTCGGCGAGAACGGCGCCGGCAAATCCACGCTGATGAAGATCATCTACGGCGTCACCCGCCCGAACGCCGGCGAGATGCAGTGGGAAGGCCGGCCGGTGACCGTAACCAGCCCGGCGCACGCTCGCGAGCTCGGCATCGGCATGGTGTTCCAGCACTTCTCGCTGTTCGAGACCCTGACCGTGGTCGACAACGTGGCCCTCGCCCTGCCCGGCAAACCGGACCTGGACGAACTGGCGCAGCGCATCGAGGCGGTCTCGAAACGCTACGGCCTGCCGGTCGACCCGCGCCGCCATGTGCATGCCTTGTCGGTGGGCGAACGCCAGCGGGTCGAGATCGTGCGCTGCCTGCTGCAGAACCCGCGCCTGCTGATCATGGACGAGCCGACCTCGGTACTGACCCCGCAAGCGGTAACCAAACTGTTCGAAACCCTGCGCCAGCTCGCCGCCGAGGGCTGCTCCATCCTCTACATCAGCCACAAGCTCGACGAAATCCAGGCGCTGTGCCACACCGCCACCGTGCTGCGCGACGGACGCGTCACCGGCCACTGCAGGCCGGCCGAGGAAACGCCCGAATCGATGGCGCGGCTGATGATCGGCAAGGACCTGCCGGTGTGCGAGCACGGCGCGAGCCGGCCCGGCGGCGACGTCCGCCTGCGCCTGGCCGGCCTGTCGCACGCCAGCGCCGACCCGTTCGCGACCGATCTGCGCGACATCCACCTCGAGGTGCATGCAGGCGAGATCGTCGGCATCGCCGGCGTCTCCGGCAACGGCCAGCAGGAGCTGCTGCGCGCGATTTCGGGCGAGGAGCCGCTGGCGGAGAAGTTCCCGGTGCAGATCCTCGGGGTCGAGGCCGGGCGCCTGAATCCCGGCCAGCGCCGCCGCCTGGGCATGTGCTTCGTACCCGAGGAGCGCCTCGGCCGCGGCGCGGTGCCGGGCATGTCGCTGGCCGACAACGCCATCCTCACCGCGGCGCGGTCGCAGCACTTCGTCAGCGGGGGCTTTCTCTCCTTCGCGCGTGCACGGGACTTTGCCGAGCGCTGCATCGAGGCCTTCGGGGTCAAGTGCGGTGGTGCCGCGGCACCGGCCAGGTCGCTGTCGGGCGGCAACCTGCAGAAGTTCATCATGGGCCGCGAAATCCTGCAGGCGCCGAAGCTGCTGGTCTGCGCCCAGCCGACCTGGGGCGTGGACGTCGGCGCCGCCGCCTTCATCCGCCAGTCCCTGATCGACCTGCGCAAGCGTGGCTGCGCGCTGCTGGTGATCTCCGAGGAGCTGGACGAACTGTTCGAGATCTGCGACCGCATCGCGGTCATCGCCCAGGGCCGGCTGTCGCCGCCACGGCCCATCGCCGAAACCTCGGTCGAGGACATCGGCATGTGGATGAGCGGACTGTGGCCGGGCTCCGAGCTGACGGAACAACAGCCAGTCCTGCTGGCAGAGGTGGCCCGTGCTCAGGCTTGAACCGCGCGCCGAGGCCTCGCGCCTGATGAGCTGGCTGTCGCCACTGCTCGCCGCGGTCCTGACCCTGGTCGCCGGCATGGCGGTGTTCTCCGCACTGGGCAAGGACCCGGTGGACGGTCTGCGCCTCTTCCTGCTGAACCCGCTCAAGGATCTGTACGGCGTCTCCGAACTGCTGCTCAAGGCCACCCCGCTGATGCTGTGCGCGATCGGCCTTGCGGTCGGGTTTCGCGCCAACGTGTGGAACATCGGCGCCGAAGGCCAGTTCATGCTCGGCACTGTGGGCGCCACCGGCGTCGCGCTGTACTTCCAGGGCTCCGACAGCGGGCTGATCCTGCCCGCCATGGTGGTGGCGGGCGCGGCGGCCGGTGCGGCCTGGGCGGCGATCCCGGCGCTGCTGAAAACGAAGTTCAACGCCAACGAGATCCTGGTGTCGCTGATGCTGGTCTATGTCGCCCAGCTCTTCGTCTCGTGGCTGGTGTTCGGGCCATGGAAGGATCCGGACGGCTTCAACTTCCCGCAGACCGCGATGTTCGGCGACGCCGCGCTGCTGCCGGTCCTGTTCGAGGGCACCCGGCTCCACGCCGGCTTCGTCATCGCGCTCGCCGCGCTGGTGGCCGGCTACGCCTTCATGAACCGCAGCTATACCGGATTCAAGATGCGGGTCGCCGGCGAGGCAGCCGACGCCGCGCGCTACGCCGGTTTCTCGGCCCGGCGCATGATCTGGATCGGGCTGCTGACCGGCGGCGCGGCGGCGGGGATTGCCGGCATGAGCGAGGTTGCCGGGCCGATGGGCCAGCTCACCGACAAGGTGAACCTCGGTTACGGCTTCGCCGCGATCATCGTCGCCTTCGTCGGCCGGCTCAACCCCTTCGGCATCCTGCTCGCCAGCCTGCTGATGGCGCTGCTGTTCATCGGCGGCGAGCAGGTGCAGCAATACATGAATCTGCCGAGCTCGATCTCGATGGCGTTCCAGGGCCTGCTGCTGTTCTTCCTGCTCGGCTCGGACGTGTTCATCCACTACCGGCTGCGGCTCGGCCGCGCCACCGCCTGAGGCACCCCATGGACGCAGCGCTCATCACCTCCATGCTGTTCGCCACCGTGGTGGCCGGCACCCCGCTGATCATCGTGGCGCTCGGCCTGCTGGTCAATGAAAGGGCCGGCGTGCTCAACCTCGGCGCCGAAGGCATGATGGCGATGGGCGCGGTCGCCGCCTTCGCGGTCACCCACCACAGCGGCAATCCGTGGCTCGGCGTACTCGCCGGCATGGGTGCGGCGATGCTGGTCGCACTGATCTTCGGCTTCCTGACGCTGACCCTGCAGGCCAACCAGGTCGCCGCCGGGCTGGCGCTGTCGATCTTCGGCGTCGGCCTGTCGGCCTTCATCGGCAAACCCTTCGAATCGATCGCGCTCCCTGCGGTGCCGCCGATCCGCATCCCCTTCATCGCCGATCTGCCGCTGATCGGCGAGGCGCTGTACAACCAGCAGGCGCTGGTCTATCTGTCATGGGCGCTGTTCTGGGCCGTGGTGTGGTTCCTGTACCGCAGCCGCGCCGGGCTGGTGCTGCGCGCGGTGGGCGAATCGCCCGCCTCGGCGCACGCCATCGGCCACCCGGTGATCCGCATCCGCTACCTCGCGGTGCTCTTTGGCGGCGCCATGGCCGGCATGGGCGGCGCCTTCCTGTCGGTGTTCTACACCCCGATGTGGGTCGAAGGCATGGTCGCCGGCCGCGGCTGGATCGCGCTCGCGCTGGTGGTGTTCGCCACCTGGCGCCCGCTGCGGGTCATGATCGGCGCCTACCTGTTCGGCGGAGTGATGATCACCCAGCTCTTCATCCAGGGCTCCGGGCTGCAACTCGACTTCCCGGCCCAGTTCCTGTCGTCGCTGCCCTACTGGGCGACCATCGTGGTACTGGTGGTGATCTCGCGCAACGCGAACACCATCCGGCTCAATTCGCCGCTGTCGCTGGGCAAGCCGTATCGGACCGAGGGCTGAGCGCCGCCTGCGCGACCGCAGGCTTGCCACGGCGCCAGTTCTTGCCGGCTCACTGACAACGGGACGGCAAGAACAGGCAAGACTTGCCGCAGGGCGGCAAGAACGTCCTCCAAAGCATTGAAAAAAATAAGCTTAATAACTCAAAAACGCCTGGCACGCATTTCGCTGATAGCTGCCCAGAAGGCTCGGATGCCAAGCTTGAATCGCGGCCCACACCGCGTCAGCACCCCGAGCATCCGCCGACCCAGATATCGAAGGAGATGCAAAATGGCACAGGTCATCAACACCAACGTCGCCTCACTCAATACGCAGCGCCACCTGAACAGCTCGCAGACCTCGCTGTCGACCTCGCTGCAGCGCCTCTCCTCCGGCCTGCGCATCAACAGCGCCAAGGACGACGCTGCCGGCCTCGCGATCGCGGAACGGATGACGTCGCAGATCCGTGGTCAGGATCAGGCACGCCGCAACGCGAACGACGGCATCTCGCTCGCGCAGACGGCAGAAGGCGCCCTCCAGTCGGCCGGCGATGTGCTGCAACGCATCCGCGAACTCGCGGTGCAGTCCTCCAACGCCACCAACTCCGCATCCGATCGCCAGGCGCTGAACGCCGAGGTCAATCAGCTCACCGCGGAGATGGACCGGATCGCGAAGACCACCGAGTTCAACGGCCGCAAGCTGCTCGACGGCTCGTTCACCACTGCAACCTTCCAGGTGGGCGCCAACGCCGGCCAGACCATCCAGGCGACGACGGCCAACTTCAGCACCAACCAGTTCGGCGGCTATCGCATCGGTTCTGTGGTTGCCGCCAACGCGGGCGCCAAGGGCGATCTCACCGCGGGCAGCACCGCGTTCGCCCTGCCGTCTTCGGCGGCGGCGACCAACCGGGTCGCCGGCGGAACGGTGACGGTCAATGGCGCTGCAGGCGCCGCGGCAGTCACAATTCCAGCGGGCGCATCGGCCAAGACCGCGGCCCAGTTGATCAACGCTGACAACGGAACGACCGGGGTCAGCGCCTCGGCCAAGACCGAGTTCGATATCGACTTCAGCGCCCCCAATGTGAGCTATAAGTTCGACGTCACCTCGGATAACGCCGCTGCGATCACAGTATCCTTCACCATCGGTTCGGAAGACAACGACGGCCTCGCCGCCGCGGTCAATGCGTTCAACGACGTGTCGGCGAAGACCGGTGTCTCCGCCCGCGTCAACGACGCCGGCGACGGCCTCACGCTGCTCAACTCGTTCGGTGAGAACATCACCATCGCCAACGCGGCGTCCGGCTCGAACACCGCAACGATCGGCGGTACATCGACCGCCGCCGGGGCAACCGCCATCGGCACCGGGCAGCTGGTGCTGGACTCCGACAAGTCGTTCAGCATCGACGCGCCCAACACCACGGACTTCTTCAACAACGTCTCGGCAGCCGGGCAACTGCAGAAAGTCAGCGAACTCGACGTCAGCTCGGTAGACGCCGCCCAGCGCACGCTCGCCATCGCCGACGCCGCCCTGTCGGCGATCAACGGCCAACGCGCGAAGTTCGGCGCCCTGCAGGCCCGGTTCGAGACCACCATCTCCAACCTGCAGGTGTCGTCGGAGAACCTGTCCGCGTCGCGTTCCCGTATCCGCGACACGGATTTCGCAGCCGAAACCGCGAACCTCACCCGGGCGCAGATCCTGCAACAGGCGGGCAGCGCGATGCTGGCCCAGGCCAATGCGCTGCCGCAGCAGGTGCTGAGTCTGCTGCAGGGCTGAGCCAGGCCACCTCACCCCGGGCCCGCTTCGGGGGGCTCGCCGCACTAAACTGGTAACATCCGGAACGCGCCGGGCGGGTGCCCGGCGAGGACATGGGGCTGTGCAGAAACTCGCACCATGTCGAACCCCTCAACGAATCGATCTTGATTCCTACGTTCCAGAGATGAAATCGGAAAACGTCTCCACCCACTCGTCGCTCGTCGGCCGCGAAGCCCGTTACCGGCAGAACGGACACCGCAGTGCCATCGTGTGGCTGACCGGACTCTCCGGTGCAGGGAAATCCACCATCGCGTTTGCGGTCGAGAAAAGGCTGCATTCCCTCGGATGCCGGACCTACGTCCTGGACGGCGACAACCTGCGCCACGGCTTGTGCGGTGACCTGGGTTTTTCCGGCGCGGACCGTAGCGAGAATATTCGCCGCATCGGCGAGGTGGCAAAACTCATGATGGATGCAGGCATCATCACCCTGGCCGCATTCATCTCCCCGTACCGGGCTGATCGGGAGCAGGCACGGGCCATCGTGGCACACGGCGAATTTCTGGAAGTGTATTGTCGCTGCGATCTTGAAGTCTGCATGGAACGGGACGTAAAGGGGCTCTACAAACTGGCCCTAGCGGGGAAGATAGGGAACTTCACCGGCATCTCCTCGCCTTACGATCCACCACCGGAACCGGAATTGACCCTCGACACGATGAGCAACGACGTGAACGCCTGCGTCGATCAGGTGCTAGGCCTGCTGTATGCCCGTGGGCTGCTCCCGGAGCACCTGGCTCGGAACCTGGAGCCGGGCCGGTAAGGGGCCGTGATCGATCCATGCCGATCCTGAGCCATGCGCGCGCGAGCGTCATCGAACACGCAAGCTGCGTAGTACACATCGGCGCGCCGAAAACGGGCTCGACCGCGCTCGAGGCTTTTCTCGGCGCCAACCGCGCCGCACTCGGAAACGACGGCATTCTTTATCCGGCGTCCATCGAACGCGGGTTTGCCCATCACGACCTCGCCTTTCTCGTCTCCGGCGGCTACCCGGAATGGGCGACCCCGCAGGAACGCTCGCTCGACGCGCTGCTCGACGCCCTGCGCATCGAGGTGGATGCGCACCCGCGGTTTCGGCGGCTCATCCTGAGCAGCGAGAATTTCTACTGGCTGGCCCCGCCGGAAAAGGTTCGCGATCTCCTCGCCGGGCTGGGCCATGCGGCCGGCCGTGTGGCAGTCGTGGTCTATGTCCGCAGGCAGGAGGACGCGATCGAGTCGTGGTACAACCAGGTCGTCAAGGCGCAAGGCTATGCGGGGACTTTCCTCCAGTGCATCGCCGAATTCGATGGCTTGTGGGACTACTCCAGCCGTCTCGCACGATGGGCCGACGTATTCGGACATGAGCGGATCGTGGTGCGGACCTACCCCGACGACAGCGCAACCGCATTCGATGTACGGCACGATTTCACCGGGCTTCTCGGGCTGGATCCCGCGCACTACGCGTACGCGCCGGAGCGTCCGAATCAGAGATTGCTGCGGGATCTGCTCGAGTTCCAGCGCACCATCAACCAGCTGCCGCTGGGCACCATCGACAAGCGCCGCTTTCACAAACAGCTGATCGCGCTGTCGCACACCGCCCCGGGCACGCTGCTGGCTGATGCCCCCCTGCATACGCGGGCGACCAGGCAAAGCGTGCGTGAGCGCTACGATGCGGGAAATCGACAGCTTGCCCGGTGCTTCTTCGGACGCGAAATGCTCTTTCCCGCGGTCGCGGCGCCCGCTCCGGTCGATGCGGCGCCACCGTCGCCGTTAAGCGCCGAAAAGCTGGCTTGCATCTTCGCCTGGCTGATGATGAGCCAGCCCCGGGACCACTAGCCCCCTTCGACCACCGCCACCGATGAACGAACCAAGGCCTGAGAACGGCAGCTACGAAGCGCATGCACTGACCTGCGATGCCGATGACTTGTGGGGGCAGGTCAAGCGCACGGTCAACGGCAGGCCGCTCCCCGACGCGCAGATCGCCATGATCGTCGATACCGTTTCCACGCTGCTGGACCTCCAGCCGTGTGACCGTCTGCTCGATCTGTGTTGCGGAAACGGCGCCCTCTCCCACCATTGGTTCGGCCAGTGCGCGGCGGGGCTCGGCATCGACGCCTCCCCGCGCCTGATCGAGATCGCGAGCGCCCGCTTCGCTACGCGGGAATCGGATCGCTTCGTCGTAGCCGAGGCGCTCGCCTATCTGCGCCGGGATTCGCGCCCGTCGAACTTCACCAAGGCGGTCTGCTATGGTTCGCTGCAATATTTTTCGCGGGAACGCGCCGCAGAGTTGCTGTGCGCGTTGCGGACGGGCTTCGCCGACATCGGTCGCGTCGTGATCGGCAATATTCCGGACCGCGAACGCGCCCCGCTGTTCTTCGCGGCCGACCGCGTGGACGAGGCCGTTCTCGACTCCCCGCTGGAGCCCATCGGGGTGTGGTATTCGATGCGCGAGTTCTCCACGATGGCGCGACAATGTGGCTGGAACTGCGCAACCAGCCTCATGCCCGAGGGCTTCCACGCGGCCCACTACCGGTTCGACGCACTCCTATCCCCACGCGGGTTGAATACATGATGGACAAGCTCATCTGGATTGCAGGCATGCCCCGTTCCGGTACCAACTGGATCGGGCAGATATTTGCGTCCCACCCGGCGGTTCGGTATAAACTCTGCCCACTGTTCTCGTACGACTTCAAGAACGCACTGGACGAAAACAGCAGCGCCGCCGACTGGCACAAGCTGCTTGCGGCGACCTACTCGACCCGCAGCGAGTATCTCGACCAGGAATACCTCCGCCGCGAAACCCTGGTGCCCCGTTTTGCGCAGCGCGATCCGCAGCCGCCGGTGCTCGCGATCAAATCCACCCGCTTCCA
Source organism: Azoarcus sp. Soil_N_20 (assembly GCF_057656155.1). Classification (NCBI taxonomy): domain Bacteria; kingdom Pseudomonadati; phylum Pseudomonadota; class Betaproteobacteria; order Rhodocyclales; family Zoogloeaceae; genus Azoarcus; species Azoarcus sp. Soil_N_20. The sequence goes on along the minus strand of NZ_JBDGKX010000002.1, from coordinate 466,067 downwards.
TCACCTGCTGCCCCGCCTCCTCGAACGGGTTCCCATGGCCCAGGTGGTCGGCATCGTCCGCGACCCCCGTGCGGCGATCCATTCGTGGCTCACCAACCCGCTGGAGTTTCCGGCCGGCGCCGATCCGGGCCGCGAATGGCGCACCGGCCACTGCCGCAAGACCGATGTGGGCGAGTACTGGGGTTTCGACGACTGGAAGAAAGTCGGCAATCTCTACCTCGATCTCGAGCAGCAATATCCGCGGCGCTTCCACCTCGTACGCTACGAGAGCTGGGTCAGGGACCCGCTGGCCGGCGTGCAGGCCGTCTTCCCGGGTGTCGGGCTCGCGCTGCACCCGCAGACCGAACAGTTCCTGCGCGAGTCGCAGACCGACCACCGGGATCACCCACGCTCGGTATTCAAGAGCCCGAGTGTCGCATCGCGATGGGAAGCCGAACTGGACCCGGAAATCGGCAGCGCGATGGTGCGCGAGCTCGAGGACACCCGGCTCGCCTCGTTTCTGTCGTGAGCACGGCCAGATGAATGACAAGCACAGCGTTTCGGAGCTCGCCATCTTCGGCGGCAAACCCTTGTTCGCGCAGGTGCGTCCCATCGGACAGCTTGCGCGCCCCGACCCGGAGCGGTTCTTTGCGCTGGCAAGGGAGTGTTTTTCCCGGCGCAGACTGTCCAACAACGGCCCGATGGTCCAGAAACTGGAAGAGCGCCTCGCCGACTTTCACCAGGTCAGCCATTGCATCGCCTATGCCAATGCCGGACTGGCACTGATTGCACTCATCGACAGCATCGCCGCGGGCCGGACCGGAAACGTCGTGATCCCGACCTTCACCTATACCGGCCTGCCCCATATCGTGCGCTGGGCACGGCAGACGCCGCGATTCTGCGACGTCGACCGCAACACCCACACGCTCACCGCCGAAACGGTATCGGCGGCGCTCGATGGGGACACCCTGATGGTCCTCGGCGTCCATCAGGCCAACAGCCCGTGCCCGATCGACGAACTCGAAGCCCTGTGCGGGGACAGGCGCATCGCGCTCCTGTTCGACTCCGTCCACGGGCTGGGCGCGAGCTACCGTGGCAGGCCGATCGGAGCATTCGGGCGCGCCGAAGTCTTCAGCCTGCACGCCACAAAACTGCTCAACGGTTTCGAGGGCGGATACATCACCACCGCCGATGCTACGCTGGCGGGCCTGCTGCAACGCAAGCGCAATTTCGGCTATACCGGCGAATCCTCGATCGACACCATCGGCCTCAATGCCAAGCTCAACGAACTGCATGCAGCCAGTGCGCTGGCCGCACTCGACGATCTGCCGGCGGTGATCGAGCGCAACCGCCAGCGCTATGAAGCCTATCGCAGCGCTTTCGACGGGATCACCGGGGTCTCCTGGATTCCGTTTGCCGACGGGAATACCACGAACTACGAATTCCCCCTGCTGCAGCTGGCGCACGACTGGCCCCTCGGGCGGAACTGGCTGGTATCGATCCTGCGCGCGGAAGGGGCGCTGGCGCGGCCCTATTACGCCCCTCCGCTGCACCTCCAGGACGATCCCAGACATGCATCGCTCCCCGTCGCCGAGGCCCTGTCGATGCATATCGTGCAGATGCCGGCCGGTGACGCCCTCGAACCGGACGACATCCCGCGGCTCGCGAACCTGGTCGATTTCGTCTATGCCCACGCCGACGAGATCTTCGCCACCATGACCGCCACGGGAGCAGCCGTTCGATGAAGAGCAGGGTCGACCAACTGGCCATCTTCGGCGGCGAGCCGGCATTCGCCGAAGAGATCCCGGTGGGACAGGTCAACCTTCCGGCGTGGGACGATTTCGAACGCATGTTCTCCGGGATATTCGAGCGCGGCTACTACACCAACCACGGCCCGCTCGTGGCCGAACTCGAGGCCGCGATAGCCGGCAAGCTCGGCGTGCGTCACGCGCTCTGCGTCACCAACGGCACCATCGCACTCATGATCGCGGCCCGCGCCCTCGATCTGCGGGGCGAGGTCATCGTGCCCGCGTTCACTTTTCCCGGAACCGTACAGGCCCTGACCTGGGCCGGGCTGGAGCCGGTGTTCGCCGATGTGGACCGATCGACACATGCCCTGTCCGCCGCCACCGCGTCGGCGCTGATCGGCCCCCGGACCGCAGCCATCCTCGGGGTTCACCTGTGGGGACAGCCGTGTGACCCGCAGGGGCTGCAGGCGCTGTGCGACGCGAACCGCCTCGCGCTGTTCTTCGATGCCGCCCACGCCTTCGGCTGCTCGCACGACGGCCGGATGATCGGGAATTTCGGGCGCATCGAGGCCTTTTCCTTTCACGCGACCAAGATCATCAGTGGCGCGGAGGGCGGCTGCCTGACCACCAACGACGACGACCTGGCGATGCGGGTCCGCACCATCCGCAATTTTCATCACTCGGAGACGTTTGCCAACGTCGGCCTGCGCATCAACGGCAAGATGAGCGAGGCCCAGGCCGCCATGGCACTGCTGTCGCTCGATCACTACGACGCCAACCGCGATCACAACCGCACGATATTCGGGATCTACCGCGAGCGTTCGGCGCGCTGGCCCGGGATCCGGCTTTACGATTTCCGCGGCACCGGGCTGCACAATTTCCAGTATGCCGTCCTCGAGACGACCGCCGCGCAGGGTGCCATCGACCGCGACACGCTGGTCGAACTGCTGCGCGGCGAGAACATCCTCGCCCGGCGCTACTTCCACCCCGGGGTGCATCGTCTGTCTCCCTACTCGGAACGTCCGGATTCGGTATCGCTGCCGGTCACCGACGCGCTGTGCCGCCGGACATTGCAGATTCCGCTCGGACCGTGCGTCACCGAGGACGTCGCGCACGGCATTTGCGACATCATCGACCTCGCCACCGGTGAGGCCGCGGCGATCACCGGACGCCGGACACAGCGGCGCGACACACAATGAAACTCGGCATCATGCAGCCCTATCCCTTCCCCTACATCGGCTACTTCGAGCTGATCGCCCGGGTGGACCGATGGATTGCATTTGATGTCGTCCAGTACAACCGGCACAGTTGGATGAACCGGAACCGGATCCTGCATCCCGCGCACGGCTGGCAGTATTTCGGCATACCGGTCCGGAAGGCCGCCCATGGAACCCCGCTCACCGCGGTGTCGGTCGCCGACCGGGACGAGGCCGAACGCAGGATCCTGGCCCAGCTCGACCACTACCGGCGGCGTGCGCCGTACCACGGCGTCGTCACCGACATCGTTCGCGACACGTTCTCGCGCACCCGCTCCGACGGCCTCGTCGCGCTGAGTCTGGCAAGCCTCGCCGCAGTCACCGAGCGGCTCGGCATCCCCTTCGCCGCCGAACGCTGCTCGACGCTCGATCTTGTGCTGGACGATGTCGAGCACGCCGGACAATGGGCTCTGCGCATCGCCTCCGCACTCGGGGCGGACGAATACCTGAACCCGCCCGGCGGCCGTGGGCTGTTCAGGGACGACGAGTGGCGGGCGGCCGGAATCCGGCTGTCCTTCACCCGGATGAACCAACTCCGTTACGACTGCACACCCTACGCCTTTCATGAGAACCTCTCGATTCTCGACGTACTGATGTGGTGTTCGCTCGGCGAAATCAACGCCTATCTATGCAACCCGCGACCGGAAGACGCTCGCCATGAAGAACAATGAGATCGTAAACCCCCCGCACCCGGGAAAACTCGAACTGATCGAAGCCGTGGGACGGGCGATCGACGGCCCGTGGCGGTTCGTCGATCTGGGCGGGCTGTGGGCCGTGCACGGCGCCTATGCGTTCCATGCCCTGTCCCAGCCCGGCTGCACCGGCGGCACGATGGTCGACACCCATCCGACCCGGACCTTTCTCGACGCCCTCGCGCACGAACCGCGGCTCGAGTTCGTCCAGGGCAATTTCGGCGATGGCGCGGTGTTCGACCGCCTCCCCCCGTTCGACGTCGTCTTCCTTTTCGACACCCTGCTGCACCAGGTTCGTCCCGACTGGGACGAGATCCTGCGCATGTACGCCGCACGGGCCTCACACATCCTGATCTTCAACCAGCAATACACCGGCGAGCGGACGGTCCGGCTGCTGGACCTCGGTGAGGATGAGTACTTTCGCAACGTTCCGCATGACCGGAAGCATCCCACCTATGCGGAACTGTTCCGCCGTCTCGACGAACCGCATCCGGTGCACGGGCGCGCGTGGCGCGATGTGCACCACATATGGCAATGGGGGATCACCGACACCGACCTGGCCAGGGCCCTGAAAGCGCTCGGATTCGCCCCGGTCTTCGCTCACAACTGGGGGCAGGTACATCAGCTCGAAAAGTTCGAGAACCATGCCTTCATCTTCGCCCGGACGAACACCGGCCTCGATCGCCTGCGGACGCCGGATGCCGGCGACGCCGAACACTCGGCCATGCCCCCCGCCGCCGCCCCGGACTCACCACCGCCCCGGGTGGCCCCCACCGACCCGTCGCCGCTTCCGGCGTCTGGCGCGTTGCCACCGGTCGCCGAAATTCGCTACGCAGGCAGGCTCGAGGACATGCCGCCGGCCGAGCTGCTGACGCTGCTGCGCAGTTTCCGGCGCGCGCTCTGCCCGGGGGGACGGGTGTACCTCGATGCCCCCGCCGCCGCCGCGGCGCGCCAGACCCTGGCCGAGCGGGCGCGCTACGCCGGGTTCGCGGTTCACCCCGAGAACCCGGATCGGCTCGCCCTGACGGTTCCCGACCACCGCATTCCACCGGATGTGCTGCCGCTGGTGACACTCGCGATCCCGGCGTTCAAACCGGCGTTCTTCGCCGCCTGCCTGGACAGCGCGCTGGCCCAGACCTATCCGAACCTCCACATCCTGGTGTGCGACGACAGCGCCGACGACCGCCTGCAGCGGATAGCCGACGACCTGATTGCGCCCGGCCGGACGATCGAGTGGATCCGCAACCCGCACAACATCGGCGGCCGAGCCAATTTCGCCCAGTGCATCGAACGGGCGAACGGCGAGTTCGTGAAGTTCCTCTGCGACGACGACACGCTCGCACCAGATTGCATCGAGCGCATGGTGGAGGCGTTCCGCCGCGAGCCGGCGGCGACCCTGGTCTTCTCGCGCCGAACCCGCATCGATTCCGCCGGAAATCCGCTCCCCGACGACCAGCACACCGAAGCGCTGAGCGCCGTCGACTGCGTCTTCCGGGGCGAGGAGCTCGCCGGTGCGATCATCGCGCTGCAGGCCAATTTCATCGGCGAGCCGACCACGGTCATGTTCCGCAAGGCCGACCTGGCCTGGATCCAGCCCCATTACGCAAGCTTCGACGGGCATGACGACATCCGCGTGGTCGGCGACATCGCCGCGTGGCACAACCTGCTCTCCCAAGGCGAGGCGGCGTACATTGCCGCCCCCCTGAGCCGGTTCCGGATCCATCCCGGCCAGAACCAGGCACGGGACGAGATCCGCGCCCTGATCGGGGCTTCGTGGGCAAAACTCGAGCAAGGCTCGGGAACCCTGGGATTTGTTCACACACCACACCCCTCGGTCGCGCACCGGCAAGCAGGCGGCACGACCTGGTTGATCGATGCCGAGCTCCCACTCAACCGCCGACTGGGGGCAAGGCGCGCCGCAAGCGGCGACGGCACCGTGCGGCGACCGGATCGCAGCGAGCTCCTGCAGTCGGTAATCGGGTTGATCGACGGGTCCCGCGCGGCCCCACCGGAGAACCCGCCACCGGCCCGGCACAACGACGCCGATCTCGACCGCTACCGGCACGCCGCGGCGGCGATGGTAGCGGGCAGCCTCGAAGAGGGGGCAGAGGCATTGATCGTGCTCGCCGGCGAAGACACGATGGTCTGGGAGGTCTACGCCGATCTCGCCGAATACGCCCTGCGGCAGAACGACATCGAGGCCGCCCTCGCGCTCCTGCAGACTGCGACGAACAAGGCCTCGCCACCGGGCAGGGCGGCGCTGGGCCTGGCGACGCTCCAGGCCGAGACCGGGCGCTTCGAGGACGCGCTGGTGACACTCAGCCCGTATCTGCGGCATCACCCGCAGGATGCGGGCGCCCTGTCCCTGGTCCGCCGGATCCTCGGCCTCGCCGCAGAGCTGTCACCGGTGGCCTGGGCACGCCTGCTGGCCGACCTTCGCCATGAGGAAGCGGTGCTCGCGACCCGTCTCGGGCAGGCGCAAGAGACGATGGCGCGGATCCGGGCGGTCGCGTCAGCGGCCCTGGGCCCGGAGCGATGAAGCTCCACCCCCCGGAACCGCCTTCGGACGCTCCTCGCCGCCCGGCACGATGCGCCGCAATCCGATGAACAAGGAGTTTCACCCATGCCGAATGCCACCCCAGGCACCGAAGACGACCGCTCCCGGCTTGAACTGGCGCGCGAACTCATCGCCCAACAGCGGCCCGGCGAAGCCGCCGAGACCCTGACCGCCCTCGTCCTGGCGGGCACGACTCTGTTCGAACCCTACTACGAGCTCGCATGCCTTGCCGTGCAGCAGGGCGACATCGAGACCGCGATCTCGCTTTTCGGGCTGACGCTGGAGCGCAATGCCGGGTGTGCCCCGGCACGACGGAATCTCGCCCTGCTCCATGGGCTCGAGCACCGATTCGAAGACGCTTTGGCCACGCTCAGCCCGCTCCTGCGCTCGGGCGTGGCCGGCGCCGAGGAGTACAACCTCGTTCGCGAGCTGCTGGGCAAGGCACCGGCGCTCGGTCCGATTGCGTGGGCCCGGTTGCTGGCGGACCTGAAGACGCTTTCGCCGGAACAGAAAGCCGCGATCGACGACCACGCCGAACTCCAGCACCAGATCATTGCGCACAGGAAGGACAAGGACCGGCTGCAGTCGGAAATCGCCGAACTCAAGGCTGAACTCAAATACCTCGCAGCCACCCCCAGCGCCGAGGCCCGCAACGTTGCCTGGCAGCGCATCCGCTCGCTTGCCGACGACGAATGGTTGAACGTGCTGATCCGCAGCGTCGGCACGCCGTCGTATCGTGGCTTCCCGCTACCGGGCTTTCCCGCCGACGGCCTGCAGATCGGCATCGTCGGCTCGAGCAACGAATCCGCACTGCGGGAGGGCTTCAACTTCTACCAGGCGGTGAAAGCCCACTGCGCCGGGAACGCGCACCCGTTGACCGCCGACACCCGCCTGCTCGACTTCGGGACCGGCTGGGGGCGCTACGCACGGATCTTCATGAAGGATATCCACCCGGACAACATCACCGGGGTGGACGTGGACACGAGCCTCGTGCAGGTCTGCCGCGACACCTTCCCCTATTGTCGCTTCGATGCGGTGCCTCCCTTTCCGCCGACGCAACTCGCTGACGACCGGTTCGACCTGATCATCGCCTACTCGGTGTTCTCGCATCTTTCCGAACCCGCCGCGACGGCCTGGATCCGGGAGTTCGCCCGAATCCTGTCTCCTGGCGGAATGATCGCAATCACCACCCAGGCGCGCAGCTTCCTGGCGTACTGCGACCATATCCGGACCTCGGGCGAGATCACCCATCCCTGGCACCTCAAGCTCGCGCAGTCGTTTACCGACCTGGCCGCGTGCCAGTCCGCCTACGACCGGGGAGAATTCCTGTACTCCGCAACCGGCGGCGGAGAGGCTCGCCCGTCGAGCTTCTATGGTGAAGCGCTGATCCCGCCCGCCTTTGTCGAGACGCAATGGTCCCGCTACCTGGACCCGGTCGCGTTCATCGATGACGGCAGCCTGCCCCAGGCCCTGATCATCATGCGCAAGCCCCGCCCAGTCGCCCATCGAGCCGAGCACGCCGCATGCAGCCCAAACTGATCGCCTTCCATCTCCCACAGTTCCACCCCATCCCCGAGAACGACGCCTGGTGGGGCAAGGGCTTCACCGAGTGGGCCAACGTCACCCGGGCCACCCCCCGCTTTCCCGGCCATCACCAGCCGCAGTTGCCCACCGACCTCGGCTTCTACGACCTGCGCCTGCCCGAGGCGCGCGAGGCGCAAGCGGCGCTGGCCCGTGAGTATGGAATCCATGGCTTCTGCTACTACCACTACTGGTTCAACGGCAAGCGCCTGCTCGAACGTCCGGTGGAGGAGATCCTGGCGTCGGGCAAGCCCGACTTCCCGTTCTGCCTGTGCTGGGCGAACGAAAACTGGACACGGCGCTGGGACGGAGCAGAACAGGAAGTGCTGATCGGCCAGGACTACAACGACGACGACGATCGCGCGCATATCCGCCACCTGATCGAAGCCTTCCGCGATCCGCGCTATATCCGCGTCGATGGCCGCCCGCTGATCCTGATCTATCGCGCGCGCCACCTGCCCGATCCTAAGCGCACCACCACGATCTGGCGCAACGAGGCGCGCAAGGCCGGCATCGGCGAGATTTTCATCTGTCGCGTCGAGAACTTCTTCAACGAGCGCGACGACCCCCACGCGCTTGGTTTCGACGCATCGGTAGACTTCCAGCCCGACTGGATGGCCATCAACGACGACAATCCGAGCGTCGTGTTACCGGACGGGCACTTCGTGGTCGACTATCGCGACATGGTCGAGGCGCAACTCGACCGCGCAGACGTCGGCCACCTTCGCTTTCCCGGCGTCACCCCGTCGTGGGACAACTCCGCGCGTCGCAAGAAAAACGCCTTCATCATCGCCGACAGTTCGCCGGAGGCCTACGAGCACTGGCTCGCCGAGACACTGCGCCAGGTCGCGGACCGCCCCGAGAGCCACCAGCTCGTCTTCATCAATGCGTGGAACGAATGGGCCGAGGGCAACCATCTCGAGCCAGACCAGAAGTTCGGCCGGGCCTACCTGGAAGCGACCCGCCGGGCGTTGGCGCAGACCGCAAACCCGTCCGGCATCAAGTCTCCTCCGCTGGGCGATCCGCTGACCCATGACGGATTCGTCGCCCGGCAGGCCTACGCCAGGTGGCAGTCGGCCCGACGCCTGGGCAAGGCGGTCGCCACCCTCCACGACCAGCGCCTGAACGCCCACCGGCCGCCCCGGATCCGGGTCATCCTCGATGCCACCCGATGCAGCGACGAGGCCCTGTCGCGGTCGCTGAACTCGATCTCCTCCCAGCTCTACGAACATTGGCAACTGGACGTACTGTCGTCGCGGCCGTCGCCGAACATCTCGTCGTCGCGCCTCGGCTGGCACACGATCGATCCGGCGCATGCCGGACCGCGTACTGCCCAGCTGATCGCCGCGTCGGGCGACGCCTGGCACGCACTGGTCAGCGGCGGTGACGCCCTTGCCGAAGACGGCTTGCTGTTCGTGGCGCAACAGCTGATCGATGATCCGGCGTGTTCATTGATCGTCGCCGACGGCGACACCCGCACGGCCGACGGCAGCCCGGTCCGCACCTGGCTGGCGCCGGGGGTCAATGAGGACTGGTTCCGCGCCACCCTTCATATCGGCGGCCTGGTGATCGGCACCACGCAACTCATGCTCGCGGCGCTGCAGGACATCGGCGACTCGCCGACCAATGCCCTCCCGCTTGCGGCGGTGCTGCGCGCCATGGAAGGCCCGCCGCAACACCGCGCCCGGCATCTGCCCCGCATCGCCCTGAATCGCTCGGATGCGCATCCGCCGATTCCGCTCGAGTTCCGCGCCGATCTGCTGCGTATCCACCTCGAGCGGATGGGTGAGGCGGCGCACATCGAACACGGTCTGCTCGACGACACCTGCCGGGTGCGCTACCAACACCCGGACCAGCAAGCACGCGTCGCCATTCTGATTCCGGCATTGGGCACCCGCGAGGACGTCCTGCGTTCGGTCGAGGGCATCCTGTCGCACGGTGGCACCACGCCGGCGACGGTGCTGCTGCCGCTGAGCCCGTCCTGCCCGGAGGCCCTGCGGGCCAGCCTGCAGGAACTCGCCGCGCTCGACAGCCCCCGCATCCGGGTGATCGAAGTCGCCGACGGACCAGCCTCCGAGATCGCCAATCGGCTGGCAGCCCTGGCCGGGACCGAACTCCTGCTGGTCATGGGCTGCGGGCTCGTTCCGCTCGATGACAACTGGCTCGACGACCTCGTCCGGCATGCACTGCGCCCCGGCATCGGCGCGGTGGGCGGGCGCGTGGTCGCCACCGATGGCGCGCTCCACAACGGCTTCATCCGCCTCGGACAGATGGGGGTCGCGGACACGCCGTATCGCGGCATGTCCGCGAACTACGCCGGCAATGGCGGCGAACTGCTGGTCGAGCAGAACTGCGCGGCCGTATCCGTACAATGCCTGATGGTACGCACTGCGGTGTTCTCGGCAGCGGACGGATTTTCCGCCTCGCGCTATCCGGACGAGCACGCCGACATCGATCTCTGCCTTCGGCTCGGTCGCCAGGGCCTGCGCACCCTGTGGACCCCTTTTTCCACCCTGGTCGCGCCGAACCCCGCGCATTCCCCCGTATGGAAACCGCCCCGCGCAGCCGACGCTGCGCTGCTGGAAGACTGGCTGGAAGAGCGGCCCATCGACCCCTACTTCAACCGCCAGTTGACCCGTCACTTCAATCGCCCACGCTTGCAGACCGACATTGCACTCGCGCAGGACTCACTGCCGTGGCATCCGGTGCCGCGGGTCTATGTCCATCCCGCCGACTTCACCGGTTGCGGCGAGGTGCGGGTGGCTGCCCCGCTGCGCGCCCTCACGCGCAGCAGCGCCATCCAGGGTGGCGGCGGCGTGCGCTTTCTCGGTCCGTGGGAAGTCGCCGCGCTCGCCCCCGATACCATCGTCACCCAGCGCATCTTCAATGATCTCGGACTCGAGTGGCTGGCGTCCTACCGCAAGTACGGCCGCAGCCTGCTGATCTACGAGCTCGATGACCTGATTACCCGCATCCCGCGCGACAATGAAACGGGCGGCGGCTTCCCGGCCGACATCGAAACACGAGTCGCCCGGGGAATCGGCATGTGCGACCGGCTCGTGGTCTCCACCCAGCCGCTCGCCGATGCCTATGGCCGCCACGCGAAGGAGACCGTGATCGTCCCCAACCTGCTCGACGATGCGGTCTGGAGCGGGCTCCAGGCACGCCGGACCGAAGGCCCGAAACTGCGCGTGGGCTGGGCCGGAAGTGTCAGTCACGGCGGCGATCTGGCGCTGATCAAGGACGTTGTCCGCACCCTGGCGAACGAGGTGGACTGGATCTTTCTGGGCTTCTGCCCCGATGCTTTGCGCCCCTTCATACGCGAATTCCATCCCGCGGTGCCGATCAAGGACTATCCCGCAGCACTCGCCAACCTGGGGCTCGACCTCGCCGTCGCGCCACTCGCGGCCAATGCCTTCAACGAAGCGAAAAGCAATCTGAAGCTGCTCGAGTACGGCGCCCTCGCCTACCCTGTTGTGTGCAGCAACATCCTGCCCTATCAGGGGCGGCTGCCGGTGGCGCGCGTGGCCAATACGTCCCAGCAGTGGGTCTCGGCGATCCGACGGCTGCTCGCCGATCCCGCCGAACGTCTGGCGCTCGGCGCCGCGCTGCACGCCGAGGTCAAGGCGAACTGGATGCTCGACGCCCGCAGCGCCGAATGGCTCGCGGCGTGGACTCGTTGATCAGGCGGTCACGGTGATGTGATCCGGCCCCAAGCCTGCCGCATGCCGTGACCAGGCCAGTTGCAACCCGACTCCAAGGTGCCTGGCGAAGGCCCCTGCATCGAACAGCGGGCAGCGGGGGCGCCGTGCGGCCAGGCCCTCCCGCAGCACGGCCAGGCGAGCGCGGTCGTCGATCAGATTCATGACCAACGCTTCGTAGTCGGCATCGGTGCCTGCCACCAGCTCGGGCATTCCAGCCGCGCTCACGATGCTCGCCGACACCCGCGACACAAAGCTATCGCCGCAGCGAGCGACCTGTGGCACCCCGACCCACAGCGCATCACTGGCAGTCGTATGTGCATTCACCGGAAACACATCCAGCGCCAGGTCAGCCGCGGCAAGGCGACCGAGATGGTCGCTTGCTGCCATCCGCGGCGCCCACACCAGCCGGACCGGATCGATGTCGGCAGCGACGGCGGCCTGGTGCAAGGCATCCTTCACCATCGGCGGCGCGTCCAGCAGCCACAGCACTGAATCCGGTCGATACGCCAGCAGCCGCAGCCACAGGTCGACCGTGCTGCGGGTGATCTTGTACGGCTGATGGAACGCAGCCAGCACCAGGGCGTGTTCGGGTAGCCCCAGGGCTGCGCGTGGCAAACGCGGGCCGATGACGCGATGACCGTCATTGGGCTGATAGCTGCCGGGAAGCCGCAATACCTTCTCGCTGTAGCCCGCCTCCGCTCCCGCCGGGATCACCACCTTGTCGCCGATGATGTAGTCCATCCACGACGCGCCCAGGGTACCGGGGTAGCCCAGCCACTGCATCTGCACCGGCGCCGGACGGTGGGCAAGGATTCCGCTGCGGTAACCCTGGGTCCAGCCTTTCAGGTCGATGGCGATATCCACGCCGTCGGCCTGCATGCGTTGCGCAGCGTCGAGGTCGGACAGGCCCGCCACCGGCACCCAGTCCGGAATCGCCCGCAACAGCCGGCGACGGTAATCGTCATCGGCCGGCGGACTGTAGTCGTAGGCGATAAGCTGAAAGCGCTTGCGATCCAGCACCTCCAACACGCCGGTGAGCAGATGGGCCGTGGCGTGGTCGCGAAAGTCGGAGGACAGGAGGCCGATACGCAGACGACCATCGTGGCGCGGCACAAGACGCGCCGGCAAAGCCGCACGGTCGGCGAACTGTGCGGCAAAGTGGCCGGCGATGCGGCGTTGCGCGGTCGCACCGGCACCGGGCGTCGTCAAATAGGCAAAGGGCGACGGACGATGGCCGATCGCCGCCGACAGGCTGCCGTCGTCCGCCAGTTGCCGGGCCAGTTCGTCCTCGAGCAGTTCGGCCCCTTGCCAGTCGAGTACCTGCCGGCAGGCATGCGCGCCCTGCAGCAGCCACTCGGGCCGCGGAGATCGCTTGAGCGCTTCGATGTAGGCCTCGCGGGCCGTTTCATGCGCTCCCAGGTCGCCGCACACGCAGCCGAGGTTGTAATAGGCGTCGACGCACTCGCCATCGCAGGCGAGTGCGCGCAGATACGCTGCCTTTGCCTCCTCCCAGGCGCCGGCGTCGCGCAGTGCGGTGCCGAGATTGTTGTGCGCCAGCGCCCACTGCGGCGCCAGCTCGGCGGCACGCTCGCCGGCCGCAATCGCATCGGCGAAACGGGCCCGTTGGCGCAGCACGACGCACAGATTGGACCAGCTGACGGCATCGTCCGGCGCCAGTCGTAACGCCAGGCGCAGCATGGCTTCGGCTTCGTCCTTGTCGGCTGCCGGATCGTCGAGCAGCAGCGCGCCCAGCATCCCCGCCGCGCCGGCATCGTCGGGCAGATGGTCCAGATTCAGGCGGCAAAATCGAATCGCCCGCGCGGGATCATTGAGTTCCAGCACCAGCTCCCGGCACAGGCGGGCCAGGTCGCCGTCGCCCGGGGCCGCTTCATACGCCCACCAGAACTCGTCGAGGGCCTCGGCCCGGCGCTGCTGTTGCAGCAGTACGCAGCCGAAGTTGTATCGCGGCGTCGCCGCATCCGGGGAAAGCGCGATCGCCTGCCGATGGACGTCCACGGATTCGGCGTCGCGGCCGATCGCCGCCAGTGCATTGCCCAGATTGGTCAGGGTTTGCGCATCCTCCGGCAACAGCCGGGCCGCCGCGCGCAGCGCGGCCACCGCCTCGGCGCTGCTGCCCAGCATGTGCAGCGCACTGCCGAGCAGCTTGTACGCCGGACCGAAGGCCGGAAGGCGCGCGCTCAGGTCTCGCGCGATGGCGACCGTGTCGCGGTAGCGCCCGGCGGCGAAATGGTTTGCCGCCACGCTCAAGGCCTCCCGGTCGCGTGTCGATAGAGCAATGGGACCAGCCATGAAGCACCTACCTCCGGGCATGAATGAAGTCCGCTTATGTTAACCGCGGGCGGCCCCCGTCGCGCGCCGGCCCATCGTCACCGAAGGGCCCATTGTTGCCGGGCCCGACCCGGCAAAAATTTCCTAAAGTTCGCCGCAAGCAGACCGTTAATGGATTCAAGAGCGCAGTACAACAGGATTCGCACACTGGCTCGCAACGAATACTCCGGCTCGCGCCGGCCCATTTTTGATACTTCTCTAACGGAGTAAGTCATGGCACAAGTCATCAACACCAACGTTCAGTCGCTCAATGCCCAGCGTAACCTGAACACTTCCGGCAGCTCACTGGCCACTTCGTTGCAGCGTCTGTCCTCCGGCCTGCGTATCAACAGCGCCAAGGACGACGCCGCCGGGCTTGCGATCTCGGAGCGTTTCACCGCCCAGATCCGCGGCCTCGACCAGGCTCGCCGCAATGCCAACGACGGCATCTCGCTGGCGCAAACCGCAGAAAGCGCGCTCCAGTCGTCCGGCGACATTCTGCAACGGATCCGCGAACTCGCGGTGCAATCGTCGAACGCCACCAACTCGGCGTCCGACCGTCAGGCCCTGAACGCCGAAGTCAACCAGTTGACCCAGGAACTTGACCGCGTCGCCAAGACGACCGAGTTCAACGGTCAGAAGTTGATGGACGGTTCCTTCACCACCGCGACCTTCCAGGTCGGTGCCAATGCCGGCCAGACCATCTCGGCGACCACCGCCAACTTTTCCACCAGCCAGTACGGCAACTATCGCATCGGCTCCGAAGTCGCTACCGACGCCGGTGCCAAGGGCGACCTGACGACCGGCAGCACCGCGTTCGCGATCGCCTCCAACGCCGCTGCAACAAGCCGCGTTGCCGGTGGCACGATCACCATCAACGGTGCGGTTGGCGCCGCCGCGGTCGCCATCACCGCCGGCGACTCGGCGAAGAAGGCAGCAGAACTGATCAACGGCGAAACCGGCACGACCGGCGTCTCGGCCTCGGCCAAGACGGAGATCGACGTGACCGCGCTGGCGGCCAACACGTCCTACAAGTTCGACGTAACCTCGGACAACAGCACAGCCGTCACGGTGTCCTTCACCGTCGGCGCCGCGGTCGACAAGGATGGCCTGGCCGCTGCCGTGAATGCGCTGAACGACGTCTCGGCCAAGACCGGCGTCACCGCCCGCGTCAATGACGACGGCGATGGCATCACCCTGCTC
Source organism: Azoarcus sp. Soil_N_20 (assembly GCF_057656155.1). Lineage (NCBI taxonomy): Bacteria > Pseudomonadati > Pseudomonadota > Betaproteobacteria > Rhodocyclales > Zoogloeaceae > Azoarcus > Azoarcus sp. Soil_N_20. The sequence goes on along the minus strand of NZ_JBDGKX010000002.1, from coordinate 451,019 downwards.
AACGCCTCGGGCGAGAACATCACCCTCGCCAACGCGGCGAGCGGCTCGGCCACGGCCACGATCGGCGGCACTTCCACCGCTGCAGGCGCAAGCGCGATCGGCACCGGCCAGATCGTGCTCGACTCCGAGAAGTCGTTCAGTGTCGAAGCCGCCAACGCCACCGACTTCCTCAACAACGTGGCCTCGGCCGGACAACTGCAGAAGGTGAGTGACCTCGATGTGAGTTCGGTCGATTCGGCCCAGCGCACCCTGGCCATGGTCGACTCCGCGCTTGCCGCAGTGAATGGCCAGCGTGCCAAGTTCGGCGCCCTGCAGTCGCGCTTCGAGAGCACCATCGCCAACCTGCAGACCACGTCGGAAAACATGTCGGCCTCCCGGTCGCGTATCCGTGACACCGACTTCGCCGCGGAAACCGCCAATCTGACCCGTGCGCAGATCCTGCAGCAGGCCGGTACCGCGATGCTGTCGCAGGCCAACGCGCTGCCGCAAAACGTGCTTTCGCTGCTCGGCTAAGCAGAGTAGCCTGAGGCAAAACACACGGCGCGGAGCTCGCAAGGGCCTCGCGCCGTAGCCCATGAGGGAGTCGAATCATGAGTATCCCTGTATTGAACAGTTCGCTGCCGGCGGTGATACCGACCGACCCACGTCCGACGGCTCCGGCGCAGGCACCGGGTGCAGAGTCGGTGCGGATTCAAGCCGCAGCCCGTACCGGCACGGTCGCTGCATCCGGGACCGGCAGGCCTGACGCACCCGCGTCCTTGCAGGATGTTCAACTGGCCATGGAAGAAGTGCGAAAAGCCATCACTCCAGTGGCACAGGATTTGCTTTTCTCGATAGACGAAGACACCGGAAAGACCATCGTCAAAGTGGTCGATGCCAGCACGGATGAAGTCATCCGACAGATTCCGTCCGAAGAGATCATCTCCATCGCCAAGGCGCTGGACAAGCTGCAGGGCCTGCTGCTCAAGCAAGAGGCCTGAGCAGCACCGAATCAAGGAGGTAGAACATCATGGCAACGATCACCACAGGCGGTTCGATACTCGATATCGAGTCCCTTGTCACCGGCCTGATGACCGTGGAAAGCCGTCCCCTGAGCCTGCTCGCCAGCAAGGAGGCCAGCTACCAGACCAAGCTCTCGGCGTTCGGGCAGATGAAAGCCGTGCTCTCCTCCTTGCAAACCGCCACCGATGCGCTGAAAAGTGCCGACAAGTTCTCGGCGACCAAGGCAACGGTCGGCAGTGACAGTGCGTTCACCGCCAGTTCGAGCGCGGGCGCCGCGGTGGGCAGCTACAGCGTGGACGTGCTGCAGATGGCAAAGATCCAGCGCGTCTCCACCCCGACCGACAGCGCGTTCGTCCCGGCCGACGGCAAGCTGACCATCGAGTTCGGCACCGTTTCCGACTCGGGCGGCGTCAACACCTTCGTTGGCGACGTGCCGGCGCGCACCGCCGCGCTCGAGTTCGAGGGCAGCACGCTGGAAGAACTCCGCGATGCGATCAACGGCGACGCGACGCTCGGCATCAAGGCCAGCGTGATCAACAACGGCAGCTTCAGCCAGCTCGTGCTCAGCGGCACCAAGACCGGCGCGGACATGGCGTTCAAGATCACGGGCGAGAACGGCCTCGCCGATCTCAGCTACGATCCTGCCGCCACCCCGGCGCCCACCGACAAGATGTATTCGGTGCAGGCCGCCCAGGATGCCCGCATCAAGGTCGACGGGATCGAGATCACCCGCGGCACCAACACCATTGCCGATGTCATCGACGGGGTGACGCTCACCCTGACCAAGGAGCCGACGGGCACCGACACCAGCCTCGACGGCTCGGTTTCCATCGCGGCCGACCAGAGTACGGCGAAGGCCGCCATCGAAGCTTTCGTCAAGGCTTACAACGAAGTCGCCACTACCCTGAAGGGCCTGACGTCGTACAACGCCGAAACCAAGACCGCGGCCGCCCTGACCGGAGACTCCACTGCGCGCAGCATCCAGGGCCAGTTGCGCGGCGCACTCGGCGCCTCGTTCGCGGGGCTCGGCACCGCCACCTCGCTGTCGCAGATCGGTCTCAGTTTCGGCAAGGACGGCACGCTGGCGCTCGACAGCACCAAGCTCACCGCGGCCATGAACGATCCGGCCAGGGACGTGGCCGCCCTGTTCGCCGGCAAGGACGGGGTCAAGGGCTTTGCCGAAACCTTCAGTGCCAAGCTCGACGGCTTCATCGACACCGATGGTCTGATCGCCAGTCGTACCGAAGGGATCAACTCGACGATCAAGACGATCACCAGGCAGTATGACGCCATGGAAATCCGGCTCGAGACCATGGAAGCCCGTTACCGGGCCCAGTTCTCGACGCTGGACACACTGCTCATGGGGCTGAGCCAGACCAGCAGCTACCTCACCCAGCAGCTCGCCAATCTGCCCGGCGCCCGTTCAAGTTCGAACTAACCAGGAGCCTCAAGTCCATGTTCGGAACCTCCTACGCCAATCGCGCATCGGCCTATTCCCGGCTCGGTACCGAAACCAGTGTCGACTCGGCAACCCCGCACCAGCTCATCCTGATGCTGTACGACGGCGCGTTGCTGTCCTTGCGCACCGCCAGCACCGCGATGCAGGGCAAGAACATTCCGGCCAAGGGGGTGGCGATCTCCAAGGCGATCGACATCATCACCAACGGCCTCAAGGCGAGTCTCGACCTTGAAGCAGGCGGGGATCTCGCCGGTCGACTCGACGCGCTCTACGAATACATGTCCGAACGTTTGCTCTACGCCAACCTGCACAACAATCAGGCCGCGCTGGAAGAGGTTTCCGGCCTGCTCGCCAGCCTGCGCGAGGCGTGGGCGGCCATCGCCGACCAGGTCGCGGCCTGAGGAGGAATTGCCATGCTGACCCCCGACAGTGCTTCCCGTCTTGTGGCTCTCTACGAGGTCATGGCCGACGCCGCCCGCGACAACGACTGGGGCAGACTGGCCGAACTTGAACGCGACGCCACGGCGATCCGCAAGACTGCCAAAGGGAACGACAGCGATCCCACGGCACTGCGACCGGGCGAGCTGGTCGAGATCGCAGTCAGCATCCAGCGCGTGCTCGAACTCGACCGCGAAATCCGCACGCACGCCGAACCCGCACGCGAAAGCATCCGCAAGCTGCTGTCCACCACGGTCCGGGACCGAACCGTGCGCAATGCCTACAGCGGCTTCGGGGGCTGACGCCGGATAAGGGCCACCTGGCCAGGGAACCCGTCCGATGATTCCCGCCGACCTCGCGGCCAGGCTTCGCCTGCTCAACGAAGCCAGCTTCTTCAACACCGAACCTCCGGTGGCCGGGCTGCAGCGCGCCCGCGAGATCCAGGCGCAGCTCCCGGAACTGGTCCCCGGACAACGTTTTTTCGCCACCTTGCAGCGCACCCTACCGGATGGCAGCTTTCGCGCGCTGGTGGCCGGGCAACAGGTCACGCTGTCGCTCAACACGGCCGCCAAGGCGGGCGACACCCTCGAACTGGTGGTCGCACAAACCACACCGAAGGCCGTGTTTGCCCGCCTGGCCGACCCCGCGGCGGCGGCGCAGGCCAACAGTTCCGCGCCCTCGACCCTGAGCCAGGCCGGCAAGCTCATCAGTTTCCTGCTTACCGGCCAGCCGGCGCCCAGGCCGGCGCTCCTTGCCAACAACCAGCCGCTGGTCAGCGCTCCGCCCAGCAACGGCGCGGTGCTGGTGCCGATGCTGCGGCAGGCGCTGACCCAAAGCGGACTCTTCTACGAATCTCACCAGGCACAATGGCTCTCGGGCAAGACCGATCTCGCCGCCTTGCAGCGCGAACCGCAGGCGCAGTCCGGGCCACAACCCGCCGGCCAGGCCGCCCAGATCGCGGGACGGCCCGCACCCGCCACGCTGGCGGGCAATCCTGCCGCTGCCACGACCGTGGCCACCGGCGGCAGCGCGGGCAACCCGGCAATCGCTGCCGCCGCCGGTGGTGCCGAGGGCGAACCGGCACGAGGCATCGCATCGGGCTCGAGTGCGGAAGCCGCCGCGCGCCCTGCAGCGGTTTCGGAACGTGCCTTGCCCATCGTCCACCAGCAGCTCGATGCGCTGGCGACCAATCAGTACATATGGCACGGCATGGCATGGCCGGGACAGAAGATCGACTGGATCATCGAGGACCCGCGCGGCGGGCGCGAAGGTGACGATGGCGACACGGCGGATGACTGGAACAGCACCCTGCGCCTGAGCCTGCCGCGCCTGGGCGGCATGGAGGCCCAGTTGCACCTGACGCCGGCCGGGGTTGCCCTGCGCCTGCGCGCGGACGAGCCGGCCACGATCGCGGCACTCGAAGCCGGCCGCGCAGATCTCGAAGGGGCGCTGTCCGCGGCCAATGTGCCGCTCACCGGACTGGTCGTGGAGTTGCGTGATGAACGCGGATAATCTCTCCGAACCCGGCCGCGGCGAGGCGGTCGCCCTCACCTACTCGACCGGCGACGCCGCGCCGCGCGTGGTGGCCAAGGGCCGCGGCCTGATCGCGCAGGAGATCATCGAACGCGCCCGCGAAGCCGGGGTGTACGTGCATGAATCGCCGGAACTGGTCTCCCTGCTGATGCAGGTCGATCTCGATGCACGCATCCCGCCACAACTCTATGTGGTCATCGCCGAACTCCTCGCCTGGCTCTACCGGATCGAACAGGGCGATGCACGCACCGTGCCTCCACTGGCCCTCTCCGGCCTGATGGGCAATGCCGCCGACGACGAGCACCGACACGGCGAACGCGACCTCGGTCCCGACCGGCCGCGCTGAAGTCGATGCACCGCGACGTGGCCTCATGCTATAAGCTCTGCGCTGACACTTCACAACTGCTATCCCGCACCGAAGCCGCATGGCCAACGATAACGAACAGACCCGGGTCGAACTGCTGCGCGCCGATGACGACGAAAAATACCTGCTGCGCGACGAGCGCGAGATCCGCCATACCCTTGCCAGTCTCGTGACCGGGCGTGCGCTGATTACCGCCCACCTCAGTCCCGGCAACCAGTCCTTCCTGACCGCACTGCTCAGCCTCACCGACAACGACAGCGCGCTCCTGCTCGACGGCAGCACCGACGAGTCGATCAACACCAGGGTTGCGCAAGCGGCACAGGTCACCTGTGTTACCCAACTGCACAACGTCCGTATCCAGTTCACCATCGGCACCCCGACGCGGATGCAGGTCGACGGCCGCCCGGCATTTCGTACGCCACTGCCGGATACGGTGTTGCGGCTGCAACGGCGGGAATTCTATCGCCTGCACACCCCGGTCACCCAGTCGGTGACGTGTACGATCCCGATTGCCGACGCGGCCGATGGCGGCACCACGGTCGCCGTGCGCATCATCGACATCGGTGGTGGGGGCATTGCGGTCGCGGTACCGCCGAGCGGGGTGGCCTTCGAGCCCCACATGGAATTTCCGGACTGCACACTGCGCCTCCCCGACGCCGATCCGATCGGTACCCGGCTGGTGGTGCGCAACCTGTTTCGCCTGGTGAACCGCAATGGCGTCGAGATGCTCCGGGCAGGCTGCCAGTTTCTCGACCTGCCGCGCAATGCAGACACCGTCATCCAGCGCTACATCCTCAAGATCGAACGCGAACGCAATGCCCGCGAGCGCGGCAACTACTGAGCCATCGAAACGACCGCGAGTTGCCGCGCAATCGCTCACACTTCGAACAGCCGGGCACTAACGGGGGTGCCTGTCGTGATATAAGCACCCTCATCGTCCCTCTTGCCCGCAAGGTCTTGTCCAGGCATGTCCGAACCACACCAAACCGAGCCCGCCGAACCGCTGCCGACGGCCAATCTCGAACAGTACCTGCTCCATGGGCGACGCCAGATCCGCCAGTTGCTGCAGGAGTTGATCGACGGCCATGCGCTGGTCAGCGCCCATCTGTCACCCGGCAACCAGTCGTTTCTGACCGCACTGATCACCCTGTCGGATGACGAAGAGTGGTTGTTCTTCGACGTCAGCCCCGATCAGGTGATCAACCGGCGGGCGCTGCAGGCAGACCAGCTGGCATGCGTGACCCAGTTCGAGAAGATCCGCATCCAGTTCTCGGTGAGCGACGTGACCGAGGTCCAGGTAGATGGCCGCCCGGCTTTTGCAGCACCGGTGCCGGCACAGATGCTGCGTCTGCAACGGCGCGAGTACTATCGCCTCCATGTTCCCTTGGCCGATGACCTGGTGTGTCGCCTGGCCGTCGATGCCGCGCTTCCGGACGCCACCCCGATCGAAGCACGAGTACTCGATATCAGTGCCGGCGGGCTCGGCCTGCAACTGCCTGCCGAGAGCACCGGGGTTGTGATCGGTGCCACGCTGGAAGATTGCCGCCTGAATCTACCCGAAGGCGAACCGCTTTCGGTTCGGATCGAAGTGCGCAACATCTCCCGCCAGACCGGACGTAGCGGCAGTGAAACCCTCCGCGTCGGCTGCCGATTCGTTGATTTGGCGCGTGCCGCCGACACCCGGATCCAGCGCTACATCTTCCGCACCGAGCGCGAACGCAGCGCACGCGAGCGCGGCGGGCTCTGACGCGACAACGCCGCTCGAGGTCTTGGTCCAGGAGCGGCGTCGTTGTTTGTTGCTGTACGACCGGCGGTCAGACCGGCATATTCATGATGTCCTGATAGGCACTGACGAGGCGATTGCGCACCTGCACCATCTGCTGGAACGAGAGATTGGCCTTCTGCAGATTCACCATCACGTCCTGCAGATTCACGTTCGGGTCGCCGGCGGAGAAATCCTGCGCCATTGAACGGGCCTCACTTTGCGCCGCACTGACGTCCTTCAATGCACCATTGAGCACATCGGCAAAATTGACGCCGCCCGCAGCATCAGCGCCCTGAACCGGCTTGTTCTGGGCGGCCTGAGACACCGAGCGCAGCTCGGACAGCATTTGATCAATTCCGCGGGTTTCCATGCTTACTCCCCCGGCTTCGGGTTACCTTGGTTCTGAGAATAGCAGAGCAATCCCTGTGCCACCACCCGCTTCCACTTAGACATCGTGGCCCTCGTCACGGTACTGCTGCAGCTTGTAGCGCAAGGTACGTTCCGAGATCCCCAGCTTTTCAACGGTCTTCTTCCGCGAACCGCCCATCTCGCGCAGCGTGCCGAGGATGTGCTCGCGTTCCAGATCCTTCATGTTCGCCGGTCGGGCAGCCGGATCGGGCGCCGGCGAAAACGCCGCAGCGGCAAAAATTGCCGCCGTATTGCCGGTCACCCCCGCCGCCGCGGCCGGCGGCGCAGGCTGCCACGACGCGGCGGGCGGCACTGCAGCCGTCGCCTCCGCGCCCTCTCCGGTCCAGTGCGGCAGGCACAGGCGGATGGTCTCCGCGCTTACCGTATCACCGCCGGTCAGGATCAAGGCGCGATGGGCGGTGTTCTCCAGCTCGCGTACGTTGCCCGGCCAACGATAACGCCGCAGCAGCAGCTCTGCCTCGGGCGAGAATCGTACCTGCCGGCCGGCACGCTGGGCGTGGCGACCGAGGAAGTGGTGCGCCAGCGGCACAATATCCCCCGGGCGCTCGCGCAGCGCCGGAATGGCAAGCGGAAACACGTTCAGGCGGTAGTACAGGTCCTCGCGGAAACGGCCGCTGGCAATCTCCTTGAGCATGTCGCGGTTGCTGGTGGCGAGTACCCGGATATCGAGCGCAATCGGCTTCTTGCCGCCCACCCGTTCCACCTCGCGCTCCTGCAGCACGCGCAGCATCTTGGCCTGCAAACCGAGCGGCATTTCCGATATTTCGTCGAGCAGGATGGTGCCGTTCTGGGCTTGCTCGAACTTGCCCGGCTGAGCGCTCTGGGCACCGGTGAAGGCGCCCTTCTCGTAGCCGAACAGGGTCGCTTCGAGGAGGTTCTCCGGAATCGCGGCACAGTTGATCGCGACGAACGCCGCCTTGGCGCGCGGGGAATGGTGATGGATGTAGCGTGCGAACACTTCCTTGCCGGTACCGGACTCGCCGGTCAGCAGCACGGTGGCGTCGGTCTCGGCGACGCGCGCGGCCAGCGCCAGCAGGTTGCGGGTATGCAGGTCCTCGGCAATGGTGTCGGCCGCACCGGGTTGCACGGCCGCATAGCGGCGCACGTTCTCGAGCAGCAGTTCGGGCTCGAACGGTTTCATCAGGAAGTCGCAGGCGCCGCCACGCATCGCCGCAACCGCCTTGTCCACATCGCCGTAGGCGGTCATCAGCAGCACCGGCAACTGCGGCAAGCGGCTGCGAATCTCACCCAGCAGTTCGAGCCCGTCCATCGGCTGCATGCGCAGGTCGGAGACGACAAGGTTGAACGACTGCCGCTCCAGTTCGGCCAGCGCCGACGGACCGCCGTCGACGCCGGTCACGCCGTGCCCGGCCATCTCGAGGGTGAAGCACACGGCATCGCGCAGTGCGGCATCGTCCTCGACGACGAGGATGTTGAGGTGTTCGATCATGATGCTCGGACTCCGCCCGCGACAGCGCCGCTATCGGCGCCGGGAGGCTTGGAAATGGGCAGGAACAGGGTGAAGGTGGAACCGGCACCGGGCACCGAGTGCAGCGCGATGTCGCCGCCATGCCCGCGCGCCACGCCACGGGCGATCGCGAGACCGAGGCCGGTGCCTTCTGCACGGGTGGTAAAAAAGGGGTCGAATAGCCGTCCCTGCACGTCGGGCGCAATCCCGCGCCCAGTGTCGCGGATCACGAAGCGGACCTCCATGCCCTGCGCCCCGGGGCCGCTTTCGACCTCGCAACTCACCCGTCCGCCAGGGTCCGTGGCCTGGATCGCGTTTTCCAGCAGGTTGGTCAGCGCGCCACCGAGCGCCTTGCGGTCGCCATGAACCGCAAGCTCGCCGCAGTCGCAGCGGCCGATGAACTCGATCTGGCGCGCACGGGCCAGCGGCTCCAGCGTGTGGGCGAGCTCGGCGGCGAGTTCGCACACGCCGAAATCCTGTCGTCCGAGACTGTCGCCACGAGCGAACAGCAGCATGTCGCGGATCAGACGTTCGAGGTAGCGCATGCGCTCGATTGCGCGCTCGGCGACCATCGCCCGCTCCGCCGGTCCCAGCTCGGGCTGGCGCAGATTGCCGGTGTATAGCAAGGCTGCAGCCAGTGGCGTGCGCAACTGGTGCGCGAGTCCGGCCACCATCTCGCCCATCGCCGCCAGACGCTCGTTGCGCTCGGCCGCCAGGCGCATGCGATGGGTCTCGGTCACGTCATGGAGCAGCAGGATGCGCTCGTCGCCCGACTCCAGCGCCGTCTCCGACACCGCCAGCCGGCGTGCGCCTTCGGGGCGGTCGAAGCTCATCTCGCCCGGGGTTTCGGTGGACTGCAGTGCGGATGCCACGCCCTGCCACGCCTTGCCGGGAAGATCCGGGCCGAACAGCAACTCTGCCGCGCGGTTGACCTGGACCACCTCACCGGCGCGATTCACCACCACCACGCCCGCAGGCAGGGCGCCCATCAGCACGGTGAGGCGTTCGGTCAGTTGCACGACCTGGCCCTGCAGCGCATTGTAGGCCGTGGATAGCTCCTCCGAGGCACGACTGAACAGCGCAAAGGCTTCGGCCAGCTGGACTGCGTCCAGCGGGGGGGCGGCAGGGGCGGCGGCGGTCGGCAGGGTGGGCGATCGGTTCACGACTGGCACTTCTCCAGTTTCATGGCTGGCACTCTAAGTGCTGACAACCGTATGGTAACCGGCAAACAGGCGGCAAAAAATGCCGCTTATCCGCCGACGACGCTTGCCGCCCCGGGCGGACAATGCCGACATCCATAAAAGGGCATGCATCAGGGGTTCCACATGGCTACCGCAGAAAACGTCGCCGCTCCGCCCGCCAGCGTCATCAACGCCCGGCTGCAGCAGATATTGCAGAACATCAACGCGTTGTCGCAACAGCAGAAACTCGCCGCCGCTGCCGCGCTGGCGATCGCCATCGCCCTGGTCGTCGGCGTGCTGCTGTGGAACCGTGCGCCCGATTACGCGGTGCTGTTCTCCAATCTGGAAGAGCGGGACGGCGGCCAGATCATCAATGCGCTGCAGCAACAGAACGTGCCCTACCGCATGTCACCGGACGGCCGCGCCATCCTGGTGCCGCAATCGCAGGTGCACGACGTGCGCCTGCGACTGGCCGCCGAGGGCCTGCCCAAGGGCGGGCTGGTGGGCTTCGAACTGATGGACACCCAGAAGCTGGGCGTGTCGCAGTTCAACGAACAGGTCAATTATCAGCGCGCACTCGAAGGCGAACTGTCGCGCACCGTGCAGTCGATCGCATCGGTCATGAGCGCCCGGGTGCATCTGGCCATGCCCAAGCAGACCGCATTCCTGCGCGACGACCAGAAACCCACCGCCTCGGTGATGGTGCAGTTGCGGCCCGGACGCGTCCTCGATGCCAGCCAGATCGCCGGTATCGTGCATCTGGTGTCCTCCAGCGTGCCGCGCATGCCCGAATCCGGGGTCAGCATCGTCAACCAGAATGGCGAACTGCTCACCACCCAGTCCGACCCGCTGCGCCGTGCCGGCCTCGATCCGACCCAGCTCGAATACGTGCGCGAGCTCGAGGCGACCTTCATCCGCCGGATCGAGACCATCCTCGAGCCGCTGGTCGGCAAGGGCAATTTCCGCGCCCAAGTCACGGCCGATGTCGATTTCAACCAGGTCGAGCAGACTGCCGAAAGCTTCAAACCCAACCCCTCGCCCGACCAGGCGATCCGCAGCCAGCAAACCACCGAACAACTGTCGCGCGAGCCCGGCCCCGAAGGCGTGCCCGGCGCGCTCACCAATCAGCCGCCGGTGCCGGCCACCGCCCCGATCACCGCACCGGCGGTGCCGCCCGGCCCGGCGGTCAATGGTCAGCTGCCGGCGACCAGCAACCGCAGCGCGCTGCTCAACTACGAGCTCGACCGTACCATTCAGCACACCAGACAGGCCCTCGGCCAGATCAAGCGTCTGTCGGTTGCGGTCGTGGTGAACCATCGCTCGACCACGCTGCCCAATGGCAACCCGCAAGTCGTGCCGCCGACCGACGAAGACATCACCCGCATTACCAATCTGGTGCGGGAGGCCATGGGTTACAACCCGGTGCGTGGCGACACCCTCAATGTTGCCACCAGCCCGTTTGCGACCACGGTCACCACCGAGCCGGAACTGCCGCTGTGGAAAGATCCCGAGATCATCGATCTCGGCAAGGAAGGGCTGAAGTATCTGCTGGTGATCGCGGTGTTGCTGTTCGCCTACTTCGGCATTGTGCGCCCGCTGCTGCGCGCCGTGGCGCCGAAGACAGCGGAAGAACGCGAGGAAGCGGGGATCGAACGCGAAGAGGGCGAGGAGGATGTTGAAGTCAGGCTCTCCGCGGCAGCACAGGGCGACAGTTACGAGGCCCGCCTCGAACGCGCCCGCCAGCTTGCCCGCAGCGATCCGAAGATGGTCGCCACCCTGGTCAAGGAGTGGATGGGGCTCAACGAGGAGGCACGCAAGTGAGCACGCCGGAAGAAGGAATCGAGAAAGCCGCCCTGCTGCTGCTCACGCTGGGGCCGGACGAAGCGTCCGAGGTGCTCAAGCATCTCGGCCCGCGCGAGGTGCAGAAGCTGGGCATGAAGATGGCGACCATGCCGGCCCAGCAACGGTCGAAAGTCGCCCCCCTGCTGGAAGAGCTCACCGCACACTTCGACAAGGGTTCGCCGATCCACGCCGATGAGGACCAGATCCGTGAAATGCTGACCAAGGCGCTCGGCGATGAACGTGCGGCACACCTCATTTCGCGCGTGCTGCAGGGCTCGGACACCGCCGGCATCGAAAGCCTGAAGTGGATGGATGCCGCCACCGCCGCCGACCTGATCAAGAACGAGCATCCGCAGATCATCGCCACCATCCTGGTCCACCTCGAGTTCGACCAGGCCGGCGAGATCCTCAAGCATTTCACCGATCGCCTGCGCAACGACGTGATCCTGCGCATCGCCACCCTCGACGGGGTGCAGCCGACCGCGCTCAAGGAGCTCAACGAAGCCCTGACGCGGATGCTGTCGGGCGCATCGAGCTCCAAGAAGGCGGCCATGGGCGGCGTGCGCCATGCGGCCGAGATCCTGAACTTCGTCGGCTCTGCGGTCGAAACCGCGGTCATCGACAATGTCCGCGACTACGACCCCGACCTCGCGCAGAAGATCCTCGACGAGATGTTCGTGTTCGAGAACCTGATGGACATCGACGATCGCGGCATCCAGACCCTGCTGCGCGAAGTGCAGTCCGACTCGCTGATCATCGCCCTCAAGGGCGCGGCCCCCGAACTGCGCGAGAAGATCTTCAAGAACATGTCGAGCCGTGCCGCCGAGATGATGCGCGAGGATCTCGAGGCCAAGGGGCCGGTGCGGCTCTCCGAAGTCGAGGCCGAACAGAAGGAAATCCTCAAGATCGTCCGCCGTCTGGCGGAGGAAGGCCAGGTCGTGATGGCCACCAAGGGCGGCGACGATGGCTTCGTTTAAGCGAGTCGGGCAATGAGCATCTCGCGCCATCAGGCCGTGGGCGCCTATCAGCGCTGGGATCCGCCCTCGTTCGACGATGCACCGGCAGCGCCCGTGCCGGAACACGACCCGGCCGCGCCCGCCGAAGCGGACTCCGGACAGGTGTCGCAACCGCCGACGATGCCGTCGCTGCCGGCCGATTTCAAGCTGCCGACCGCGGACGACATCGAACGCATGCACGAGGAAGCACACGCTGCGGGCCACGCCGAGGGCTATGCCGCAGGTCATGCCGCCGGGCTCGAAGCCGGGTGCAAGGCCGGCTATGCCGACGGCAAGGCGCGCGTCGAGGCCGAAGCCGAGCGTTTGCATGGCCTGGCCGACGATCTCGATCAGGCGCTCGGCCACCTCGATACCGAGGTCGCCGAGGATCTGCTCGCCCTGTCGATCGAGATTGCCCGCCAGGTGCTGCAGCACACCCTCGCCGCGCATCCGGACGGCATCGTCGACACCGTACGCGCCGCACTCGCCCAGTTGCCCCAGGCCCATGCCCAGATCCGGCTCCACCCGGACGACCTCGCACTGATCCGCGAACATCTCGGCGAACAACTCGGCCACGGCGGCCACCGCCTGATCGAGGACAGCGGCATCGCACGCGGCGGCTGCCGGGTGGAAGCCTCCGGCGCCCAGATCGATGCCACCATGGAAACCCGCTGGCGCCGCGTGCTCGAGAGCCTCGGCCGCAGCAACGCGCGCTGGGTGGTGGAGGACTGATGCAACGTCACGGCGAAACCTGGCGCACCTTCCTGCAGGACGGCAAGCGCCTGGTCGAGGGCGCGACCCCGTTCCAGAGTGCGGGGCGCCTGACCCGCATCAACGGTCTGGTGATGGAGGCGGCCGGTCTGCGCCTGCCGCTCGGCTCGGGATGCATGGTGCTGGCGCCCGGGGGCGGCTATGTCGAAGCGGAAGTCGTGGGCTTCAACGGCGAAAAGCTGTTCATGATGCCGACCGACGACGTGTTCGGCCTCGCCCCCGGCGCCCAGGTGTTGCCGATGGAGGTGAGCCAGCCGCGCCTGGTCCCCGGCAAGCCGCTCGGGCCGCGACGGCGCGCATCGGACCGGGCCAAGCACCTGCCGGTGGGCAACGCCCTGCTCGGCCGGGTAATCGACGGTGCCGGCCGTCCGCTCGACGCCCTCGGCCCGCTGCAGACGGTGGAGACCCGCTCGCTGCAGGGGCGCCCGATCAACCCGCTCAACCGGGCGCCGATCCGCACCCCCCTCGACGTCGGCATCCGCGCGATCAACAGCCTGCTCACCATCGGCCGCGGCCAGCGGCTCGGCCTGTTTGCCGGCTCGGGGGTCGGCAAGTCGGTGCTGATCGGCATGATGGCGCGCTATACCGAAGCCGATGTGATCGTGGTCGGCCTGATCGGCGAACGAGGTCGCGAGGTCAAGGAATTCATCGAGCACAGCCTCGGCAGCGTCGGCCTCGAACGCTCGGTGGTGGTTGCCGCACCGGCCGATACCAGCCCGTTGATGCGGCTGCAGGGCGCCGCCTATGCCACCACGATCGCCGAGTATTTTCGCGATCAGGGCAAGCAGGTGTTGCTGGTCATGGATTCGCTGACCCGTTATGCCATGGCCCAACGCGAAATTGCCCTCGCCATCGGCGAGCCCCCCGTCACCCGCGGCTATCCGCCGTCGGTATTCGCCCGCATGCCGGCACTGGTGGAGCGCGCCGGCAATGGACCGGAGGGTGGCGGCTCGATCACCGCCTTCTACACCGTGCTCGCCGAAGGCGACGATCAGCAGGATCCGATCGCGGATTCCGCGCGCGCGATTCTCGACGGTCACATCGTGCTCACCCGCGCACTTGCCGACCAGGGCCACTACCCCGCGATCGACATCGAACAATCGATCTCGCGCGCCATGCACAACATGGTCGGCGACGAGCACTTCAACAAGGTACGCCAGTTCAAGCAACTGTTCTCGCGCTACCAGCGTTCCCGCGACCTGATCGCGGTCGGCGCCTATCAGCCCGGTGGCGACCCGCTGCTCGATCTCGCGGTCAACGCCTACCCGCAACTGGAAGCCTTCCTCCAGCAACGCATCGACGAGCGCGAGGACTACATCGGCGCCGGCAACAAACTGAATCAGCTGTTCGCGGGGCGCTGAGGCCAGGACCCGCGTTATGATGCCGGCCAGGCTCAACCCCCGAGGTCCGGAAGGAGAACCCGCATGACTCGACGCCGTCACTTCGTGCTCACGGCCGCAGCGCTCGTCCTTGCCGCCACCCTGCCGGTCGGCGCGGAGGCACAGGAACCAGCCAGGATCGGATTCGTGTACGTCAGTCCGATCGGCGACGCCGGCTGGACCTTCCAGCACGACGAAGGCCGCAAGGCGCTGGAAAAGGCGCTCGGCGACAAGGTCCAGACCAAGTACGTCGAGAACGTCACCGAAGGCGCCGATGCCGAGCGCGTCATCCGCGGATTCGCCGCCAGCGGCCACAAGATCGTGTTCGCCACCAGCTTCGGCTACATGAACTATGTCGAGCGCGTCGCCAGGCAATTTCCCGCGGTCACCTTCCTGCATGCCACCGGCTATAAATCGGGCAAGAACTTCGGTACCTACAACGCCCGCTTCTACGAGGGCCGCTATCTGAACGGCGTCATCGCCGGCAAGATGACCAAGTCCAATGTGCTCGGCTACGTGGCCGCGTTCCCGATTCCGGAAGTGCTGCAGGGCATCAACGCCTTCACCATGGGCGCCAGGAGCGTCAACCCCAAGGCCGAGGTGCGGGTGATCTGGGTCAACACCTGGTATGACCCGGGCAAGGAACGTGACGCGGCGATGACCCTGATCAGCCAGGGCGCCGATATGCTCACTCAGCACACCGACTCCACCGCCGTGGTCCAGGCCGCAGAAGAAAAAGCCATCCACGCCTTCGGCTACCACTCCGACATGTCCCGTTACGGCCCGACGGCACAGCTCACCGCCACCACCCACCACTGGGGCGAGTTCTACACCAGAACCGCGCAGGAGGTGCTCGCCGGCACGTGGAAGCCGACCGCGGTCTGGGGCGGGTTCAAGGACGGCATGATCCGCCTCGCCCCGCTCAGTCCGGCCGTGCCTGCCGCGGTCAGGAAGACGGTCGCCAACCTCGAGCGCAAGCTCAAGGCCGGCACCTTTCACCCGTTCACCGGCCCGATCGTCGACCAGTCCGGCACCGAACGCCTGGCCGCGGGTGCGGTCATGGATGACGGCGCGCTCGGCAAGATGGATTTCTTCGTCGAGGGCGTGGCGTCGAAGCTGCCCAATACAAGATAAATCACTGGATCGGCGACAACGCTTGCCGTAGGACCGACTTCAGTCGGCCGCAGGTGCCAATGTCCGGTGCTTGTGCCCGGATCGCCCCCTGCGGCGAGCTGAAGCCCGCCCTGCCGGGCCGGTGCCCGGAATGGGCACCTGACTCCGATATCCGTACCGACGAAGGCGCCTGACGATGACCACACCCCTCCATGCCGTGCGCGGCGAACTCCTCCACTTCACCGCCGATCCGGCCGATGCCGGCGCGGCGGCGCTCGTCCACGTCGCCGACGGCCTGCTCCTCATCGATGGCGGCCGTGTCGCCGCATGCGGCCCCGCCGAGGCCCTGCTCGGCACCCTTCCGACCGACGCCCGCATCACCGACTACCGCGGCAAGCTCGTGATGCCGGGCTTCGTGGACACCCATGTCCATTACGCCCAGATCGACATCATCGCCAGCCATGGCGAGCAACTGCTCACCTGGCTGGAAAAATACACCTTCCCCGCCGAGCGCCGTTTCGCCGATCCGGCACATGCCGCCGAGGTCGCCGGCTTCTTCTGCGACGAACTGCTGAAGAACGGCACGACCACCGCGCTGGCCTTCGCCACCGTACACCCGGCCTCGGTCGACGCCCTGTTCGAGGCGGCGCAGCAGCGCCGCATGCGGCTGATTACGGGCAAGGTGCTGATGGACCGCAACTGCCCGGACTTCCTCGCCGACACGGCCGCAACCGGCTATGCCGAATCGAAGGCACTGATCGACCAATGGCACGGCCGCGATCGCCTGCTGTACGCCGTCACCCCGCGCTTCGCAGCCACCTCGAGCCACGAGCAGATGTTGCTGGCTGGACAGTTGTACGCCGAGCACCCGGGGGTCTACCTGCAGTCGCACGTGGCCGAGAACCGGGCCGAAGTGGCCTGGGTCGCCGAACTGCATCCGGACGCACGCAGCTACCTCGACGTCTACGACCGCTACGGTCAGCTCGGTCCACGCAGCGTGTACGCCCACTGCATCTGGATCGACGACCGCGACCGCCGGCGCATGGCCACGACCGGCGCGGCGATGAGCTTCTGCCCGACCTCGAACCTGTTCCTGGGCTCGGGCCTGTTCGACCTCGATCAAGCGCACGCACTGGGGGTGCGGATCGGGATCGGCACCGACGTCGGCGGCGGCACCAGCTTCTCGATGCTGCAAACGCTGGGTGAAGCCTACAAAGTGCTGCAGCTCAAGGGACAGCACCTGTCGGCGGAGCGGGCGTTCTATCTGGCTACGCTCGGGGGGGCGCGCAGCCTATACCTCGACGATCGCATCGGCAATTTCGAACCCGGCAAGGAAGCCGATTTTGTCGTTGTCGACCCGCAGGCCACCGCGCTGATCGCCCGCCGCATGGCCCTGGCGAACACCGTGGCCGAGCGCCTGTTCGTGCTGATGACGCTGGGCGACGACCGTTGCGTGGCGGCAACCCACATACTCGGAGAGCCGGCCTGACCGCCACCCGCGGCACCCGCTTCAGACGCCGTGCTTCTCGGTCACCATCTGGCTGATCAGGCGGATCACGTCGCGGCTGCCGGCCTCGGCACTCTCCATCGCGGTCACGATGCGCTCCCGGGATTCGTCCTCGTTGACCGAATCGGTCCTGATCCCCGCGAGCGCGCGATGCACCGAGTCGTGCACCTTCGCGTGCGGTTTGTCGAGTTCGGCAAACCCGCGCGTCGAGCCGAACAGCGACTTGCCCGTACCGTCGTAGTACCACTTGCCCAGCCGGCAATCGTGGTGATCGATGGCGATCGCGGCCGCCTCCTCGCCTTCACCCTTTGCTTCCATCGACACATAGGCGTTCTGCATGTAGATGATGTGATCCATCTTCACCAGCGAGGCAAACGAGAAATCCTTCGCCCGGTCGAGATGCTCGATCGTCGCCTCCGCCGATGAGGCCACCGCCGCGAACCGTTCACGGAAGGTCGCAACCTCGCCACTCACCCGCGCGCTCTGCTCGCCCACGGCCGCGGTTTGCTCGACCATCGCCTCCACCCGGCCGCGAAAGCCCTCGATGATCTGGCTGATCTCGGTGGTGGCGGCCTTGGTGCGCTCGGCCAGCTTGCGCACCTCGTCGGCCACCACCGCGAAGCCGCGTCCGACCTCTCCCGCGCGTGCCGCCTCGATGGCCGCATTGAGCGCCAGCAGATTGGTCTGATCGGTGATCTCGGAAATGATGTGCACGGCGCGCCCGATCGTGGTGCTCGCCTCGCCGAGTTCGCCTGCCGCGCTCGTCATCGTCTGCATGCGCTCGTTGATCCCCTCCAGGGCCTCTCCGATGCGGCCCATCTCTGCGCGACTGCGGGTGGCGCCCTGACGGTTTTCTTCCGCGATCCCGACCACGCCGTCCATCTCGTTCGACACATGGATCAGGTCGGCCTGGTTTCCCTTCAGGTTGCGCAGCAGATTGACGGTATTGAGCGCATGCAATTCGGCCCCGAGACGATGCTGCGCCACGAAGCGCGCGTTGTCTTCCATCCCCTGGATGGCCCCGTTGATGTTGTCCAGCGACGATGCGAACTCCCCCGGCAGCCCGTGCACCAGCCCCCGGCGGTAGTACTGTCCCTCGCCCACCAGGCGAAAACAGGTGGTGATCTCCTTGAAGTAGGTTTCGACGAGATCGAGGAATTCATTGAACTCCCAGGCCACCTTGCCCACCTCGCCCAGCCCTGCGGTGTGGGTGATGCGCTGGTGCAGATTGCCGTCGCGACAGGCAAGGATCACCTCCTCCATCCGGTTCAGGGTGGCGAGCGGGCGCTGAAAACGGCGCCAGGCATAGATGCTGAAACCGATCGCCAGCACCGGAATCACCACCACCGGCCCGTCGATGCCGTGCAGCCAGGTCTGCCACCCGGCCAGCGCGGTCGTCAGGGCGACGAAGACCAGACAGTAGATGAGAAACTGGCGGTCGAGAAACGGCGCCCGGCCGCTGGTGCCGTTGGTCGTCGTGCGCAAAGTCATGTCGGTCAAGGGGTTCTCCGCGGCTCAGGCTTGATACAGCGCGAGCACGAACTTGTCATAAGTCGTGTTCTGGTCGGCAATCATCTTCTTGAGCAAGGCCATCGAGGCATCGGGCGCGCTCGCCGGGCCGGCCTCGCGCTCGGCCCGCATCATCGCCTCATACACCGGGATCACCGCCCGCACGGCGCTGGCAGGCGGCGGCCGACGCACCGAGAAGTAGCCGGTCGTGCGCCCCGCGCCATCCATATCGGGGGTCACGTTGGCGAACACCCAGTAGAAACTCCCGTCGGAGCTCATGTTCTTCACCAGGCCGAAGAACTCGCGTCCGCCCTTCAGCGTTTCCCACATGAAGCGATACACCCCGCGCGGCATGTCAGGGTGGCGCACGATGTTGTGCTGCACGCCCAGCAAGTCGCGCTCGGGGAAATTGGAGATGCGCATGAAGGTACGATTGGCGTAGGTGATCCGCCCGGTCAGGTCGGTCTTGGTCACGATCATCTCGTCGGCCCCGAGACGGACTTCCTGCTGGGTCGGCGTAATCCTGTTCTTCAATCCTGTCTCCGTCGGTCGTCGGCGCCCGGGCCATGCGCCCGGGCACCCGTGTAAGGTGGATTATCGGCAGATCGACGGGAAACTTCAGTGGCACGATACACAGCCTTGCAGCCTTTCCCGGATGCAATGCACGGCCGCGATGCGATAGTATGGCCATCGCTTTTCTCCGAGGGTTTTTCCGTGATTCTGGTAACCGGTGGCGCAGGTTTCATTGGTGGCAATTTCGTCCTCGACTGGCTGGCCGCTTATGACGAGCCGGTGCTCAATCTGGATGCGCTCACCTATGCGGGCAACATGGAAACCCTGAGCGCGCTCGCCGGCGATCCGCGTCATGTGTTCGAGCGCGGCGACATCTGCGACCGCAGCCTGGTCGACCGTGTGCTGAACACCTGGCGGCCGCGGGCGATCGTGCATTTTGCCGCAGAAAGCCATGTGGACCGCTCGATCCATGGTCCGGGCGAATTCATCCGCACCAATGTCGAAGGCACCTTCACCCTGCTCGAGGCCGCACGCACCTACTGGACGGCGCTCGACGGCGACGACAAGGCGGCGTTCCGCTTTCACCACGTCAGCACCGACGAAGTCTATGGCTCGCTCGGGCCGCACGACGCTCCATTCACCGAAACCCACCCCTACCAGCCCAACAGCCCGTATTCGGCGAGCAAGGCGGCGTCAGACCACCTGGTGCGGGCCTGGTTTCACACCTATGGTTTGCCGGTGGTCACCACCAACTGCTCGAACAACTACGGCCCCTATCACTTTCCCGAAAAGCTGATCCCGCTGATGATCGTCAACGCGCTCGCGGGCAAACCGCTGCCGATCTACGGCGACGGCCAGAACGTGCGCGACTGGCTGTACGTGAAGGACCACTGCAGCGCGATCCGTGAAGTGCTCGCGCGCGGCCGCGTCGGCGAAACCTACAACATCGGCGGCTGGAACGAAAAACCCAACCTCGAGATCGTGCATACCGTCTGTGCGCTGCTCGACGAGCTGCGCCCCGATCCGGCCGGCAGCTACAGCCGCCTGATCACCCATGTGAAGGACCGCCCCGGGCACGACCGGCGCTATGCGATCGACGCACGCAAGGTCGAGCGCGAGCTGGGCTGGCGCCCGGCGGAGACCTTCGAAACCGGTATCCGCAAGACCGTGGAGTGGTATCTGGCCAACCCGGCGTGGGTCGCCAACGTGCAGAGCGGCGCCTACCGCGAGTGGGTATCGGCCAATTACGGCGGCCGTGACGAGGCGATGGCGTGAAGATTCTGCTGCTGGGCAAGAACGGTCAGGTCGGCTGGGAACTGCAGCGGGCGCTGGCGCCGCTGGGCGAAGTGGTGGCGCTGGACCGCCATGGCGCACCGGGCCTGTGCGGCGATCTCTCCGATCTGCACGCGCTGCGGGCCACGGTCGACACGGTGGCACCGGACGTGATCGTCAATGCCGCGGCCTACACCGCGGTGGACAAGGCCGAAGGCGACATCGGGCCGGCCACGCGGATCAATGCCGCGGCGCCGTCGGTCCTGGCGCAAGCCGCAGCCGAGCGCGGCGCCGTGCTGGTGCATTACTCGACCGACTATGTGTTCGATGGCAGCGGCACGCGGCCGTGGCAGGAGGACGACGTCACCGGACCGCTGTCGGTATATGGCCGGAGCAAACTCGACGGCGAAAATGCAATTCGCGCCAGTGCCTGTGCCCACCTGATCTTACGCACTTCGTGGGTGTATGCGGCGCGCGGCGGCAACTTCGCAAAAACCATGCTGCGTCTGGCTGCGGAGCGCGAACGGCTGACCGTGATTGCCGACCAGTTCGGCGCGCCGACCGGCGCGGATCTGATCGCGGACGTGACTGCCCACGCCGTGCGCGCCGTGCGGAGCCGACCGGAACTGCTCGGGACCTACCATCTGGCCGCCGCCGGCGAGACCTGCTGGCACGGCTACGCGGCCTTCGTGATCGACGAAGCGCGCCGGCACGGCGTGGCACTCCAGGTCGACGAGATCGAACCGATCCCCACCTCGGCCTACCCCACTGCCGCCGCCCGCCCGCACAATTCACGGCTGGATACCACCAGGCTGTGCAACGCGTTTGCCCTTTTTCTGCCGGCATGGCAAACAGGGGTCAGGCGCATGCTCGACGAGACCTTATGACCAAACAACGCAAAGGCATCATCCTCGCCGGGGGCTCGGGCACCCGGCTGCATCCGGCTACGCTGGCCGTGTCCAAGCAGTTGCTGCCGGTGTACGACAAACCGATGATCTACTACCCATTGTCCACCTTGCTGCTGGCGGGGATCCGCGACATCCTGATCATCTCCACCCCGCAAGACACGCCCCGCTTCGAACAGTTGCTGGGCGACGGCCGGCAGTGGGGCATCGAGCTGAGCTATGCAGTGCAGCCCAGCCCCGACGGCCTGGCGCAGGCCTTCGTCATTGGCGAACACTTCCTCGACGGCGGTCCGTCGGCCCTGGTGCTGGGCGACAACCTGTTCTACGGTCACGAGATCGCAAAGGACTTGCGCACCGCCGGCAGCAGCGAGACCGGTGCCACCGTGTTCGCTTACCCGGTGAACGACCCCGAGCGCTACGGCGTGGTCGAATTCGACGCCGAAGGTCGCGCGATCAGTCTCGAGGAAAAACCGGCCAAACCGAAGAGCCGCTATGCGGTGACCGGACTCTATTTCTACGATGCGCGCGTGGTGGAGGTGGCGAAAGCCCTCGAGCCCAGCGCGCGCGGCGAACTCGAGATCACCGACGTGAACCGGCAGTACCTCGAATGGGGCGCACTCGACGTGCAGGTCATGGGCCGCGGCCATGCCTGGCTCGATACCGGCACCCACGAAAGCCTGCTCGAGGCCGGTCTGTTCATCCAGACCATCGAGAAGCGACAGGGGCTGAAGATTGCGTGTCCGGAAGAGATCGCCTGGCGCGCGGGCTGGATCGACAACGCACAGTTGCAGGCGCTTGCCGCGCCATTGGCCAAGAATGGCTATGGTCAGTACCTGAAGCGACTGCTCGAAGACCGGGTGTTCTGATGAGGGTGATCCCGACCTCCATCCCTGAAGTGCTGATCCTGGAGCCGAAGGTGTTCGGCGACAGTCGCGGTTTTTTCCTCGAAAGCTTCAACGCACGCGCGTTTCGCGATGCATGCGGGCTGGACGTGAGTTTCGTGCAGGACAACCACTCGCGTTCGGCGCAAGGCGTGCTGCGCGGATTGCACTACCAGTTGCTGCAGCCTCAGGGCAAGCTGGTGCGGGTGGTACGCGGGCGGGTGTTCGACGTGGCCGTCGATGTTCGCCGCAGCTCACCGACCTTCGGCCGCTGGGAAGGCACCGAACTGTCGGAGGACAACCACC
Organism: Azoarcus sp. Soil_N_20; assembly: GCF_057656155.1. Classification (NCBI taxonomy): domain Bacteria; kingdom Pseudomonadati; phylum Pseudomonadota; class Betaproteobacteria; order Rhodocyclales; family Zoogloeaceae; genus Azoarcus; species Azoarcus sp. Soil_N_20. The sequence goes on along the minus strand of NZ_JBDGKX010000002.1, from coordinate 428,387 downwards.
GCCAGTTGTGGGTGCCGGCGGGGTTCGCCCACGGGTTTGTGGTGCTGAGCGAGTCGGCGGACTTCCTGTACAAGACGACGGACTATTACGCCCCCCAGCATGAACGATGCATCGCCTGGAACGACCCTGCGATCGGGATCGACTGGCCGTTCCAGGGCGAACCGCTGCTGTCGGCAAAGGATCGCGAAGGCAAACTGCTTGCCGATGCCGAGGTATTTGCGTAACGGGAGGCCGCTTGCCTGCCGTCTATCCTGCAATCCGCCCGTAGGTATCCTCGAAGCGCACGATGTCGTCCTCGCCCAGGTATCCACCCGACTGCACTTCGATGATCTCCAGCGGCACCTTGCCCGGATTGGCCAGGCGGTGGGTGTGCCCCAGCGGGATGTAGGTCGATTCGTTCTCGCCGAGCAGAAAGGTTCGTTCGCCATTGGTCACTTCGGCGGTACCCCTGACCACGATCCAGTGTTCGGCGCGGTGGTGATGCATCTGCAAACTGAGCGTGGCGCCCGGATTGACCACGATGCGTTTGACCTGGAAGCGCTCGCCGAAGTCGATCGAGTCGTACCAGCCCCACGGGCGATAGACCTTGCGGTGGCTCCGGGTCAGGCTCGAACTCTTGCCCTCGGCCTTGAGCCGCGCCACGACCTTCTTGACGTCCTGGGTGCGGCTCTTGTGCGCCACCATCACCGCGTCCGCCGTCTCCACCACCACCATGTCGTCACAGCCGACTGCGGCCACCAGGCGGTGGGTGGCGTGCACCAGGGTGTTGCGGCTGCCCTCGAACATCACTTCGCCGCGTCCCGCATTGCCTTCGCCATCCTTGGCCGATACGGCCCACAGCGCATCCCACGCGCCCACGTCGGACCAGCCCGCCGATAGCGGCACCACCACGCTTTGGCCGAGTTCGGGCGCGGACTGCAGTTTTTCCATGACCGCGTAGTCGATCGAATCCGGAGGGCAGGCCTCGAACGCGGCCTTGTCGACCCGCAGGAAGTCGGCATCGGCCTTGCGGCCATCGAAGGAGAGCCGGCATGCGGCAGCGATATCGGGACGGAACTGCTCGATGGCCCTGAGCCACACCGAAGCCTTCATCATGAAGATACCGCTGTTCCAGAAGTATTCGGTGCTCGCGACATAGCGCGCGGCGGTATCGGCATCGGGTTTCTCGACGAACTCGGCCAGCACCCGCGCCGTGCCGGTATCGCCCGCCAACGGGCCGACGCGGATGTAGCCGTAACCGGTTTCCGCGCGATCGGGCACGATGCCGAAGGTCACCAGGCGGCCGTTCGCGGCCTGCTCGGCGCCTTCGGCGATCGCGTGCTGAAAGGCGGCCACGTCCAGGATCACGTGATCGGCCGGCATCACCAGCAGCACCGGGTCGTCTCCGGCCGCACCGGCGGCCAGCGCCGCCAGGGTGAGTGCGGGGGCGGTGTTGCGCCCGACCGGCTCGAGCACGATCTGCGCCGACTTCACGCCGATCTGGCGCAGTTGCTCGGCGATGATGAAGCGGTACTCCTCGTTGCTGACGAGCAGCGGCTGCGGATCGACCGCGCCGCCGGCAAAGCCGTTCAGCCGCACCGCGGTTTCCTGCAGCAAGGAGTGCTCGCCGGTCAGCGGCAGCAACTGCTTGGGATAGGACTCGCGCGATGCGGGCCACAGCCGGGTGCCGGAGCCACCCGACAGAATTACCGTCTTGATCGTCATGTTCAGCCACCTTGAGGTCGTTCGACGTTGTTGCGAGCGTCTTGCTGCGCTGGACGCTTCGAATGGAGCGGTGATGGAGCAATGAAAAACTCCATTGCCACTGCGGACAGGCCGCTCGCGGCGCAGCGTCTGCGCCCGCCGGGTCGCCCGTCCCCGCGCCGGGCCCACCCGCCGATAGTGCGTGAAAGCTCAGGCGCGCGCATCCCCCCACCGCAATTTCACCGTTTCGTCTCCTACGTACAGCGTTTCACCCGAGCGATCCACACAGTACTGCGGCGAGATGATCTTGTCCTTGAACAGCTGCCCTTCGCCCAGCCGGGTGTAGTCGAACAGAATGCTCTGTTCCACGCGCGAGCCCGCGCGCAGGTGGCTCCCGTGGCCAATCCAGGTGGGACCGATCACCGACACGCCGGGCTCGATGCGCACGCCCGCGCCGATATACACCGGGCCCACGATCTGCACGCTTTCCCACGCAACCGAGGTATTCAGCCCGACCCACACGCCCGGCTTGATCTCGCGCCCGGGCATGTCCATCTGCGCCACTTCGCCACGCAGCACGCGCTGCAACACCGACCAGTAATCCGTCAGCCGGCCGATGTCGATCCAGTTGAAGAAGCGCTTCTGGGCGAAGAACGGCAGGTCCTGCTCGACCAGCATCGGAAACAGGTCGCTGCCGATATCGAACTCGCGCCCCGACGGAATCAGGTCGATCACCTCCGGTTCGAACAGATAGATCCCGGTGCTCGCAAACGTGGACTTCGCCTCTTCGGGGGACGGTTTTTCCTGGAAGGACCTCACCCGCCCCTCCTCGTCCGCCACCACCACGCCGTAATTCTTGACCTGATCGCGGGGCACATCCAGCGTTACCACGCTCGCCACCGCGCCCTTGTGGCGATGCTCGTCGAGCGCCGCACGGATATCGAGATCGATGATCGCATCGCCGCAGATCACCAGCGTGGTCTCGTCGAAGAAGCCACCAAAATCCTGGATTTTGCGCATCCCGCCGGCCGAGCCGAGCGCCTTGGGCACAATGTCGCCGTGATCGCGCCCACCCTCGTACGAGTAGCCGATCTCGACCCCCCAGCGATGCCCGTCGCCAAAGTAGTTCTCGATCTTGTAGTGGTTGAACGCCACATTGATCATGATCTCGCGGACTCCGAAGCGCGCCAGATGCTCGATCAGGTACTCCATCACCGGTTTGCCCAGTATCGGCACCATCGGTTTCGGCACATTCTTCGTCAACGGGCGTACCCGCGACCCCTGGCCTGCGGCCAGAATCATTCCCTTTGCCACAATCAACTCCTTATCGACAACGTCTTATCGTGTACCGCACAACGAAGCGGCAGCGACCTGCTCACCGCCGCCCGATCCCGAAGTACTCGATCCCCTGCGCCCGCACCAATGCGGGGTCATACATATTCCGTCCATCGAAGATCACCGGCGACCGCAGCCGGCTCTTGATCACATCGAAGTCGGGACTGCGAAATTCCTTCCATTCGGTCACGATCACCAGCGCATCGGCCCCTTCGAGTGCGCTCTTGGGGCGCCCGGCATAGGTCAGCCGCGTTTCGTCGCCGAAAATGCGCTCGCTCTCCAGCATCGACACCGGATCGTAGGCGGTCACCGTCGCCCCCCGCTTGAACAGTTCCGCGATGATCACCCGGCTCGGCGCGTCGCGCATGTCGTCGGTATTGGGCTTGAAGGCCAGCCCCCACATTGCGAAGCGCTTGCCGGACAGATCGTCGCCAAAACGCGCCACGATCTTGTCTATCAGCACATGCTTCTGCGCATCGTTGGCCTCTTCCACCGCGGTCAGCACCCGCAAGCTGTTCCCATGCTCGCCCGCGGTCTTGATCAGCGCCTTCACGTCCTTCGGAAAGCACGACCCGCCATAGCCGCAACCCGCATACAGAAAATGCCAGCCGATCCGCGGATCACTGCCGATCCCCTGGCGCACCAGTTCGATATCGGCCCCCAGCGTCTCGGCCAGGTTGGCCAGCTCGTTCATGAAGCTGATCCGCGTCGCGAGCATCGCGTTTGCCGCGTACTTGGTCAGTTCGGCCGAGCGCACATCCATGAATACCAGCTTGTCGTGGTTGCGCTGGAACGGCGCGTACAACTGACGCATCAGCGCAATCGCCTGCTCGTCGTCCGCACCCACCACGATCCGGTCCGGGCGCATGAAGTCATCGACCGCGGCACCCTCTTTCAGAAACTCGGGATTCGATACCACGCTGAAGGCCACATCGCTTCCGCGTGCGGCCAGCTCTTCGGCCACCGCCGCCCGCACCTTGTCCGCGGTACCCACCGGCACGGTGGATTTGTCCACGATCACCCGGTAACCATCCATGTACTTGCCGATATTGCGCGCCGCCGCCAGTACATATTGAAGATCGGCCGAACCATCCTCGTCCGGCGGCGTGCCGACCGCAATGAACTGGACGCTGCCATACCTGGCGGCGCGCTCGACATCGGTGGTAAAGGACAGACGACCCGCCTCCACGTTGCGCCGGACCATTTCCAGCAGGCCGGGCTCGTGGATGGGGATCCCGCCATCCTCGAGGATTCTGATTTTCTCCGCATCGACGTCGAGGCACAGCACGTCGTTGCCGACATCGGCCAGGCACGCGCCGGATACCAAACCCACGTACCCCGTCCCAATCACGGTCAGTTTCATCTCGTTTCTCCCCTTCCAGACAATTTCATGAGTTCACCCGTACCATAGACCCTATCGCACGCCGCAACACGCGCCCAAGGCGAGCGCGAATGCGCACCACCAGGCCCGGCCTGTTGAGACGCTCGTACTTCTCGACCAGGGGCTGTATGCACGACATGAAGTACTCCAGTTCAACCCGCTGCTTTGCGTCGGCGAACAGGCGATGGCTGCGATCGGAGATTATCCGGCGCTGACGTACCAAGGCCTTGCGCTGAGCCGACACGGGCAAGCCGCCCGGTGCGATTCGTTTCAATGGAATCCACTTCCCCGCGCGCAGGTCATCGGCCAGCCGCACGGAGAGGCCATCGCGGCGGTGGCGGAAATTCCCCCCCTGGGATTCCGCGGCGCGGGCCGCCGACAGCGCATCGAGCACGATCTCGCCGGATGCCCTGCCGTCCTCGATAATCCGCTCGATGGTGGCGTTGCGGGTCAGCACGATATTGGTCCCACGCCAGTCGGCCCGGTATTCGGGCAACCACGCATCGCCAAAAACCACGTCTGCGGTCTCGGCGAAGATGTCGTCGCAATAGTTGCAGGCATTGAGCTGGAACATCCCATGTCCCCAGTTGCCGCCGTGAAGCTCGTAGGTCGGCCGGGTGACCCATTCGTCGGCGCCTTTCTGCAGCACACCGAAGTCGTAGCGTCCAGCGTCCCGGCCGCGCGCCTTGACCCGAAAATCCACGGCCTCCACGTCGGCCGGCGCCACGCCGCACTGCCAGGCAAGGAACTCGGCGAATGCGGCCGACTTCAGATGGCCGCAGACGAGCCCGACGAAGTACTGCAGTTGCTGCGCCAGCACCGCATCCTCGAAGCAGGTGAGGCGTGCCGCCTTGACGAAACATGGAACGCCCACCAGGGCATAACGCAGGCCATCACCACGGATCTCGGCCAGGACCTCGCCCAGGGTGGTCGAGTAGTAGGCGGACTTGCGCTTGCCACGGAGTTGGGTCGGCGAGCGCGAAACCGAATACGAAAACAGGTCCCCGCCGCCGCGTCCGACGTGAATGACGCCGTCCACATGACCGCCTTCGAGCAGTTTGCCGACGAGCCAGCTGGTCAGCCCGCCCGAACTGCTCTCGTTCAGGTAGTCGTCCGATGCCACCCGCCCGGCGTATATGGAACGGTACTTGCCGATCCTGGGATCGCTGACGGGCGCGTCGTGGATCACCCGTTCGGCAACGGTGTCCTCGTTCGCGGCTTCGTTGGCGAAGGGGCAGACCCTGCTCGCCGTCTCGAGGACCTCGCGCTCCACCTGCGCGAGGTCGGCGACAAAGAAGCCGTAGCCGCCTTTACGGACGGGAATCGCGCCGTGCGTTACGACCGAGCATGCGCCGCAACCGACGCAGATCCCGTTTTCAACCACATTCTGGATAGTAGGCACGCCCGCTCTCCTCACCGGTATCCGAACGTCGCCGCGCCCGCCTGCGGCAACTGACTTCCGTAGGCGTAGTTCAGCCGCGACCGCTCGGTGACCAGTGGAAGCCGCGCGGCGATGTGATCCCGGACCTCTTCGATGCGATCGAGCACGTCGTCGGCAACGGCAATGATGCGTGCGCCGAAGCCCACGCAGGGATCGATGCAGAGCGCTTCGGTGCCGAACAACTGCATCAGCCCCTCGACCTTGCCTTGAGTTGCCAGCGTGATCGCCGGCGCGCCGCTATAGAAAGACATGATCGCGAGGTGCATGCGACCCGTGATCACCAGGGTGGCACGCGCGGTCAAGCCGCGTATCGCTGCCGGGCCGAGCACGCGCTCGACCAGGATGATGTCCGGGTCGGCCAGGGCGTTGTGGATCTCGCGACAGACCACCATGTCATCGGCGCCAGGCCTCACCACATGGGGCAGCAAGACCACCTTCAGCCCCCGTCGCCGGAGGTGGTGGATCACCGCGACATACTCCTCCACCTGGGACACGGATTCTCCAACGAGCCCGCTGGCGTTCACCAGCGCGATGCGCGCGTCGGCGGGCACGGAGGCGAGAAGACGGTCGGCCGTATCCTGATCGACCATGCGCGCCGAGAACACCGTGTCCGCCGCATCCACCACGTTCATCAGGCCGTCGGCGCGGGCCCGCGCCGCCGACACCGGATCCCGGAGCAGCAGCTGGGTGCCCGCCCGCGACGCGGCCAGAAGGGCACGCCGGGCCTGCGGATGGGCCCTGCCGTTCCAGCTGAAGCCAAGCACCCTGGCATCCACTCCGGCCCTGCGCGCCAGGCGGGCCAGATTGGCACGGTTCACTGAGGCGCGTGGGTTGTAGGCCCCATCCATGATATCGGCCCCCACCACCGCAACCGATCTCGCCCCGCGCAGCAAGCGACGGTAAGCGACAATATCGACAAGACGGCGAGGCAAGCCGCCGTACACCAGAGACGTGAGCGCGAGCACCCGCACCCGCGCGGCGTGAGCCGGAGGTACGCTCACCTCCCGCGGGTCGCGGACGACAATCACCACCTCGCCATCGGTGTTGTCGAGGAAGGCCTCGACCATCGCCTGATCGCCGATATTGCCACCACCCGGCGGAGCGATCAGTACATGCCGACCGGGATCGCTCCCCCGGCCCGGGATGAGGGCAAACACGACACGGTCGACGATGGACAGCAGCCGCGGGTTGGAGGCGATCTCCCGTAGCCCCGATTTGATCCGGTCAAGCCTGCGATCATTGGTATTCATGTGTTTCCCTTGATTCCTTGCCAACAAAATGGCCTTGATCTCACGGTGCCCGCAGCAGCGACCGGCTATGGACGATGCTGGTCACGCTGCGCCGAAAGGCCGGCCACGTCACGCGCACCAGAAGGAAGGCCACGATCATCGTCACCCCGCCGACCACGAGACGGCCCGACATCGAGGTGGCCAGCGTTACGGACGCGAGCGCAGACGCCAGCCCGCATGTGCCGTAGCCGCCGATCACCAGCACGCCGTTACCCAGCATGCGTCCGATCGGCGCCCCGGAGTTCCGCAACCACGCGAGCGCGCCCAGCCAGCTCAGCGCGAGCCCTGCCGAATGCGCCGTCGCGACGCCGAGCACGCCCCACTGGGTTCCGAACAGGATCGCGCAGATGAAGACGAAGCGCGAGACCAGCGCAAACCGAAAATGCGACCCGCTCAGCCCCTTCGACAGAAACACCCAGTAGCTGGCATAGCCCGCCGCCTGAAACACGCCACCGAAAGCGAGGATCTGGAAGATCGGCACGGCCGGCGCCCACTGCGGCCCGAGCACCAGCAGAATCAGCGGCTCGGCCTGCGCGCAGCCAAAGGCAAACATTCCCACGATCACGTGCAGCATCGTTTCCTGGCCGCGGATCAGGAAGGCATCGTAGCGTTCGCGCTCATCCTTCAATCGCGACAGTATCGGCAGCGCGACCGTGGTTGCCGGAGCGTTGATCTGGTTCAAGGGCATCATCAGCAACTGGTAGGCGCGGTTGTACAGACCGAGCACTTCGGCCCCGAAACGATTGCCGATGACCAGCGTGTCCACGTTGCGGGCCAGATAGGCGATGAGCTGGGTGTTCATCAGGTTCCACCCGAAGCGCAGGAAGGGCCCCATCGCCGCGCCACGCCGCGGCACCCCGGGGCACCAGCGGCTCGCGACCACCAGCAACACCAGCGTGGCAACGATCTGACCGACCTGCTGGCCGACCAGCGACCAGTATCCGTGGCCCCCCAAGGCCATTGCCACTCCGATCGACAACCCGGCGGCCTGGCTGGCCACATCGACCAGTGCGAGTGCGCCGAAGCGCATCTCGCGGACGAGCTGGGCGCGATACTGGGTGGCCAATCCGTTGAGGAGGAAGGTGATCGACAGGGCCTGCGCGATCGCCTGCAGCAAGGGCTGATCGTAGAACCGGGAAATCCACGGCGCCGCCGCGTAGACCACCGCAGCGAGCGCCAGTCCGATTGCGCTGTTGATCCAGAACAGGTTGGTCCGCTGCTGCGCAGACACACTGGCCGCCTGGATCGCCGCCGACGACAGCCCGAAGTCGCGCAACACTTCGCCGACGCCGATGATCGCGACCACCATTGCCAGCAGGCCATAGTCGGTTGGCGACAGCAGCCGGGCGAGGATGATGATCCCGCCGAACTGAAGCAGGGTCTTGACCACCTGACCGCCCATCGTCACCAACGCACCGCGGGCGGCGGTGCCACCGAGTTGCCTGCTGGCCGGAGCCGGGATGGAGGCGGCGGCATCCTCCCTCAAGGACATGCATCCTCCACCGGTTCGCCATGGATCGCAGCCAGGTAGGCGCGGTAGTGGCGGACCCCGGCATCCAGCCAATCGCGCCGCGAGAAGTCGGGGGTCGGGGCACGCTGGTCCGATCGGACCTGGCGCAGCGTCCGCAGCAGCGTCTCGCTGCTCAGCTCATCGTCGTACATGTACACCCACCCGGGGCCGACCTCCTCGGCGAGCGCTTCGTTGGCAGCGTTGCGCGGTACCAGGACGGGTCGATCAAGCGACAAGGCCAGCAGTACCGAACCGGAATTGTGCATCTGCCGGAATGGCAGCACGACCAGCTCCGCTTCGCCGATCTCGTGGGCCAGCGTCACCTCGTCGACATAGGCGAGCACCGCCCCCACCCGTGGATCGATCGCGCAGGCGTGGTCGATCTGCGCCCGTAGTTCCGCTGTCGCCGGATGGCCGACAATGCGCAGCCCGAGTCCATGTGCCCGCTCCGGCGCGATCGCACGGAATGACTCCAGTAGTGATTCGACGCCCTTGTAGGGACGGATCAGTCCGAAGTACAGCAGGCGTCCCGGCACCGTCGCCGGCACCACTTTGGTGGCGAACCAGTCGCGGTAATGTCCGTGCAGGATGGTCACCGTCTGCGGCGCACGACCCTCGGTCGTTGCATTCAGACGAATCCACATCCGGGTCTGGCGGTCGAGCAGACCGAGCAGGAGACGTTCGATCGAACTGGCCCCTTCGTGCGGTTCGAGATTGTGCATCGTGCGTACCACCGGCCGACGCAGCGTGGCCATGCGCACGATGAAGGCGAGGAAAAGTCCGTACTGAACGGGCTTGCTCCGGCCGTGCTCGCGCAGCAGGAATTCGGGCCAATGCACGTGGAACACGTCATAGCGCCCGAACAAGGCCTTACCCCAGGAGAAGAATTCCACTTCGGCGTGCGGCCCGATCGCCGACAGCACCTGCTTCAGGTAGGGATTGTCATTCTCGGTCTGTTGCCGCAATGACTGCAGCACCCTGATTCGTGGCCGCCGCGCGGCCCGACCCGCCTCATCGGCCCGCATCTGTCATCTCCTGTCGCGTCGGAGGAAAAACCACCATCTTTTCCAAGAATCGATCCAGAACAAGTAGTGAAATCAAAAGAACAGGCCTTATCTCAAGCTGGCCTTGATCAGACCGACAAACCCCGGAAACCACAAGCCGAGACTCGCAAACTTCGTGTAATCCTTGATACTTGGCTTCACCCCGTACAAGCGCGCAAAAAGCTGCAGATACAACATCTGCACTCTCCTGCCGTTGCCGTGCGTATGCGAATCGACCAGGATTCCCAAAGCTCGTCGGAGCTTATCCTCACTGCGCTGGGATATCCGATCCTTGCGCGGCGAGTTCTCGAAGTTGTAGGTCGCCTTGTTCACGAGCCGTCCCGGGCCGAACAGCTTCAACACCCGCATGAAAAACTCGAGATCCTGCCACGCGGGAAGCTCCGGATTGAACAGACCGGCATCCAGAAAATGACTTCTCGGGGCAAAGATCTGATTGCCGACCACGTTCTCGACAAACATGTCCTCGAATCTCGCCAGATCGGGCTTGTTGGTCTGATGGGTAATCTTTCCGAACTCGACCACATTGAGTTGCGAATACAGACATGAGGGCGCCTTTGATCCGCTCAGCCTGAACCGCTCCCATGCCAGCACGAAACTCTCGAGCCGGTCCGGCGTAAACTCGTCGTCATCGTCGAGCCCGGTGACAAACTCGCCCCGGGCTTCCAGGATCGCAATGTTGCGCGCCGCGGCACCACCGACCGACTGGCTGTTGTGGATGGCACGAACACGCGGATCCGCCGACCGCGCACGCTCGATCACTGCAGCCGTATCGTCGTCCGATCCGTCATTGACGATCAGAAGTTCAAAGTTCTCGTAGGTTTGCCGCAACACGGAGTCAATTGCGTTGCTGAGCATCCCGGCCCGATTCTTGGTGGGCATATATACGCTGATCAACATCGGCTCTTTCCCTCGATCCATTCAATTACGACGCATTGGAACAATTGTGCCCGCCGGAACGGGACGCCCGCGTTCCGCATCGATCCGGACTTTCCGCAAAAACACCGCGAGCCCATCGGGATCCGGCCGGTATTGGCCGTGGCCGCATCAGCATCGAGGCGGATCGGCCCGCGTCGCCGCCCCGCGTCCGATCTTCCGCCCGGGTGCGTTTCGGGCGTGCCGTGGTCCGCCAGCGGCGGCTCAGGATCGCAATCATCATGCCTCCTGTTGCGTGCGCTTCATCGGACACTCGAGCCTCGGCAACGCCAGGCCCTGAGCACGAAAACGGGATTGCCGACGACATAGCGGAGGAACAGACGCCGCGGCTCGAGCACCAGCCGATACGCCCACTCCATGCCGAAACGCCGGACCCACTCCGGCGCGCGCCCGACCTTGCCGCCGAGGAAGTCGATGATCGCGCCCCCGCACACGATCAGCGCACCCCCCGCCACCACGGCGCGCAAGGCGCTCGCCACCCGCTCCTGCTTCGGCATCCCCATGCCGAGCACGATCAGCTCCGGTTGCAGCAGTTCGGCGCGCTCGCAATAGAGGGCGGGGGACTGGAAACCGTCCTCGCACGACACCACACGTACCCCGAACTCCAGCTCGCAATGGATCGCGGCAGTACTCAGATACGGCTCGCTGGTGCCCCAAAGGGCAATCCGGCGACCGCGGAAAGCCGAAAGCAGGCGCGGAATGAAATCGGTACCATTCAGATTCAGGCCGGGCTGACGTCCCTGCAAGCGGTACAGCAGGGCCATCCCCGAACCGTCACGAAGCAGGACATCCGCATCGAGCAGGGCCGCGCGGAAGGCCGGATCGGTCACCACCGAATTCATCGCATGGGCGTTGACGAAGGCGAGGATCCGCGTTGTCTTGCTCGATGCGAGTTCGTCGACGAGTCGAACAACCGCCGCCTCCGAATCCACCGTGTGTATCCGGTCGACGATCGGCGCCCAGTGCGCGCCGAACGAGGACGGCCATTCAATCGGGCTCATGATCCATCCCTCCGCGAACGCACCCATTCGACCTGCCGGCCGATGACGAATCGGCAATAGAGCGGGATCTTCGACAATGCATACAGCGGCGCCGTGACGAGATCGCCGAACGACACGATGTTCCGACCGCAGCCGAACCATGCGAGCAATACCGCAAGGCCGAACAGCACGAAGGACACCCCGCCGAGCAGTAGCGGCAGCCCCGACCCGCCAAGGGCAAGCACCAGCGTGCCTGCCGCCACCTGAGCGCCAAGCGCCAGCGCGAGCAAGGCCAGCGGCGGCACGCACAGGTCGAGCACCAGCGCCGTCAGGGGCAGGTCGAAACGCGCCAGGGATCGCAACAGCAAGCCGGGGGCCTCGCCGAGAATCATCCCCAGATGCCCGTGCTCCCACCGCGTTCGCTGCGCATGCGCGCCCTCCGCCGAGACCGGAAACACACTGCTGACCAGCGCTTCGGAGCAGAACAGGGGCGGCTGCCCCACCCGGGCCAGGTCCAGCCCGAGCTTCAGATCCTCCACGATATGACCCTTGCCCAGATCGGCATCGCGTATCGATTCCCACGGAAAGGCCATTCCGGTTCCCATCAACTGGCACGGAAGACCGAGTCGCTGGTAGCCGAGGGGCCTCATCAGATTCTTGACGGCCCAGGCGAACTCCGCGATGCGCAACTTCAGGCCGCCCCCGGACGGCGCATGCATCAGGTACAGGGCCTGCACGGGGCGCCCCGCCTCCCCGCAGACCCGCGCGAGACGGTCGAGCGTGCCGCGACCGAGGCGGCAGTCGGCGTCGATCACGATCACGACCTCCGGCGGGTCGACCTCCAGCTGTCGCATGCCGAAATCGAGGGCATAGCCCTTGCCCCGGCGCTCGGGATCGGTACGCACGGCAGTCTCGGCACCGGCCGCCGACGCCAGCAGGGCCGTGTCGTCGCTGCAGTTGTCCGCGACCACAAGCACCCGGTCACCGGTTGCGAGCTGGTCGACGATCCCTCTCACCGTGGCAACGATACCCAGCGCCTCGTCATGCGCCGGTACCAGTACGGCAACACGGGGACGGTGCGCCGTCGCCCGCCGCCTGCGCTGGCGCGACGGGAGCGCGACCAGGATCTGCACCAACAGTACTGCCACCGGCACGAGCAGCAGCAGCGCGAGCAGCGACAACAGGATGGAGACGATGCTCATGCGAACGACTCCTGAAATAGCCGCCCCAGCTTTGCCGCCTCGACATCGACGTCATGGCGCTCGAGTACCAGCTGGCGGCCCGCGTCACCCATGCGCTCCAGGGTCTCGGGACTTGTTGCCAGGACCGTCTCCAGCACCGCGGCAAGCATCTCCACCGATCCGGCCGGAAACAGCCATCCGTTCTCCGCCGGTCGCACCAGCTCGGGAATACCGGCCACGTAGGTCGATAGGACCGGCCGGCACAAGGCCAGCGCCTCCATGATCACCACCGGCAAGCCCTCGGCAAAGCTCGGCAGCACCAGCGCGCGGGCCGCGAGGATCTCCTCCCGCACCTGTGCGCTGCTGATCCACCCCGTGATTCGCACCTTGCCCTCCAGCCCGTGCCGGGCAATCAGGCGCTCGATCTCCCCGCGCAGTTCACCGTCACCGGCGAGCACCACCTCGAAATCGACGTTCCTCGCCGCCAACTGAGCGAGCGCTCCGACAAGCAACAACTGCCCCTTCTGCTCACACAGGCGGCCGACGCACACGATCCGCGGAGACGACGGAACGGGCTGGGCCCGCTCCTCGTGGAACGCGTCCTCGAGGCCGCAATGGACAACCTTGATCCGGTCCCAGTGGCCGTGCTCCACCCACCGGTACAGCTGGCTGCGCCCGAACGAGCTGATGGCGACGACAAACGCTGCGCGGCGCACCTTTTCGGCCGTGCCCAGGAACTGCGGTTTGTCGAACTCCTCGGGTCCATGCACGGTAAAACTGTACGGAAGGCCGGTCAGCGCATTGATGAGCATTGCCACTTCGGCAGGATTGGTGCCGAAATGCGCATGCAGATGCCGCGCACCGAAGCTGCGCAGGGCCGACAGCGCAGCGCAGGCCTCCGCCAGATAGATGAGGTGATAGGGCCACGGGCGCTCGGCCCTGCGTCCCATCTTCAGCGCAAGCGCCAACCCGCCGAAGAATCGGCCGGGGCTCGCCCAGGCCACCTTGGCGACGTCCCTGGCCAGCGACCACACCCCGCCCTGCAGCAGATAGTTCGTACGGCCCTGCTCCTGCCGGTCCTCGACGTCGACCAACTCCGCATCCCACCCTCTCACGGCGATGCGAAGCACTTCGAAACCCTGTCGCTCCAGGGCGAGAATTTCCCGCCGAATGAAACTGTGGCTCACTTTCGGATACTGATTGATCAAATAGGCGATTCTCAAATCGTCCTCCAGAGACAGAAATTGCCGGCATCGAGCCGGGCCGGTGCGCGCGTCACGAGTGCATCTCCTTGCGCACGATGCGCGCCGGGGCCCCGATCGCCGTCGCGCCATCGGGCACGTCACACAGGACCACCGAAAGCGCACCGATACGACAGTTGTTGCCGATGCGGACACCACCGATCACCTGCGCATAGGCGCCGAATTCGACGTTGTCGCCGATAACGGGGACTGCCCCGCCCTCGCGCCGATTACCGATCGTCACCCCCTGGCGCAAGGTGCAGTTGGCTCCCATGACGACATCGGAATGAATGAAGATGCCCCCGAAATGCCAGATGCGCAGACCGGGCCCGATCGACGCCTCCTTCGGCAGGCTGATCCCGGTCAGGGTCTCGACCAGCCGAAAGAGCAGCCAGTAGCCGCGGGTCAGCCAGCGCCGCCTGAATCCGGACGGCAGCGCATCGACCCGGCGTCCGAAGCGATACACCCAGATCGCTGCCAACGACTGCTCGCGCAGCCAGGCGCGGCCGCCCCCGCAACGGGCGAGATCGGCTTGCCAGCCGCCTGCCGCCGCCACGATGCCGCTGTCGGTCATCAAGGCAACGCGAGCAGCGAGCCGCCCACGCTGGAGCCGTCGCCGGAGGTGCCGCTATAGGCCGTCAATACCACCCCGACCGGACCCGATGGCCAGGTAATGACCGAGGATTGCCCGGCCCCCAGCTCGCCGCTATCGGCATGCAACACGCCGCCGTCCCCATACAGCCGAAGACGTAGCGCCGCGCCACCACTGGCCTTGGCCGTCAGCTGGTAGCGCCGTCCCGCCTCCGGGCGCGCCCACGACACGGTGCTGACATTGCGCCCGGAACGATTGCTCTGAACGATGCGCTCCGTGCTCACCGGGAATACCACCGCCTGGGCCCAGGTCTCGAACGTGCCGATCGCCGGTCCGCGCTCCAGACGCCACGGCCCGCGCATCGACAGGCGGTTCAAGTTGGACTCCATCTTCATCGGCCAGCCCGCACCGTCGACCCAGTCCGACACCGCAACCACCTGGCGCAGCGCGGCGCGGATCCGGTCCAGATCGCGCGCCACGACCGAATCCCATCCCGAGCGGTGCAGCTTGTAGCCGCTGCCGTTCTCCACGTAGATGACGAAGGGCGTGCCGTGATTGCGATCGACCACGTAGGCCCCGTGGACCTTGAGCGTTTCCGCGACCTTGCGAAGATCGGGATTGGCGATGCCGGCGGTATCGAATGTCGCTGGCAGCATCATCAGGGCGCCCTCCGCAATCGCGCCGGAATTGGTCGTCGCCGCGTTGCGGTCCGCCGACGTGGCCGGAAATATGTAGGTCGGATCCGCACTCAAGGCGTTGAAGGTGAGCGACATCGCCAGCGCATGCTGAAAATGCGGCTGGCCGTCGTCGATCTCATGCTTGCGGATCAGGCCGCCCATCGTCGGCACGCCGGCCGCACGCGCGCCCTGGAAGTAGTGTCCCGGCTCGCCCCAGCCCCGCCCGTCGAGCTTCGTCCAGCTGTACTGGGTGGCGCGCCACTGACCGTCCTCCTGGCGCAGCTGAAAGAACGAATGCACCACGCCCATCTCGGGGTCGACGATGTCCGCATGCCCATCGCTGCCGATCGCCGGGCTGACCCCTGCCGGCCACCGGGGAATACGAACGTTGGGCCGATACGCTTCCGCATCCGGATCCCAGACCCCCGCCTTGCCCGCTAGCGGCAACACCACGACCGGCGGATCGGAGGGACGCGCGAGAAATACGCCGGTGGACCACTTGCCCCCCGCGACGGTCGGAGAGTAGTCCGATTTCGGCACCTCGAAATCCCCCAGCACCGGATTCAGCGGCCGGGCATTCCATGGCGAGTCAACCGTGAACGGTCGCTCATACGTGCCAAACTCCGCACCGCATACAACCGACGCATGGACGAGTCCGGCGCCGGCAATGGCAAACATCAAAGCAACAGGTCGTCGCATGGCGGGGGCCTCCAGTGGCTAAAAGGCGAAATAGATGAATCCGCTTCCTCCGGCCGAGAGCATCAGCAGGAGGTAGAAGGTCGCCGCAAAAACGCCACCCGAGACGACCGATGGCAAGCGATGGACAGCGTGAACCAGCCGCCCATCGAAGCGGGCCGGCACGAAATGTAGCGCCAGCGCCGCCCCCATCAACAACGCCACCAGCAGTGGCAGATCGAATGGACCGACCGCGACATTGGCGAACATGGCTTCGACAAAAGCACGCGCTTCCGCAATTCCGTCCGCGCGGAAAAGAATGCGGGAAAAGGACACGAAATTGAAAACAAAAGCCCATTTCAGGCCAACCCGAACCCAGGATAGCTGATCCGCCGTTCTGCCCAGACGTTCGTTCCGCAACCTGATGTAACGCTCCGCGGCGACGACGCTTCCATGAAGAACCCCGTACAGCACGAAGTTCCAGCCGGCGCCATGCCATATCCCGATCGCAATGAACGTAACGAGCAGATTGAAATAGACATTTCCGTATCGCGACCCGCCTAGACCGTGAAAAAGATAGTCCCGAAAGAAACTCGACATGGAAATATGCCAGCGCTGCCAGAACTGCGAGACCGTCAACGCGGCATATGGCATCCGGAAGTTTTCCATCAGGTCGAAACCGAAAACCTTGGCAACGCCCCTGGCAATGTCGGTATAGCCCGAAAGATCCATATAGATCTGGAGGGTGTAGGCATAAACGGCAAGAACGAGAAACAGCGTCGAGAAGTCGGACGGATTTGCGAATGCGGGATCGACGATATGAACGGCAAACAGATCGGCAAAAACGATCTTCTTTACAAAACCACGCGCGATCAGGAAAAACCCCTCGGCAGTGCGCTCCGCCGACAGCGCGCCGCCCTTTGAAATCTGCGGGAGAAGATCGCCTGCCCTGTTGATCGGACCCGACAGCAGAGACGGAAAGAACGACAGGAACAACAGGACGTCGAGCGGATTCCGGTGCGCTGAAAACCTGCCCCGGTGGACGTCGATGACATAAGCCAGGCCCTGGAAGGTGAAGAACGAAATACCGACCGGCGCCACCACCTGCAGAACGCCCACATGCAAACCGAGCACATCAAACAGCGCCGCCAGCTCGGCAACGAAAAAACTCATGTACTTGAAGTAGGCGAGCACGCCGAGCGGAACCGCTACTGCACCCGCAAGAACCCACTTCTTCGCCCGATCCTGCAATGGCAGACCAAGCACGCGCGCAGCCAGATAGTAGAAGATCGACAGGCCGAGCAGCGGCAGGCCGAACCGCCAATCGAACGTCATGTAGAAATAATACGATCCCAACAAGAGAACGATCTTTCTGGACGTACCGGTCTTGCAGATACCCCATGCGCACAGCCAGAGGACAACCGTGAAGATGAAAAACCCGGAAGACTGGAAACTCATCGGTCGCCCTGCAGATCGATATGGGTCCGGATAAAGTTCGCCAATTTGTCACTGACAAACGCTTCGCCCCGCCGGTTGAAGTGAGTCGCGTCGCCGAAAAAATCGGCCCCCGCCGGAACCACGCTTGCCAGATCGAACAGGGGCAGCGAGCGCTGAGCCGAAACCTTGCGCAGAATGTCGTTATGCGCGTCATACACGCGATTCAGCTCGCTCATCGACATGCACGAAACATAGCCTCTGACGGAAGCGGAAAGCCGCCATTGGGTGGCTTCGTCCTGGTTCCCGGAGAATGCCCGTGCGCCGGTCACCAGGATCACGTGCTTTGACGCATCAAGGGCCTCATCAACCAAGCTGGAAACGGACTGTTGAAACCGGTCGTATTCAATCTCCTTGCCTGCCTCACGGGTAGAGGTCGAGACCGCCGGTCGAAGAGCATCGCTACGGCGGCGAACGGTGTTGAACGACATCCACCAATCGGGCAGCGAGAGATAGGGCAAGCCTCGACGCTCCCGCACCTGACGGACTCCGCAATAGTCGGAAACGTCGTTGAAGCCCGGATAGATCACGAGAATATCCGTATGCAGGACGTCAGCGAGACGACGCAACATCCGTCTTTGGTCGTCCACACGATACCCGGCGATACCGGCGTTGATGGGCGTAACCTCGGCGGAAAGATCCCGCGCCAGCTTCCGGGCGGTGAGGTAGGCAAAGGTCTCCTCGTTCTTGGCGGCAAGTTCTCCCATCACCGTCGAGGCCCCCAGGAACATGACCTTCAGCGAACGGGCTGATGAGGACCCGGCAATTTCCGGCGACCTGAGGCCATACGAGTTAACGACGAATCCATCCCTCGAATAGGCAGGATTCAGTAACTTGAGTCCGCTTTCGGCATCGGTCACGTATTTGGTTTCGTCGTTCAACAGTGCCACGACGCCCTGCCCATGGCGTACATAGGCGTATGCCTGATTCATCACCT
Source organism: Azoarcus sp. Soil_N_20 (assembly GCF_057656155.1). Classification (NCBI taxonomy): domain Bacteria; kingdom Pseudomonadati; phylum Pseudomonadota; class Betaproteobacteria; order Rhodocyclales; family Zoogloeaceae; genus Azoarcus; species Azoarcus sp. Soil_N_20. Next base: position 409,974 of record NZ_JBDGKX010000002.1, on the reverse strand, counting down.
CGGCGAGGACGATGACAAGCACAAAAGTGACAAAGACCTTGATCAGCTTCGCGCTCGTCATTCAATCACCCAGCCATCATGGGTGGTCCGTGCGGGATGAACCTGCGCCGGGCCATCCGGCGGTGCCACCTCGGATCGATTCTGAATATGCCTGACCGACGCGACCCCCGCCCCGAGAATGATCCACACATACCAGTTGAATGCGAGATAGATCAGCATGTTGTCCGACAGGCTGATGATTACATACTGGATCGCCACTGCCAGCAGCACGAATGCACCCAGCCGGTCGATAGCGGCATAACGGCTTACCGTTCTCGCGACGCCGGCCAGCAACATGACATAGGCAAACAGACCAATCAGGCCGAGATCGAAGAACATCTGCACATAGACGTTGTGTGCGCCGGCCTCCATTCCACCGGACATGGAGAAAAATCCCGGCGAATAGTGTTTGAATCCGCCGACGCCATAGCCCGCAACATAGCGGATTGGCTCCATCCAGCTCAGGCCGTCCTCCCAGATCAGTTGGCGCCAGGCGAAGGAGTTCAGTTTTGCGTAGCGAACCAGTTCATTGCCCTCGGCCAGGTCAAGCAATCGCTCGCTGACGCTGGGAATGAGCAGGGCGAGAAAGGGGGCAATGCATAGATACAGGAGGTAGCGGCGCTCGAACATCAGCGCATAGATAAAGAAGATGGCGAAGCACGCGACCCATGCACTGCGGGTTTTCGTCATCAGCAACAGGACCAGCAACAGCACGAGATACGCCCAGGCCGGCCAGCGCAGTTGATTGGGCAGCTTGAAGTTTGGCGATTTCAGTGCATAGAGGAGCAAGGAGACGACCGTAACCAGGTAGAAGGCGAAAATGTTGGGATGCGTGAATGTGCTCTTGAGCCTGAAGTCGCCGATCGCGCCAGCATGCGCGGCGATATCGAACAGCGCATAGAGCACCGGCAAAATGGAAGAGAACAGCACCAGGCGCACGCAGGGCCGAATGTCCCCGGTTCGCTCCACGTAGAAATAGGCCGCCAGAAAGACCGCAAAGTAGGACAGCACGGCGAGCAGCGCCTTGACGGCATCCCCGGGGTTGGGCGAATACAGCACGCCGGCGGCGAACACTGCGATGAAGGCGAACCACCAGCGCTGCCCCTGGAAGACATCCTTCTTGCGCGACTCGACGATCAGAACAGTGACGATCAGGAGCACGGCGAGGTTGATCAGCCCGCCCAGACCAATTGAGAGCGGCCCGACCGAGACTTTGGTGGTTTCAAAGAAGACATCGCCTGCGGAGCGGATCAGCAGGATGGCGGTGAGCAGGAAGAACTTGTCAACGAGAAAGACGATCGCCAGCGCAAGTGCGAGCGGCAGCAGCAGCAACCTTCCGACGCTGTCCCCCATGAAGCTCGCGTACACCGGAACGAGCCCCCCCAGTCCGAGGGCGATGACCGCCAGCAGCACGTAGGGCGCGCCGCGCCCGAGCGCCGCCAGGGACATGGGTTCGGCACGAAGCGCGGCAGGCTTGCTCATCGGCTCGCGGGCAGGGAGCGGCCGTATTCGGTGCGGGCGGCCTGAGTCAGGACCGTACCGACGATCGTGGCACCGGCATCCCTGACCGCAGCGCAATGCGCGCGGACGGCGCCCAAGCGGGAATGATTGAGCCGGGTGACGATCAGCGTGCCCCCCGCCCTGACCGTCAAGGTATTGGCCTCGGCGTAGCGGCTGGCTGGCGGCGTATCGATCAGAATGACGTCATAGCGGGCGCTACAGTACTGCAACAGCGCGGGCAAGTGGAACTTGGACAGGATTTCCTGCGGGTTCGGCGGCAGCGGCCCCGATCCAAGCACCGAGAGGTCGAGGAGCCCCGGCACCGTGCTGATCGCCTCTTCGCCCGCGCGTCCGGAGAGGATGGTCGACAGGCCGGTGCGATTGTCCAGCCCGAACAAGCGGTGTTGAGCCGGTTTGCGCAGATCGGCATCGATCACGAGCGTGCGCTCGCCCAACTGGGAGAAAACGACGCCCAGATTGGCCACCAGCCAGGAGCGCCCTTCCGCCGACGCCGGGCTGCTCACCACCAGACACTTGCGCCCGTCGGCCTTGTCGAACCAGCGCAGCATCAGCTGGCTGCGCAGCGCCCGCAGGGCTTCGACCGCAGAAGAGAACGGCGCGTAGGCAGCGCTGACCTCTTCGCTCACTTTGCTCTCTCCGGGTCTCAGATAGGGATACTCGAACTGGCGGGACATCGCAAAGGCAATGTCGTCGGTGCTGAGCACCTTCAGCTTCAATGCGGCATCTCCGAACATGAGCCTCTCCTCGCGCTGCAGTCTGAGGATCCGTTCGGCATCGGCCGGGGTCAGCCGGCCGGCGTCCATGAGAATTGCACCGATCGACCGCTTGGTCGTCGCTTCCAGAACCTTGTAATTGGGCGCGTTCACTGCGGCCTCCCTAGGCGGAGAATGCGGGCTTCCTGCTCGAGGTGACGTACTTGGATGCGGGGGACACTTCCGAGGAAGGGCACCGCCGGCAACACGATGAGATCGTCCTCGCTACGGAGATACCGATCCCGGACTTCGAGCAGCAGCGCGGCGCCGATGCCCAGAATCCCGCCGACCAGCATGCCGAGCCCGACAATGATCAGTTTCCGCGGGCCAGCCGGATAAATCGGTGCGGTGGCGGCGGTGAGGATGGCGACGTTGGTCTGCTGCATCTGGCTCTCGAGACTCGTCTGCGCGAACCGCTGCGCGACCAGATCGTAGGATCGCTGTGCGGCCTCCACATCACGTTGCAGGACCGCGATCTGATCGCGATGGGACTTGAGCTTGAGCACGCGCGCCCGCTGCTCCTCGACCGCAGCGGCGATCTCGGCTTCCCTTGCGTTGCTGATCCGGGTCGTCGCGCCCAATGAACTCGCGACCCGAAGGACCTCGGTGGCCACGCGCTCACGCAGCGACGCGAGCTCTGCGTTGATCCGTGCAAGCTCGGGGTGATTCGGACCCACGCGACCGAGCAACTGCCCTCTCTCGGCCTCCCGGCGAGCCACATCCGCCTTCAGACCCGAAATCAGCGGATTCTGCATGACTTCCGGAAGCGACTCGGCCAGTCCGGCCTGGCTCTGGCGCGAACGACTGTCGGCACGCTGGCCCTGGACGATCACCAATTGGGTCGAAAGCTCCGCCAGACGGGCCGTTTCGACATCGAGCCGCCCATCGGCCGCAATGATGCCGTTTTGCTGCTCGTAGTCGGACAGACGCTTCTGGGCGCGCTCCAGATCTTCACGGAGCCCCATGGTGCGTTCATCGAACCATTTGGCGTATTGCCGCGCCGGCTCGACCTTCAGTTCAAGCGTCGTGTCGATATAGGCCTGTGCAAAAGCATTGGTGATGCGGGCCGCCGATTGCGGATCACTGCCCTTGTAGGCGATGGTAATGACGCTGCTCTCCCGCGACGGCCTGACTTCGAGCTTGCTCTTGAGCGCGGCGGCCGCCCAGACCTCGATCGAACCTTCCCCCCCGGTTGCGGCCTGCCACTGTTCCTGCATCAACGGAAGTTTGTCGACCCCGGTCAGTGCGACCACGCGTTGCGCGACCCGGTCGGAGCGGATGATGTCCATCTGGGTCGCAAGATACCCATCGGCCATTTGCGAGGGGAGAAATGCGCCCAACACCGGATCCGCTGACTTGATGTCGACCACGACCGCAGTTTCGGCGGCGTACTGTTTGGGCAACAGCAGGCTGACGACGAGGGCCGCGACCACCACTGCGACAAAAGTGGCGACGATGACCCAGAACCGGGCGCGGAGAATGAGGAACAGCTGCTGGATAGTCATATATCGCCTCGCGGATCAGAACAGACTTTCCTTGACGTAGATAACATCGTCGTCCTTGAGCAGGTCGTCGAGCTGAGGCTCGAATACCTTGAGCGTGCCGTCCGGATCGCGGCGGTGGATACGCAGACCCCGCGTGGTGCCGCGCAGGGTGGTGCCGCCCCCGGTGGCCAGCCCCTGCATCACGCTCATGTTGCGTTCGAGGCGGAAGGAACCTGGACGCTGGACTTCGCCGTAGATGTAGATGACCGGCGCGCGACTGACGAAAATCCGGTCGCCGGAGGCCAGCACGGTATCCCCCGACAGGTCGCCACCCGCGAACAGCGACGGCAGATCGATCTCGCGGCGGACTTGCTTGCCATCGCGGACTCCGACCAGCACCACGGTGTCCGCCCCGGCCGGTGATATTCCGCCCGCCGTGGCCAGCAGATCGGTGAGGCGAAGGTTTGCGGTTTCCAGCGGGTAGCGTCCGGGACGGTTTACCTCCCCGAGCACGGCAACCTGATTGCCGCGGACCTGCACCGGCAACAGGTTGACCTGCGGCTGCAGCACGAAGCCGCCCTCACGCAGACGGGCCGCGATGGCGGCTTCGGCCGCTGACAGGCTCTTGCCGCCAACCGCAACCGGCCCGATCAGCGGAAAGGTGAGCATGCCGGATTCGGACACCCTGGCCTCGGTGGTGAGGTCGGGGTTCTGGAACACGGTGATGCGGACGACATCGCCGGCCCCGAGCATGTACTCGTAAGTGTCGGCAAATGCGCTCGTCACCAGTCCGAAGACCAGCGCGGCGACGGCGACGAATTTCTGCAATGGATTCGATTTCATGGTCGGATTTTTCCTGCCTGTCGTTGTTGGCGTCGATGGTGGGGCCGGGGTCAAAAAGTGAACTCGCCGGTCAGCAGCGCGGAGTCGGCGTCGTATTCCCGCGCCGGATCTTTCGAGTCCCTGGTCTGCCGCTGCAGCCGCAACCCGAGCGTCAGCGCGCGTATCGGCTGATAGCTGAGGCTGAGGCCGAAGATGTTGGTGCGGTCTTCGCGATCGTCTGCGGTCGGCGTAGCGCTTCCGGGCGCAGGATTGCCCCCGTAATCGCGCTGACGAACCTCATAGTTGGCGCCCAGCCGGATCTTGTCGGTCACCGCCCAGGTCGGTGCCAGGCTGATCGCCTTGGTTACGGCGTAGCTGGAGACCAGATCCGACTCCGCACCGATTTCACGCCGCATCGAGAGCCGCACGGAGGTCTTCCCGGTTGCGACCCAGTTGAATGTAAGTCGCCCGGTCATTCCCGAAAAGTCGCGCTCCGGCGCCAGATCGTAGCTGCGGTGGGTCTGACCGACATATCCGGACACCGACAGCGCTCCGGTCGCCTGCCAGTTCCCGTTCAGCAGCAGATCGTCCTGTTGATAGTCGCGGATCGACCCTTGAACGGGAGGTCGGTTGGGAAAGCGTCCATCGGTGTTGCGCACGGAGAGCACCAGCCGGTTGCCGCTCTTCGGACGATAAGTGAGGCTGAGAGCAGTCGTACGGGCGTTGTATTCGGACTCGGGCAATGCGTTGTCCTTGAATCGACTCTCGATCGAGCTGACTCCCGCTCCGGTCGCCCAGTCGGGATGCCACCAGTAGTTGGCCGACGTGCCGGTGCGTCGAAAGACATTGATGTTGCGGGCGGCCCCGCTGGTCTCGTCGAAATCGACCAGGCGTTCACGGTATTCATGGTCCACGATACCGCTCCAGCGATTGCCCACCTGCCAGTCCCACCCCAGGCGGAGGCTCGGGGCCGTGTGGTCGAGTTCGTCATGTTCGGCAAATCGGGTGTCGGCGATTGCGACCTTGGCCCGCAGGCGCTGGCGGCTGTAGGTCCGGTCGAACGCCCCGTTCATCGTGGTCACGCTGACCGTGTCGTGCCGGGAGCCACCCGGCGCGGCCTCGTCGTCGGCGAGCCGGTAAAGGTTGCTCTCGTAGCCCACGGACTGTCCGACCCCGAGACTGAAAGCATCTCCATCGGCGCCATTGGCCACTCCGGTTCCGATGAGCAGAATCCACGGGATAGTCATGCGGAGCGCGCAAGATCTCATGCTGTTCGCGGCGCCCTAGCGGGGAAAACGCCGAACCACCAGCACGCCCAGCATCAGGCCGCCCATCAGCAGCAGGCCGTTGTTCTGATCGTCGCTGGCCGCGGTCGCCGGCGGGCGCGGAGTGCCCGCGGATGGCGAGGCCTGTTCCGACGGGAACGCCCGGAATTGCTGCGAGACCAGCAACAGGCGGGCGTTTGCCGCTGTGCTCGCCTCATGCAAAGGCGCCAACCCCGATATTCCGGCGCGCTCCCCGACCCGATTCGCCCCCTCGCCCAAGGCCGGTACCGGAGGCTCGCCGCCTGCAAGGGTAAAGGCATGAACGGCGGGGGAAGAAAGCAAGCCTACAACTGGGATCAGGAGCAATTTCCACCAGTTTTTCATGACGTCCTCACTTGGTTTATCTGATGCTCTGGATGACGTGCAAGAACCACACCAGCGCTAGCCAGGGCATGTCCAACACAAGCGATACTCGCCGCTCTTGATGCTGCATTGCAGTATTTATTGCTGAATATCGACCAGCCCTATGTCGGATAAGAATTTTCCGATAAGGCATTCAGTGTAGTAACTGCACCACGACGATGCGTAACATATACCAACATGGTGCGCCTGCCAACGCGGAATTTTGTGTATTTATATGTTTTCGTTACTTGTTTTTACTTTCAGATACAACTATCGGAAAGACCTTTGTCATTCATATTGTAGGGAAATTGTTACCATCGACACCGATGCGGCGATTGCGGTGATATAAATGCGCCAATATTGCTTCGCAGCACAAATATTGGGTATCTTCCCCACATGCTCAGCACTCTGGACCGTCAGACCAATTTCATCCGCCCCGGCTTTACGCTGATGGGTGTGCTGGGCGCGTTTCTCGATCCGTTGGTGATCGTCGGGATATTGGCGGCCTGCATGGCCGGATTTGGCGAGAGCGTGTCGCCGCCTTATGTGATCCTCGCGGTGCTCGCATTCGCCCTGAGCTTTCCCGGCAACCTCACCCTGAACGACCCGCCACGACGGGAAGTGCGCAAGGTGGTGATGAACTGGTTGCTGTTCGTCTGCGTCCTCGGCGGCTTCGGCTATGCCAGCGGCTACCTCTTTTCCTTTCCGCAGCAGATGTTGCTCACCTGGGCGGCGACCACCCCCGTCGCCCTCCTCGGCGCCCGCCTGCTGGTGCGCTACACCGCGCCCCGGGTCATTGCGCTCCAGCACAACCAGCACCCCGCAGTCGTGGTCGGCGTCAACGAAGTCGGGATGCAACTGATTCAGCAATTACACAGCAACCCCTATCTGGGTCTTCGCGTCATGGCCCTGTTCGACGACCGCAGCGGCGACCGCCTGCTCGATTCGAACAGCATTCCCATCCTCGGGCGGCTTGCAGATCTCGCGGAATTCGTGAAGAGCAACCACGTCGAAGCGATCTACCTCGCGCTGCCGATGGCGGCGCAGCCCCGCATCCTGTCGCTGCTGGATGACCTGAAGGACACAACGGCCTCGATCTATTTCGTTCCCGACATCTTCATCACCGACCTCATCCAGGGTCGGATGAACGAAGTGGGTGGCGTGCCCGTGGTTGCCGTGTGCGAAACCCCCTTTACCGGCTTCAGCGGCGTGGTCAAGCGCTTCTCGGACATCGTGCTGTCGCTGCTGATTCTGTTGATGCTGACGCCGGTCATGACCGTACTGGCGGCCGGGGTGAAATTGTCGTCGCCCGGTCCGGTGATCTTCAAACAGCGCCGCTATGGGCTGGATGGCAAGGAGATCCTGGTCTACAAGTTCCGCTCGATGACTTCGACCGACAATGGCACGGTGGTGAAACAGGCCACCAGGGACGACCAGCGCATCACCCGCTTCGGCGCCTTCATCCGCCGGACCTCGCTCGACGAATTACCGCAGTTCGTGAATGTGCTGCAGGGCCGCATGAGCATTGTCGGCCCCCGTCCCCACGCGGTGGCGCATAACGAGACCTACCGCAAGCTGATCAAGGGCTACATGGTGCGCCACAAGGTCAAACCCGGTATTACCGGCTGGGCGCAGGTCAATGGCTATCGCGGCGAAACCGAGACCGTCGACAAGATGGAAAAACGCATCGAGTTCGACCTCGAGTACCTGCGTAACTGGTCGCTGAGCCTGGACCTGTGGATCATCATCAAGACCGCGCTGGTGGTGGTGAAGGACCGCAACGCCTACTAAGGACGGGGGAGTCCCGGACCGGCCTCCACGCGGCGGAAGCGCGATCGCACCCGGACCGTCATTGCCCGGGCGGCGGTACGCGCAGGCAGGCAGCGATGGCGGTGGCGATGCCATCGGCCATGCGGGCCTGGCGGACCGGGTCGACGAGCAGCAGCTCTTCGTCGCGGTTCTTGACCACGCCGGCTTCGAACAGCAGCGCGGGCATCGTGGCGTGGCGCAGCACCGCCAGGCCGTCGTAGTAATGCACGGCGTGGAGGGCGTCGGCATAGGGCCTGCGGCGTGCATTCTTGTGGGTGGGAACGAAACCGAGGCGTTGCAGCCGGGCCCCGACCACGCGGGCACAGAGTTCGCTGCGCGCAAGCGCTGGATTCTCGCGCGAGACGAAAACCGAATGCCCGGCAAAATCGTCGTTGTAGTCACGGGGTTCGCCGTCCCACGTCCACGGCACGAGCTCGTGCGCGGAAACCGAATCGTGATGGAGCGAAATCAGCAGATCGGCACCGTGCTGCGCAGCCTGGGCGGGACGCTCGCGCAGGCTGGCAATCATTCCATCCGGATTGATCAGCTGCACCGACACTCCCCGCTCACGCAGGGCCGCCACCAGATGGTGGGCGAGCTCGCGGTTGAAGAAATACTCGCCACGGCCCCTGGCACTGGTCGCGCCCGGTGCAGCCAGCGTGTGCCCGATATCGACGGCGACGCGCTGGGCTCGTGCGAGCTGGCTCGAGGCCAACAGCAGCCCGACGGCAAGCAACGCGACGAGGCGGGACATCCGGGTGCTGCCTCCACCCTTCCCGTTCGCCGACAAACGCAAGGCGACGCCGCACACCGATAAACCCGGACCGAACCAGCCCCGTGACGGAACCCGGAACCGGCGGACGGATCGTGTATGCGCTGAGACACGGGCAGGAACCGCTGCTGCAATGGGCTGTATAGGCTGGAACACCGCAGACCTGCCATACCGGGAGGGCCTTGGAGTATGCGCCGGCCGACATTCGACAACAACCGCGCAGGGCCTGCAGTGACGGTCCACGGCTCACGGTGTGAGCCCGATCGGGATATGCGCCCGCACGCCGCGGCCCGGTCCCGGACGCCTTGAAATAACACTGAAAGGCATATCAACTGAACTTTTTATTCTTTTGAAGTCTTTCCGCACTGCGGTAACGTAACGCTCCCGAATCCCCTTTTTCTGTGAGCGTCATGCTGGTCCCCGAGTCACTCCACGCCCCGATCGTCGGCCTTGCGCTGATCGGCCTGTTCGCGGCCTTCGTGCGCGAGTGGCTCAAGCCCGACGTTGCCGTGATGAGCGTGGTGGCGCTGCTGCTGGCACTGGGGCTGGTCAGCCCGCGGGAGGTGCTCAGTGTGTTCAGCAACAGCGCGCCGATCACGATTGCCTGTCTGTTCATTATCAGCGGTGCGCTGAGCAAGACCGGCTGCGTGGATCGCCTGGGCGAGTGGCTGGGCGCGATGGCCGGGCACAGCGAGCGCCGTCTGCTGTTGGCGATGCTCGCCGTCGGCTTGCTGGTATCGCCCTTCATCAACAACACTCCGGTGGTGATGGTGATGATTCCGGCGGTGATCGCGATGGCCAGCCGCTACAACGTGGCGCCGTCGCGCCTGCTGATTCCGCTGTCCTACGCCACCATCCTCGGCGGCATGATCACCATGGTCGGCACCTCGACCAACATCCTGGTCGATGGCGTCGCCCGCACCTACGGCCTGGCTCCGTTCCGCATGTTCGAGATCAGCGCCCCGGCGATCGCGATGGCCCTGATCGGCTGTGGCTTCATGTTCTGGCTCGCGCAGCGCCTGCTGCCGGTCCGCGAAACCCTGACTCAGCAGTTCACCGGCAGCGGCGACCGCCTGTTCATGACCGAACTCTTCGTACCCGAGGGTTCTCGCCTCGCCGGACGCACGCTCAAGGAAGCGCGCCTTTCGAACGGCACGATCAAGGTCCTGAACCTGTTCCGCGGCGACGACGAGATCTCGGCCCCGGCGCCCGACACCACCCTGATGGTCGGCGACCGCGTTGTCGTGCACAGCCGCAGCAGCGCAATGATGGACCTGCGCAGCAGCACCGATCTGGTCGGCCTGCAGGGCCAGAGCGCCGACCCTCACGACCTGGAGACCCTGCGCCGGCGCGGCGTGGTGATGGTGGAGGCGATCGTCGGCCAGACCTCGCGTTACGTGTTGCGCCCGATCCGCGACCTCGACCTCGCCGCACGCTACGGCATCCATCTGATCGCGGTCCACCGCAAGAACGCCTCCATCGCCGACATCGGCGACGACTTCCAGCTCCAGTTCGGCGACGTGTTGCTGGTCGAAGGCACGCCGGCCCAGATCAAGCGCTTCTGCGACAACGGCGACCTGTTCGCGATCACCGATGGCAAGGCGCCGGTCAACAATCAGGGCAAGGCACCGATCGCGCTCGCCACCATCGCCGGCGTGATGCTGCTGGCGGCGTTCAATGTGATGCCGATCGAAGGTCTGGCGATCATCGGTGCCGCGATCGTGGTCGCCACCGGCTGTCTGCGCGCGGACGAGGCCTACAAGTCGATCGAATGGCCGATCCTGATGCTGATCTTCGGCATGCTCGCGATCAGCATCGCGATGCAGAACTCCGGACTGGACAAGCTGCTGGCCAGCGCACTGGCCAATGTCGGCGGCGGGCTGTCGCCCTGGATGATGCTGTCGCTGGTGATCCTGCTCACCTCGATCGCCACCGAGTTCATCAGCAACAACGCGGTCGCGGTGCTGTTCACCCCGATCGTGATCGGTATCGCCCAGCACCTCGGCGTGGACCCGCGACCTTTCGTGGTCGGCGTGATGTTTGCCGCCAGCGCGAGCTTCGCCACCCCGATCGGCTATCAGACCAATACGCTCGTGTACAGCGCGGGCAACTACAAGTTCACCGACTTCGCCCGCCTCGGGATCCCGCTCAACCTGATCGTGTGGATCAGCGCCAGCGTGCTGATCCCGATGTTCTGGCCGCTGACCGCGGCCTGAGTCGCGCGGGGCGATCTGCCCCGATTGCACTGCACCATTCTGGGAACCGGTGCACGGGACTGTATCAGCCGTGATACACCCTCCGGCTCGTCCCGCCTCTGCCCTGCATCCCGGGCGGTCAGTGCCGTCTCCGCGATTTCGGGCGCCCAGGGTCGGTATGCCATCGCTGCCGCCTGTAACAGAACTTGACACTTCTCCCCCCGGGACACGACCAGACAAACGCGGAATATTCCATAAGCATTATTAGAACCCAGCAAGTACGCGTCTTCTGGGCCGCTGGTACGAGAGTTGCGAGGAGGGCTGTTGAGGTGGGACGTTGGGCCCCGCCCTCACACTGCACCAGAGGAGGAAGTCATGAAGATCAGTCTGCTATCGAGTGCAATCGCACTTGCTTTCGGCGTCGCCACCCAGGCGATGGCGAACCCGACCAATACCGCCACCGAGGCAACGGACACCAACAACCAGACCGCAACGGCAACGTCGACGCAGGGTGGTACCGGCCCGCAGGCCAATGAATATGCAACCGCGACCTGGGACTCCAGCAGCTTATCGGACAGCAGCAACAATTCCGACAACAGCGACAACTCGGACAACAGCAACAATTCCGACAACAGCAACAATTCGGACAACCGCAACAACTCCGACCAGGCCAATGACAAGAGTACGGGCGACAACCGCAACAACGACGGCATGGCGACGGCAGGCGACTGGGGCAATGCGGCGGCGAACAACGGTGCGAGCGCATCGTCCGCGATGAGCGACTCGTTCAACACGACGTCCGCAGTGGCATCGAGCATGCTCGAGGGCACGGTGAGCGGGATTTCGGTGAGTGGCCTCGGCAACCACGTGATGAACCATGGCAACGCCAATGGTGGCGCGGGTGGCATGGGCCACGGTGGCGTGGGCGGGATGGCCACCGGTGGCAACGCCCGTGGTGCCAACGGCGACGACGGCGGATATGCCGATGGCGGCAATGGTGGCAACGGGGGGAACGGTGCACAGGCGCAAGGCGGCGATGCGGACAGCGGCAGAGCCCGCGCCGGCGGCAACGATGCGACGGCTGGCAATGCAGATACCGGCTCCGTGACCGCAGGCGCAGGGGGCGAAGGCGGACGGGCGGGTGATGCCAGGGGCGGCCGTGGCGGCGACGCCACTGCATCGACAGGTGAGGCTACGGCCACTGCCAGCGCCACCGGCGGCACCAGTGTTGCCGCGTCGCTCGGCTTCAACGGCGGCGCACGGGCGGGCAGCAGGGCCGGCGGCAGCGGCGCCGATACCGGCGACGCCAACGGCAGTTCGTCTGCCATGTCGGCCGATGCCACCGCCCAGGCACGCGGCAGGGGTGACGATACCGCCTCCGCCAGCAACGCCCCGGATTCGAGCGGTGGCGCAGGCGGTACCGGCGGTGCGGCAACCTCGACCGGTGGCACCACCGGCGCGGCAACCGCAAGCGGCGGCAGCAACACGCAGACCGCAAGTTCGGCTGGCGGCGCGGCAAGTTCCAGCGCGACGGCCACCTCGGGCGACAGCGCAGCCACCGGCGGTGAGGGCGGCATGGCCACCAACACCGCCGGCGACGGCGCCGCAGGCGGAGCCGCGACCAGCGGTGGCGCGACCGGCGGCAACGGAACCGGCGGCACCAGCACCGCGTCCAGTGGTGCGGCGACTGGCGGCGCAGCCACCGGCGGCAGCGGCGGCGCGGGTGGCACCGGCCAGGGCGGCACCGGCGGCGCAGGCGGCTCGGGTGGTACCAACACCGCCGGCAATGCAACCGGTGGTGCCGGTGCGGGCGGCTCCGGTGGGGCAGGCGGTGCGGGCGGCTCGATCGCCCTCGACGCCGGCGAGTTCAACATGTCCAACTCCATCAGCGGCGGCAGCCTGGCCAATAGCGCGGGCATCATCATCAATGCCCAGAACACCGGGATCGGTTCCCTGGTGCAGCAGAGTGCCAACGTGCAGGCCAACCTGAACGTCAGGTAAGCCTGTGTAGCCGATGCCGGGCGACCTGTCGCCCGGCATCCATGCAGCAAGCGCTGTAGGAGGCAGACCATGAGACCCCATTTGTCCATGATCGCCCTGGGTATTGCACTGGCGATGACTTGCAGTTCGCCTGCGTCGGTGCATGCAGAGGAGACCAACCCGGCCACCGTCGAGCTGGGCAGGCTTATAGACGCAGAGGTGCTCGCCGAGCAACGCGGCGGCTCGGACCTTCATTTGAGCGAGATCCGCGCCATCGGCTCGGTCAGCGAAGTGGAGGCGCACAACGTCGTGACCGGGCACAACGTCGTATCGGACGGTGTGCTGGCAGGCGCCTCCGGGATGCCGATGTTCATTCAGAATTCCGGCAACGGGGTGCTGATCCAGAACGCGGTGATCCTCAACGTCGAGGTCCAGTAAGGGGAGGTTGACGATGAAACGCTGCGCACTGCGTCGCGTTTTGCTTACCGTCGTGGCGATGGGGCACGGATTCTTCGCCACGACGGCTTTATCCGATGATCTGCGGATGATTGCGCCACTCGGCGGGCAACTGACCATCCCCACGGTCAGCCTGAAAAGCGCCCGCTTCGTGTCCACGCTGCGTCAGCAGTACGACTTCAGTTGCGGTTCGGCGGCGGTCGCGACCCTGCTCACCCACCACTACGACTATAAGGTGAATGAAGCACAGGTGTTCCAGGTCATGTTCGAACAGGGCGACCGCGACAAGATCCGTCGCGAGGGCTTTTCGATGCTCGACATGAAGCGCTATCTCGACCGGCTCGGCTTGCGCGCCGATGGCATCCAGGCGTCGCTCGACCAACTCGCTGCAGCCGGCGTTCCAGCAATCGCGCTGATCCGTGAGAACGGCTACGCGCATTTCGTCGTCGTCAAGGGACTGCGTACCGACAAGGTGCTGCTCGGCGACCCCGCACTGGGAACCCGGGCCATGCCGCGGAGCAGGTTCGAACAAATCTGGATCAACGGCATCCTGCTCGTCGCCCGCAACCGTGTCGACCTGGCGCGGTTCAACGAGGAATCGGACTGGCGCATCCTGCCGCGCGCTCCGCTGGCGCGTGGTCTGGACCGCAACATGGTCGACGTGCAGTTGCTGCGCCGTGGCCCGTGGGATCAATAGAGGCAGGCGCGCAATGAACAAGTCCCAGGCGACCCTGTTGATCACGATGTTCTCCACCCTGAGTGCCGGCATCGTTCAGGCGCTGGTCGAGGACGAAGCCTACTTGTCGGCAGGGGTGTCCGGCGACGGAATCCGCAGCGTGATGGACGGCACCGGCGTGGCCACCCGACAGGGCTTCAGCCCCAGGCATTGCGCACCTGGCGAGACCCCACCGGCCGAGTTGCTGACGCTCGCCGACTGGCCGCTGGATCAGAACGGAACCTGCACGCCGCACGGACTTGCGCTGGCCGCAAGGACGGAGGATTCGGCCATCGAGCCCGTTGTTGCGATCGTGGAAGTCGTGGAAGCAAGCATCCGACCGGTATCGACAAGACCGCTGTCAGCAGGGGTCGAAGTGGTGGAAGCGATCATTCGTCCGGTTTCCAGAAACACCGAAGAAGTGCTGGCACACGACGATCAGCTCAATCGCATCATCGATGCCTATGGAGACATCCCCGCCATCGTTCCCGCGGACGCGCCGGCCCCGGTCGTGGCCGTGGGTGAGCACGGGCGCGCCTACACGGCCGATGCGACGCGGATCGACGTTGGCGAAACGCGCCCCCTGGCTCAGCCGAAAACACACACCGTTCGCGACCTGCGCCAGCCCGACCGCGCCAGCTCGGTAGGCCCCCTGCGTCCGATCCGGCTTGCCGAAGCCCCCGCAATGGCCGATACCGATCTCGATACGCTGCGCGGCGGCTTTGAAGCCCCATCCGGGCTGCGCGTTTCGTTCGGCATCGAGCGTGCGGTGTTCGTCAATGGTGTGCTCGCCAGCGTGACCACGGTCAACCTCGCCGATCTGGGTCAGTTGAGCGGTCGAGGGCTGCCCGCGGGGTCCACGGTCGCCGTCATCCAGAACGGCCCGAACAACACCTTCGTGGGCAACGCCCTCAATGCCGGCGCGCTCGCGACCGTCATCCAGAACTCGCTCGACAACCAGAACATCCGGGCGATCACCACCATCAACGCCACCGTGAATAGCATGGAGATGCTGCGCAGCGGTCAGATGGGTCAGTCCATGCGCGACGCGATGGTGCATTCGCTGATGCGCTGATCCCGCCGCCGGAATGACAGCGGCGCCGGACACATACGCCGGCGCCGCGAGACGGCTCCGGCCGAAGAAAGCTACAACGAGAACGGCGCACGCAGCGTGAGCTGCAGATCGGGCGTATCGCGGGTCACCCCCACCCCGAGCGAAAGCGACAGCAGATTCCCCGAATTCAACCGGTGCGAGTAGCCCAGCAACAGCGTGCCCAGTTCGACCCGGACCGATCCTGGAGCGGTGCTGCCGTTGATCTTCACCTTGCCGACCGACTGGTGGTCATAGCCGATGCTGAACGAGGATCGGTCGTTGAGCGCCAAGCCCATGCCGAAGTTGAACCCGATCACCCCCCCGGGGGCGACATCGCCGATGAGGATGTCTTCGCCGTCGGTGTTGGCCTTCACATTGCTGCGCTTGATGCTGTACTGGTAACTGACGCCACCGAAGAACACCGCCGGATCCGACGGAATCAGCACGGTCAGGCCCGGGGTGAAGGTATAGAAACCGGACCCGGTGGGCAACTCCGTCTGCAGGCCGGTGCCGCGACCGCCAGGCAGGGTTCTGTTGGTCTCGACCTCGAACGGATCCTTGCCGGTGCGGGTCTTGAAGCGCAGCGAGGCGATGTAGTAGGGACTGTCGCCACCACCATCGTTGATCTGGTAGCGCCCGGAGATCTCGACGTCGCCCAGACCGCGGCCGTCCGCATCGAATACCGAATCCACGGCCGAACCCTGGAAAATCTCGCGGCTGATGCTGGTATCCGAGCGATAGACCCAGGGTATCTTCGCTTCCATCTCGAAGCGGTTGGTGATGCCGCGGCGCACGGTCAGCGCGGCGGTGAAGGTATTGCGCTTGACCTCGCGGACATCGATCAGACCGATGAGGATCGCGGGGATCACCGTGTAGCCGACCAGCGCGATGCGATTGCTCGACGAATAGGCGTACTGCAGCGACGGTTCGACGACCCATTTGCCCGGTGCGGTCAGGATCCCGGGCTGCTCGAACCCGACGGTGGCCATCTCGCGCTCACGGGCGGCGCGCGAGGGCGACGGCGCCTGACCGACCGGTTGCTGGGCCGGCGTCTGCTGCGCCTGCGGCTGCTGGGCCACGACGACCGGCGCCGCGCCGCTACCGGCGCCGGCCTCCGTTCCCCGTCCGCGAATCTCGCCGACTCCCAGTGCGCGGCGCAACTCGTTCAGCGCCGACTCCTGGCGTGCCAGCTCGGCCTTGAGTACGTCGATCTGTCTGCTCTGCGCACTGATCTGCTGCTGCATGCGGATCATGTCGGGGGCGTCGGCCTCCTGTTCCGCCGCCAGTACGAGGCCGGGTGCAACGGCAATCATCATGAGACCGGCAAGGCCCTGCCCCATGGCCTGCACGACCGGTGTCGGCTTGAACTTCATATCCCCTCCCGGATAGAACGGCGCCAGGCGCCACCATTCAGCTACAAGACAATTTTCAAGCGCTCGATCAACCGATACAGCGTGACCCGGGACACCCCGAGCTTGCGTGCCGTTTCCGACACATTGTTCTGATAGAGCTTGAGGCTGGATTCGATCACTTCGCGCTCCACGGTCGAACGCACCTCCTCGAGCGTCGGCATCGCCACCTGCTCGTGTGCCGGCGGCAGGCCGAGATCGGCGGCGCTGATGAAGCGGTTCTCGGTCATGATCATGGCATGCTGCACGCGATTGATGAGCTCGCGCACGTTGCCCGGCCACGGGTAGGCCACCATGGCCTGGTAAGCCTCGGCGCTGAAGCCCCGGACCTGCGGGCTGCGCTGATCCTGATTGGCGGCATAGATGGTCTGCGCCAGCAACTCGATGTCGTCCGGGCGCTCGCGCAGCGCCGGCACCGCGAGGTGCAGCACGTTGAGGCGGTAATAGAGATCGTCGCGGAAACGCCCCTCGGCGACCGCGAGCTTGAGATCCACATGGGTCGCGGCGACCACCCGCACATTCATGCGCAGGCGCTCGGTGCCGCCGACCCGGACGATGGTCTTTTCCTGCAGGAAGCGCAGCAGGCTGGCCTGCAGGTCCATCGGCAGATCACCGATCTCGTCGAGGAACAGCACCCCGTTGTTGGCGGCTTCAATATTGCCGATCTTGCGCTGATTTGCGCCGGTGAAGGCCCCGCGCTCATAGCCGAAAAGCTCGGAGTGGATGAGATTGGCCGGGATGGCGCCGCAGTTCATCGCGATGAAAGGCCCGCTTGCGCGCGGGGAATACTTGTGGATGGCATGGGCGACGAGTTCCTTGCCGGTGCCCGATTCGCCGCCGATGAGCACCGGCGCATCCACAGTGACGATCTTCTCGATCTGGCGGTAGAGCGTGACCATCTTCGGACTGCGCCCGGTCATGCCGAAGCGTCCGTCCTCCGCCGGGCGAATCTCGGCGCGCGGGCTCAGACTGGCCTTGCCATAGGCGTGACCGAGCGTCATCAACAGCCGCTCATGCTCCAGCGGCAGCGAATGAAAATCGTAGAAATTGCGTCGCAGCAGCGGCGCGAGCGTCGGACTGTCGAGCAAACCGCGTTGCAGGATGGCAATCCATTCGACATCGTAGCGCGACAGCAAGGCCTCGATGTCACGCGCCGGCCACGAATCCGAACGATCGAACGCCACCAGTCCCACCGACGGCGCGCCACTCCCCAACACCTTGCGCGCCCCGTCCAATGTGGAGGCGACCTGAAAGTCCCACCCGGGAAGCCGCAAACCTTCAAGTGCAGCGCGTGCAGCGCCCGTTCCGTCGAGCAGCAAACCCCTTCGTCCTAGCATAAGCCGACGACCTCAGGTCGATATCATCTACTCAGCAGGAAGAACGATGCGAATTGCCCATGACCGCCCGCGGATACCGTAGACATGGTGTCCGACGCGATCGGCGCTGGCGGGCGTCCTTCCCTCCTCCTGTTGGCCACACTCGCGTTGCCGGGTTCTTGGAGCCCGTTACGAGGTGCGGGTATTCGAGTTATAGACATCGCCTTCGCCGCGATCAAACCAAATCAGGTGGCATTGCCACCTGATTTGAGTCAAACGTGAGATATCTCACAATCCATATCTCATATCCGGAGAATCACCCGGTTTCACTTATTGACGCCATACCTCAAGACGAGTACTCGTGTTCATCAACATGGACTCTGAGCGCGCAGTACTTGAACTCCGGGATCTTGCCGATGGGGTCGAGCGCCGGCTGGGTGAGCAGGTTGGCGGCGGCCTCGACATAGCAGAAGGCCATGAACACCGAGCCGCGCTGCACCCCTTCGTCGGCGCGGGCCTCGAGCGCGATGCGACCGCGCCGCGTCTCCAGCACCACGCGCGCGCCGTGTTCCGCTCCGAGCGCCGCCAGGTCTGCCGGATGCATGCCGCACCATGGGGTCGGATCGAGCGCGTCGAGCACATCGGCGCGGCGCGTCATGCTCCCGGTGTGCCAGTGTTCGAGCACGCGCCCGGTGATCAGCACCATCGGGTAGTCGGCATCGGGCAGCTCGGCCGCCGGCAGCGGACTCACCGCCACGAACCGGCCGCGGCCGCTCGCGGTCGGAAAGTCGTGATCGAACAGCACCGGTTGCGAGGGCTCGTCCACCGCCATCTTCGGTGCCACCACCGCGCCCACCTCTTCGAGCGCGGCCCAGGTGATGCCGGCGTAGCTGGGCATCGCCTGGGCGAGTTCGGCGAAGACTTCGTGCGGCCCGGCGTAGTGCCAGTCCAGGCCCAGCCGCTTGGCGATCTCCTGGATGATCCAGCCGTCCTGGCGCGCGTCACCCGGTAGTGGCAGCACCGGGCGGGCGAGTTGCACCAGGCGATCGGTATTGGTGAAACTTCCGGTCTTCTCGTACAGGCTGGACGCGGGCAGCACCACGTCGGCAAGCATCGCGGTTTCGGTGAGGAAGATGTCCTGCACCACCAGATGCTCCAGCTTGGCGAGACCGTCACGGGCATGGTCCAGATCGGGATCGGACATCGCCGGGTTCTCACCCTCGATGTACATGCCGCGGATGCGGCCGGCGCACGCCGCATCCATGATCTCGACCACGGTGAGACCGGGTTCGGTCGGCAGCTTCGTGCCCCACAGCGCCTCGAAGCGTTCGCGCACTTCGGGGTCGGCCACCTTCTGGTAGTCGGGCAGCATCATCGGGATCAGGCCCGCGTCGGACGCGCCCTGCACGTTGTTCTGCCCGCGCAGCGGATGCAGCCCGGTCCCGGGGCGGCCGATCTGGCCGGTCATCAGTGCCAGCGCAATCAGGCAGCGCGCGTTGTCGGTGCCGTGGGTGTGCTGGGAGATGCCCATGCCCCAGAAGATGATGCTGTTGGGGCCGCGGGCGTAGGCGCGCGCGACTTCGCGCACGGTTTCGGCGGCAATCCCGGTGATCGCCGCCATGCGTTCGGGCGGGTAGTTGAGCGCGCCGTCGCGGAAAGCGTCGAAGCCTTCGGTGCGGCGGGCGATGAAATCGGCGTCGGTGAGGCCTTCCTCGATAATCACGCAGGCCATCGACAGCAGCAACGCGACATCGGCGTCTGCGCGGAACTGCAGGCTGCGCCACGCATGGCGCGCGAGCGGGGTTTCGCGCGGATCCATCATCACCAGCCTGGCGCCGCGTTCGGCGGCGTTCTTGATGAAGCTCGCCGCCACCGGATGGTTGGCCGCCGGGTTGGCGCCGATGACGATCATCAGGTCGGCAAACTCGACGTCGCGCACCGGGTTGGAGACCGCACCCGAGCCGATGCCTTCGAGCAGCGCCGCGACCGACGAGGCGTGGCACAGCCGGGTGCAGTGGTCGACGTTGTGGGTGCCGAAGCCGGTCCGCACCAGCTTCTGGAACAGATAGGCTTCCTCGTTGCTGCCCTTGGCCGAGCCGAAGCCGGCCAGCGCGTGCGGGCCGTGGTCGCGCTTGATCCGGGCGAGGCCGCCGGCGGCAACATCGAGCGCCTCGTCCCAGCTCGCCTCGCGAAAGGCGGCGAGCGGGTTGGCCGGGTCGAGGTTCACGCCCTTGGGGATGCCCGGTTTGCGGATCAGCGGCACGGTGAGGCGTTCACGGTTGCGGCTGTAGCTGAAACCGTAACGCCCCTTCACGCACAGGCGCCCGGCGTTGGCGGGGCCGTCACGGCCTTCGGCGAAAACGATCTTCTGGGCCGCACCTTCGCCCGCCACATGATAGGTGACCTGGCAGCCGACACCGCAGTACGGACACAGCGAGTCGATCTGGCGGGTGGGGATGTAGGACGCGGCAGCCGCCGTGGTTTCGCGGACCGGGGCCGGCACCACGGGCGCCGATTCGGCCGCCCGCGCCACCGCCGGCAGCAGCGCGCCGGTCGGACAGGCCTGCACACATTCGCCGCAACCGACACAGGTGGAGGTACCCATGGCCACGTCGAGGTCGAACACGATCTTCGAGGCCTCGCCGCGGTGGGCGTAGCCAATGACGTCGTTCACCTGGATCTCGCGGCAGGCGCGTACGCACCGGGTGCACTGGATGCAGGCGGCGAGGTTCACCGCGATGCCGGGGTGGCTCGCGTCCGCGGCCGGCTGTGCGCGCGGAGCAAAGCGGCTGGCGGTGACACCGAGCTGCTCGCACCAGTGGGCGAGTTCGGAGTCTGCCTTCTCGGTCTCGACCGGCACGTCGGCACGCAGCAGTTCTAGCACCATGCGCTGCGAGGCGCGGGCACGTGCGCTTGCGGCCTGCACCTTCATGCCCGGCTTCGGCGTCCGGCAGCAGGACGGCGCGAGCACCCGTTCGCCATCAATCTCGACCACGCAGGCGCGGCAGTTGCCATCGGCACGCAGACCGTCGGTGTAGCACAGGTGCGGAATGTCGACGCCGGCACGGCGTGCGGCGCGCAGGATGGTTTCACCCGGTGCGGCGTCGACGCGGCGTCCGTCGAGTTCGAAAGTGATGACATCCGCTGCACCATCGGCGGACACGGGGTTCGGCGTTGCCGGGGTCAGGACTGCTTGAGTCATGCTGCACCCTCCTTCACTTGCAGGGCATTTGCGTCGGCACCGACTTCGTGCGGGAAATAGCGCAGCACCGAACGGACCGGGTTGGGCGCGGCCTGGCCGAGGCCGCAGATCGAGGCGTCCATCATCGCGCTGCCGAGTTCGCCGAGCAGATCCGCGTCCCAGGCGGGCGCGGCCATCAGACCCGCCGCCTTGGCGGTGCCGACCCGGCACGGTGTGCACTGGCCACAGGACTCATGGGCGAAAAAGTGCATCGCGTTCTCGGCCAGCAGGCGGGCTCGGTCGTGCTGCGAGAACACCACGATCGCCGCCGAACCGATGAAACAGCCATAGGGCGCCAGCGTGTCGAAGTCGAGCGGCACGTCGGCCAGGCTCGCCGGCAGGATGCCGCCCGAGGCGCCGCCGGGAAAGTAGCCGTAGAGTTCGTGCCCCGGAAGCATGCCGCCGCAGTGCTCGTCGACCAGTTCGCGCAGCGTGATGCCGGCGTCGGTCACCACCACGCCCGGCTTCACGACGCGGCCGCTGACCGAGAAACTGCGCAGACCGTGGCGACCGTTGCGGCCACGCTTGTCGAGCCAGTCGTTGCCCTGCACCAGGCTGGTGTCGACGATGTCGCGCACCCACCACAGGGTTTCCGGGTTATGCACCAGCGTCGGCCGGCCGAACACCCCCACTTCCGCCACATAGGGCGGACGCAGCCGCGGCATGCCGCGCTTGCCCTCGATCGATTCGATCATCGCCGACTCTTCACCGCAGATATAGGCGCCGGCGCCACGGCGCACCTCGATCGGGGGCAGGTCGGGCCAGGCGGCGCGAACCTTGTCGAGTTCGGCGCAGAGCATGCGGCGCAGCGCCGGATACTCGTCGCGGATGTAGATCCAGATCGCGGCGACGCCGACGATGCGGGCCGCGATCAGCATGCCTTCGATGAAGCGATGCGGGTCGCTGCCGAGGTAGTGGCGGTCCTTGAAGGTGCCGGGTTCGCCCTCGTCGATGTTCACCGCCATGTTGCGCGGTGCCGGCTGCGCCATCACCGAGCGCCACTTGCGTGCCGCGGGAAATCCCGCGCCGCCCAGGCCGCGCAGGATCGCGGTATCGAGCGCGGTGAGGATGTCCTCGGCACTGTGCTCGCCACGGCCGATGGCTTCGTACAGGCGATAGCCGCCGGCCGCCCGGTAGGCGTCGAAGTCGATGATGTCGGGGGCGGGTTCGGTGCGTTCGTTGGCCACGACCACGGCCGCCACCTTGTCGGCATCGGCATGCACCACCGGGTTCTGTCCGACCACCGCCACCGGCGCACAGTCGCAGCGCCCCACGCAGGGCACGCGCTGCACCCTGACCTCCTTGCCCAGGCGCCCCTCCAGAGTGACGGCCAACTCGGCGCCGCCGTACATGGCACAGGTGAGCGAATCGCACACCCGCACCGTGAGTCGCGGCGGCGGTGTCTCCCCCGCGGCGACGACGTCGAAATGGTGATAGAAGGTGGCGACCTCGTACACCTCGGCCTGGGCGAGCTTCATCGCTTCGGCCAGCGCGGCGAGGTGTTCGGCGTACAGTGCGCCGTGGGCGTCCTGCATGCGATGCAGATACTCGATCAAACGGTCGGCGCGCGGCGCCTCGCCGGCAAGTGCGGTCTGCGCCGCGGCACGGGCGGCTTCCGAGAGCGGTGTGCGGGTGGGACCGCGGCGGCCCCCTGCTTTGTTGGACATCAGCCTTGATCCTTTCGGACTACATCTACAAATTTTAGTCAGTCGACGACTCGCCGGCCGATGGAAAAACATAATCTCCATCCGGCAAGAAAAACCGTCGGCGGGAAACTGCCCGAGCGCGTGCCCCACCCGTGCCGAAGGCCGCAGGGCGGCTTCGGCACGCCGTCCTGCCGGCCGAGGCGCCGGTGGCCGACTGAGCGGCCCTTACGGCAAGGGCGCAGCATTCGCCCCGACCGTGAACGGCACATCAATCCCACACCGTCGCAGCGGCTCCGTCGCGTTGTCCTTTCCCTTACACCAGGCTGCGCCCGCCCAGCGCACAGCGCTGGACCAGCGGCGACACCCGGTAGCGCTCCTCGCCGTAATGTTCGCGCAGATTGCCGAGCACCCGTGCAACGAAGGCGACCCCGAGCCGGTCGGCCCAGGCCAGCGGCCCCTCCGGGTAGTTGGTGCCGTGGCGCATCGCGGTGTCGATATCGTGCGCCGAACCGATGCCCTGCACCACCCCGTCGGCGGCTTCATTGGCCAGCATGCACACCGTGCGCAGGGCAATCAGGCCGCCCACGTCGTCGATCCGGCTGACCGCGATACCAGCCGCCTGCAGGGTGCCGACGACCTCGCACCAGGCGCCGTCGCCGCACTGATCGGCGCGCGACAGGGCCAGGCGCGGTGTTGCGCCATAGTCGCGGGCGAGGTCGACCAGCACCAGGTTCGGGGTGCCCTCCTCCGCCGCGCGGCGGGTCGCGGTGCGGCCGTCTGACAGCGCGACGCGGGCGCCGCCGATCAGCAGGTCGCCGGCACCGTCGCTCCGTGCCACCCCCACGCCGGCGCGCTCCAGACGCGCCAGCAGCGGGGTGGCGATGCCGAGGTCGCCGCGCACGGTCACCTGTTCGACCCGATCCATGGCGGGCTCGACCGTCGCTTGCGGTTTTGCTGCGCCGTCGCGGTAATCGTAAAAACCCTGGCCGGACTTGCGCCCGAGGCGTCCGGCAAGCGTGAGTTCCTGCTGGATCAGGCTCGGCGTGAAGCGCTTGTCGCCGAAATAGGCATCGAACACCGAGCGGGTCACGGCGTAATTCACGTCGTGGCCGATCAGGTCCATCAGCTCGAACGGCCCCATCGGAAAACTGCACGTCTCGCGCAGGATGGCATCGAGCGTGGCCGGCGTGGCCGCACGCTCGGCGAGCACGCGCAGCGCTTCGGCATAGTACGGCCGTGCCACCCGATTGACGATGAAGCCGGGAGTCGAGGTGGCATGCACCGGCACCTTGCCCCAGGCGCGGGCGGTGTCGTACAGCGTGGTGGCGGTCGCGGGGTCGGTGGCCAGCCCGGAGACGATCTCGACCAGGGCCATGCGCGGCGCCGGATTGAAGAAGTGCAGACCGCCGAGCTGCGCCGGACGGGCGAGTGCCGCGCCCATCGCGGTGACCGACAGCGACGAGGTGTTGGTGGCGAGGATCGCGTCCACGCGGACGAGCTCTTCCAGCTGGCGAAAGAGCTTTTGCTTGACCTCGAGGTTCTCGACGATGGCCTCGATCAGCAGGCCGGCGTCGGCCAGATCCTCGATCCGGCTGCTCGGCACCACCCGCGCCAGCGTGCTGACGCAATCGGCTTCCGAGAGCTTGCCCTTGCCGACCAGGAAGCGCAGATCCTTTTCGATGCCGGCCTTGCCACGGGCCACCGCCTCGGCGTTCATGTCGTAGAGGCACACTGGGTGTCCGGCGCGCGCGGCGACATGGGCGATACCGCTACCCATGGCGCCGGCGCCGATCACCGCGACCTTGATGGACGAATGGAGTGCAGCCATGCAGATACTTCCTTGTACGAGTGGAACCGGAAAGACGGTTTGGGGCGAGGAGCGACGGGAGCGTGCCCGCTCCGGCACCGTCACCCCGCTCCGATTCGAGCCCCTGGCGGTGGACCGGATGCCCGACGACGCGCTTATTCGGGCGTGTAAGCCATGAAATTCGACTTGGGGGTGCCGCAGTCGGGACAGACGAAGTCCTCGGGCACGTCCTCCCACAGGGTGCCGGGGGCGATGCCTTCGTCGGGCAGGCCGGTGGCTTCGTCGTAAGGGAAATAGCAGGCGCTGCACTGGTATTGAGCCATGGTGATTCTCCGTTGCGGGGCGGGGGATGCCCGGGTTGTGTGGTTTTTTGTCAGTTGGCGGGCAGTACGATGAGCTTGCCGGCAACCTTGCGGCCGGCCAGGGCCTGCATCGCCGCGACCGCGCCGTCGAGCCCGCAGGTGGCGGTGATCGGCGGGGCGAGGCTGCCGTCGGCAAAGCAGGCCAGCACGTCGGCAACCTGGCGCGCGGCTTCGTCCGGCTCGCGCCGCATCAGCTCGTCCCAGAACACGCCGGACAGCTCGCAGCCCTTGAGCAGCAGCAGATTGGCCGGGATACGCGGGATCTCGCCGGCGGCAAAGCCGATCACCAACACCCGCCCGCGCCAGGCGGTGGCACGCAGCGCAGCCTCGGTGTAGGGACCGCCGACCACATCGACGACGATGTCGGCACCCTGCCCGCCGGTGGCGGCCTTGACCGCGTCCTTCAGATCCGACGTGGTGTAGTCGATCAGCACGTCGGCGCCGTGCTTGCGGCACAGCGCCAGGCGCTCGGCACTGCCGGCGGCGGCGATCACCCGCGCACCGGCCGCTTTCGCGATCTGCACCGCGGCGAGACCGACGCCACCGGCGGCACCGAGCACCAGCACGGTCTCGCCCGCCTTGATCCGGGCCCGATCATGGAGGCCGAACCAGGCAGTGCCGTAGGTCACCAGTCCGGCGGCGACGGCCTCGAAGCTCACCGCCGCGGGCAGCGGCCAGGTCTGGCTCGCCCTGGCGCGGCAGACCTCGGCGTAGCCGCCGTAGGAGGTGAACGCACAGACGCGGTCGCCCGGTCGAACGTGGGTCACGCCCTCGCCCACCGCCGCCACGATCCCGCCGACCTCGCCGCCGGGCGAGAACGGAAAGCCCGGCTTGACCTGGTACTTGCCCTGCACGATCAGGGTGTCGTAAAAGTTGATGCCGGCGGCGCCGACGCGGATCGTAACTTCGCCCGCGGCCGGCTGCGGTTCGGGCAGGTCGCCGACGGTCAGGCGCTCGAGCGGCGCGAATTCAGTGCAGATCAGGGCGCGCATGGCAGGCTCCGGGCATCGAATCGGGGCGCATCAGAACGGCGCACCGGCGGGGAACTCGGGCGGGCGACGCTCGCGCACCGCGGCCAGGCCTTCGCGCACCTCGGGACCGGTGAAGCCGAGCATCTCGAGGGCCACCGAGTTGTCGAAGATCGGCCCGGCCTGGCGCAGCCAGTTGTTGAGGCTGTGCTTGGTCCAGCGCAGCGCGGTTTGCGGCCCGGCGGCGAGCTTGCGCGCGGTGTCCAGCGCGGTGTCCATCAGCGCGTCGGCATCGACGGCCATCGACACCAGGCCGATGCGCTCGGCCTCTTCGCCGCTGATCTCGTTCGACAGCAGCAGGTGGAGCTTGGCCTTGGCCATGCCGCACAGCAGCGGCCAGATGATCGCGGCGTGGTCGCCGGCGGCCACCCCGAGCCGGGTGTGGCCGTCGATCAGGCGCGCGTTCCTGGCCGCGATCGAGATGTCGGCCATCAGCGCCACCGCCAGCCCGCCGCCGACCGCCGGGCCGTTGATCGCGGAGACGATGATCTTCGAGCAGTTGATCATGTTGTAGACGATGTCGCGCGCTTCCTTCCACACCCGGGCGCGGTGCTCGAAGCTGTCGACCATGTCGCCGACCAGTTCCAGCGTGCCGCCGCCGGAGAAACCCTTGCCTTGGCCACGCACGACGATGACCGAGACATCCGGGTCGCGATCGAGGTCGCGCCAGATATCGGCCAGCTCGCCATGACCGCCATGGTCGGCCACCGGCAGCTTGCCGTCACGGCCCATGACGAGTTCGACGATGCCGCGTTCGTGGCGGATGAGTTCGAGCGAGGTATAGCGGGAATAGTCCATCATCGTTCCGGTTCGCTTAGGGCTTAAGGTCAGGGCTCAAGGTCAGGGCTTGAGATAGGCGGCAAACCTGGGCCGCCAGAAGTCATCGGAGATCGGCACCGGGCGCAGGGTCTCCATCGACGCCAGCACCACCTTCAGTTGTGCGCGCACGCGCAACTGCTCGCCGGCATGGGCCCCGATCTCGAGCTTGAGCGAGGCATTGCCGATCTCGGCCACCTGCAGTCTGAAGGTCAGCAGGTCGCCGTAGCGCGAGGGCGCGAGGTACTCGACCTCGAGCCGCACGATGGGGATACCGAGGCCGTGGTCTTCGTGCAGGGCATGAAAATCGATGCCGATGCCGTCGGCGAACCAGTCCTCGACCACCTCGTTGAACAGCTCCACATAGCGCGGGTAGAACACGATGCCGGCCGGATCGCAGTGGGAGAAGCGGATGCGCTTGACCCGCTCGTAGGAAGTGGCGGGCTTGTCCACGACCCGGTCGATGAAGGCCAGCACGGCGTCGATCACCGCCTGCGGCTGATCCTTGTGCGGCGAGTGGCGGCAGTCGGCGAGCTTGACCAGATCGACATCCTTCACCTGGGCGGCGATGCGGTCGATCTGATCCATGGTGCCGTACTCGTCATCCTCGCCCTGGATCGCGAGCACCGGGCACTGGATGCGCGGCAGGTATTCCTCGATGTTCCAGGCGCGAAAGTCGGGATGCAGCCAGATGTCGTTCCAGCCCCGGAACACGGCGTCGACGTGCTGGTGGTGCTTGCCCAGCCGGGTCGGCAGATCGGTGCTGACGTAGGCCTCTTTGGCCTGGGCGATGCTCGTTACCGAAATTTCCTCGACCAGCACGTGCGGTGCCATCACGACGATGCCCGCAAGCGGGGTGTCGGTGCCGCCGGCGCACAGCAGCGAGATCGAGCCGCCATCGGAATGCCCGAGCAGGATCGGTTTGTCGAGTCCGAGTTCGTCGAGCAGCGCCGGCAGTACTGCCAGCCCCTCGTCGTGCATGTAGTTCACCGCGCGCGGCAGCGTGGCCGGGTCGGAGCGGCCATAGCCGGCGCGCGAATACACGATCGCCTCGCATCCGGTGGCGTCGGCGATCTGCTGCGGAAAATCGCGCCACATCGAGATCGAGCCCAGGCCCTCATGCAGGAAGACGATCGCCGGCGCCCCCTCGCGTGGATGGGAGGACGGCAGGCGGACATACTCGAGGCGGATGCCGTTGATGCTGACAGTCTTCAATTCAGACTCCGAGATGTCTCTGGATGAGTTCGGGATTGTTGCGCACCTCTTCGCTCGGTCCGTCGAACACGACCTGGCCCTTGACCACGATCATCGAGCGGTCGGTGATCGAGGTCACCGCGGCGTGATTCTTGTCCACGATCACGGTGGCGATGCCGCTGTCGCGGATCTCGCGGATCACCCGCCAGATCTCGCGCACGATCAGCGGCGCCAGGCCCTCGGTAGCTTCGTCGAGGATCAGCAGGTCGGGATTGGTCATCAGCGCGCGGCCGATGGTGAGCATCTGCTGCTCGCCGCCGGAGAGCTGGCCGCCGCCGTTGTTGATGCGCTCGGCCAGGCGCGGAAAGGTGCTCATGACCCGGTCGAAGGTCCAGTCACACTGGCCGTCGACACCCGGGCGGGCCGCCATCATCAGGTTTTCGCGCACCGACAGGTTGGGGAAGATGCCCCGCCCCTCGGGCACGTAGGCGATGCCCTGGCGCGCGATCTTGAACGTGGGGCCGCCGGTCATGACGTCGCCGCGCACGCTCACGGTGCCGTGACGCGGCTTGACCAGGCCGAGCATGGAGCGGATCAGCGTGGTCTTGCCCATGCCGTTGCGCCCCATCAGGCCCAGCGTCTCGCCCTGGTGGATGCGGAAATCGACCCCGTGCAGGATGTGGCTGGAGCCGTAGTAGGTGTGCAGCTCTTTTGCTTCCAGAAGTACATTAGACATGGCCTTCCCCCAGGTAGGCGGTCTGCACGTCCGCACTGTTGCGGATCTGCTCGGGCGGGCCGGACTCGAGCACCACGCCGTTGACCATGACGGTGATCGTGTCGGCGACCGCGAACACCGCGTCCATGTCGTGCTCGACGAGCAGGATGGCGCGATTCTTCTTCAGTCCCTTCAGCAGTTCGACCATCTGCGCCGACTCCTCCGAGCCCATGCCGGCCAGCGGCTCGTCGAGCAGCAGCACGGTGGCGTCGGTGGCGAGCACCATCGCAATTTCGAGCTGGCGCTGCTCGCCGTGCGACATGGTGCCGGCGATGCGATCCTCGCGCCCGGCCAGGCCGGCCTCGAGGATGGCGGCTCGGGCGCGGTCGACGGTGTCGGCGAGGCCGAGCGCGTCGGTAAAGATCTTCCACGGCCGCGGGTTACGCGACTGCGCGGCGAGGCGGCAGTTCTCGAGCACGGTGAAGCCGGGGAAGATGTTGGTGCGCTGGTAGCTGCGGCCGATGCCGATGCGCGAACGCTGCGCCGCGCTCAGTCTGGTGATGTCGCGGCCGCCGAGCAGGATGCGCCCTTCGGACGGCGGCAGGTCGCCCGACAGCATGTTGATGCAGGTCGATTTGCCCGCACCGTTGGGCCCGAGCAGCGCATGCAGCTTGCCGCGCTCGAGGGTCAGGCACACGTCCTGGTTGGCCGCGAGCCCGCCGAAGCGACGGGTCAGCTTGTCGGCCACCATCATCGCCTCACCCGGCACCGCGGCACTGGCGCCGGCCACGACCGTCGGGCCGGCAATCGTCATCTCAGCCATTGTCGCGCTCCCCGTTGACCCTTTTGATGATGCGTCTCGGCAGGGCCGACAGCCCGCCAGGCATGAACAGCACCGCGGCGACAATGACGCCGCCCATCAGCAGCTGCCAATGCTTGGTCCAGTCGGAGAACAGTTCCTGCAGGCCGACGAAGGCGAAGGCGCCGATCACCGCGCCGGCCAGGTTGCCCATGCCGCCGAGGATGACCATCATCAGCACGTTGCCCGACTGGTGCCAGGACAGGTACTCCGGGGTGACGAAACCGAACAGCACCGCGTACAGAAAGCCCGCCACCCCGGCGAGCCCGCCGGCCAGCGTGAACGCTGCGAGTTTGTAGCGGAAGGTGAGGTAACCGAGCGACTGCATGCGGTGCTCGTTGCTGCGGATGCCCACCAGCACGCGACCGAAGGGCGAGCGCAGCACCAGGGTCAGGAACACGAACACCGCCACCAGCGCGACCACCACGAAGTAATACAGTTGGAGCGGCTCGTTGAGATCGAACGGGACCCAGCCGGCGATGCTCGCATCGGGCTTGAAGTTCACATAGATGCCGTCCGAGCCGCCACCGAGCGCGGTGTCGTGGAAGATGAAGTACACCATCTGGGCGAAGGCCAGCGTCACCATGATGAAGTAGATGCCCTTGGTGCGCAGCACGAACAAACCGATCACGAAGGCCGCGGCTGCCGCCGCCAGCACCGAGGCCGGCAGCGCGATCCAGAAGTCGGCCGGATCGTACTTGGGCGTGAGCAGCGCGACCGTATACGCGGCGATGCCGAAGTAGGCCGCGTGCCCGAGGCTGACCAGGCCGGTGAAGCCGACCAGCAGGTCCAGGCTCATGGCGAAGATGCCCAGGATCAGGATCTTGGCCAGCATCTCGGTATAGAAGCTCGAGCCGAAGGCCGGGTAGGCAATCAGCCCGACCAGCACCACGAGCTTGAGCGCGAGGGCGATGCGGAAACTGTTTTGTGGATTCATCTTGCCTTACCCTTTCCTGAAGATGCCTTCGGGGCGCCACAACAGCACCACGGCCATGACCAGGTACACCGCGAGACCGGCGAAGTCGGGCACCAGCACCTTGCCGAAAGTGTCGGCGAAGCCGATCAGCAAGGCCGCGACCAGCGCGCCCCATACCGAGCCGATGCCGCCGATGACGACGATCACGAAGGAGATGATCAGCACGCTGCCGCCCATGCCGGGATAGACCGACGAGATCGGTGCGGCGAGCATGCCGGCCAGTGCCGCCAGCGCCACGCCGAGCGCGAACACGGTGCGGTACAGCATGTTGATGTCGATCCCGAGCGCCTGGACCATGTCACGGTCGTGGCTGCCGGCGCGGATCATCATCCCCAGCCGGGTGCGCTGCATCAGCCACCACAGGCCGCCGGCGAGTGCGAGACAGACCACCGAGATCAGCAGCCGGTAGACCGGGTAGGACAAGGTGTCCGACAGCGGAATCGAGGCCGAGAACATGGCCGGGATGTCGACGCCGTGCACGTCGTCGCCCATGGTCAGGCTGCGCAGCTCCTCGAAGATCAGGATCAGGCCGTAGGTGAGCAGCACCTGCTCGAGGTGATCGCGTTTGTACAGGTGGGCGAACAGCAGCCATTCGAGCAGCGCGCCAAAGGCGAACGCGAGCGGAATGCCGAGCGCGATCGACAACATCAGGTTGCCGGTCATGCTGGTGAGCGCGAACGCGAGGTAGGCGCCGATCATGTAGAAGCTGCCGTGCGCCAGATTGATGATGCCCATGATGCCGAACACCAGCGTCAGGCCGCTTGCCACCAGGAACAGCAGCAGGCCGTATTGCAGTGCGTTCAGGATCTGGATCAGAAACGTCGTGAAATCCATGTGCCTTCCCCTCCGGGCGCCGCGTGGGCGCCCGGATACGGTTGGGTTGATGCGGGCCCGAAAGGCTTACATGCGGCAGCCGCGGGCGGGGTCGGCGAGCTTGGGCGCGGCGATGCCGACCACCTTGTTCTCCTGCCCCTCGGCCTTGCGCAGATAGATGTCCTGCACCGGGTTGTGGGCCTTGGACAGGGTGAAGGCACCACGCGGGCTGTCCACCGTGGCCGCTGCCATCGCCTTGATCATCGCCTCCTGCTCGAGCTTGCCGCCCTTGACCGCGTCGAGACCGGACTTGAGCATCTGCGCCGCGTCGTAGCCCTGCACCGCATACACGTCGGGCGGCATCTTGTAGGTGCTCGCATAGGTGCTGCGGAAGCTCTTGTCCTTGGCGTTGTCGAGACCGTCGGCGTAGTGCAGCGCGGTCAGCAGGCCTTCGCCCGAACCGCCCATCGCCGCCAGCGTGCCGTCGGTCAGGAAGCCGCTCGAATACAGCGGGATGCTGGCCTTGAGGCCGGCCGCGTCGTAGTCCTTGACGAACTTGACCGCGCCACCGCCGGCGAAGAACACATACACCGCATCCGGCTTGATCGAGGCGATCTCGGTCAGCAGGGCCTGGAACTCGACCCCCGGGAAGGGCAGCGTGAGCTGCTTGACCACCTTGCCGCCACCACTCTCGAAAGCCTTGGCGAAGCCGTTGGTCGCCTCTTCGCCGGCGGCGTACTTCCAGGTCAGGGTGACCGCGGTCTTGTGGCCGCGCTCGGCGGCGACCTTGCCCATCGCATAGCCCGGCTGCCAGTTGCTGAACGAGCTGCGGAACACGTTGGGCGCGCACAGCGGGCCGGTGAGTTCATCGGCGCCGGCATTGGGGATGATCATCAGGGTCTTGTTGTCACGGGCGACCTTGGCCATGGCCAGGGCCACGCCGGAGTGCACCGTCCCCACCAGCACGTCGACTTCGTCGCGCTTGACCAGCTTGTTGGCGTTCTCGGTGGCCTTGGCCGGATCCGACTCGTCATCGACGACGAAGTATTCGACCTCGCGCCCGGCCAGGTTACCGCCCTGTTCAGCCACGTACTGCTTGAAGCCGTTGGTGATGGCATTGCCCAGCGCGGCATAGGTGCCGGTGTAGGGCAGCATCAGACCGACCTTGATCTTCTCGGCTGCGTGGGCCGCGCCGAGCGGAGCGAACGTGCCGACGGCCAGACCGACCAGTGCGGCGATGGTGCGCAGGGTATTGCGTCGTTGTTGCTTTTTCATTCTTGTCTCCTCATGTTTTTCGATGAACGGGTGGCAGCCATACCACCACCCCAAGCCTTTACCAGGCCTGACTCCGGTTGGCCATGAAGGCCGCCTGGATTGCTTCCCAGTCCTCGCCGGTCAAATGCTGCTCGGCCAGCGGCAGGACCACCTCCTCTTCTTTTCTCATATGTTCCCACAGGAACTCGGCATAGGCCCTGAGGCTGCGCTCGAAACCGGCGAGCTCGCCGCTCTCGCGGTAGGCCTCCATCGCCTTGCGCACCGACGCGAGCAAGGTGGCGCAGACGTTGTGTTGACCTTCGAGCTCGTCGAGGATGGTGTCGGCCTCGGCGGTTCTCATCCGCAGCAGGCGGAACAGATACTCGTCCTCCTTGGGATGGTGCACCCGGTCGGGAATGGTCTCGATATAGTCGAACATTGCATGGAACAAGGGGAAGTCGGGTTTATCCCGACCCTCGCGCACCGCCTCGAGATGGGCCTGCAGGCCCTTGAGCACGGCGCCCATCGACTGGTGTTCGTCCTTGATGATGCCGATGGCCTGAAGCATGGCGTCTTGTGTCTTTGCGGTCATGGTGTCGGCTCCCGGTTCAGCGTGCGGACGCGGCGCGCAGTTTGAAACGCTGGATCTTGCCGGTGGCGGTCTTGGGCAGTTCGTCGACGAACTCCATCCAGCGCGGATATTTGTAGGGTGCAAGCTCGCGCTTGACATGGGCCTTGAGCGCCTCGCGCAGCGCATCGTCCGCCTTCAGCCCGGGCTTGAGCACGATGTAGGCCTTGGGCTTGATCAGCCTGTCCTCGTCCTCGCACCCCACCACCGCAGCCTCAAGCACGGCCTCGTGGCCGATCAGCGCCGACTCGACCTCGATCGGCGACACGTAGATGCCGCTGACCTTGAGCATGTCGTCGCTGCGCCCGGAATAGACATAGTAGCCGTCGGCATCGACCTGGTACTTGTCGCCGCTGCGCGTCCATTGTCCCTGGAAGGTGTGCCGGGTCTTCTCGCGGTTGTTCCAGTAACAGGCCGCCGCGGTCGGGCCGCTGATCTGCAGTTCGCCCGGCTCGCCGGGTGCGGTGACCTCGTTGCCCTCGTCGTCGATCAGGCGCACCGCATAGCCGGGCACCGGTTTGCCGGTGGTGCCGTAGCGCACGTCGCCGGCGCGGTTGGACAGGAAGATGTGCAGCATCTCGGTGGAGCCGATGCCGTCGAGAATGTCGACGCCGAAGCGCTCGGTCCACCGCTTGCCGATCTCCTGCGGCAGCGCCTCGCCCGCCGAGGTACAGGCGCGCAGGCGCATCTCGTCGCGGGTCGGACAGTCGGGGCTGGCGAGCATCGACGCGTACAGCGTGGGCACGCCGTAGAAGATGGTCGGACGGTGGGTGCGCAGGCGTTCGAACACCGCCGCCGGGGTCGGCCGCTCGGCCATCAGCACCGCGGTGGCCCCGACCGCCAGCGGGAAGGTCAGGCCGTTGCCCAGCCCGTAGGCGAAGAACAGCTTGGCGGCGGAGAACACCACGTCGTTCTCGGCTATGCCGATCACCGGGCGGGCATACAGTTCGGCGGTCTGGATCAGGCTGGAGTGGATATGCACCGTGCCCTTGGGGGCGCCGGTCGAACCCGAAGAATAGAGCCAGAAACAGGCATCGTCCGCCAGCGTCGCCGCAGCTTCGAACACCTCGGCGCCACCGTCGAGCAGGGTCGCGAGGCTGTCCGGACCGGGGTTGGCCGTGCCGGCAACAATGATGCGCTCGAGCGTCGGCACCTTGCCGAGCAGGGGCTGAAACAGCGGCAGCAGCGCGGCCGACACCACCGCGATGCGGGCACGGCTGTCGGTCAGCATGTACTCGTAGTCGTGCGCGGTGAGCAGGGTGTTGACCGCGATCGGCACCACGCCGGCCCTGATCGCGCCGAGGAACACGGTGGGAAATTCGATCGTGTCGTGCACGCACATCAGGATGCGGTCTTCCTGGCGCAGCCCGGCAGTGCCGCGCAAGGCGCTGGCGCAGCGATTGATCCGGCGCGCGAGCTCATCGTAGGTGTAGCTGCCACCATCGTCGATATAGGCGAGCTTGCTGCCGCGCCCGGCGATCAGGTTGCGGGCGATGAGATCGTCGGCGGCGTTGTACTGCCGAGGAATCTCGATACGGGGCGGACTCGTGGCGTGGTCCGCCGCACTCAGGGTGGGCATCGTCTGTCTCCTCTTTGTTGTTGCGCGACCGCTTCGGTCTTGCCGCGGTGCCCCCGACCGGTCTTGGTGCCGGTATGTGGAGCGGGTTTCGTGATCTTGCTGTGGCTTACTGCCGGGTGAATTCGATTGCGCCTTGCGGCAGCAGATAGAGGACATGAGCGCGCCCTGAGCTGACCGTCGGGCGGTGCACCGTGCCGGGACCGTACACGAACCAGCCGGCACCATGGCCGTCGAACTTCGCGTCGCCCTCGAGCGGCATGATCATGTCGATTTCGCCGTTGGGGTGGGCGTGCTGCGGCCCGACCACATCGGCCATCTCGACCACGTCGACGCTGTAGCCGTGCAGTTCCGGACAGGGCTTGATCACGCGGCCGTACTTGATGCCGCCGTGTTCGCGCTCGCACATCCAGCCGGCAGCCACGGCCTCGCGGCAGGCCGCGGCGATCGCCTGGAACTCGGGGCCGGTCGCGGGAAAGCGCTGGTTGAGGAAGGTCGCCAGCGCGGCATCGACCGGCATGCCGTCGATCGCGCCCGTCACTTTGGCAATCAGGGCCTGGAAGGATTCAGGGGTCATCGGAGCTCTCCTGTGGGATTAGAGGGATGGATGGTCAGGCGCCGAGCAACGCGGCGTCCGCCGAAGCCGCGCTCAGCGCATCGAGCAGCGCCGGACCACCCTGCACCACGTAGCGGCGGTGATACATCGCCAGCGCGCGCAGTCCGCCGAGTTCTTCGCCGCCGCCGGCGCGCCCCGCCCCGCCATGCAGGCAGGAAGGCATCACGTTGCCGTGGCCGGTGTGCTGGCTGCCGACCGCGGCATCGACCACCATGACCCGTCCATGCAGTTCGGCAATCCCCGGCACCAGTTCGCCCAGAAAGCCGGCATCGGCCGAATACACCGACGCCACCAGCGAGCCCCGCCCGCGGCGGGCGATCGCGACCGCCTCGGCGGTGTCGCCGTAGGGCAGCACCGTGGCCACCGGCCCGAAGACCTCCACATCGTGTACATATATGGCAGCCAGACCCTTGTCGCAGAACAGCAGGGTGGGCTGGACAAAGGCGGCAACGGCCGGATCGGCATCCACCGGACTGAAAGCTTCACCGCCGCCGAACACGAGTTCGGCATCCTGGCGCAGTTTCGCCAGCCCCTCGAAGGCCGCCGCCTGTTGCGCGCGGCTGACCAGCGGACCGACGCGCACGCCTTCGCTGCGCGGGTTGCCGACAGTCATGCCGGCCAGCTTCGCCGCGACCGCATCGGCCAACGCACGGGCGTTCGCCGCCGGCACCAGGATGCGGCGGATCGCGGTGCACTTCTGCCCAGTCTTGATCGTCAACTCGCGCACGATCTCTTTCACCGCGAGATCGAACTCGGCACTGCCGGGCACGGCGTCGGGCCCGAGGATGGCGCTGTTTACGCTGTCCGCCTCGACATTGAGCCGTACCGAGTTGGCCACCACCGCCGGATGGGTGCGGATGCGGGCAGCGGTATCGGCCGAACCGGTAAAGGAGACCACGTCGCATTCGCCGACATGGTCGAGCAGGTCGCGCGCCGAGCCGCACACGATGTTGAGCGCGCCCGGCGGCAGGATGCCGGCGGCGACCACGTCCTGCACCATGCGCTGGGTCAGCCAGGCGGTCGGCGTGGCCGGCTTGACCAGCACCGGCACACCGGCGAGCAGCGCCGGCGCAGCCTTCTCCCACAAGCCCCAGGCGGGGAAGTTGAAGGCATTGATGAAGATCGCGACCCCGCTCAGCGGGGTCAGGAAATGCTGCCCCTGGAAGGCATCGGTCTTGGCCAGCGCCACGCGCCCGCCTTCCTTCAGATGCGTCGCCGCACCGAGCACCTTGCCCGCGCGGGCATAGGTTTTGAGCGTGAAGATCGCGCCATCGACGTCGAACCCGGCGTCGGCAGCGCTGGAGCCGGAGTTGCGCAGCGAGATGTCGAAATAGGCATCGCGGTTGGCGGCAAGCACTTCGGCGACGCGCCCGAGTAAGGCTGCACGCGCCTCGTAGCTCATTGCCCGCAAGGCCGCCCCGCCCTGCTCGCGGGCGAAGGCCAGGCCGGCGCCGATATCGAGGCCGTCGGACGAAACCCGCACCAGTTCTTCACCGCTCACCGGGTCAACGAGGGCGATACCCTCGCCCGCGCCTTCCAGCCACTGCCCATTCATATGGTTCGCCAGCTTCACTCTGTCTCCTTCGGGGGTCGATACCACGGTCTGCGCCGCGCAAGATGAAGTAAAGCGCATCTATCGCGCTTCAGCTTGGATATAGAATACACCCACCGAAGTTTGCGTCAAGCACTTTAGTGCATGTTTCCAATCAACATCGCTTGCTGCATTGCACTATAGATCAGCATCTCCAAGCAACCTATAGTGGCAACTGCGATTCATCTCTACATGAACTGCACTAAACTGCACTTTACCTCTTGACGCCGTTTTTTTGATGCACTATTGTTCAACAACGCCGTGCAGTTTTCTGCACAAGGACATCCGACATGAACGCCAGGACCGAGATCGCCAACAACGCCCCCATCGAGCAGGAAGCCCGCCACACCGACGAACGCGGTGACGGCGAGTTTCTGATGGCGCTCGGCAAGCGCGTCCGCGAGATCCGCGACCGCCGCGGCATGACGCGCAAGCTGGTGGCACGCGAGGCGGCCGTATCGGAACGCCACCTCGCCCACCTCGAAGCGGGCGAAGGCAACGTCTCCATCGTGCTGCTGCGTCACATCAGCCGCGCGCTGGATGTATCGCTGATCGAACTGCTGGCGCCGGAAGCGGAGGACACGGTCGAGAAGCGCCTGATCCGTCGCTTCCTCGAGCGCCTGCCGCAGCACCGCCTGGAAGAAGTGGTGTTCCGCCTGATGCGCGACTTCGGTCACGAGGAAGCGGTGCGGCGCAAGCGCATCGCCCTGATCGGCCTGCGCGGTGCGGGCAAGTCGACCCTGGGCGGCAAGCTCGCCAACGAGATGGGCGTGCCCTTCATCGAACTCGACCGCGAGATCGAGCGCGAAACCGGCATGCCGGCGCGCGAACTGTTCGCGCTGTACGGCCAGGCCGGCTATCGCCGGATCGAGCATCGCACGCTCGAGCGCCTGTTCCGCGAGCAGGACAAGGGCGTGATCTCGGTCGGTGGCGGCGCAGTGTCGCAGCCGGAAACCTACGACCTGCTGCTGTCGAACTGCCTGACCGTGTGGGTGAAGGCGCAGCCGGAAGAACACATGGCCCGCGTACTGGCCCAGGGCGACCTGCGGCCGATGGCGGGCAACGACGAGGCGATGGAAGACCTCAAGCGCATTCTCGAGGCGCGCGAATCGCTCTACGCCAGGGCCGACACCGTGGTCGACACCTCGGGCGAGACCGTGGAGCAGAGTTTCATGAAGTTACGACAGCTCGTCATGAGCTGACCCCCCAAGAAGAGGAGACAGAAAGTGGAAGCAGCAATCGCCAACAAGCAGGAAGCCGTGGATACCGTGGATTACCGTACGGAGCCCTCGCGCTACAAGCACTGGAAGCTCGACGTCAATGGCGAAGTCGCCACCCTGACCCTGAACATCGACGAAGACGGCGGCATCCGCCCGGGCTACAAGCTCAAGCTGAACTCGTACGACCTCGGCGTGGACATCGAACTGCACGACGCGCTGCAGCGCATCCGCTTCGAACACCCGGTCGTCAAGAGCGTGGTGTTCACCTCCGGCAAGCCGAAGATCTTCTGTTCCGGCGCCAACATCTACATGCTGGGCGTCTCGTCCCACGCCTGGAAGGTGAACTTCTGCAAGTTCACCAATGAAACCCGCAACGGACTCGAGGATGCCAGCCAGTACTCCGGCATCAAGTCGATCGCCGCGTGCAACGGCACCACCGCCGGTGGCGGCTACGAGCTGGCGCTGGCGTGCGACGAGATCGTGCTGGTCGACGACCGCAACTCGTCTGTCTCGCTGCCCGAAGTGCCGCTGCTCGGCGTGCTGCCCGGCACCGGCGGCCTGACCCGTGTCACCGACAAGCGCAAGGTTCGTCGCGATCACGCCGACATCTTCTGCACCATCTCCGAAGGCGTGCGCGGTCAGCGTGCCAAGGACTGGCGCCTGGTCGACGACGTGGTCAAGGCGCAGCAATTCGGCGAGCACATCGCCCAGCGTGCCGCCGAACTGGCCAAGGGCTCGATCCGTCCGGCTCAGGCCAAGGGTGTGGCCCTGCCGAAACTGGAACGCACGGTCGACGCCACCGGTTACCACTACGAGTTCGTCGATGCCGCGATCGACGCCGCTGGCCGCACCGTGACTCTGACCGTGCGCGCACCGGCCGCCGTCACCGCGAGCACCACTGCCGAGATCGAAGCCGAAGGCGCCAACTGGTGGCCGCTGAAAATGGCACGCGAACTCGACGACGCGATCCTGAACCTGCGCACCAATCACCTCGACATCGGCCTGTGGCAGCTGCGCACCGAGGGCGACGCCCAGGTGGTGATGGACATCGACGCCACCCTCGTCGGCAACCAGGACAACTGGTTCGTGCGTGAAACCATGGGCATGCTGCGCCGCACGCTGGCCCGCATCGACGTGTCGTCGCGCAGCCTGTACGCGCTGATCGAGCCGGGCTCGTGCTTCGCCGGCACCCTGCTCGAGATCGCGCTCGCCGCCGACCGCAGCTTCATGCTCGACACCACCGACGCACCGAACGCGATCGGCCTGACCGCAATGAACTTCGGCCCGCTGCCGATGGTGAATGGCCTGTCGCGCATCGACGCCCGCTTCTACCAGGAAGAGGCCCCGATCGCCGCGGTGAAGGCACGCGAAGGCAGCCAGCTGACTGCGGCCGAGGCCTTCGAGCTCGGTCTGGTGACCTCGATCCCCGACGACCTCGACTGGGCCGACGAAGTGCGGATCGCGATCGAAGAGCGCGCCGCGCTGTCGCCGGACGCGCTGACCGGGCTGGAAGCCAACCTGCGCTTCGGCATCACCGAAACGATGAACACCCGCATCTTCGGTCGCCTGTCCGCGTGGCAGAACTGGATCTTCATCCGCCCGAACGCGGTCGGCGCGAACGGTGCACTGAAGCTGTTCGGATCGGGCAAGAAGGCCCAGTTCGACTGGAACCGGGTTTAAGGAAACCGCCCCCCGGCGCGCGTCCGTAGGGCGGGTTTCAGCCCGCCAGCCCGCGCCGGGGGGGGAAAACGAATCCCTCGTTCAGCCGCGTGGCAAGCCGTCCCTCTGCCGTTGCAGTCGGCGCCTTGACGCGGTTCAGGAGGTCAGTAGCAGAAAGCGGAGCCGTGGCCCGGAGGCCAGGTCCGAATCGTCAAAACCAGAGGAGTAGCGAGACATGATCAACTACAGCGACCGCATCCCGAACAACGTCAACCTGTCGGAGAACAAGACCCTGCAGCGTGCCCTCGAGCACTGGCAGCCGGCCTTCCTGCAGTGGTGGGACGACATGGGTCCGGACAACTCGACCAACTACGACGTGTATCTGCGCACCGCGGTCAGCGTCGACCCGACCGGCTGGGCCCACTTCGACCACGTCAAGATGCCCGACTACCGCTGGGGCATCTTCCTGACCCCGCAGGAGCAGAACAAGAAGATCACCTTCGGCGACCATAAGGGCGACGACGTGTGGCAGGAAGTGCCGGGCGAATACCGCTCCACCCTGCGCCGCATCATCGTGACCCAGGGCGACACCGAGCCGGCATCGGTCGAGCAGCAGCGCCACCTCGGTCTCACCGCGCCGTCGCTGTACGATCTGCGCAACCTGTTCCAGGTGAACGTCGAGGAAGGCCGCCACCTGTGGGCCATGGTCTACCTGCTGCACGCCCACTTCGGCCGCGACGGCCGCGAGGAAGGCGAGGCCCTGCTCGAGCGCCGTTCCGGTGACGAGGACAATCCCCGCATCCTGACCGCGTTCAACGAGAAGACGCCCGACTGGCTCAGCTTCTTCATGTTCACCTTCATCACCGACCGCGACGGCAAGTACCAGCTCGCCTCGCTGGCCGAGTCGGCCTTCGACCCGCTGGCGCGTACCTGCAAGTTCATGCTGACCGAAGAAGCGCACCACCTCTTCGTCGGTGAGTCCGGCATCGCCCGCATCATCCAGCGCACCTGCGAAGTGATGCAGCAACTGAAGACCGACGACAAGGACAAGCTGCGCGCCGCCGGCGTGATCGACCTGCCGACGCTGCAGAAGTACCTGAACTTCCACTTCAGCGTGACCAGCGACCTGTACGGCAACGAAGTGTCGTCGAACGCCGCGACCTACTACACCACCGGGTTGAAGGGCCGTTTCGAGGAAACCAAGATCGATGACGACCACAAGCTGATGAACAACGAGTACGAAGTGATGGACGTCGCCGGCGACAAGATCGGCAGCCGCCACGTCGCCGCCCTGTCGGCGCTCAACGAGCGCCTGCGCGACGACTGGATCACCGACGTGCAGGCCGGCGTCGACCGCTGGAACCGCATCCCGGCCAAGTTCGGCTTCGACTTCAAGTTCACCCTGCCGCACAAGGGCTTCCAC
This sequence comes from Azoarcus sp. Soil_N_20, assembly GCF_057656155.1. NCBI lineage: Bacteria > Pseudomonadati > Pseudomonadota > Betaproteobacteria > Rhodocyclales > Zoogloeaceae > Azoarcus > Azoarcus sp. Soil_N_20. The sequence goes on along the minus strand of NZ_JBDGKX010000002.1, from coordinate 368,520 downwards.
CGCGCGATCGGCATGTTCTCCGACGTGCATGTGAGCCCGGACGGCCGCCTGCTGTCGGAAGTCGAATGGACCCACAAGCACCTGCAGTGGCTGCCCAGCGACGAGGACCGTCTGTACGTTCATTCGCTGATGGGGCGCTGTCTGGAGCCGGGCAAGTTCGCCAACTGGATTGCGGCGCCGGGTCGCGGCATCAACAACCAGCCGATCAACTTCGAGTACGTGCGGTTTAATTAACAGCAGGCGGGCATTGGAGGGTTCCTCCCCCTTCAAGGGGGAGGACAGGAGGGGGATGGGTTTTCATCGGCGCCGCTCAAACCACCCATCCCCACCCCAACCCGGGAGTCTCCGCTACGCTCGGCCGCTCCGGCGGCGCGCAGCGATGCTCCGCGAAACCCCGCCTCCGCCCCCTTGAAGGGGAGGGCGACAACCTCACACACCCTACGGAGAAAGGAGACAACATGAACGCGCCAGCAGAGCACGCCAACATCGCCCGGCAACACCTGATCGATCCGGAGATCTGCATTCGCTGCAATACCTGCGAGGAGATCTGTCCGGTTGACGCCATCACCCACGACGCGCGCAACTACGTCGTCAAGTTCGACGTCTGCAACGGCTGCCTGGCCTGCATTTCGCCCTGTCCGACCGGCGCGATCGACTCCTGGCGCAATGTCGAATCCGCAGCATCCTATTCGCTCGACGACCAGCTCGGCTGGGACGTCCTGCCCGACACCCGCGACCTCGACAAGTTCGAGGCCAGCACCGGCGCGGCTGCCAACGAGACGCCGGCCGAAGTGCAGCAGATCACCGACGTCGCCACCGCCGGCCATGGTGGCCCGGCGCTCGCACCGTGGTCCGCGTCGCACCCCTATGTGAACCTGTACTCGCCGGCCACCCCGGTCACCGCCACCGTCACCGGCAACTACCGCCTGACCGCGGAAGACGCCTCCAGCGACATCCACCACGTGGTGCTCGACTTCGGCGCGACCCCCTTCCCGGTGCTCGAAGGCCAGTCGATCGGCATCATCCCGCCCGGCACCGACGACAGGGGCAAGCCCCACCTGCTGCGCATGTACTCGGTGGCCAGCCCGCGCGAAGGCGAGCGCCCGCATCACAACAACCTGTCGCTCACGGTCAAGCGCGTCGCCGAAGACCACGAAGGCAAGCCGGCCAAGGGCGTCGCCTCGAACTACGTGTGCGACCTCAAGAAGGGCGACAAGGTGCAGGTCACCGGCCCCTACGGCTCGACCTTCCTGATGCCGAACAATCCCGGTTCGTCGATCATGATGATCTGCACCGGCACCGGCTCGGCGCCGATGCGGGCGATGACCGAGCGCCGCCGGCGGCGCATGGAGCTCAAGGAAGGTGGCGAGCTGCTGCTGTTCTTCGGCGCCCGCTCACCCGGCGAACTGCCCTACTTCGGCCCGCTGCAGAAGCTGCCCAAGGACTTCATCGACATCAACTTCGCGTTCTCGCGCGTACCGGACGAGCCCAAGATGTACGTCCAGGACCGCATCCGCGAGCGAGCCGACAAGGTGTTCAAGATGCTCACCGACGACAACGCCTACATCTACATCTGCGGCCTGAAGGGCATGGAAGCGGGCGTACTCGAAGCCTTCCGCGACATCTGCCGCGCCAACGGCATCGACTGGGAAGCACTGCGCCCGCAGATTCTTGCCAAGGGCCGCTTCCATATTGAAACGTACTGAGCGAAACGTGCTGGGCATTTTTTCTCCAGAGGGTTGTCTCCAACTCTCTCCTTCCGGGCGGGCGTGGCAACGCGCCCCCCGCTTTTCTTCAGACGAAGACTGACCGACCGATACGCCATGACCGCCACCGTCTATCTCTGCGACGCCATCCGCACCCCGTTCGGCCGCTACGGCGGCATGCTCTCGTCCCTGCGCACCGACGACCTCGCCGCGCTGCCGATCAAGGCCCTGATGGCGCGCAACGCGGGCGTCGACTGGTCTCAGGTCGACGACGTCATCTACGGCTGCGCCAACCAGGCCGGCGAAGACAACCGCAACGTCGCGCGCATGGCCGCGCTGCTGGCCGGCCTGCCGGTCGAGGTGCCCGGCAGCACCGTCAACCGCCTGTGTGGCTCCAGCCTCGACGCCATCGGCAGCGCCGCGCGCGCGATCGCCGGCGGCGAAGCCGCGCTGATGATCGCCGGCGGGGTCGAGAGCATGAGCCGCGCCCCCTTCGTGCTGGCCAAGGCCGACACCGCGTTCTCGCGCAGCGCAAGGATCGAGGACACCACCATCGGCTGGCGCTTCGTCAACCCGCTGATGAAAGCGCAATACGGCGTGGATTCCATGCCCGAGACCGCCGAGAACGTCGCCACCGACTTCAACGTCAGCCGTGCCGACCAGGACGCCCTCGCCCTGCGCAGCCAGCAGCGCTGGGCGGCCGCCGCCGAACGCGGCTTCTTCGCGCGCGAGATCGTCGCGGTCGACATCCCGCGCAAGAAGGGTGAGCCTGAGCGCATGCACGCCGACGAACATCCCCGCCCCGACACCACGCTCGAAATGCTCGCCAGGCTCAAGGGGGTGGTCCGCCCCGACGGCTCGGTGACCGCCGGCAACGCCTCCGGCGTCAATGACGGCGCCGCCGCGGTGCTGCTCGCCTCCGAAGCCGCGGTCAAGCGCCACGGCCTCACCCCGCGCGCGCGCATCCTCGGCGCCGCCGCGGCCGGGGTGGCGCCACGCATCATGGGCATCGGCCCGGCACCCGCCTCGCTCAAGCTGCTCGCCCGCCTCGGCATGAAGATCGGCGACTTCGATGTCATCGAACTCAACGAAGCCTTCGCCGCCCAGGCGCTGGCGGTGACCCGCCAGCTCGGACTGCCCGACGGAGCCGACCACGTCAACCCGAACGGCGGCGCGATCGCCATCGGCCATCCGCTCGGCGCCTCCGGTGCACGCCTGGTGACCACCGCCTTGAATCAGCTCGAAACCAGCGGCGGCCGCTACGGCCTGGCGACCATGTGCATCGGCGTCGGCCAGGGCATCGCGCTCGCGATCGAACGCGTGTAAACATCGACCGACGCCACAACGATAAACCGGGAAAGTGAGGAGAACACCGTGAGACCCGAAGCCATCCAGATCATCAAGGACGAACACCTCGCAATCAGCGCGGTGCTGTATTCGCTGCGCCACCTGGTCAGGCAGATGCGCGCCGGCGCCGCTGCCAATTTCCCGCTGTTGAAGGCGATCCTCGACTACGTCGTGTCCTACCCCGACCGCTGGCACCATCCGAAGGAAGACAAGTACCTGTTCGCCGCGGTCAAGCGCCGCACCCACGAGGCCGACGCGCTGATCGCCAAGCTCGAACGCGAACACCAGCTCGGCTATCCGATGATGGAAGCGCTCAAGAAACAGCTGACCGCGTTCCAGAACGGCGACGCCGCGGCGCGCGAGCAGTTCTTCGCCACTGCCGAGCACTATGCCGAACTCGAGTGGGCCCACCTCTCGACCGAAGAAGACGTGTTCATGCCGATTGCCGAACGCGTGCTCACCGCCGAGGACTGGGACGAGATCAACACCGCCTTCCGCGAGAACGACAACCCGCTGTTCGGGATCAAGCCCAAGGAAGAAGCCGAGGCGCTGTACCAGAAGATTCTCGCGCTGGCCCCGGCACCGATGGGCTTCGGCCCTGCGGCCTGACACCCGCGCCGTCCCGGCTTCGATCAGCACGCAGGGACAAGCAGCGCCGACGCAAGCGACTCAGTGCGCGCCGCGATCTCGCCCCGCGGCGGCCCGCACGAAAGACGGGGCATGCAGGTGCAATGCCGATCGAATGGCGCGGCAGCGGCGGTGGTTCACGCCCCGCCATCGCCAGCCGCATCTCATAGCGTCGTCCACCGGGCGAGACGCTCGCCCAGCCAGGCGGAGAGCAGCAGCCAGATCGGAACGAAGGCGATGAAGGCCCGGAGCACCCACTGGATGAACGGATGGGCATGATTCGCCTCGATGAAGTAACGCGCGATCAGCGTTCCCTTGACCCATACGAGGGCGGCAATCGCCAGCGGCAGCCACGAGGCACCGTGATACCACTGCCCGGCACCGAGGCTCCCGAGGGTCAACATCACGAGCAGCAACCAGGCGCCGGCAAGCGTGAGGCCACTTGTGCGAGAAGCTTGCGCGCGCATCTGAGCCGTCCTCCTGATCAAACCAGTACGTAACACAGCGAGAAAATGATCAGCCAGATCATGTCCGTCACATGCCAGTAGCAGGCCAGGGCCTCCAGGCCGGAATGCTCGGATGCGTCGTAGGCCCCGGCAAGATTCCGCGCCAAAACCCACAGGATGCCGAGAATGCCCCAGAAGCCATGCACCAGGTGGGTCAGCGTCAGGTAGTAGTACACCGTGAAGAAAATGCCGGAATTGCCACGAATGCCATGTGACAGATTCCAGTCGAACTCCAGATACTTGAGCAGGGGATAGCCGAGCGCCAGCACCAGACCGCCGGTGAGCCACAGCAGCGATCGCCCCCGCGCGCCAGCGCGGATCGCATGCACCGACAACGCGAGAAACAGGCTGCTGGTGAGCAGCAGCAAGGTGATCGCAGTGCCCGCCACCTGCGACAGCCGCGTGTGGCCCGCTTCGAACGCCGCTGGAAAATGGGCACGGGCAATGAAGTACACCGTAAACAGGACGGCAAACTCGACCAGCACGCAGGTGATGCCCACCCAGATACCCTTGTTGCCCGGGACGCGAAACGGTCGCGCGGGTCCACGCGCATCCGGGCGCACCGCATCGCGACGGGCTTGCGGGCGGGTGACGGGATCGAGACTCAGGACATCGTTCAGCACTTCGCGCTATCCGCGCTTGCGCAAAGCACTGGCGGGTCCTCGGCTTCGTCTGGCACGTCGAGGCCCCAATCGCCCCACCGGTACCAATCGTCCCCCAGCATCTCGGCCGGGTGCAGCGTACGACCCGAACCATTTCCGCAGTTCAGCGAATCGGCCGGACAATACTTGTCGCACCCCCAGCAGATTCGCTCGGGATGTTTGGGATGAAGGGGGAATTTTCTGGCCATTCGCGGAGAAGTGCGCACTTGCATGCGTACTCGCGGTTCGATAGTTGAGCATTATGCTCGGGCATATTGACCGGGCCTTGATACTCATCAAGCGGACCGATTCACCCGATCGGACCGTACTGGCGGACCGCGTCCGGAGCGCGGTGCGCAGGACCCGATCGAATCAACACCCGATTCGCGATCGACGCCTCAGTTGCTGGCCGCCCGGGTCCGCCACACCAGCCCCCAGGCCACGGCCGCCGTCATCACGCCCCAGAACCACATGCCGTTGGTCAGCGGCAGCACGGTGCCGTCCATGCGGGCTCCGAGCCAGTGCCCCATGCCGAAGGCCGACAGCATCATCAGGAAGCCGCTCAGCGCCGAGGCCGCCCCCGCGGTGTGCGGGAATGGTCCGACCGCGCCGCTCTGGCCGCAGGGCTGATGGATGCCGTGACCGAGCATGAAGACATAGACCGGCACCATGATCCCCCAAACGGTGTACACCCCGGCCAGCGCCAGCACGCCGAGGGTGGTGCCGCCGACCAGCGACAACATGCCGCCGATGGCCACCGTGCGGTGCACCCCGTAGCGCTTGAGCAGGCGCCGGCACAGCACCGTACCGACCAGGTATGAGGCCGCCATCGAGAACATCAGTCCGCCGTAGACCGTCTTCGACAGGCCGAGCAACTTGATGAACACGAACGACGAGGCGGCGAGGAAGGTGAACAGCCCGCCGTAGGAGGTCATGGCGAGCAGGGCGAAGGCCCAGAAGGTCGGATGGCGCAGGATGCCGGCCCAGGTACGGACCAGGGTGAGGGGCTCGAGCGCGCGGAGATTGGGCGTACGCATGCTCTCTTCGAAGCGCATCACCACCACCGCCAGCGCCGTCGCCGCGAACACCGCCAGCGCCAGCAGCGCCGCCCGCCAGCCGAACAGATCCGACAGCAGCCCGCCCAGCGGGGTACTCAGGCACGCGATCACGCCCAGGCCGGAGAGCCCCTTGCTCATCGCGCGCGCGCCCGCCTCCGGCGAATAAAGATCGCGCACGATCGCGCGCGCGCACATCACCGAGGCGCCCATCGCCGCCCCCTGCACGATGCGCCACACCACCAGCAGGCTCATCGACGGCGCGAAGGCGCTGCCGATGGCCGCGATGGTGTAGGCAACGAGCCCGACCAACAGCACCGGCCTGCGCCCGAATCGATCGGACAGCGGCCCCCACACCAGTTGTGACAGGCCGAAGGCCAGCAGCAAGCCGGACAGCGTCAGTTGCGCCTGCGCCATCGAGCCACCGAAACCGTCGGTGATCGCCGGCAGCGCGGGGAGGTAGAGATCGGTGGTGACCGGCTGCAAGCCAAGCAGCAGCGAAAGGATGAGCACTACCAGGGGAGAGGACATGGGAACGACGGCCGGACGCGCGAGCGGAAGCGATCGATTGTGTCCTGCCCGGTCAGGCCGGACAAGGCCGAAACACGCTAACTGCTATCCACAAATGGCATGGGCCGGAGGCATGGAAGGCGGGCGCCATGTCCGGCCTCCGCGATCCGGCTCAGGCCTGCCGATGGGTGTGGTAGTAGCTCATCCGCCGCCGCGGCGACAGATAGTTGAGCGCGGGCCGATCGAGCTCGCGCGGGTTGAGCACCAGATCGATCTGCACGTCTGGCTCCTCGATCAGATCGACGACCAGCGCATTCTCCTTGGGAATGGAGGGGTCGAACACCATCACCGACGGACGCAGCAGGTCGGCGTGATTGACCGCCACCACCAGCGCCACATTGCCGTTCGACAACTGTACCAGGGACCCGGGTGGATAGACCCCCATCAGCCGGATGAAGACCTGCAGCATGGTCTTGTCCCAGGCGTTGCCTTCGGCGCGGAACATCTGGGTGAGCGCCTCGGCCGGGGTGAGGGCAGCGTCGGCATTGAGCGGGTTGCACAGATTGTCGTAGCGGTTGGTGATCCCGACGATCCGCGCCAGCAGCGGTATCTGCTGGCCGCGGAGGCCGCGCGGGTAGCCTTTGCCGTCCATCGTTTCGTGATGCAGCTCGATCACGTCGCAAGCCGCCGGCGCCAGGGTGCCGGCCTCACGCGCCATCTCCCGGCCATAGGTGGTGTGCAGGCGGAAGAATTCTTCCTCGTGGCGGTTGCGTCTGTCATTGCGCAGCACGGTGTCCGGTATCCGCAGCTTGCCGATGTCGTGGAACAGCGCACCTTCGCCGAGCAGGCGCAGCACCTCCGGCGGCAACTTCAGTTCCCGTCCGAGCAACATCGACAGGATCACGACGTTCAGGACGTGGAAGTAGGCGGTTTCGTCGGACAGTTTTTCGTTCATCAGGTGAATCACGATGTCGCCCGACACCGACAGTCCGTCGACAATGCCGCCGACCAGCCTGCGTGCTGCCTCCAAAGCCTTGGCGCCCGCAGGCGACACATCACGCATCACCGTCCGCACCTCGGCCGCTGCCGCCACATACTGTTGCTCGCAGCGCGCGATCTCGGCGCGTTGCGCCGCCAGCTTGCGGGCCTGGGTCGCCTTTTGCAGCACCGCCTCCGGGACCGCAGCGGCCACGCTCCCGTCCGCATCGGCGCGCGACGCCTCCCCCTCCACGGGATCGTCGGCAGTCCGGGCAGCATTGCCCGCAGCAGCAACCGGTATCGATTCCGAAGCTGGCGCCGGTTCCGAAGATGAAGACGATTCCGAAGGTGGAGCCGGTTCCGAAGGTGGCGTCGAAGCAAGCGGTGCAGCGGTCGCCGGCGCAGCAGCGGGAGCCGGTTCAGCACCCGGAACGGGAGCCGCGCCCGCTGGCGCCACTGCGTCAGGCGCGGGCATCGGAGGCAGCGCTCCTTCATCGAGCGGCCGCGCCGTACTGCGGGCCGGGTAGTAGGTGATCGATTTCAGCCCGAGCGCCTGCAGTTCCCGGACCTGGGCGTCACTGGTGATCCTGAACTGACTGAACAGAAAGGAATGTTCCATCCAGTTCAGGTTCAGGCGCACGAACAGCCCCGGACAAAGCCGTGCCGGGTCAAGCTCGATCCCGCCGTCAGGGCCGCCAGCGCCAGATTTTCCAGGGGACACGGTGACTCCCTATGCATGGTGTGTTGCCGATGTATATCTGGATTTTAGCCGGCGCTGCCGATATCCTCGCTTAATCTTGATCAAGCGGGACAAATAATGTCCGCACATGGATCCTCCGCGAACCCGGACGCGCCGGACGAACAGCAGCCGGAGGGCTGGCTGCGCCCGCATCCGGATGGAATGGCAGATGCTTGGCGGCTTGCGCTCGAGTGCGCCGGCGACGGTGCATGGGATTGGAATATCGCCGCCGGCACGATCGTATGCGGGCCACGCTTCAAGGCCATGCTCGGTTACGCGGACGACGAACTGGGCACTTCCTGCGACGAACTGCTCGCCCGCGTCCACCCGGACGACCTGCCACGCCTGCGCGGGGGTGTGGCAGCCCACTTCGAACGCGAGGATCGCCCGTTCGGCTGTGACCTGCGCATCCGCAACCGCGATGACGAGTATCTGTGGATGCAGGTTCGCGGCCGTCTGGTCGAGCGCGACGCCGAGGGCCACCCGGTGCGAATGGTCGGCACCCAGCGCGACATCAGCCAGGCGCGACAGGCCGAGACCGTCCTGCAGCAGCAGCTGGCCGAGACGGTGCGCCTCAACCGCCAGCTCGAAGGTGCCCAGGTGCAGCTCGTCCAGTCCGAAAAGCTCGCCGCGATCGGCCAGCTGGCGGCCGGCGTGGCGCACGAAATGAACACCCCGCTCGGTTTCGTCAGCTCCAACTTCTCTACCCTGGAACGGTATGTGAGCCAGCTGTTTGCCGTGCTCGAAGCCTACCGCGCGGCCACCGCCGAGGGCGAGGAACGGGCGGAGGCCGAGGCCATCTATCGGGTCGCCGATATCGACTTCCTGCGCGACGACCTGCCCTCCCTGCTGGCCGAGACCCGCGACGGCCTCGACCGCGTGCAGCGCATCGTCCGTGACCTGAAGGATTTTTCGCGTGTCGGCGAGCAGGAGTGGCAATTCACCGACCTCCATCGCGGGCTCGACTCCACCCTCAACATCCTGCGTTACGAAATCAAGAACAAGGCCGAGGTCGTTCGTCGCTATGGCGACCTGCCCGAGGTCTGGTGCGTGCCGTCGATGATCAACCAGGTATTTCTCAACCTGCTCGCCAACGCGACCCAGGCGATCGAGACCCACGGCACGATCACGGTGCACACCGCGATCGAGGCGGACAATGTCGTGATCCGCATCGACGACACCGGCAGCGGCATCGCCCCCGAGCATCTGGGCCGCATCTTCGATCCCTTCTTCACCACCAAGCCGGCGGGCAAGGGTACCGGCCTGGGCTTGTCGCTGGCGCAGGACATCGTCCTCCAGCATCACGGCCGGCTCTCGGCCACCACCGTGCACGGCCAGGGCAGTACCTTCACCATCGAACTCCCGCTGACCACCCTGTCGCGCATGGAAACCCTCGCGTCGACCGATTCCGGCGAATCATCATGAATACGATTGCCGCGCCGGCTCCGGCGGCCACCCTGTTGCTGGTCGATGACGAGGCCAACATCCTGTCCAGCTTGCGCCGTCTGTTCAGACCGGAGGGATACCGCGTACTCACCGCCGAAAGCGGCGATGAGGCACTCGAACTGCTGGCCGCCGAAAGCGTGGATCTGATCCTGTCCGACATGCGCATGCCCGGCATGACCGGCGCCCAGCTGCTGGCCACCGCATGCGAGCGCTATCCGGGCAGCGTCCGCATCCTGCTCACCGGCTATGCGGACATGGCGTCCACGATCGACGCGATCAACCTCGGCCAGATCTATCGTTATGTGTCCAAGCCCTGGGACGACAACGAGCTGCGTCTCATTGTCCGCGACGCTCTCGCGCACGAGCGGCTCAAGCGCGAGAACGAGCGCATGTCGCGCACTATCGCCGAGCAGAACGAGCAGTTGCGCCAGTTCAATACCGAACTCGAAGCCAAGGTGCAGGCCCGCACCAGCGAGCTCAGCGCGGCGCTGTCCACGGTGGACAAGGCCCATCGCGAGCTCAGGCAGTCGTACATGGCCACGGTGCGCATTTTCTGCGACCTCATCGAATCGCGCAGCCCCCTGCTCAAGGGACACGGGCGGCGGGTGGCCGACCTGGCGCGCTCGATCGCGCGCAGCCTCGGGGTCGGCGACGCCGATCAGCAGACCCTCGTGCTTGCCGGGATGCTGCACGACATGGGCAAGATCGGCTTTCCGGACGAGCTCCTCGCCAAACCTTTCAGCACCCTGCACGCCGAAGAACGCGGAACCGTCATGCTGCATCCGGCGCGCGCCGAAACCCTGCTCATCGGCATCACCCCGCTGCGCGAGGCGGCCGGCATCATCCGCGGCCACCACGAGCACTTCGACGGCACCGGCTACCCGGACGGCATTGCGGGTCTGGCCATCCCGCGCCTCGCCCGCATCCTGGCGGTGGCCAACGCCTACGACGCGCTGCAGCTCGGCACCATGGTGGGGCGCACGCTCAGCCCGAAGGACGCACTCGAATTCATCGTCTCGCATCGCGGCAAACGTTTCGATCCGGAAGTGGTCGACGCCCTCGCCACCGTCGCCGCAGCGGTCCCGCCCGAGCGCGCGCGTCCGGAGCGGCGCCTGCGGCCCTCGCAGCTGGCGGCCGGCATGGTGCTGGCGCAGGACCTGATGCACGTCGATGGCTATCTGCTGCTGAGTCGCGGTTTCGTCGTCGACGACACGATCGTCCAGCAGCTGCTGCGCCTCGAACGCACCGAGGGGCGTCCGATCACGATCTGCATTGCCGCGCCGCAGACCGCGGAGCGCACATGACCAGGGAAGCGGCGGACGGCGCGGCGCCCTTTGCCTGGGCCGACTATTTCGAGACCGGCTTTGGTGAGGTCGACCAGCAGCATTACAAGCTCGTCGAGCTGATCAATCGCCTGGGCGAGCGTCTGGCCTCGGGGCGACCGCTGTCCGGCGAGGAGCTCGATCACGTACTCGGCGGCCTGCGCAAATACGCCGAACTGCACTTCAGCACCGAGGAGCAGATGATGCTGAACGGCGGCATCGATCGTCGCCATTTCGATGCGCATTGTCGCGCCCATGCCGACTTTGTCGGCCAGATCGATACCCTTGCCGGCAGCGCAGCCAGCGACCAGCGCGGTGCGCTGCCCGAACTGCTGCGCTATGTTTCGAGCTGGCTGGTGCTGCATATCCTCGGCATCGACATGTCGATGGCCCGTCAGCTGCGGTCGATCGCGGGTGGCACCGCTGCGGCCGACGCGTTCGAGCACGAGTCGCGTGCCGCCGACCCCGCCATGACCGCGCTGATCAACGCCGTGCACACGCTGTACAGCACGGTTGCCGAACGCAATGCAGCGCTGATCACGGCCCATGCCGAACTCGAGACCCGGGTCGCCGCGCGCACCGCCGAGCTGCAGGACGCGGTGCTGCGCCTCGAAGCGGCCAGGGAGGAAATTGTCCAGGCCGAAAAGATGGCCGCACTGGGTCAGTTCGCGGCCGGCATGGCGCATGAACTCAACACCCCGCTCGGCTATGTCGGCGGCAATCTCAATGCGCTCGGCGACTACTGCATGCGGCTGCTCGACCTCAGCGATCAGGCCGACAGCCTCACCGCCGGCGGGCCGCTCGAGAAGCCGTGGAAAAATGCTTGCGACCAGGCGGACCGTGCCTTCATCCGCGAAGATGCGCCCGAACTGCTGGGCGAGTCGCACGCGGGGCTGGAGCGGATCGGTCGCATTGTCGACGGCTTGCGCCGCAGCGCCGTCGGTATCGCCGAGCTTCCGGTCCCGACCGATTTCAACAGCATCGTCAGCCAGGTCATCCTCGAGCGCACGCCGACGCTGCCGCCTTCGATCCGGATCGATTGCGCGTGCGATTGTCCGATTACCGCACTGGTCTCGCCGCACGCCATCGCCAGTGCGGTCGAAGAGATTTTCGACAATGCGGTGAAGGCACTGGGCGACCAGGAGGGCGTCATCCGCTGCGTCGCCGATCACGATGCCGAGCACGTCTGGCTCGAAATCATCGACACCGGCCCGGGGGTCGACAGCGCCATCGCCGCGCACATTTTCGAGCCCTTCTTCACCACCCGGCCGGTAGGCGGCGGCGCCGGTCTCGGACTCTATCTCGCCTACCAGACCGCCCGCCAGCATGGCGGACACGTCGAACTCCGCAACGCCGGTCCCGGCGCCGTGTTTCGCCTCGTCCTGCCGAGGAGCGCCTGAGCGACTGCCGGCGCAGCCCACCGGCGCACCGGGCGCACCGGCGGGCACGCGCAGCGACTTCCTGATCACGACGCCGCAGGCGCCCACCCCGGCCCCGTTCGTGGTAGAACTGCCTTCTTCCCCCGCCCGATCCGCCCGCCGATGTCCGACCTGCCGCTGCGCGTCCTCGCCGTCATCCCGCCGATGACGCAGCTCAATACGCCCTACCCGTCTACCGCCTACCTGACCGGTTTCCTGCGTTCGCGCGGCGTCGACGCGGTGCAGGAAGATCTCGCGCTGGCGCTGGTGCTACGCCTCCTGTCCCCCGACGGCCTGGAGGCGATCCGCGCACGGGCGGACGAGATGCCGGTCCGGCGGCGCCCGCCGACGGTGCAGCACTTTCTCGATCACTTCGATCGCTACCGGGTCACCATCAGTCCCACGATTGCCTTCCTGCAAGGACGCGACCCGACCGTCGCCCACCGCATCTGCAGCCGCGCCTTTCTGCCCGAGGGCCCGCGTTTCGACGCCCTCGAGGTGTACTACGACCCCGACGGCGGCGATCCGCTGGCGTGGGCCTTCGGTTCGCTCGGGCAGCAGGACCGCGCCCGCCACCTCGCGACCCTCTACCTCGACGACCTCGCCGACGTGCTGCGCGAGGCGGTGGATCCGCGCTTCGAGTTCGTGCGCTACGCCGAGTCGCTGGCGCTGAGCCAGCCCACTTTCGAACCGCTGGCGCTGGCGCTGGCCGCCGCCCCCAATCTGGTGGACGAGACCCTGCAGGCCCTCGTCATCGACGCATTGAGGCGCCATGCGCCGCAGGTGGTGCTGCTGTCGGTTCCGTTTCCGGGCGCGGTGTATGCGGCGTTCCGGATTGCGCAGACGATCAAGGCCCGGCACCCCGAGATCGTCACCGTGCTCGGCGGCGGCTATGTGAACACCGAGTTGCGCGCACTGGGCGAGGCGCGGGTGTTCGATTACTTCGACTACGTCACCCTCGACGACGGCGAACGCCCGCTACTGGCGCTGCTCGAGCACCTGCGCGGCAAGCGCTCGTGCCAGCGTCTGGTGCGCACCTTCGTGCGCGACCCGGAGCCGGGCGCGGTGCGCTACGTCAATCTGGTCGAGCCCGACATTCCGTTCGCCGAAGTCGGCACCCCGACCTGGGACGGCCTGCCGCTCGACCGCTACCTGTCGCTGCTCGACATGCTCAACCCGATGCATCGGCTATGGTCGGACGGGCGCTGGAACAAGCTCACCGTGGCCCACGGCTGCTACTGGAAGAAGTGCAGCTTCTGCGACGTCAGCCTCGACTACATCGGCCGCTACGATGGCGCCCCGGCCGCCCTGCTGGTCGACCGGATCGTGGCGATCATCGCCGAAACCGGCCAGACCGGCTTCCACTTCGTCGACGAGGCCGCGCCGCCGAAAGCCCTGAAAGCGCTGGCGGAGGAGTTGCTGCGCCGTGGGGTGTCGATCTCGTGGTGGGGAAATATCCGCTTCGAGAAATCCTTCACCCCCGAACTGTGCCAGCTGCTCGCCGACAGCGGCTGCATCGCCATCTCCGGCGGCCTGGAGGTCGCGTCCGACCGCCTGCTCACGTTGATGAAGAAGGGCGTGTCGGTCGACCAGGTTGCGCGCGTGACCCACGCCTTTGCCGAGGCCGGCGTGCTGGTCCATGCCTATCTGATGTACGGTTTCCCGACCCAGACCGTGCACGACACGGTGGATGCGCTCGAATACGTGCGCCAGCTGTTCGAGGCCGGCTGCATCCAGTCGGGCTTCTTCCACCGCTTCGCGTGCACCGTGCATTCGCCGGTCGGCATGCACCCGGAAGAATACGGCGTGCGCCTGGTGCCACTGCCTGCGGGCAACTTCGCGCGCAACGACATCGGTTTCATCGACCCCACCGGGGTGGATCATGACGCGCTCGGCAAGGCCCTGAACAAGGCGCTGTACAACTACATGCACGGCATCGGACTCGATACCGACGTGCGCCAGTGGTTCGCCGGCAAGCTGCCGCGACCGCGGGTGGCGCGCCAGTTCATCGAGCGGGCGCTGAGCCGGCCGCCCGAACCGCCCCGCCGCTCGCGGGTCTGACCTGCATTCCCCTTATCCGGAGCCCACCGATGGACAAGCCCTCCCGCCGCGACCGCGCCGCCGGCGCCCTGATGGGCGCCTTCATCGGCGATGCGCTGGGCCTGGGCCCGCACTGGTACTACGACCTCGACGAGCTGCGCCGCGACCATGGCAACTGGATCGACGGCTATACCGAGCCCAAACCCGGCCGCTACCATGCGGGCATGAAGGCCGGGCAGCTGTCGCAGGCCGGCATCCTGTTGCAGCTCACGCTCGAGTCCCTGGTCGAATGCGGCGGCTACGACGAAGCCGATTTCTGCCGGCGACTGGACGAGGACCTGTTTCCATTGCTGGACGGCTCGCCGATGGGCGGGCCGGGTGGCTACACCAGCCAGTCGATCCGCGAGGCCTGGCGGCGCCGGGTACAGCAGCGCAAGCCGTGGGGCGAAACCGGCGGCCATGCCGACACCACCGAGGCGATCGAGCGCACGCTGGCGATCGCGGTGCGCTACGCACGGCAGCCGGATCGACTGGCCGCCGACATCGCGCGCAATACCGTACTCACCCAGGCCGACGCCGCGATCGTGGCGATGACCGTAGCCTATGGCGCGGTGCTCGGCCTGCTGGTGCAGGGGGAGCCCCTCGACGCTGCGATCTCGGGCAAGCTGATGGCCCAGGTCAAAGCGGGCGCCCTGCCCTTCCACACCGTGACCGGCGCCATGCTCCAGACGCCCCGCGCCGATGTGCCGGAGGGGCCGTCCGCCGGGCGTTTTTCCTCACCGGACGCACTGCTGACGCCGTCCTACATGGCCGCGGCAGCCGCCGACCCCGATATCCGCATCGAGCCGGCGTGGAAGGTATCGCTGGTGTATGGCATGCCGTGCGCGATCTATCACCAGTTGCCGGCGGCCTATTACCTGGCCGCCCGCTTCAGGCACGATTTCGAGTCTGCGGTGCTGCACGCGATCAATGGCGGCGGGCAGAACCAGGCTCGTGCCATGCTCACCGGGGCGCTGGTCGGGGCACAGGTCGGCCTGGCGGGCATCCCGCAACGCTTCATCGACGGTCTGGAGCACGGCAACGCGCTGTGCACCCTGGCGCAGCAGCTCGCGACCCGGGCCGACTGACGCGTATCCCCCGGGATGCGCCTCGTTCGACCGTGCCTTCACCCGCCGCTCCCGCACCGACGCCGAACCGCTCGCCCGATCAGCGTCCGCGCTGACGCATTGCAATCCAGTGGTCCACCGAGGCGCGCCCCGGCCCGTGGGCCATCAGGTACAGCAGCACGGCCGCCCACACGCCGTGGGTCGGCCACGCATCGGGATAGACGAAGATCTGGATGGTGAGCGTCATCACCAGCAGGGCGAGTGCCGACAGCCGCGTCGCCAGGCCGAACAGAATCAGGATCGGGAACAGATGCTCGGCGAAGGCGGCCATCGGCGCGGCGAGCTCGGGCGCAATCAGCGGCAGGCGGTATTCCTCCTGAAACAGGTATAGCGCACTGTCCGACAGGCTCGGCAGCCCCAGCGTGAACTCGCCGTTGATCAGGTCGATCGCCAGCCCCTCGACCTTGGTCTGGCCGGATTTCCAGAACACGCCGGCAATCGAGAAGCGGGCGATCAGCGCGATCAAGGTGTCGGGAATCCGGCCGAACAGGCCGATCAGGCGCTCGGCCTGCCGATGCAGGGGGTATCCGGTGCCAGATCCGGCGCCGGCTGCGGCTTCAGTGCGGGTGCTCATGATGATCTCCGATGTGGAGGGCGGTGATGATCTGCCACTGCAGCAGGATGGTCAGCCCAGTGACGAGATCGAAATCGGGGCCGGCTCCGTGCGCGGCGTGCTGCGCCGTCGCAAGCCCGGCCCCATGGAGGAGTCGGTCGATGAACACGGCGATGGCGGGGGCAAGTTCGACGCAGTGCACATCGAGCCCGGCACGCACCACGAGCACGCTCTGGGGTTGCGCGGGGTCGACGGTGGCCAGTTCGATCTCCGGCGCGCCCTCGCCCTGATGTGCGGCCCATAGTGAGAACACCGCGAATCGGGAGCGCAGGACGGCCGCCGACGGATGGGCCTCGATGCGCAGGGCGGGCAAGCGGGCGGGGTCCGCCAAGGCCGCCGCGATCTCGTCCGGCGCCAGCGCTTCGACATCGGCGGCATGGCAGGCCTCCAGTCGGGCCATCTCGAGGCGGGCCACGTCGGCCAGATAGGGGACCGATGCGGCCGGCGCGAAGGCGTCGACGAAGGCGGGAAAATCGCGCCCGTAGAAGGCCAGTACGCGCGAGCGTGGCGGCCGCACCGCGACGAACTCCCGCGCCATGGCGCGGAAGAAGGCTTCGCCGACCAGCGCACCGCACACCGGAAAGGTGGTACTCAGCGCATCGACCAGCGAAACCACGACGTTGTTGCGGTACACCGCGAAGCGCGTTGCCGGATCGGAGCCGTTCCATGCCCGCAACCCGTCAGGACAGGCCCACGCCGGATCGAGCAGGGCCCGGGCGAAGCTCGCCTGGGCGGTCATGCCTGTACCCCGACGGGCACATGCGCGGCAGCGGTCGCCGCCGTGGGCGCGGTCGGCAGCAGCATGGCGTCGGCAGTGTCGGCCTCGGCCAGCAACACGGCCAAGGACGGAATGTCGTTGTCACGCTCGATCAGGGTGGCGAGCGGCCCGGTCAGCTCGAGCACTTCGGCGTAAAGCGCCCAGACCGCCTGCGCAACCGGTGCACCGTGGCTGTCGATGAGCAGTGGGTCGCCGTTGGCGTCGGCCTGGACGGCGAATCCGGCAAGATGGATCTGTTCCACCCGGTCGAGCGGCAGGGCGCGGAGGTAGGCGTGGGCATCTCGATGGTGATTGACGCACGAAACATGCGCGTTATTCACGTCGAGCAGCAGACCGCAACCGGTGCGCCGCACCACTTCGGCGATGAAGTCGGCTTCGGACCGGGTCGAGGCCGCAAATTCGACATAGGTCGCCGGGTTCTCGAGCAGCATGCGACGACCGAGATGCGCCTGCACCTGGTCGATGTGATCGCACACGCGGGTCAGCGTGGCGAGCGTGTACGGCAGGGGCAACAGGTCGTTGAGGAAGACCCCGCCATGACTCGACCACGCCAGGTGCTCGGAGAAGGACTGCGGCGCATAGCGATCGACCAGCACCGCGAGTGCATCGAGATGGGCCGCATCGAGCGGCGCCTCGGCGCCGATCGACAAGCCGACGCCGTGCACGGACAGCGGGTAGTGTTCGCGGATGCGCCCCAGGTAGTGATGCAGCGGACCGCCGGGCACCATGTAGTTCTCGGCATGGATCTCGAAAAAACCGATCTCCGGCCGGGAGCCGAGGATGTCCCCGAAATGCACCGGCTTGAGCCCGAGACCGGCCCGTGCGGGCAGGCCCCGGACGGGCGGTCGCGATACGTGCCGACCGCTGGCGGACGCACGCCGGGCGGGCGACAGGGGTGCCTGGCAAGATGAGCTCATTCGGGCGCTCCGCGCGATGGGGGACGATCAGGCCTTCTTTTCCTTGAACGCTACAAGTTGGCCGGAGCCGGTCGGCGAGGTCGGCGATGCGGTCTTCTCGCACGTGCCCTTCGGGACCAGTGACCAGGCATTGCCCTGATAATCGACCTTCGAGGTGCCGGCGCAGGTGGTTCCGGGCCCGGCGGCACAATCGTTCTTGCCCTTGAGTGCGACCCCGAAGCATTTTTCCTTGTCCGCCGACTGGGCAGCGGCCGGCGTGGCGGCGATGGTGAGCGCTGCACTCAGTGCGAGCGCCATGGCAGCGGCGGAAGCGTAGCGGGTGGTGGTGGATTGCGACATGTAGATCTCCTGGGATGGACGGGAACTGGGGCTGATGAGCGACACGCCGAGCGATGTGTTCGACGTCTCGCTGGCTTGGTCGGCCTGCACCGGGGCTTTCTTACACGCCTGCCGAAAAGATTTTTCGAGACGGTCAGGCGCACGGGATGTAAGAATCCGCGACAGTCGCACGACCAAGCCTGCAAGCCACCGTCAATCGACCGATCGTCACACTTGCCGACACAAGGACCTCCATGCATGCCACGCTGCCCCTGCTCCAGGCAACCGATTTCCCCGCACTCAGGCGCCACCGTCTGAGCACGCTGCAGGTCAACCTCGGCTATCGCTGCAACCAGACCTGTGTGCATTGCCATGTGAACGCGGGACCGGGTCGTACCGAGATGATGGACGACGACACCCTGGCGCTGATCGGCCCCGTGATCGAGGCGCGCGGGATCGAGACGCTGGACCTGACCGGGGGCGCGCCCGAGCTTCATCCGGCGTTTCGCCAGGTGGTTGCCAGCGCTCGCGCGCTGGGCGTGCGGGTGATCGACCGTTGCAATCTGACCATCCTGTTCGAGTCCGGCCATGAGGATCTGGCCGATTTCCTCGCCGGCCAACAGGTCGAGGTGGTGGCCTCGCTACCCTGTTACTCCGAGAAAAACGTCGACCAGCAGCGCGGCAAGGGGGTGTTCGACAAGAGCATTGCCGCCCTGCGCCAGCTCAATGCCCGCGGCTATGGCGTGCCGGGTTCCGGGCTGGTGCTCAATCTGGTGTACAACCCGCAGGGGCCGTCGCTGCCGCCGGACCAGGCGAAGCTGCAGGCCGACTACAAGCGCGAATTGTTCGACCACTTCGGTGTCGTGTTCAACGAGCTGTATGCGCTCGCCAACATGCCGATCCAGCGCTTCGGCTCGACGCTGGTCTCGAAGGGGCTGTTCGAGGACTACATGGCGCTGCTGAAGGCGAACTTCGATCACGGCAACCTCGACGGCGTGATGTGCCGCAACCTGATCAGCGTGGACTGGCAGGGCTATCTCTACGACTGCGACTTCAATCAGCAGCTCGGCCTGGCCACCGCCGGTCAGGGGCGTCCCCACCTGCGCGACTTGGTGCACGCCAACCCGGAGGGACGCCCGATTCGCGTTGCTGACCACTGCTACGGCTGTACGGCCGGCCAGGGCAGCAGCTGCGGCGGTGCGCTGCACGAGCAGGCACGATGAGAAGACTCGTCCTGATCTTGACCATCGCGGTGATGGTCGGTCTGTTCTTTGCCTTCGATCTGCACCAGTGGCTGACGCTGGAAGGACTGAAGGCCGGCATGGAGCGCTTCGTGGCCTGGCACGAAGCGTCGCCGGTGCTGGTCGCCGCCGCCTACTTCGCGCTCTACATCGTGGTCACCGCGCTGTCGCTGCCCGGCGCGGCGGTGATGACGCTGGCCGGTGGCGCGCTGTTCGGCCTGGTCCAGGGCTTGGTGCTGGTGTCTTTTGCGTCGAGCATCGGCGCCACGCTGGCCTTTCTGGCCTCGCGCTACGTGCTGCGCGACAGCGTGCAGGCGCGCTTCGGCGACCGCCTCAAGGCGCTCAATGAAGGCATGCGCAAGGACGGTGCCTTCTATCTGTTCACCCTGCGCCTGGTGCCGGTATTCCCCTTCTTCCTGATCAACCTGCTGATGGGCCTGACCCCGATCCGCGCCGCCACCTTCTACTGGGTAAGCCAGGTGGGGATGCTGGCTGGCACGCTGGTGTACGTAAACGCGGGCACCCAGCTCGCCCGCATCGACGGCCTGGCCGGTATCGTGTCGCCCGGGCTGCTGGCGTCGTTCGCGCTGCTCGGGGTCTTTCCGCTGATCGCGAAAGGCGTGCTCGGCTGGCTGCAGCGGCGCCGGGTGTATGCCCGGTGGACCCGACCGCGGCGTTTCGACCGCAACCTGGTGGTGATCGGCGCGGGCGCAGCCGGCCTGGTGACCGCCTACATCGCCGCGGCCGTCAAGGCGAAGGTGACCCTGATCGAAGCGCACCGGATGGGCGGCGACTGCCTCAACTACGGCTGCGTGCCGAGCAAGGCGCTGATCCGCAGCGCCAAGCTCGCCCACCAGATTCGCCATGGCGAGCGCTACGGGCTGGAGCCCGGCGAGCCGGCATTCAGCTTTCGCAAGGTCATGGCGCGCATCCATGCGGTGATCCGCAGCGTCGAGCCCCATGACAGCGTCGAGCGCTACACTGCGCTCGGGGTCGAGGTGCTGCAGGGCTACGCCAAAGTGGTCGATCCGTGGACGGTCGAGGTCAAGCTGAACGATGGCGGTGTGCAGCGCCTCACCACGCGCAGCATCGTCATCGCGGCCGGCGCCAGCCCGGTGATCCCGAAGCTGCCGGGCATCGAAGACGTCGCCCCGCTGACCAGCGACACCCTGTGGGATGCGTTCTCCCGTCTCGACGCGCCGCCCGCGCGGCTGGTGGTGCTCGGGGGCGGGCCGATCGGCTGCGAACTGGCGCAGGCCCTCGCCCGGCTCGGTTCGCAGGTCACCCAGATCCAGGGCAGACCCGAGCTGTTGCCGCGCGAAGACAGCGAGGTCTCCGCACTGGTGCGCACGGCGCTTGAACATGACGGCGTCACCGTACTGACTGGACACCGGGCAGTTCGCTGCGGACGCGAAGGCGACGGCGTTGAGGTGCGCAAGTTCATTGTGGTCGAGCACGCCGGCCAGCAGCAGCGCATCGAGTTCGACACCCTGCTGTGTGCGGTGGGTCGGGCTCCACGCCTGAGCGGTTACGGACTGGAGGATCTGGGCGTTCCGGTCGAACGCACGGTGATCACCAACAACTACCTGGAGACGCTCTACCCCAACATCTTCGCCGCCGGCGACGTCGCCGGCCCTTACCAGTTCACCCACGTCGCGGCCCACCAGGCCTGGTATGCCGCGGTCAACGCCCTGTTCGGCAATGTGCGAAAGTTCAAGGCCGACTACTCGGTGGTCCCGTGGACCACCTTCGTCGATCCGGAGGTCGCCCGGGTCGGGCTCAGCGAGCATGAGGCGAAGGAGAAGGGCATCCCCTTCGAAGTCACCCGCTACGGGATCGACGACCTCGACCGCGCGATCGCCGACGGCGCGGCCTACGGCTTCGTCAAGGTGCTGACCGCGCCCGGCAGGGACCGCATCCTCGGCGTCACCCTGGTCGGCGAGCATGCTGGCGACCTGCTCGCCGAATTCGTGCTGGCGATGAAGCACGGCCTGGGGCTGAGCAAGATCCTCGGCACCATCCATACCTACCCCACCTTGTCCGAGGCCAACAAGTACGCCGCCGGCGAGTGGAAGCGCGCGCACGCGCCGCAGCGGACGCTGGCCTGGCTGGGCCGGTATCACGCGTGGCGCCGCGGATGAGCATGGAGCGCGCATGAAGCCGACCCGGATCGTCATCTTCGCCAAGGCGCCGGTCGCCGGCCGGGTCAAGACGCGGCTGATCCCCGCGCTCGGCGCAGAGGGCGCAACCCGGCTGGCGCGACGGATGCTGGCACATACGGTGGACAAGGCGATTGCGGCGGGTGTCGGTGCGGTGGAGCTTTGCGCCAGCCCGTCGATGAATGACCCGGCGTGGCACCGCCCGACCCTGCCGCCCCGGCTGCAATGGTCCGATCAGGGCGAAGGCGACCTCGGCCAGCGCATGGCACGTGCCGCCAGGCGGTGGCTCGACGCCGGTCAGCGGCTACTGCTGATCGGAACCGACTGCCCGGAACTGGACTGGCGCATGCTGCAGACGGCCGCCCGATCGCTGTCGGAGCACGACGCGGTGATCGTGCCCACGGCGGACGGCGGCTATGCCCTGCTCGGGCTGAACCGGTTCGATGCGACCATCTTCGACCACATCCGCTGGAGCACCGACACTGTGGCGCGGGAAACCCTGAACCGGATCGAAACCCTCGGCTGGACCGTGCACCGGCTGCCGAGCCTGCGTGACATCGACGAAGCGGCGGACCTTCGGTGGATTCCGGAAGCGTGGCGCGATGAAATCGGGCAGGATCGCCCCGCCGTGGATCAGCACGCTCATTCAAGCCCGAGCGGACACGCGCGATAGATCAAGACGACCCGCGGTGGTCTGCCGATCGCACCGCCGTCGGCGGTGGCGCCGTCAGTCGATCAGGAACGCACCGCGGGCGCGGTGCATGCGCCACTCGCCACCCTCGTCGCGGCACGCGCCATAGCGAAAAGAAGGCGGCATGGACGGCAGCACGAAGCGCATGTCGACAAACCATGCACAGCGCTCGGCCCCATCCCCGCCGTCCTCGTCCACCCGCTCCAGCACCGGAAACACCGCAAAGCGGCGAAAGCCGTCGAAGGCGGGCTGGTGCCATGCGTCACGGGCGAAGTCGCTCGCAGCCGCGGCATCGCCGAAGCGGCCAAGCACTTGCCACTGCGCCCGCATCACCGGCCGGAACGCCGAATGCAGGGTCTGCAAGGCGCCGATCCAGCTCAACGGTGGCCACAAATGCCGCGCCTCCACCAGCGCGATGTGGGCAACATGATAGGTATCGCCATCGCGGATGATCAGCTTCCAGTTGAACGGGGACAGCGGCTGCGGCAGCACATGCACCGCGACCGTCGCCAGGCCACGGCGGTCCGCATGCACGGCACCCGCGTCTCGCGCCCGCTGCATCTGCTGCGTCAGAAAGCTCATATAGGCAAGCAGCGCAATCAGCGCGAGCACCGCGGGTGAGCGTCGCTTCGGCAGCGCTACGCCCGCGCACAGGCCGGCGACGACGATGGCGCTGATCCATGGATCGATGACGAACGCGAGCGGCACCGAGTAGCGCGCGGTCGACAGGGGCGCGAGCAACATCAGGCCGTAGGCAGTAATGAGGTCGCCGCCAATATGGATGCCGATACCCAGGCAAGCCGGTCCGAAGAAGGCTTGCCAGCGGCGGTGCGCGGGGTCGAGCCACGCAAACAGGCGCGCCAGCGCAAGAGCCCACAGCGGCACCATGAGCGGTGCATGGGTGATGCCCTGATGCCAGTTCAGGTAGGTGATGGTGTCTATCAAGCGCAGCACGATGTCGACGTCGGGAAACACGGCGGCAACAAAGCCCGCCGCCACCCGGGAGCGAACCGGCAGCGCGCCGGGCCCCGGCGGGGTCGCGGCGGTCGCACGCGCGATCAGGGCGCCGCTGAGGGCGTGGGTCAGTGGATCCATTCGCGGATCCAATTCGCCAGACCGGTCAGGGCACCGGCCCGTTGCCGGACGGGTGCAGTGCATCCTTGGTGGTGCGCACGCCGCGACGCGCCCAACATCCACCGCACCCGTGGAACACCCATTGGTTGAGCGACTCGGCCGTTTCGAGGCGGTCATCGAGAAACCGGCGCGTGCGCTCCGCATCTTCCGAGCCGTCGTACATCCAGTAGGCAAAGGTCATCAGATAGATCGTCGTCAGCCCGGTCTCTTCCAGCGCCCGTCGCACAAAGCTGGCGTCGCGATGCGCGGCCTCGCGCATCCACTGCACGGTGCGGCTGACGCGCAGGAGGCCGGGAATCTGAATATGGAGGTGTCCCGGCTCGAGCTTGCCGTGGATCATCTCGCGCGTAAGCCTGCGATGCGGCGCGAGCGCATCGAGCCACGCCATGATCAGGCGATGCAGCCGGGCACGCGTCGGCAGGTGCGCAAAGGCCAGGCGTTCGGCCTCGGCGAGCATGGCGCCGTCGGCACGGTCGAACCACGCATCGACGATGTCCTCCTTCTCACGGAAATGATGGCGGATTTCGTCCAGCGAGATTCCCAGCTCCGACGCCACCTCGTGCAGACGCACGGTCTCCCAGCAGTCGCGTTCGCCCAATGCAATGGCGGTGTCGACGATGCGGTCACGGACGGTGTCGTGGTCTGACATATCGGCTCCTGCGGACACGATCGAATCGGTTTTCATTATAGGAAACCGCGATCAGGTCGCACCGCACCCGCCCATGCGGCCTGTTCATGCCGGCGCATGGGATCGGCCTCCAGTTCGCCAGGCTGCTAGAATCCCCCTGGCCTTCAGCCCTTCACCACCCTTCACCGCGCGCCCCCGATGCCCCCCGATGAGACTCCTGCTGATCGAAGATGACCCCATGATCGGCGCCGGCGTGCAGCAGGCGCTCCGCCAGGAAGGCTACGCGGTGGACTGGGTGCGCGACGGCGTCGCCGCCGAACTTGCGGTCGGCGACAACCCTTACGATCTGCTGCTCCTCGACCTCGGGCTGCCGCGGCGCGACGGCATCGAACTGCTCACCCGTCTGCGGGCGAGCGGAAACAAGCTTCCGGTACTGGTATTGACCGCCCGCGACACCGTTGCGGACCGGATCCGCGGCCTCGACGCGGGGGCCGACGACTATCTGGTCAAACCCTTCGACCTCGACGAACTCGCGGCCCGCATCCGCGCGCTGCTGCGCCGCCAGCGCGGCGAAGCAGCGCCGCTGATCACGCTCGGCATGTTGCAGGTGGATCCCGCGCGGCACGAGGTGACGCTCGCCGGCGAGCCGGTCCATCTGTCGGCGCGCGAGTTCGGCCTGCTCCGTGCCTTGCTGGAAGAGCCGGGCAAGCCGCTGTCCCGCGCCCAGCTCGAAGAGCGCCTGTACGGCTGGAACGAGGAAGTCGAAAGCAACGCGGTCGAGGTCTATATCCACGCCCTGCGCCGCAAGCTGGGGGCCGAATGGATACGCAACCTGCGCGGCGTCGGCTACTACCTGGCGGAGCCGAAATGAACTCGCTGCGCCGCACCCTGCTGATTTCCTTGCTCGGCGCGATCGTGGTCGTGTTCGCGATCGGCGGCTTCGCGACCTACCTGACCGCACGCGGCGAGATCGACACCCTGATGGACTACCATCTGCGCCAGCTCGCGCTGTCACTGCGCGACCAGCACTTCGGTGAGCCCACCACGCCGCCGCTCACCCCACCGGACCCGGCCTTCGATTTCGTCATCCAGATCTGGGACGATCAGGGCGTGCGCCTCTACCTGTCGCATCCGCACAGCGTGCTGCCCACGCTCGCCCAATTCGGCTACAACACGGTCCAGACCACCGAGGGCACCTGGCGGGTCTTCTCCGTTCCGCTCCAGGACCACGTCATCCAGATCGCGCAGCCGATGGCGGTACGCGGACGGATGGCGGCCGGCGCCGCCCTGCGCACGCTGATTCCGGTGCTCGCCCTGATCCCGCTGCTCGGCGGCCTGATCTGGTATCTGGTCGGCCGCGGCCTGCGCCCACTCGACCGCCTCGCCGCCGAAGTCGGCACGCGCCGGGCGGACTCGCTCGACTCCCTGCCCGCCGCCGATGTCCCCGACGAAGCACGGCCGCTGGTCCTCGCCCTCAATGCGCTGCTCGAACGCCTGGACCAGGCCCTGAGTGCACAGCGCGCCTTTGTCGCCGACGCCGCGCATGAGCTGCGCACGCCATTGGCGGCGCTGCAGATCCAGCTCCAACTCACCGAACGTGCACCGGACGAGGCGGCACGGCGCGCGGCGCTTACCGAGTTGCGACGGGGTCTGGAGCGGGCGTCCCATCTGGTGCAACAGCTGCTGACCCTGGCCCGCCAGGAGCCGGGCACCGATTCGAAGGGGGAAGTGGCCACCGTGGTGCTGGCCTCGATCGCGCGGCAGAGTCTCGCCGATCACGCCGCGCTCGCCGATGCGCGCCACATCGACCTCGGCGCCGTCGAACTGGACGACGGCCTGCACGTGACCGGCGACCCGGCCGCCCTGCGTACGCTGATCGGCAACGTGCTCGACAACGCCATCCGCTACACGCCCCCGGGCGGGCGCGTCGACCTCGCTGTCCATGGTCGACCGGCCAGCAGCCACGCCGGCGCCGGAGCTGCCACCGTGGCGACGGCGCCGCGGTGCTGGCTGTACGTGAGCGACAGCGGCCCCGGCATTCCTCCCGGCGAGCGGCAACGGGTGCTCGATCGCTTCTACCGACGGGCCGAGACCGACCAGCCGGGCAGCGGCCTCGGCCTGGCGATCGTGCGGTCGATCGCCGAGCGTCACGGTGCGTGCCTCGAACTCGATACCTCGCCCTACGGCGGGCTGCGGGTGGGGGTGGGCTTTCCGGCCACCTCCGCTGCCATTGCAGCTTAAGTCTGGTTTAAGTCTGGTCTCGCTACATTGAATGCCTCGCGGGCAGCATCTGCCCGTCCGGTTCAAGGAGCAAGCCATGAAAACTCGAGTACTCAAGCTGTCCGCCGTTGCCGCTGCCGTTACCGCACTCGCAGTGGGCGGCTATGGCATGTCCCGGCAGTCGACCGATACCGCGCCCGCAACCGTTGCGGTCGCCACCGGCGCAAGCACGGCTGCAAGCTCCTCCACCACCCAGTTCGCATTGCCGGATTTCCACAGCATCGTCGAGCGCTACGGTCCGGCCGTGGTGAACATCAGCGTCGAAGGCACGGAAAAGAGGCCGCACCAGGGCCAATCGCCGTTCGGCGGACCGGGCGCGGACGACCCCTTGTCCGAATTCTTCCGCCGCTTCGGACCGCAGGTCCCGATCCCGCAGGACGACCGCATCACCCACGGCATGGGTTCGGGCTTTATCGTCAGCGCCGACGGCACCATCCTCACCAATGCCCACGTGGTGGCCGAAGCCACCCAGGTCACGGTCAAGCTCACCGACACGCGCGAATTCGTCGCCAAAGTGGTCGGCATCGACCGCATTACCGACGTGGCCGTCCTCAAGATCGACGCCAGCGGCCTGCCCACCGTGCCGCTGGGCGATCCGGGGCAAACCCGGGTCGGCGACTGGGTGCTGGCGATCGGATCTCCATTCGGCTTCGAGAACAGCGTGACCGCCGGCATCGTCTCGGCCAAGTCGCGGTCCCTGCCGGACGACGGCTACGTGCCCTTCCTCCAGACCGATGTCGCGATCAACCCGGGCAACTCGGGCGGCCCGCTGCTCAACCTCAAGGGCGAAGTCGTCGGCATGAACTCGCAGATCTACAGCCGTTCGGGGGGCTATCAGGGCCTGTCGTTCGCCATTCCGATCAACGTTGCGGCGCAGGTCAAGGACCAGCTCCTGGCCCACGGCAAGGTCACCCGCGGCCGGCTCGGGGTGGTGGTTCAGGATCTCAACCAGGCGCTGGCGCAATCGTTCGGCCTCGACGCGGCGCGCGGTGCGCTCGTGAGTCGGGTCGAGGCCGATAGCCCCGCCGCCCGGGCCGGCATCGAGGCCGGCGACGTGATCGTCAAGATCGGCGACGAGGCCGTGGTGTCGTCGGCGGAACTGCCGCCGAAGGTGGCCGCCATTGCCCCGGGGCAGCCCATCACCCTCGAAGTATGGCGCCAGGGCAAGACACGCACGGTCACCGCAACCGCAGCCGAACTCAAGACCGCCGCCGCGGGTGACGACCCGTCGGCGACCGACCGTGGCCGGCTCGGGGTGGCGGTACGCCCGCTGAGCCCCGAAGAGGCGCAACAGACCGATGCCGATGGCGGACTGGTGGTACTCGATGCGTCCGGTCCCGCGGCCCGTGCCGGCATCCAGCAAGGGGACGTGATCCTCGCGGTAAACGGCAAGGCGGTGCGCAGCATGGACGACTTGCGCAATCAGCTCGCGACCCTCGGCAAACACGCGGCGATTCTCGTCCAGCGCGCCGATGCACGCATTTTCGTTCCGATCGAACTCGGCTAGGAGGCCGTCGGACTCGAGCGAACTGGCGCAATAGATCGGCCCAAGTCCGACCGCCGTCCAGGACAGCACAACACCGGCTACGGACCGCAGCACGCAGCCGCCACGACAAAGGAGCAACACATGAAACGCAGGCAACGGAGTTCACGACGGGTGTTGCGGCATTTTCTTCAGCTCGCCGCAGTCACCTTTGCGATCAACGCCAATGCGGTACCGCCGGCCAGGATGGACCGCGACGACGTGCCCAGGAGCACACGGCAACCCGAACTCAAGACGCGGGAGTCCGGCGCCGGCGAACGCAGCGAGCGGCCCCGCTACCTGCACGCCTTCGTCCTGCCGGACCATGCCCCCGGGACGCTGAATCACGCCGAGCTTGCCAGCGTTCGCATCCTCGACGCCCGCGGTCGCAACCTCGTGCACCTCGCGCTGCATGGCGCAGGCATGGTCGGCCCGCTCGATCACGGCCCCTACACCGTATTGCTCCGGATCTCCGGACTGACCGAGGTACACCGTCTGCGCATCGGCGCCGACACCTTGCCCTACCTGAGCTTCGGCGACACGGCCTGAGGAAGTCACGGATCAGGTGCAAGAAGCACGGGCAAGAAAAAAGCGCCCCGAGGGGCGCTTCTTTCCTGCAGCATTGGCGGAGACGAAGGGATTCGAACCCTTGAGACAGGTTTTGCCCGTCTGCTCCCTTAGCAGGGGAGTGCCTTCGACCTCTCGGCCACGTCTCCATCACGAAGGCGGGACTATATAGACTCCGCGCCTCGTGGTCAATTTCAGTTCGCGTCCTTATGCCTCAGATCGACTGGTCGAGTCCGAAGGCCTTGTGCAGCACGCGCACGGCGAGTTCCAGGTACTTTTCCTCGATCGCGACCGAGATCTTGATCTCGGACGTGGAGATCATCTGGATGTTGATGCCCTCCTCCGCCAGCGTACGGAACATCTTCGAGGCCACCCCCGGGTGCGAACGCATGCCCACGCCGACGATGGAAACCTTGCACATGGTCTTGTCCGACTCGATCTCGCGCGCACCGATATGCGCCTTGACGCCGTCGAGCACCTTCACCGCCTTGTCGAGATCGCCGCGGCTGACGGTAAACGAGAAGTCGGTGGTGCCGTCGTGGCCCACGTTCTGGATGATCATGTCCACGTCGATGTTGGCATCGGCCACCGGACCGAGAATCTGGTAGGCGATGCCGGGCTTGTCGGGCACGCCGAGCACGGTGAGCTTGGCCTCGTCGCGGTTGAACGCGATGCCGGAGATGACGGGTTGTTCCATGTTGTTGTCTTCCTCAACGGTGATGAGCGTGCCCTCGCCTTCCTCCTGGAAGCTGGAGAGGACGCGCAGCTTGACCTTGTACTTGCCGGCGAATTCGACCGCGCGGATCTGCAGCACCTTGGAGCCGAGACTGGCCATTTCCAGCATCTCTTCGAAGGTGATGGCGTCGAGCTTGCGGGCCTCAGGAACGACGCGCGGGTCGGTGGTGTAGACGCCATCGACGTCGGTATAGATCTGGCATTCGTCGGCCTTGAGCGCCGCAGCCAACGCCACACCGGTGGTATCCGAGCCGCCCCGACCGAGGGTGGTGATATTGCCGTGCTCGTCCACGCCCTGGAAACCGGCCACCACAACGACGCAATCGTCGTCCAGATCCTTGCGGATCGGGGCCTCGTCGATATTGAGAATGCGTGCCTTGGTATGCGCATTGTCGGTGAGGATGCGGACCTGCCCACCGGTGTAGCTGCGGGCCTTGAGCCCGATGTCGTGCAGCGCCATGCACAGCAGGCCGATCGTGACCTGCTCGCCGGTCGAGATCACCACGTCGAGTTCGCGGGGATCTGGATTTGCCGCGACTTCCTTGGTCAGCGCGATCAGGCGATTGGTCTCGCCACTCATTGCCGACACGGCGACCACTACCTGGTGCCCCTGTGCGCGGAACTTCGCCACTCTGCTGGCCACGTTCCTGATGCGCTCAGGGCTGCCCATCGAGGTGCCGCCGTACTTCTGAACTATCAGTGCCATCGTCGTATCCAAGAGCTTGTGGATAAAGGGCACGATTCTATCGAAACGCGGATTGTTTTGCAGGACTACAACAGGAGGGCATTTTTTGCTATACCGATTGCAGTTACCACCGGTTCGTGAATTATCACCGTTGTATATATGGCAAGTGCTGATCTATACTTCGGTCATCCTACAACTTAAGTTGTAGGAGCCCAATGAAGGCCCATCCAGCCTCGATATACGTCTGGCAACTCAACACAGGACACGATCATGAAGAACTCTGACAACCTCGATGTACGCGAAATCCGCCGCAAGCTCGGACTGAACCAGTCCCAGTTCTGGTCCAAGATCGGCGTGACCCAGAGCGGCGGCTCCCGCTACGAAAGCGGCCGCAACATTCCGCGCCCGGTTCAGGCCCTGCTGCGCCTCGTCCATGTCGAGCAGATCGACATCAACAAGGTCAAGAAGGACGACGTGGATGTGGCCGAGTACCTGAAGGCCTCCAATCCCGAGCTGTACAAGACCCTCAAGAAAGAAGCCAAGGCCAAGCGCAAGGGCTCCTGATTGCGGCACCCGCGAGTGGGTGCGCACAGGGATCAGGGGCTGACGCGAACCGTCAGCCCTTTTTGTTCGATCCGCGCGGCGATCGCCTCGAGCTCGCCGGTGGTCAGCGGCGACAGGTGTTCGGCCTCGGCTTGCATCGACGGTCGGGCAATGCCATAGAGCAGCACCCCGCGGAGCGTGTCGACCCCGGCACGGACGAGGACATCGAGGTAGGCGTCGAGTTCGTGCGCCGCTGGCAGGACACCGTCCCAGCGGAACATGCAGGTCTGCACCCAGGTCGGGCACAGGGACGAGCAGATCGCCAGATTGCGGACGATTGCAGCGGGCTCCAGGCGGACGCCGTTGATGCGCTCGATGGCCGCGGCGTCGCCCGCATCGACCTTGAACCAGACCTCGCCCCCCGCCGCACCGAGCAGGCGAACCCCATCCTGCACCCGGGTGTGGGTCATCAGGCTGCCATTGGTGATCAAGCGGATGGGAACCGCTGCGCCGAGGCCGAACTCGGCATGGAGTCGCGCCACCATGGCGATGGCCTCGGGAAACACCGCGGCGCTGGTCGGCTCGCCATTTCCGGAGAAGGCGATGTCACGAATTTCACGCAGGCCCTCGGGGGCATTCCAGGCGAGCCAGTCGCCGTTCACCAGCGCTTCGAGGAAACCACGCAGCTCGGCCTCGAGTACGGCCAGGTCGATATCGGGCGCCTTGCCACGCACCAGGTTCGGCACCTGGCAGTAGGCACAATGCCAGTTGCAGGCGTTGTTCGGATTGAGATTGATGCCGATCGACACGCCGCCGGCCCGTCTCGACAGCACCGGATAGATGTAAGTCAGGCCGGCCAGATCACGGTCGTGGTTATGGATGGTCAGGGTCACCGGGACTGAAATCATTGTGTGCTCAGTAGCTTGCGTATTTGCGGACGGCCATCCGGCACCCGCACGGATGGTATAATCCACGGCTGTTCAAGCGAGGTCCATCATGCGCATCACCCGTCGTCTCGAATTCGACGCTGGTCACCGGATTCCGGATCACGCCAGCCAGTGCCGGCATCTGCATGGCCATCGCTATGCGCTGGAGGTGACGCTTTCGGGCCAGATCATCGACGCTGCGGGGCAGGCGGTCAATGGCATGGTGATGGACTTCGCCGACGTCAAGAAAGTTGCCAACGAGATGATCGTCAAGCGCTGGGACCATGCATTTCTGGTCTATCGCGGCGACATCAGCGTCGTGGACTTCCTGGCCACGTTGCCCGGACACAAGACGGTGACCCTGGACGTGGTCCCGACCGCCGAGAATCTTGCGGCAGAAGCGTTCCGCGTGCTGAATGCCGCCTACAAGGATACCTATGGCAATCAGCTGAGGCTGGAACGGGTGCGCCTCTACGAGACCCCCAACTGCTGGGCCGACGCGGTGCGCAGCGAAACCTGAGCCCACCGTCCCCCGAGCCTCATGAACGACAAGGGGAGCCGGCGCTCCCCCTGTCTGCATCCGCAGTCGCTGCTTAAACCGAGTAGCGCCGCAACCGCAGCGAAAACTCCCGCAGTTGCTGAATGCCGCTCTGCTCCGCGCGCTCGATCCAGTCATTCAACTGTTTGAGCAACTGCTCGCGGCTCGCGGTCGAGCGCGCCCAGATTGCAGTCAGTTCCTCACGCATCGTCACCACGGTCGCCAGCGCATTGTTGCTGCGGATCACGACTTCGAGCTGCTGCTTCTGCCCGACTTCCAGGTGGCGCTCCTCGCCCGACAGTACCCAGCGCCGCAAGGCACGGGCGTCGAATCGGCCGACATGGTCCGCCTTGAGCTTGTCGATTTCGTCCGCGCAGATGCGCTTGAGCGACTGCACGTAGCGCGTCATGACATCGTAGCGGTGGGTGATGATGGCCTGCAGCGTATCGAGATCGGGAACGTGCTTCGCCTCGCCGAACTTCGGCACCGGGATCACCTTCTTCGCCTTGGCCAGACCGACGATCTCGAGCATCCGGATATACATCCAGCCGATGTCGAACTCGTACCACCTGGCCGAGAGCTTGGCCGACGTGGCAAAACTGTGGTGATTGTTGTGCAGCTCCTCGCCGCCGATCAGGATGCCCCACGGAACGAGGTTGGTCGACGCATCGCTGCAGTCGAAGTTGCGATAGCCGAAGTAATGGCCCAGACCGTTGACCACGCCGGCAGCCCAGATCGGAATCCACATCATCTGCACCGCCCAGATCGTGAGCCCGAGCGGTCCGAAGGCGGCGACGTTGATGACCAGCATCAACGACACCCCGACGACCGAGCGCCGGTAGACATGACGCTCGATCCAGTCGTCGGGCGTGCCGTGACCGTAACGCTGCAGCGTTTCGGTGTTCTTTGCCTCGGCCCGATAAAGCTCGGCGCCCTCGAACAGCACCTTGCGGATGCCGCGCGTCTGCGGGCTGTGCGGATCGTCGGCGGTCTCGCACTTGGCGTGATGCTTGCGGTGGATCGCTGCCCACTCGCCGGTCACCATGCCGGTGGTCAGCCACAGCCAGAGGCGGAAGAAGTGGCTCGGTAGCGGATGCAGATCAAGCGCACGGTGCGCCTGATGACGATGCAGGTAGATGGTGACGGAAGCAATGGTGATGTGGGTCAGCACCAGGGCGACGACGACATACCCCCACCAGGGGAGCTCGAACAACCCGGAATACATTCAAAAAAGTCCTTATGCGAGAATGGCTTGTTGCTCGACGATTCTACGCGAGGCATGGCCGGGCGACAAAAGAATCACCCCGCCGGAAATCCGCGATCGCCATCATTCGGGGACTTGATCACTTTGGACAACAGAAACCGCAGGAAGTGGCGGGAGCAAGCGAATTTCGCGCTGCGGGAATGGAATGCCGATGCCGGCACCCTTGAACCGGCGCCACACCTCCAGGTTGATCGCAGAGGAGATCGCCAGCGTGCCCTCCTGCGGATCGGCAATCCAGCAGCCCAGGCGCAGGTCGATCCCATTGTCGCCAAAGCCGGTCAGGAAAGCCACCGGCGCGGGATCCTGCAGCACACGGGGCTGGGTGGCGGCAACCTCCACCAGGATCCTCATCGCGTGCTCCAGGTCGGCGTCGTAACTCACCTGGAATGCCAAGGGCAGTGCGACCTTGCTGTCGCTGAAGGTTTCGTTCTGCACCACCGAACCGACCAGAATCTCGTTGGGCACGATGGATTCGATGCCGCTCGGCGCCCGGATCACCGTGTAGCGGGTGGTGATCTCCTTGACGACGCCACGCTCGGAACCAACCGAAATGAGGTTGCCGATGCGCAGCGAGCGATCAAGCAGAATGATGAAGCCGGAGACGTAGTTCGCGGCGATCTTCTGCATGCCGAAGCCGAGCCCGACGCCAAGCGCACCACCGAACACCGACAGCGTGGTGAGATCGATGCCGACCATCGGCAAGGCCACCAGGAAAGCCACCAGGATGAGCAAGGCCTTGGTGACCCGGGTCAGCACCAGCCGCACGCTGGCGTCGATGCTGGTGGCCGCGACCAGCTTGCGCTCCAGCGTGCCAGCCACCCACATCGCCACCAGCAGGGTCAGCAGCACCATCGCCAGCCCCTGCATCAGGGTCCACGCCGACAGTTTCTGCCCGCCGAGGGTGAAGGACATCGCCTTCAGACTGTCGATCACTTCCGGCAACCAGCCCACAATGTGCAGGGCCACGACGCCCCACGCGAGAGTGGCGAACACCTTCTCGAATGCCCCCAGCCAGCTCGAACGCCTGACCGCCTGGCGCAAGGCGAAGACCACGAAGCGGATCACCGCGAGCGAGGTCAGCAGCGGAACCGCCAGATCGAGCAGGTGGACGGAGTGAAAGCGCGCCAGCACCCAGCGCCCGACGACGACCAACACCAGCGCCGCGAGGGGAAACAGCACCCGCTTGGCGCCATGCTGGCCGAAGCGGAGCGCTGAACTCAGGGCTTCGGGCTCGGCCTGGCGCAACCGTTGGTCCAGCGCGCGCTGAATCAGCCAGCCGGCAATCAGCGCACCGCCAATGATGGCCAGTTGCAAAAGCACGGCAGTCTGGCTCAGCTCCGCGCCCGCCAGCGCGAACACCGCAGCGAGTTCGGGGGGAGCGGCACTTTCCGGCATGGTCAGGGCTTCCAGGGCAGTCGGGAAATCGGGGTCGCCTGCGC
This sequence comes from Azoarcus sp. Soil_N_20, assembly GCF_057656155.1. Classification (NCBI taxonomy): domain Bacteria; kingdom Pseudomonadati; phylum Pseudomonadota; class Betaproteobacteria; order Rhodocyclales; family Zoogloeaceae; genus Azoarcus; species Azoarcus sp. Soil_N_20. Next base: position 334,041 of record NZ_JBDGKX010000002.1, on the reverse strand, counting down.
CCGATGGCGCAGCCAGTTGTCGCGATAGGCGCGGGCGAGCGGGCAATGTCCGCGCAGCACCAGCAGATTCTCGGCATTGCGGTGCTCCGCCGACCAGGTGAAATTGTAGGAGCCGGTCACCACGTTGCAGCCCGGCCCCTCTGCATCGGCAATCAGCACCTTGTTGTGCGCCGCCCGGTAGCGCGTCTCGAACGCCACCGGCACCCCGGCGGCGAGCAGGCGAGGCACGGCATTGCCCTTGTCGCGCCGGTTCATCTCGCCGTCGGCCAGCACCTCGACGCGCACCCCGCGCCGGTGCGCGGCGACCAGTGCGTCGGCGAAGTGCTTGCTGGTAAACGCATAGGCCTGCACCTGCAGGCTCTTGCGCGCGCCCCTGACCACCCCCAGCAGCAGTGCTTCGGGATTGTCCCAGGGCGAGAAGGCGAGCTCGACCTCGCCCTGCGCGCGAAAAGTCTGGGCCGCTCCGGCGCCGGCCATCCACGCCAGCAAGGCAAGCGCGATGCCGCCGCGCCGCCAGCGCTCAGGCATCGGCAGTGCGTTCCAGCACCGCGGCGAAGAAGCCGTCGGTGTCATGCTGGTGCGGGGACAGGCGCAGGCGCTCTCCGGTGGCAAGCTTCAGCCCCTGGCGCTCGAGGATGTCTTCGGCCGACACCGTCCGGAAGCCGGGATGGGCGGCGAGGAAGGCATCGACCACGCCGTCGTTCTCCTCGGCCAGCAGGCTGCAGGTGGCATAGACCAGGCGTCCACCGGGCCGCACCAGGCGTGCGGCCGCGGCCAGGATGGCGCCCTGCTTGACCACCATCTCGTCGACCGACTCCGGCGTCTGCCGCCACTTGAGGTCGGGATTGCGGCGCAATGTGCCGAGCCCGCTGCACGGCGCATCGACCAGCACGCGGTCGGCCTTGCCGGCAAGGCGCTTCACCTTGGCATCGTTCTCGTGCGCGATGAGCACCGGATGCACGTTCGACAGGCCGGCCCGAGACATTCTCGGTTTGAGCTTGGCGAGCCGCTTTTCCGACACGTCGAAGGCATAGAGGCGCCCGGTCGAGCGCATCATCGCCCCCAGTTGCAAGGTCTTGCCGCCGGCACCGGCGCAGAAATCGACCACCAGTTCACTGCGTTTGGGCTGGACCAGCAAGCCCAGCAACTGGCTACCCTGATCCTGAACTTCGAAGCTGCCGTCGAGAAACAGCGGGTGCTTCTGCAGCGCAGGTTTGCCACCAAGGCGTACGCCTTGTGGCGACAGGGCGCACGGCTCGGCCTCGAAACCGTCCGCGCGCAGGCGGGCAAGGACCGCTTCGCGATCGGTCTTCAGCAGGTTGATCCGCAGGTCGAGCGGCGCTGCGCGATTGAGGCTGTGCGCCAGTTGCAGCAACGCGGCCTCGTCGTGCGAGCCGAGCAGGCGTTCGGCAAGCCAGTCGGGAAGGTCGGCACGCTCGGCGACCGTGCCTTCATCCAGCGCCGCAGACTTGATGGTCTCGATCCAGCTGCGCTCGGTGGCCGAGGCGAGGCCTTCGAACTGGCGCATCGGCCAACCTTCGCCACGCGCCAGCCAGGCCAGCAGCAACTGCCGCGGGGTCGCGTTGGCTCCGGCCAGGCGGCGCAGCCAGCGCAACCGGCGCACGATGCCATAGACCGTTTCGGCAATGAAACCGCGATCGCGATGACCGAGTTCCCGATTCTCGCGAAAGTGCCGCGACAGCACCGCGTCGGCCGGGTGTTCGAACGACAGCACGGTGCCCAGCACCTGGGTGGTCTGGATGATGAGACCGCGCGAGATGGCCTCGGCTGCCTTGACTGTTTTCTGCATGATGTCCGTTCAGTTGATGTGGAGGTCGGCCTGCGGGTACGCCGGCACTTCTTCTTTGAGTTCGATGATTTCCGTATTGTCTGTGGTCTCGCCCGATGTCTTGCCCGGCGGCGACAGGCGCAACTCGATGGCCTGCTGGTCGAGCACCTCGCCCTTGTCGTCCACCATCCGGATACGCACCGGCAGCATGCCGTAATTTCGCGCCAGCCAGATGTCGATGGTGAGCTTGCCGTCTTCGGCCTGGGCCCGCAGACGCAGGGTATCCAGATTACCGATGGGCAGGCGCAGCCCCTCTTCACCCACGGCCTCGAGCAGTACGGTCTTTGCGTCCTTGTTGCTCGCCACGATGAGCGTTCGCGGCAAACCGGCAACGCCCACGATACCGATCTGATGCCACAGGCTGAGCACGTCCTGATCGCCGGCCTGCAGGCTCGCCGTGCGTCGCTCGCGTTCACCGCGGCGGATGCTCACCCGCTCATTGTTCCAGTCGAACACCGCGGTTTCCACTGCCTTGCCCTTCTGCGTCACCGAAAAAAGCTGCGGCCTGAGCCCCTGCGGGCCCAGTTCGCCCTCACTCCGCTGCACGTAGTGGAACCCGCGCAGCAGCGCCGCAACGCCGGTAGTCTCAAGCGTGACCTGCATCTGGTAGCGATCGCGGTCATGCCACCAGGCGTGGCGCGCCTCGCCAACCTGCAGGCCACCGCTGCCGAGGAGTACCCGGAACACGATCTCGCCCTGCTCGGGCCAGCCGTCGATCGCGAACACCTCGGCGGACGCAGACGGCGCACCGGCAGCCTGTGCAAGCGCGGCAGGAATTGGGGAAGCGTCCGCTGCCGCATCGAGCGGCAAAGGGTCGGGCAGTGCATCGCTGAGCACGGGCTCGGCGGGCGCCACCGCGGCTACCGCCGGTGGACGCTTGGGCTTTGCGGGCTTTGCCGGCTTTGGCGGCGTTGGCGGCGTTGGCGGGTTGATCCGCGGCGGCGCCGCGACAGGTGGTGGCGGCGGCGGGGAATCCGGGAGCGATTGTGCCGCGCTGATCTCGACCGGTACCGTCAGCGGGCGCAAGGTCGCACGCAGCACCGGCTCGGCGGGCTCAGCCGGGGGCTCCGGCCATGACCAACTGGTGGTGCCGAGCAAGGCAGCGTGCGCCAGCACCGATACCCCCAGCGCCACGAACAGGCTGCGCTCGACCATCGCAAGCCCGGCCTCAGCCGGACACCTCCTCGAGCGGCGGAATACTCCACGCGGTCGCGCTCTGACCCGCGTTGGCGATCGCGACCCGGCCGTCGGCGCCGATCGCAACGCGGTCCTCGACGAACCAGCGCACCGCCTGCGGATAGATTCGATGCTCCTGCTCGAGCACGCGCGCGGCCAGAGCGGCCTCGTCGTCGTCAGGTCGTACCGGCACCACGGCCTGAACGACGATCGGGCCGCAGTCCAGGGTCGGCGTCACGAAGTGCACGGTGGCACCGTGCACCCGCACCCCGGCCTCGAGCGCACGGCGATGGGTATGCAGCCCCGGAAAAGACGGCAACAGCGACGGATGGATGTTGATCAGACGGCCTTCGTAGTGGCGGACGAAATCGTCGGTCAGCACCCGCATGAAGCCGGCGAGCACCACCAGATCGGGGTGATGACGGTCGATCGCGGCCGCCAGGGCGGTGTCGAAGCTGGCGCGATCGGGATAATCGGTGTGATCGACGACGGCAGTGGCAATGCCGTGTGCGGCTGCAAAGGCGAGGCCCGATGCCGACGGCCGGTTGCTGACGACCGCAGCGACGCGCAGGCCGGGAATCGCTGCACGCACGATCGCCTCCATATTGCTGCCACGCCCGGAAACCAGAATAACGATGGACTTCATGACTCTCTGAAAGGGATGCCGGTCGTCAATACACCGGCAGAAAGACGGCAGTTGCCAGGTTCTGGACCACACGGGTAACGGTACGTTCGGTTTTTTCTTCGACCACGTCGGAAAGCACCTCGAGCTGCCCGATGACGCGACCGAACTCGCGCTCGAAACTCAGGTTGCTCACTGCGCCGGCCTCGTTCGACAGCAGCAGCAGGCTGCCGCCGGCGTCACGCGCATTGGCCAGCTTCCACGCTGCGATCTCGACGTTGCGGGCAGCATTGTAGAGGTGCTGGGCGTCAAGATCATCCAGAAGATAAAACTCTTCACGATCGCCAAAGGCCGACTGCACCATGCTCGCCAGCCCGACCATGTAAGCCTGGACGCGATCGCCGCGATAGTCCGGATGCAGGGCGACGGTGAGGGCATCGATATCGCGCCGGTAACCGAGCGACTCGAGGCGCCAGCCGTGAGCGGCGTCGAAGATGCCCGCCACTGCCGCCTCGACGCTGGCCGCCTCGGACTTGCGCCACTCGCGCGGGTTACGCTTGTACAATTTCTCGGCCAGCCGCCGAAGACTGGCGAAAATCCGCTGCTGATGCGCCTCGGCGAAGCGGTTGAAATCGGATTTCATCAGATGCTGCGGCGCGAACCCGGGCAAGCGTCCCAGCTTCGGCCCGGTCCCCGGCGACGAGCAGGCAATCAGGCCGGCACCGAGTATCGCCACCACCAGTCCGCGCCGGACCCTGCGCTCACGCGTCATTCAGCCCCCTTATCGAACATGCAGCCGGGCGTCCCCGATCACTTCGCCCCAGATCATACCGGATCGACATTGATCGCAATGGGTCTGGATCGCCGCCACGCGCCCGTATAATTCCAGCCCGTGCGCCAACATTGTCCTGGCTATGCCCTCCATCCACCGCCTGTCAGACCTCCTTGTCAACCAGATCGCCGCCGGCGAGGTGGTCGACCGCCCCGCGTCGGTGCTCAAGGAAGTCCTCGAGAACGCGGTGGATGCCGGCGCACGGGCGATCGAAGTCCAGCTCGAACAGGGTGGTGTGCGCCGTATCCGGGTGAGCGACGACGGCTGCGGCATCGAACGCGATGAGCTCGCGCTCGCGCTGGAACGTCACGCGACCAGCAAGATCGCCAGCCTGGACGACCTCGAACGGGTCGGGACCATGGGCTTCAGGGGTGAAGCGCTGGCGGCGATTGCTGCGGTGGCGCGCACCACGATCACCAGCCGTGCCGAGGGCGCTGGCCATGCGTGGCGGATCGACGGCGACAACCGCGCACTGACACCCGCCGCACTCAACCAGGGCACGGTGGTGGACGTGGCCGACCTGTATTACAACACCCCGGCCCGGCGCAAATTCCTCAAGTCGGAGAGTACCGAATACGCCCACTGCGACGACATGTTCCGCCGCGTCGCCCTGGCGCGGCCCGACGTCGGACTGCAACTGAGCCACAACGGCAGGGTGGTGCACCGGCTGCCGCCGGGGGAGCCGATCCGCCGGGTGGCGGCGCTGATGGGTGACGACTTTCTCGAACATGCCCGCGAGGTGCGTGCCGAGGGCGGCATCCTTGGTCTCACCGGTTTTGCTTCGCTGCCCGCCTACTCGCGCACCAGCCGCGACGCCCAGTACTTTTTCGTCAACGGCCGCTATGTGCGCGACAAGCTGCTGACCCACGCCGTCCGGCAGGCCTACACCGACATCCTGCACGGCAGCCGCCATCCGGCCTATGTGCTGTTCCTCGAACTCGATCCCGCGGGCGTCGATGTGAACGTGCACCCGGCAAAGATCGAAGTGCGTTTTCGCGATGCGCGCCCCGTGCATCAGTTCGTGTTCCATGCGGTGAGCCGCGCCCTGGCCGAGTCAGGCGCCGGGCGCGCGCTGGAAGATGCGCTCAACGCACCGCGTGTCGAATCGACCGCACCGGAACCCGCCCCGTCCGCACCCGGTGCGCCACGCGTCGCACCGGCTTACAGCAGTGCACCGGACGGCGGTTGGCAGCGCCCGGTACAGGGGCAACTGGCAATGGATTCGGCCACCCGTTCCTACTTCGAGTTTGCCGCAAGCGCGCGGCCACCAAGCACCGGATTTCGCCACGACTCCGGTTCTTCGGCCCGGTCAGCCCCCACCCCGCAGCCGCTGCCGGAAGGCGAGACCGGCGCGCCATTGGGCTATGCGGTCGCCCAGCTGCACGGCGTCTACATCCTTGCGCAGAATGCCAGGGGCCTGGTGCTGGTCGACATGCACGCCGCCCACGAACGCATCCTGTACGAGAAGCTCAAGACCGTACTCGACGGCACGCCCGCGGTGCAGCGCCTGCTGATCCCGGCGGTGTTCTCGGTCAGCGCGAAGGACATGGCAGTGGTCGAGGAAAGTACCGAGGTTCTCGCGCGCATGGGCTTCGAGGTGGCGCCTGCCGGCCCGCTGGAGCTGGCGGTACGCAGCGTACCCGCCCTCCTCGCCAGCGCGCCGGTCGCCGAACTGGTCCGCAAGCTGCTGGAAGAACTGCGCGAGTTTCCCGCGTCCGAGGTGGCCACTGCGCGGCGCAACGAATTGCTCGCCACCATGGCCTGCCATGGCGCGGTCCGCGCCAACCGGCAACTCGCCCTGCCCGAAATGAATGCCCTGCTGCGCGACATGGAAGCCACCGAACGTGCCGACCAGTGCAATCACGGCCGCCCGACCTGGACCCAGCTGACGATGGCCGATCTCGACCGCTTCTTCATGCGCGGCCAATAGGCCATTGCGCGCCGCCCGGGATCGACCCGGACCGATCGCGCCCACTCAGTCAGGCCCGGCCCCTCTCAGGCGCGGTACACCAGCACCCCGACCACCACCGCGACGACCGTGGCCCAGCCGAGGCGATCGATGTAGCGGTGCAGCACCGCCTCCATCCGCGCCCCGCCCCACGCCATCAGAGCGGCCACGAGAAAGAAGCGCGCCCCGCGCCCGACCAGCGATGCCAGAGCAAAAGGCAACACCGCCATCGACAGTGCACCGGCGGCGATCGTGAACACCTTGTACGGAATCGGCGAGAAGCCGGCAACGAATACGGCCCAGAAGCCCCACTCGCCAAACCAGGTCACCGCCACGTCGTAACTGCTCCAGTAGCGGGTGGTACGCAGCCAGGGCTCGATCATCTCGAACGCGTAGACACCAATCAGGTAGCCGAACAGCCCGCCGGTCACCGATGCCAGCGTCGTGATCAGCGCGAACCATAACGCCCGCTTCGGATTGGCGAGACTCATCGGGGCGAGCATCACGTCGGGCGGAATCGGGAAGAAGGACGACTCTGCAAAACTGAGCCCGCCCAGAAACCACGGTGCATGCCGGTGCCGTGCCCACTGCATGGCACGTTGATAGAGCGGAGAGAAAATCTTCACGAAAACATCCTTGCAATCCGAAGTTCCGGCAGCGGCCGGGAGCGGCCGCCATGATAGCCGTTTGAGGTGACGACAACCGCGATCATGCCGACCGTGGCGCTTAGCGTGGCGCCGGACGACGGTCGTCGGGCCGGGTGATGTCGTCGGCCACACGCTCGCGCCGCCTGTCGTCCGGTGGCTGCCGAGGGGGTCGCTCGGCCTCGCCTGCCGGCCGCTGCGGCGGGCGCTCGCCCCGACTCGGCGCGCCGGGGTGCGGAGGCCTGGAGTCGCCCGGAGGGCGGTCCGGTCGCAGCACCGGCGGGCGATGTGGTCGCGTCGGCACCACGATGTAGCGCCGGCCGATCGGCTGTCCGTCGACATCGCACGGCTCCCGATAGCGAGCCTCGCATTCGGCCTGCGACCTTGCATCCCGCGCCTCGCGCTCGCGGTCGGCTTCGTCACGATCCTGCCGCAGCGCCCGCTCCGCTTCCAGCGCGCGCTCCAGTCGTTCGAGCCGCTCGGCGTCGGAGGGGGGGACCGGGGTCGGCACGGGTTGGCGCACCGGGGCCGGCACGACGGTCAGGCGGCCATCCGCATCGAGCGGTTCTGCCTGCACGCCCGGTGGCGGCAGGTTGCCATAGTTGACCCGGCCATCCCTATCCTTCCAGCGATAGACCGCCGCGTCGTCGGCCATCGACGCCGACGCCAGGAGCACCCCGATCGCACCCGCCACCCACCCGCATCTCATCACCATCTCCCGCCCTTCATCCGCGCTCGCGCGGCAAATGCCGAACCACGCAGCCCTGAGAGCTTACCGCACGCGGCCGGATCCGCAGAACGCAAAGCGCAACAAGGAGTTGCCGCTTTTCCAGGCACTCAATATTCATATAGAAAAGTGTTGCAGGACACCGTCCGTGCCCGCAGAATCCGGCTCTTCCAGCAGATGCAAAGGCACTCCGATACAGCGCCTGCAGGGAAGCCGCGGCGAGCGGGGCGCAAAGCGCCACGATGCAATCCGGCTATACGGCGGGATTCGTTCCCGCGCCTTGAGCGAGATCCGGCCAAACCGACCATGAGCAAGCGCCCCCCGACCCCGCTGTCCCTCAAGCTGGTACTGATCGTTCCCTATGTGGTACTGGTGATTGCACTGGCGCTCGCGGTCGGGATCCTGTCCTACTCGGCCGGCAGCCGGGCAGTGGTCACGGTATCGGAACATCTGCTGCTGGAGACCGTCGGCCGCATCGCCCAGGCGGTCGACCGGCACATCGTCGGCTCGGGCGCGGTGCTCGAATCCGCCTTTCCGGACGGCATGGCCGCACCGGGCACGATCGAATCGGAGTTCCACGACCTTCGCACGCGGTTCTGGATTGCCACCTCGCTGCACATCGATCCGAACAACTATGTGTATTACGGCAACGAATCGGGCCAGGGCCTCGGGCTCTATCGCCACTCGCTGCACGACGCAGAGCTGCGCATGAAGATCACTGCCGACGAGCATCGTGCAATCTATCGCTTCAGCGGGATCGACGGTCCACTCGAATTCGAGCGCCGCGAGACCAAGCTGTTCGACCCCCGCACCCGCCCCTGGTACGCAGATGGCAAACGCGTATCCGGCCACACCTGGACCTCGGTCTATATCGACTTCGGCACCCGCGAACTGGTTGCAACCCGCGCCCGTCGCGTACTCGCTGCCTCCGGAGCGTTCGAGGGTGTGGTGGCCACCGACGTATCGTTGCGCGCGCTCAACGACTTTGTCGGCAAACTGGAGGTCTCGCCCAATGGCATCGCCTTCATCATCGAACAGGACGGCAACCTGATCGCTTCGTCCGCCAGCCCGAACGTCGTCAGCCTGCCCGACGGCGGCAACGCCAGGCTCCGCGCGGCAGACAGCGAGCATCCGCTGCTGCGGGCGTCGTACCGGCTGGTGCAGGAGCGACTGGGTGCGCCCGACGCCACCGCCCTGCCCCGCGTGCTGACCTTCATGACCGACGAAGGCGACGAGATCCACGTCGCATTCGATCGGATCGAGGACGCCGCCGGGCTGGAGTGGATCACGATCGTGGCGATGCCGACCAGCGACTTCATGGCCGGCGTTACCGACAACGTCAGCCGTACCGTGCTGCTTGCCGCCGCGGCGGTCGCGCTGGCGGTGCTGATCGGATTCCGTATTCTGGCCTGGGTCGCCGGCGACCTGAGACGCATCTCCGAGGCTGCGCGCAAGGTGGGCGAAGGCGAATTCGACGCGCCGGTCGGCGTCCAGCGCAGCGACGAGATCGGCGAGCTTGCGCGCAGCTTCGAGGCCATGCAGACCCGCCTGCGCACCGACAAACTGACCGGCCTCGCCAATCGGGACGCTTTCCTGCAGCGGCTGCGCAAGCGCATTGCGGTGGCAGGCAGCGACCGTCGCAGCACCCTGTTCGGTGTGCTCTTCATCGATCTCAACCGCTTCAAGCAAGTCAACGACCGCTACGGGCACGACGCCGGCGACATCGCCCTGCAGGAAATCGCCGAGCGCTTGCGCACCAACGTTCGCGCAGGCGACCTGGTGGCACGTTACGCCGGCGACGAATTCGTAATCCTGCTCGACCAGATCGCCAGTCGTGAAGCGGTCGGCCATATTCGCCGCCAGATCGAGGAGGTGCTGCGCCAGCCGCTGACCGCGATCGAAGTGGCCGACGCCGAACCGATCAGGGTCGGCGGTGCGATCGGGGAAGCGCTCTACCCCGAGGACGGCAGCGATGCCGAGAGTCTGCTCAAGAGCGCCGACCGGGCCATGTACGTACACAAATTTGGCGAGCGGGACGACGATATCGATCCGCCCTGCTGAGGCCGCGGCTTATCCCCAGCGGCCGTAGACAAGGCACTGGACAAGTTGTGGATAGATCGTCCAAGCGCCTGAACGCAATCGTCTTGCGTCGATCGCACATAAAATGCGCAAGCCGGCCCACGATCGGCGCTCAGGTCTAGTGTCGCTCCCGTCGCGCCATCGAACAAACTGCACCTGTACGGGGCAGCGCACCAAGATGGCGTGCGACAGGGCTGCAGGTTCCCCGTGTTCCAGCGTCAACCGACTGCCAGGGTCCGCACTGTCTATACGGTGCACCCGCCGGCAACCATGGTCTTGGTGCGAAGCCGCAGGTCTGCTGCCGAATGGCACGAGGCTTGCTAAAATCGTCGTGACATGCCGGCTTACCCGGGCCGCCAACAAACAACCACGCCCCTGCTCACCGGAGACCTCGATGACGCTGTCCCGCTCGTTCGCCGCTTTCGTGCTGTTGCTTGCCGCCAATTCCGTCGGTGCGCACCCCGGCCACGAGGCCGCCGGCTTCGCGTCCGGCTTCCACCACCCTCTCGGCGGACTCGACCACGTGCTGGCGATGCTGGCCGTCGGTCTGTATGCCGGCCGTCAGCCGGGCGCGATGCGATGGGCACTGCCCGGCGCCTTCGTCGCGGCCATGCTCGGCGGCGCAGCGATCGGCGCCACCGGCGTCGAACTGCCGGCGGTCGAGACCGGCATCGCGGTATCGGTACTGGTATTCGGGGTGCTGATCGCGTTCATGACCCGGCCCCCACTGGCCGTGGCCGTGGCGCTGGTGGCCGCATTCGCGCTGTTCCACGGCTACGCGCATCACGCCGAAATGGGCGATGGCACGCTCGCCTCCTACGCCGCCGGCTTTGCCATCGCGACCGCGGGTTTGCACGGCGCAGGCTTCATGGTGGCGCGCTGGCTACCGCAAACACCGCCCGCCATCCTCGGCAAACGTGTGCTCGGCGCGCTGATTGCCGGCACCGGGGCAGCGCTGCTGGGCATCTGAGGCGAGCGCTTCAGGGCAGGACGCGCTCGCGCAGGAAGGACGGAAAGCGCGGCAGCCCCTTGCGCGTCAGTTCGCGGTAGCGATAGGTGATGATCGTCCCGATCGCGGGCGCCCGCCGACGCTGTACATCCGTGAACCCGCTGCCGACGCGAAAGCGGCGTCCGTCGGCGGCCTCGACCTCCAGTGCCCCCAACAGGCCGCGATACTTGCCCTTGCCCGGCACATGCGCCACCACTCGGGCCTCGGCGTCGAGCCAGGGCACGTATTTCAGCACGGCGTCGCTGCGCCCGGCCACCCGACGGGCATCTGCCCGATGCAGCATCAGACCCTCGCCGCCCCGCCGCAGAACCTGATCGAACATGTTACGCAGTGCCTCGCGGTCGGCCACACGCTGCTGGTGGACAAACTGCACCCACGGCACACCGGCATCGCCGACCACGTCCCGGATCGCCGACACGCGATCGCTGAAGCTGCCCGGGTGCTCGGGCAGATCGAAAACCATGTATTTCACGCTGCGCCAGGCATCATCGTCGGGCTCGCGGGTGCGCACCACGCCGACCAGTTCCTCGAAGCGGCGGCGGCCGATCCACAGTTCGCCGTCGAGCGCCTGCTGCGGAAGGCCGGCGACGAACCAGTCGGGTGCGGCCACCGGCTGACCGCTGCGAAAGTAGAGCAGCCTGCCGTCCCACAGCGCGCGCACACCATCGAGTTTCTCACTGACCCAGTAATCGGCGGGATCGATGCCTTCATGATAGCGATCGGCGAGCATCACGGATGGCGCCGCCGACCACGCCGGGCAGGCACATGCAAGCAGCAGTCCCCACAGGACGCGGAGTATCGGCTGCAACAGGCGGGCGGGAAGGCTGATCATGGCATTTTTCCGGAACCATCCGAATGATGCCATCAGGATAATCCGGATGTACACGCCGGCGCTGTATACATTCGGCACGACGCCTGGGCGCGCATCCCGGTACCGCAAACGACGAGGCGCTGGGATAATGCGACTCCAACCACGCCTTGTTCACCGATGACCCACGCCGGACTTCCACCCGCCCTGCTGCTGCTCGGTCCCACTGCCAGCGGCAAGACGGCCTGCGCGCTGGCGCTGGCGCGCGAATTGCCGATCGAGATCGTCAGCGTCGACTCGGCCCTGGTTTATCGCGACATGGACATCGGCACCGCCAAGCCGAGCGCGGACGAGCAGGCGGCCTGCCCGCATCACCTGATCGACATCCTGAGCCCGGAGGCCGCCTACTCGGCGGCGTGTTTTCGCCGCGATGCCCTCCGGCTGATGGCCGAGATCACCGCGCGTGGGCGTATCCCGGTGCTCACCGGCGGCACCATGCTCTACTTCAAGGCCTTGCGCGATGGCTTGTCCGACCTGCCTCAGGCCGATGCCGAGCTACGTAACGAAATCGACGAAGCCGCCCGCGCCGGCGGCTGGCCCGCCGTGCATGCCGAACTTGCCCGGCTCGACCCCGAGGCCGCGGCGCGGCTCGAGCCGAACGATTCGCAACGCATCCAGCGCGCGCTCGAGATCGTGCGCGTCACCGGCCGCCCGCTGGCCGACAGCTACGCCCGCCGCGAGATGACGCCACCGCCCTTCCGCCTGCAGCCGATCGCCCTCGTGCCATCGGACCGCGGCGTGCTGCACGCACGGATTGCCGAACGCTTCGACCTGATGCTCGGCGCGGGCCTGATCGACGAGGTCGGGCGACTGCGCACACGCTATCGGCTCGACCTGTCGATGCCGTCGATGCGCTGCGTCGGCTATCGTCAGGCCTGGGAATACCTGGACGGTGCGGGCGATCTCGAGCTGCTCCGATTCAAGGGCATTGCTGCCACCCGCCAGTTGGCCAAGCGCCAGCTCACCTGGCAGCGCCAGTTCCGAGACCGCTGGCCAGAGCTGGTCGAAATCGACTGCCTGCGTCCCGACCTTGCTGCGGCAGTGCGCGAGACTGCGCTCGGCCGACTCGATGCCTGATCACCGCAACAAACCTGGAAAGCACTCAGATGGATGAACAAATCATTGCCGATGTAAGCCAGTGGCTCGACGACGTCGTGATCGGCCTCAACCTGTGCCCCTTCGCCGCCAGACCGCGGGCGGAGAAACGGGTTCGGATCTGCGTCAGCCACGCGACCACCGACGAAGCCCTGCTCGACGACCTGCAGGCTGAACTCGAGCGTCTGTCGGATGCCTCTTCGCAAGAAATCGAGACCACCCTGCTGGCGATTCCCGACATGCTCGCCAGCTTCGAGGACTACAACCAGTTTCTCGATCTGGTCGACCTGTGGCTCGATCAGTTCGGCTGGGAAGGCGACCTGCAGGTGGCGAGCTTTCACCCCGACTACCAGTTTGCCGACACCGAGCCGGACGACGCCGGCAATCTCACCAATCGTTCGCCCTGGCCCTTGTTGCATCTGATCCGCGAGGACAGTCTGGAGCAGGCCCTGGAACATTTCCCCGACGCCGAGGGCATCCCTGAACGCAACATCAAGCGCATGGAGACGCTCTCGGCCGACGAGCGGCGGCGGCTGTTTCCCTATCTCTTCGGCTGACCGGGCAACAGCACCACGCGGGTACCGGCCAGGCGATCGTGCAGGAACTGTCGATCGCCGTCGACCAGCGCCCACAACAGACCGACCCCGCCGAGCAGCAGCGACGGCCACGACAGCGCATAGCGCAGCCAGCTGCGCGCGCTGTCCGGATTGCGGCCGTCATCGGCGTTCACCAGTTTCAGGCGCCAGGTCTGCATCGCCAGGGTCTGGCCGTGGCGGTGCCAGTACCAGACAAAATAGAAACCGAGCACCAGGAACACATGAAGCCAGGCCAGCCAGCCCGGCGGCGTGAATTCGAACCCCAGTCCAAGCAGCAGATACGGCACCATGAAGGTCAATGCCAGCACGCCGAGCAGCAGCATGGATTCGTAGAGCATGCTGGCCAGACGACGACGCACGCCGGCGAGTTCGACCACGGTGGGCAGGGCAGCAGCGGCAGCGGAACGGCCGACCACGGCTGCGGGTTTCTTGCTTGTTCGACTCATCGGGATACGTTCACCTGTCCTTGAATCGCTGCACCGGGACGGCGCGGCGACGGGGTCGCCTGCGATGGGCGACGCTCCTCAGGGCACAGATTCTGATAGCGTTCCCACTCTGCGTGCAAATTGGCGCGTCGCTCGGGCGGCAGATTGCGCAGGGCCCGGTACTGCTCGCGGGCGCGGCTGCGATCGTTTGAACGCACGCTTTTCGCTGCCTTCGAGAAACGCGGCGAGTTCAGCACGGGAAGCCAGCGGCAAATCCTTGAGGAAACACAGTCCGTTGCCGAACTGTGGGGCTGCATGCCCAGCCTTGACCAAACGGCCCCTGAACGGTACTGTTCTCCGTTTCTTCAAACGTAATACAAGGCGAGCTTGCGATGGTGCTGACTGGAGCGGAAATTGTAATCAGGTGCCTGCAGGAAGAAAAGGTCGAATACGTATTCGGCTATCCGGGCGGCGCCGTACTGTTCATCTACGATGCGCTCTTCCAGCAGGATCAGATCCGGCACATCCTGGTTCGCCACGAGCAGGCGGCGGTCCATGCCGCTGACGGCTTCGCGCGCAGCACGCAAAGCGTGGGCGTGGCACTGGTCACCTCGGGCCCGGGTGCGACCAATGCGGTGACCGGCATCGCCACCGCCTTCTGCGATTCGATCCCGATGGTGATCATCTCCGGTCAGGTGCCGACCGCCGCGATCGGCCAGGACGCCTTCCAGGAAGTCGACACCGTCGGCATCACCCGCCCCTGTGTGAAGCACAACTTTCTGGTGCGCGACGTCCGTGACATCGCCCCGACACTGAAGAAAGCCTTCTATCTCGCGAAATCGGGCCGCCCCGGCCCGGTGCTGGTGGACATTCCCAAGGACATCACCAACACCCGGTGCGAGTTCGAGTATCCGAAAGAGATCTCGATGCGCTCCTACAACCCGGTGGTCAAGGGTCACCAGGGCCAGATCAAGAAGGCCGTGCAGTTGCTGCTCGAAGCCAAGCGCCCGATGATTTACGCCGGCGGCGGGGTGGTGCTGTCGGATGCTGCCGAACAGCTGACCAAACTCACCCGCCTGCTCGGCTACCCGATCACCACCACCCTGATGGGCCTCGGCGGCTACCCGGCGAGCGACGGCCAGTACCTCGGCATGCCGGGCATGCACGGCACTTACGAAGCCAACATGTCGATGCACTACTCCGACGTGCTGCTGGCCGTCGGCGCCCGGTTCGACGACCGCGTGATCGGCGACCCGGCCAACTTCGCCGAAGAGCCGCGCAAGATCATCCACATCGACATCGACCCGTCGTCGATCTCCAAGCGCGTGCGGGTCGACGTGCCCATCGTCGGTGACATCAAGGACGTGCTCGACGAGATGATCCGCCAGCTCGAAGCCGGCCCCGCCCGCCCCGACATCGGCGCGTGGTGGAAGCAGGTCGGGGAGTGGCGCAGCCGCAAGTGCATGGAATACAAGAATTCCGACACCATCATCAAGCCGCAGTTCGTGGTCCAGAAGCTGTGGGAAGTCACCGGCGGCGACGCCTACGTCAGCTCCGACGTCGGCCAGCACCAGATGTGGGCGGCCCAGTACTACCGCTTCGACAAGCCGCGACGCTGGCTCAACTCCGGCGGCCTGGGCACCATGGGCGTGGGCATGCCTTACGCGATGGGTGCACAGCTCGCGCATCCCGGCGCACCGGTGGCCTGCATCACCGGTGAAGCCTCGATCCAGATGAACATCCAGGAACTGTCGACCTGCAAGCAGTTTCGTCTGCCGATCAAGATCTGCAACCTGAACAACCGCTATCTGGGCATGGTGCGCCAGTGGCAGCAGCTGTTCCACGGCCAGCGCTACTCCGAGTCCTACATGGATTCGCTGCCCGATTTCGCCAAGTTGGCGGAATCCTACGGCCACGTCGGCATCCGCATCGACAAGCCGTGCGATGTCGAAGGCGCACTGCGCGAGGCCTTCACCACGCACAAGAACGATCTCGTGTTCCTCGACTTCCAGGTCGATCAGACGGAAAACGTGTATCCCATGGTTCAGGGCGGCAAGGGTCTCACCCAGATGATCCTGTCGGCCGAAGACCTGTGATCTGCGCAACCTTGTCACTCATCTGAATCCAGGACCGAAATCATCATGCGTCACGTCATTTCCCTGCTGATCGAAAACGAATCCGGCGCGCTGTCGCGTGTCTCCGGCCTGTTCTCCGCACGCGGCTACAACATCGAATCGCTGACCGTGGCGCCGACCGAAGACGCGTCGATGTCGCGCATGACCATCGTCACCACCGGCTCGGACGAGATCATCGAGCAGATCACCAAGCAGCTGAACAAGCTGATCGAAGTGGTCAAGGTGGTCGATATCTCCGAAGCCGCCCACATCGAACGCGAGCTGATGCTGATCAAGGTCCGTGCCACCGGCAAGGACCGCGAGGAGATCAAGCGCACCGCCGACATCTTCCGCGCCCGCATCATCGACGTCACCGAAGCCTCCTACGTAATCGAGCTCACCGGCAACCAGTCCAAGCTCGACGCCTTCATTGGCGCCATCGAACCGACGCTCATCCTCGAGACCGTGCGCTCGGGCGTATGTGGCGTCGGGCGTGGCGATCGCGTGCTGAAGCTCTGATTTCTCCTCCCGTTTTGCGTCGGGCCGACGCGCCTTTATCATGTCGGCCGCCGGCGATTCCCGCCCTCGATATCTGAAAGGAAAACCATGAAAGTTTATTACGACAAGGACGCCGACCTCTCCCTGATCAAGGGCAAGAAGGTCACCATCGTCGGCTATGGCTCGCAGGGCCACGCCCACGCCCAGAACCTGAACGACTCCGGCGTCAAGGTCACGGTTGCGGTGCGCAAGGGCGGTCCGTCGTGGGACAAGGCCAAGGCCGCCGGGCTGAAGGTCGAGGAAATCGCCAAGGCGGTCAAGGCCGCCGACATCGTCATGATCCTGTTGCCGGACGAGAACATTCCGCAGGTGTACAAGGAAGACGTCGAGCCCAACATCAAGAAGGGCGGCGTGCTGGCCTTCGCCCACGGCTTCAACGTGCATTACAACCAGGTCGTGCCGCGTGAAGATCTGGACGTGATCATGGTCGCCCCCAAGGGCCCCGGCCACACCGTGCGCTCCGAGTACCTGCGCGGGGGCGGCGTGCCCTCGCTGATCGCGGTGTACCAGGACAAGTCGGGCAAGGCCAAGGACATCGCACTGTCCTACGCGGCAGCCAACGGCGGCACCAAGGGCGGCGTGATCGAGACCAACTTCAAGGAAGAGACCGAAACCGACCTGTTCGGCGAACAGGCCGTACTGTGCGGCGGCGCGGTCGAACTGGTGAAGATGGGCTTCGAGACCCTGACCGAAGCCGGCTACGCCCCCGAGATGGCCTACTTCGAGTGCCTCCACGAACTCAAGCTGATCGTCGACCTGATGTACGAAGGCGGCATCGCCAACATGAACTACTCCATCTCCAACAACGCGGAGTATGGCGAGTACGTGACCGGCCCCGAGGTCATCAACGAACAGTCGCGTGCCGCCATGCGCAACGCCCTGAAGCGCATCCAGAGCGGCGAATACGCCAAGATGTTCATTCAGGAAGGCAAGACCAACTACCCGAGCATGACCGCGCGTCGCCGCCTCAATGCCGAACACGCAATCGAGCAGGTCGGTGGCCAGCTGCGCGACATGATGCCGTGGATCAAGGCCAAGGCACTGGTCGACAAGTCGAAGAACTGAGACTGACCGTCCGGGTTCGAGAGGCCGGGGGCGCACTGCGCCCCCGGCCTTTTTATTGGTCATGCGCCCGTAACGACTCGATACATTTGGAATATCCGGCTTAAGCCTGGCTTCATGCTGGCGCGTTCAAATGCATCCCGTCGTCCCGCCCGGGACGCTGCACTCGACCAAGGAAGCCACCATGAAAAAACTCGCCGTATCGATCGTTGTTGCCCTCACCACCACCAGCGCGCTGGCCGGTCCCACCTGCAATGCCCCGGAAGAGAAATGGATGAAGGAGTCCGATTTCAAGGCCCGACTCGAGGCCCAGGGCTACCAGATCAAGACCTTCAAGGTGAGCAAGGGCAAGTGCTACGAAATCTACGGTTTCGACAAGGACGGCAAGAAGGTCGAGATCTACTTCGACCCGATCACCGCGGCCGTGCTGGAAAAGAAGGCGTGATCGGGGCGTAGTTTTCGAGACACCGGCGTTGGGCGCTCCCCCCGCCCGACGCCGCCAACAAAGGAGCAAAGCCATGAACGACGTTCGCGCGGCCACCGCAGTCCGGGTCTGGGACCCCTTCGTCCGTATCTTCCACTGGAGCCTGGTCACCTGCGTGGTGCTCAATTACTTTGTCATCGACGACGGAGAAGCCGCTCATCAGTGGCTCGGCTATATCGCGAGTGCACTCGTGATGGCGCGCATCGTGTGGGGCTTCGTGGGCTCGAAACACGCGCGCTTCACCGACTTCTTTCCGACGCCTTCACGCATCAGACAGCATCTGCGCCGTGCGATCGCCGGAGAGCCCGATTTCCATCCCGGGCACAATCCGATCGGCGCATTGATGATGCTCGCGCTGCTTACTCTGGTACTGGCACTGGGTCTGACCGGTTTCATGCAAGGTCTCGATGCCTTCTGGGGCGAGGAGTGGCTTCAGGAAACACACGCGGTGCTCGGTTCCACCCTGATCGCCTTCGCCGGCCTCCATGGACTCGCTGCGATCATCATGAGCCGGGTCGAACGAACCAATTTGATCGGCGCCATGTTTTCGGGGGTCAAGGTCCGCCGCGGCATCGCATCCGCCCGCTGACACCATGATCGCCCCTCCCGGATTCCCGATGAACATGTGGTGAATGAGCACCTCATGTGTGGTTCAGACAACGTCGCGCAGAATGCATCCATGGCAGACGCATCCATTCAAGGCGCCGGCCCGGAACACATCCGAACCGACTGAATCACCACCATGGCGCCCCAGGCGCCCGAGGAGCACACCATGAAATTCCGCGAAACAGCATTCTTCCATGAGCTTTTTGCCGTCGTCGTCGGCACCGTGCTGGCGGTTGCCAGCTTTGCCTTCCTTGCCATCCCGCTCAGCATTGCGCCGACCAGGGTCCTACTCCATCTAACGTGACCCCGTTCCGGATACGCTCCCGCCTGAGCGGGAGCCGCAAGCGGGAGCCGCAGTCGGCTGTGCCCCCCAAAGGTGGAGATGGCGGGTCACCTGCCCTTCGTCTTTGCCTCGAGATGAGGGTCGACCGGCGGAACGACGCTGGAGCCTGCGGTCAAGGGCAAACGCGGCATGGTCTGTTGCGGGAAGTTGCCACCAAGGCTGCCCAGAAAGGCGACCACATCCTTGACCTGCGCCTGGGAAAGGTCCTTGTTCAGCTGGGCTTTCGCCATCACCCGCACCGCCTCGTCAAGCGTCGGGACCTTCCCGTTGTGCAGGTAGGGCGCTGTCAGTGCAACGTTACGCAGGGTCGGAACACGCCATAGATGCCGATCGCCCTCCTGCCCGGTAGCGGACTGTCGCCCCGTATCCGATAGCAAATCGTACTTCGTGTCGAACTCGCTGCCGGCGACGGTCGGAAACTTCATGAAGAACCCTTCGCCTGCGGGCAGTGGCGGACCACTGAAGTTAGCGCCCGAGTGGCACGCGTTGCAACCTACTTCGGCAAAGGTTTGCATGCCGCGCAGCTGTCGCGCATCCAGCGCGGTCTTGTCGCCCCTGACATAACGGTCATACGGTGTATCCGGGTTGATCAGGGTGCGCTCGTATGCCGCAATTGCCTTTGCGACATTATCGATATTGAGCGGCTCCTGTGTTTCGGGGAAGGCCGCCTTGAACAGCGGCAGATAGCCCGGAATGGCCTTAAGCCGCTCCACCGCGACCTTGGCGTCACTCATGCCCATCTCGATCGGATTCGTGATCGGTCCCTTGGCCTGATCCTCCAGCGTGGCCGCACGGCCATCCCAGAACTGGGTGGAGAGGAAGGCCGCATTCCACACGCTGGGCGCACTGCGTCCCCCGCGCGCGTCATGCATGCCGATGGAGTTAGGCCGATTGTCGTCACCCCCTGCCATCACGTTGTGACACGAGTTACAGGACATCGTCCCATGTTCGGAAAGGCGCGGATCGAAGAACAGCATCTTCCCGAGTTCGACCTTCTCATCGGTCTGTGGATTGCTCGACGGACTCGGCGCCTGCTTCGGCAGAGCCTCCCACTGTTGTGCCTGCGCGCCGCTCGGTAGCGTACAGACACCCGACAGCATCAGGGCCAGCATCGTTTTCTTCATGGTCACCACTCCTTCATGAATTGTTCCCCGGATATTCGATGTCTCGAACGCCGCGTTTCGGATCGACTCTTCAGTCACTCCGGGGCGCGGAAAAATCTCCGAAAGATCGAATGCCGGACGATTGCATATGCCAGGTGAACACAGGATGAATGACGACGATGCCGAAAGAAGTGTCCTTGTCCTCCGTCTGGGCGGCTTCGGCCCCGCCGATGGCCCGCTGAGCGCGGACTCGGGATGACTCGGCAACGTGGCATCGCCGCGCCCATGTGCGGCAGGCCGGGCAAAGCGCGTTCGATAGGCTAGAATCGGGGCTCACCTCAAGTCGAGTCCTGACCATGGACCACCCCGACCGCATGCCCCTGATCACCCCCGACAAGCGCCGCCGCGGCATTTACATCCTGCCCAACCTGTTCACCACCGCCGCGCTGTTCGCCGGCTTCTTTGCCATCGTGCAGGCCATGAACCAACGCTTCGAAGTGGCCGCAGTCGCCATCTTCATCGCCATGGTGCTCGACGGCCTCGACGGCCGCATCGCCCGCCTGACCCACACCCAGAGCGAATTCGGCGCCGAGTACGACTCGCTGTCCGACATGGTCTCGTTCGGGGCGGCACCGGCGCTGGTGGTGTACGAGTGGGCCCTCAAG
Source organism: Azoarcus sp. Soil_N_20 (assembly GCF_057656155.1). NCBI lineage: Bacteria > Pseudomonadati > Pseudomonadota > Betaproteobacteria > Rhodocyclales > Zoogloeaceae > Azoarcus > Azoarcus sp. Soil_N_20. The sequence continues at coordinate 313,236 of NZ_JBDGKX010000002.1, read as the reverse complement.
GACATGGGCAAGCTCGGCTGGATCGCGGCCTTCATCTACTGCGCCGGCGCGGCCCTGCGTCTGGCACGGTTCAACACCAATATCGAGGTCGTGGACAAGCGCTACTTCCAGGGTCTGCCCAGCCCCGCGGCAGCCGCACTGGTCGCCGGGCTGGTATGGGTGGTGATCGACAACGGTATTACAGGCCAGGATGTGCGCTGGTACGCCTGCATCCTGACCATCTTTGCCGGCATCTCGATGGTCAGCAACGTGCTGTTCTGGAGCGGCAAGAGCATCAACCTGCGCAAGAGTGTGCCCTTCATCGTCGTGATCGCGCTGGTGATGGGTTTTGCCCTGGTGTCGAGCTATCCGCCGGGGGTGTTGTTCGCGCTGTTCGTCGTGTATGCACTGTCGGGCTATGTGGTGTACGTGATGCGGTGGTTCCGGCGCAGACGCCGGGCCGAGGCGCTCGCTGCCACTTCGCGACCCGCCGCGACGCCGGATGAAGCGCCGCCGCAAGACGCGCCGCCGCCGGACTCTAGCGCGGGCAAAAATCAGGATTGAGCCAGCCCCGCAGTCGGGCCCGTTTCACATCTTTTTCACATGCACTTGAGCTCCAGCTGACACGGCGGGAAGCAGTATCGGGAATCTGTCGCCGGAGTCCCGCATGTCCCGTCCGTGGTCCCGCCTGCCCTCCCCCTCGGGGTTGAATCGCTTCCTGCTGCTGTCATGGGCCATCGCGGTCGTCCAGGTCCTGCTGTTCCAGAGCGCGCGCGAATTCGGCACACCGGCCGTGGCCGGCTGGAGCCTGGTCACCACTCTGACCTACGCCGGCATCTACCTGCTGCCGACCGTGCTGTCGTGTCACTTCGCGCTCCGTTTGCTCCGGCCCCACGGCGGCAACCCCGCGGCCGCGGTATTGATGGGCCTGTTGGCAGTCGGACTCGCGGCACTCACCCAGGTGCTGCTGTTTGCAGACCGCATGATCTACGGCATGTACGGTTTTCACATCAACGGTTTCGTGGTGGACCTGGTCCTCACGCCCGGCGGCATCGCTTCGCTCGGCGCCAGTCGCAGCACCGAATTGACCGCCGCTGCCATCGTGTTCGCCCTGGTCGTCATGCAGGGCGGCGCCTGGCTGCTGGCGCTGCGGACAAGGCCGGCAGCCACGCCGCCCCGAACGCACCGCTGGCGTTGGATTCTGGCCGCCTTTCTTGCCCTCGCCTTGGGCGAACGCCTTGCCTACGGCTACAGCGCCATCGTGCACTACGAACCGATTCTGTTCGCCAGCGAGCGTTACCCGCTCTATCTGCCCCTGACCTTCGGCAAGACCGCGCGCAAGCTCGGAATTGCTGGCGCGACAGACGGCGAAGACGGCGTCCGGGTCCGCCACGGCACGCTCGCCTATCCGCGCGTCGCACTCGATGTCGTCGCACCGCCGAAACCCCTCAATATCGTATGGCTGGTTGCGGAGTCGCTGCGCTTCGACATGCTCGACGCGAGGATCATGCCGCAATTGTGGTCGTTCTCGAACCAGGCGCTGCGCCTGGAGAAGCATTTCAGCGGCGGCAACATGACCCAGATGGGCGTGTTCTCCATGTTCTACGGCCTGTATGGCAACAACTGGTTTCCGATGCTGTCCGCGCGGCGCGCGCCCGTGCTGATGGACGTGCTGCAACAGCAGGACTACCAGTTCAGCCTGCACACCAGTCAACGCTTTACCTACCCGGCTTTCGACAAGACCGTGTTCGCCAACATGCGGCCCCAGGACATGCACCCCATCGAAGGCGGCGCCCCGGCGTGGCAGCGCGATGTGCAGAACATCGACGACATGCTCGGCTTCATCGACGGGCGCGCCACCGATCGTCCGTTCATGACCTACATGTTCTTCGAATCGACCCACGCCAACTACGACTTCCCGGAGCACGCCGCGATCGCGCGCCCGTACATGGAGGACTTCAACTACATCACCACCGACCTCGCATCCGGGATCGCGCCGATCAAGAACCGCTACATCAACGCGGCGCATCACGTCGATGCGCAGATCGGACGCGTGGTCGAGCATCTGCGCAAGAATGGCTTGATCGACAACACCGTGGTGATCGTGCTCGGCGACCACGGCGAGGAGTTCATGGAGCGCAAACGCTGGGGCCACAGTGCGGAGTTCAACCGCTTCCAGACCGGCACCCCGGCGGTCATCCATGTTCCGGGAAGCGCGCCGCGGGTGGTCACCGGCATCACCAGCCACCTCGATATCCCGGCCACGCTGATGCCACTGCTCGGCGTACGCAATCCGCCCACCGACTATTCCAACGGCCAGAGCCTGCTCGCCGCCGACTATCACCGCGACTACGCGGTGGCGGCGGACTGGAACCGCATTGCCTATATCGGTGAAGACTATAAAGTTGCCTTTCCGATCAACGCTTCCGGTGCCATACGCCGCGAGGTCACCGACGGCGACGACCATCCGGTTGCCGACGTCGCGGCCGTCCGCACGGCCATCCGTCAGCCGATGATCGAGATTATGGATACACTCACCCGCTTTACCCGCTCGCCCGGCTGACACGCCCGGACAGGACGCCACCATGCGGCTGCTGTTGATCGAAGACAACCGCGACATCCTCGCCAACCTCGCCGATTACCTCACGCTCAAGGGCTACGAGACCGATTGCGCACAGGACGGCCTTACCGGCCTGCATCTGGCAGCCGTCAATCACTACGACCTCATCGTGCTCGACGTGATGCTGCCGGGCATGGATGGCTTCAGCCTGTGCCAGCGCTTGCGCGAGAGCGAGCGCAGCGATACCCCGGTGATCATGCTCACCGCGCGTGACGCGCTCGACGACCGCCTGACCGGATTTCGCGCCGGTGCCGATGACTATCTCACCAAGCCCTTCGCCCTCTCCGAACTCGCTGCTCGGATCGAGGCCGTGCTCAAGCGCAGCCGCGGGGGCGGGCGGCGTCAGCTCCGGGTGGCAGATCTGAGCTACGATCTGGACACGCTCGAGGTCAGCCGCGGCGGCCAGTCGCTGCACCTGGGCCCGATCGCGCTCAAGCTGCTCGCGGTGCTGATGCAGAAGAGCCCGGCGGTGGTGCGGCGCGAAGTCCTGGAAGCCGCACTGTGGGGCGACGAACCGCCCGACAGCGACAGCCTGCGCAGCCACATCCACGCGCTGCGCCAGCAACTCGACAAACCCTTCCCCACTCCCCTGCTGCATACCGTGCATGGTGTCGGCTTCCGCCTTGCCGCGCTCACGCATGAAGTCTGATTCCAGCCTGTCACACCGTATCGTCGCGGCATTCACGCTGATGACGGTGGTGGTCGCCGGCCTGTTTGCGATCGCCATCGTAGTGTTCATCGAGCAGGCCGAGATCCAGCTGATTGACGAAAACCTGAACCGTCAGCTCGACGTCATCATCTCGAGCGTGGACGAGGGCGAAACGCCGTATCTCGGCCCCGAGCTCACCCTGTATCGCAGCGGCGCTGCCGCCGATCCACCACTGCCAGATTGGCTGCAGGGCCTGCAACCCGGCCTCGGCGAGATCGTACGCGACGGCGTCGAATGGCATGTGACGGTGCGGGATGTGGCCGACCGCCGCTACATCCTGTTGCTGGATCAGGTGGAGTTCGAGCAGCGGGAGGAGATGCTCCATCTGGCAGCGAGCGGTGGATTCGTCCTCAGCGTTCTCGCGGCATTGCTCATCGGCGCGCTGACTGCACGAAAAGTCATCGCCCCGGTGATTCGCCTCGCCGGTCAGGTGCAGCATCGCGACCAGCTCCTTTCGCTTGCGCCGCCACTGGCCACCGATTATCCGGCCAATGAGGTCGGCCAGCTGGCGCAAGCCTTCGACAACACCCTCAACCGGCTACGTGCCGCCCTCGATCGCGAGCGGCTGTTCACCAGCGACGTCAGCCACGAGTTGCGAACGCCGCTGATGGTGATTGCAAGCTCCTGCGAACTGCTGCTGGAAACCTTGCCGCCGGGCGCGCGCGAACGGGTCCAGCTGGTTCGCATCGAGCACGCCTGCGAAGAAATGCGCGAGCTGGTGGAAACCTTCATGTGGCTTGCGCGCGGCGCGGAAGCCACACAGGAGACCAGCTCGGCGAGCACGCTGCGCACGATTGCCGAAGAGCAGATCCGCCGCTGGCAACCGGAAGCCGATCAACGCGGGCTGACGCTGGGGCTCGAGTTCGACGGCGAGGACGATCGCAGCACCCGCTACCCGACGCCGATGTTGCGCGCAGTCATCGCCAACCTGCTGCGCAACGCCCTTCACTACACCGATCGCGGCGGCGTGCGTCTGGTGGTGCGCGGCACACGCTTTCAGGTCATCGACAGTGGCGCGGGGATTCCGGAAGCCGAGCGGCTGAGCGTGTTCCGGCCCTTCGTGCGGGGCGGCGCGACGCGCGGTGACGGCATCGGCATCGGACTTTCGCTGGTACAGCGCATCTGTGCCCGACAAGGGTGGCAGATCCGGCTTTCGGAAGCGGCCGGCGGTGGCTGCGTGTTCGAGGTGGACTTGGGCGATTTGACGGAAGTTTGACACGCGGCTGACGGCGCGATCACGGCCGCGGACTCAAGCTGAGCGCTGTGATCCTTTCCGGAGTCAGGCCGTGTCCCGTTCCAGCCCCCAGCCGATTGAACTGCCCTTTTCCGAAAAATACGATCAGGCCCATTCCGCGGCCTACTTCGAGAAGCATCAGGATGGCCTGGCCCGCCGTCTGTCTCACCAGCGCGACCTGCAACTGGCACGCAAGGCGCTCAATCTGGCCGGCGATCCCACCCTGGTGCTCGACCTGCCCTGCGGCGCCGGTCGCTTCTGGCCCCTGCTGGCGGAACAACCCAACCGGGTGATCCTGGCCGCCGACAATTCGGCCGACATGCTCACGATCGCCCGCCAGTCCCAAGCGCCCTCGGTGGTGAGCCGGGTAAAGACCTTCCAGACCTCGGCGTTCGATATCGACCTGCCCGATCGCGCGGTCGACAGCATCTTCTGCATGCGCCTGATGCACCACGTCGGCGACTCCGCGCATCGCGTCCAGATGCTGCGCGAGTTCCACCGCGTGACCCGGGACACCGTGATCCTGTCGCTATGGGTCGACGGCAACTACAAGGCGTGGAAACGCAGAAGGCTCGAAGCGGACCGCGACCGCCGCATCGGCCGCGGGCTGCAGAACCGCTTCGTGATACCGGCCAGACAGATCGAGAGCGAGTTCCACGGCACCGGCTTCGAGATGCTCGGTCACTACGACTTCCTGCCGCTCTATGCGATGTGGCGGGTGTACGTGCTGCGCCGGACGGACCGATGAGCGCGCTCGTCAGCTCCATGGCGCGCAGCGCACCGCAGCCCGGTGCATTCGAGCGCTGGTGGACGGCGCGCGGCGAATGGGTGGAGACGCCCAACGAACGGCGTAATGGCTGGAGCGGCGTGGTCAGGGCAAACACCGGCGACCGACTGTGCTACATCAAGCGCCAGCGTCATCACCTGTGCCACAGCTTCGCCCACCCCTTCGGCTGGCCGACAGCAAGCCGCGAAGCACATTTCCTGAAGCAGGTCGAAAAGCTTGGCCTGCAGGTTCCGGAGATCGTGTTCCATGGCACACGCGAGACCGCAGGCGGTACCGAGGCCCTGCTCGTCACCCGGGCACTCGAAGGCTATGCCGCGCTGTCGGCGCAAACGGCGCTGAGCCCGGCGCAACAGGACGCCCTGGCGATCGAGCTGGGAAGGGCGCTGGGCGTGCTCCATCGCGCCCGCCTGCAACACGGGTGCCTGTACGACAAGCACATCATGGTGCGATGGCACGGCGACAAGCCGGAAATCGCCCTGCTCGATCTGGAAAAAATGCGCCGGCGATTCACCGCCGAGGCCGCCGCGCGGCGCGATCTGGACCAGCTCCGACGGCATCAGTCCGTATTCGCCGCGGCCGTCTGGACCCGGCTGACCGACGCACATCGCCGGGCCCTCAATCGATGAGCTCGTACTTGCGTGGACCGTGCCCTCAAGCCGCAACCGGCCTTCAGCCGATCGCTCGCGGCGGGGCCGCGCGGAACACGACCATCCCGAACCGACCAAGACTGACATGAAACCCAGGGTCGAAGCCCCGAAAGACCCCATCGCCGAAGTCCTGCGCAGCTATTTCGTCCTTCTTTACCTCGCCGTGTTCGCGATGATGGCGATGTTCTGGCGCTTCGCCGAGACGGATCTGCCGACCGTGCAGGGCTTCATCCTTGCCACCTCGGCCAGTTATGCGGCGCTGTATACGCTCATTCCGCTGGCCCTGACCAGCGCGATCGCATGGGCCCTGCGGCCTGCAATCGCACGCGCTCACTGGCGCCGCAAGCTCGTCTATCTGACCGCCTACCTGAGCGGCACGCTCACCCTGGTATGCATGTACGCCGACTACCGGGTGTACGACCTGTACGAATTCCACCTCAATGGATTCGTATGGAATCTGGTGAGCACCCGTGGCGGTGTCGCCGCGCTCGGGGCAACCGACTCCACCATGGTGACCATCACCCTCCAGGTGTGCCTGTTCTTTGTCGCCACCGCGCTTGCGCTATGGTTGCTGCATCGCCACCAAAAGGCACACAGCCCGGTCTCCCGCCGGGCGCTGCTCGCGGCTACGAGTGCGATGCTGCTGATACTCGGAGCGGGCGAAGTGGTGTACGCCTACAGCGTGCATACCGGACAGGAGGAATACCTGCAGGCCGCGGAAGTGGTCCCCTTCCATCTGCACACCAGCGCGAGCGGCACCTTCAAACGGATGGGCATCGAGCGCACCGCGCTCACCGAACGGAGGATAGCCACCGGCGAGGTCGACTACCCGGGCACGAATCTCGTTTCGACGCCCCTCAGGCGCTACCCGAATGTGATCATGCTGGTCGCCGAGTCCTTCCGCTGGGATCTGCTCGATCCGGAAATCACCCCCAATATCTGGGCGTTCTCGAACCAGGCACTGCGCTTCGATCGTCACTACAGCGGTGGCAACCGGACACGCATGGGCCTGTTCTCGATGTTCTACGGCCTCTATGCGCCCTACTGGTACAGCTTCGAGCGCCAGCGTGTGGCACCGGCGCTGATGAACTTCCTGCAGGACAAGAACTACCAGCTGGCGCTGCACACCAGCCAGAGCTTCGACTACCCCGAGCTGCGCAACACCGTGTTCGCCGGCATCCCCGAGCAGTACATGCAGGAACTGCAAAGCGGTGAACCGTGGAAGCGGGACGTGCAGAATATCAGCGACATCATCGGCAAGCTGGACCAGCGCGACCCGGACCGCCCGTTCTACGGCTTCATGTTCTTCGAATCCACCCACGCTCCCTACACCTTCCCCGAAGCAGCGGTGATCCGGCCGGAGTACGAGCCCGACCTGAACTACGTCCGGATGAATCTGCAGGACAATATCGACGGCATCCATGCCCGCTACATCAATGCCGCCCATCACGTGGACCAGGAGGTGGGTCGCCTGCTCGATTACCTCAAGCATCACGACATGCTCGACGACACCATCGTGATGTTCACCGGTGATCACGGCGAAGAGTTCATGGAAAAAGGGCACTGGGGGCACGGCCACAACCGGACCTTTCCCGAAGAACAGATCCGCGTACCGCTGGTGCTGTGGATGCCCGGTCACCAACCCGAGGTCGTCGACTACCGCACCTCACACGCGCAGATCTCGCCCACGCTGCTCGAGGAACTCGGCGTCACGCAGGCTGCAAGCACTTACAGTTCGGCAAGCAATCTGTTCACCCCGCTCTCCTACTTCGTTGCCAGCGGCTACGACTACATGACCGTTTTCGACAGCAAGCACAAGATCACCTTTCCATTCACCGGCTCGGACTTCTTCCGCTACATGGTCAACGACCGCAACGACCGTGCGCTTGGTCGCGAGGCGCGCAAGGAGGTGGTGGCGCAATATCAGGACCGGATCGACGAGGTGGTCGGCGAGAGCCAGCGCTTCGTTCGCTGATGCCCTCGGGAACGGGCTCACGGCCTGTGTCCCTCCCAGGCATCTTGATTGCCCTTATCCGGCCCTGCGGAAGGTCTTGTTCATCTGACGCTCAGACAAGGTGTGCGAGGATCGGAAACTTCGGGCAGCCCGGTTGCGTCTCATGCTTCCCGATGTCAATGCCGACCAGTGGGCGCTTGCGTGCAATGTGTTCGCATAAGCCCACCGGTCATCACCCACGCCCCCAGGACAGGAAGAACACATGACCCCGAATCAACAGCAGGCCGTCCTCACCATCGGACTGATGGCCGCATTCGCCGACGGCGCCAATGACGATCGCGAGCGCGAACAGATTCGCCAGATGGCCGAGTCCCTTGGCGGCGAAGCCGGTGCATCCGGGCTGCCCGGTCTCTACCGGCAGGTGCTGCTCAAGCGCGCGAGCATGACCGATGCGGCGGCCAGCCTGACTGAACTCGACCATCGCCAGCTGGCCTACGAGATGGCGGTCTGTGTCTGCGATGTGGACGGCCACCTCTCGGGCGCGGAGAAACAGTTCCTCGCCGAGTTGGCGACAAGCCTGGGTCTGGACCGCGGCGTGACCGCGCCGATGGACCGGCAGGCGGACGCGCTGGCCGACCTGGTCGAGGCCGCGGCCCCTGCCACGGTGGCCACGGACACGCCGCCCACCCCAGGCATTGCGGCCGACCCAAACGCCCGGTCCGCGCACAAGCCCGAGCTCGACCGCAGCGTTCTCAACCATGCCATCCTCGCCGGCGCACTCGAGCTGCTGCCGCAATCGTGGGCATCGATGGCCATCATTCCGCTGCAGATCAAGATGGTCTATGGCATCGGCAAGGCCTATGGCCACGAACTCGACCAGGGCCATATTCGCGAGCTGCTGGCAACCGTCGGCGTCGGACTGACCTCGCAGTACCTGGAGCAGTTCGGGCGCAAGCTGCTCGGCGGCCTGCTGGGCAAGATCGGCGGCGGGCTGGGCCGGCAGGTCGGCAAGAGCGCCACCGGGGTCGCCTTCTCCTTCGCCACCACCTATGCGCTCGGGCAGGTCGCCAGCCGCTACTACGCCGGCGGACGAACGATGAGCACGGCGCTGCTCAAGGAGAGCTTCCAGGGCTTGCTCGGTCCGGCAAAGGACATGCAGAACCAGTATCTGCCGCAGATCCGGGACAAGGCGAGCACCCTGGACATGGCCCAGGTCATGAACATGGTGCGCGGCAACACGCTGTAGGCACGATAGGGCGGGGGGCTGTCGTCGCGGCGATGGCGGGTGGTTTCGCCGATACGGGCCAACATCGGCCGATTGCCGGCCGACTACGGGCTGCCTGCCGGCAAACTCAGGGCGGCGCGCAACCCACCCGCCGGGGAGGTATCCAGCGCAACCTGGCCGCCATACAGCCGGGCCAGGTCGCTGACGATGGCCAGCCCCAGCCCGGAGCCGGGGACCTGCTCGTCGGCGCGTACGCCGCGGGCAAACACCGCCTCACGCGCAGCTGGCGGCAGTCCGGGACCATCGTCGTCGATCGTGACCACCACACTGCCCGCAAGGACGGAGACGCGCACATCGACCCGATGCGCAGCCCATTTGCACGCATTCTCGAGCAGATTGCCGAGCATCTCCTGCAGATCCTGCTCCTCGCCGCGAAACGTGGACTCACCCGCCAACCCCGACCAGCCCAGCTCCACCACCCGGTCCGGATGCAGTCGCTGCATGAGCCGCAGCAGCCCTTCGAGCACCGGCCGCAGCGGCGTGCGCAGTCCCGGCACCTGCACCGCCGCCGCCGCCCGCGCCCGTGCGAGGTGATAATCGACCTGACGGCGGGCGGTCGCCACCTGCTCGGTCACCAGGCGCGCCAGCGAGCTGTCCTCCTGCGCGGCTGCGTTGGCGAGCACGGCAAGCGGCGTCTTGACAGCGTGGGCCAGATTGCCCGCCTGGGTGCGGGCCCGCGTCACCACCTCGGCGTCATGCACCAGCACCGCGTTGAAGTCCTCTACGAGGGGCTGCACTTCATCCGGAAAGCGGCCTTCGAGCAAGCGCTCGCGCCCGTCGCGTACCGCGGCAAGGCCCACATGGAGGCGCCGCAGCGGCGCCAGCCCGGCCCATATCTGGATGAACACGGCCGCCAGCAGGCCGGCGGCCAGAATGCACAAGGCCAGGATCAGCAGTCCGACGAAGTCTTGCACCGGCCCTTTCATCGCCTGTTCGTCGGCGGCGACGATCAGGCGCAGCGCCAAGTCGGGATGGTCCGCGGGTCGAACCAGACGCTCGATGGAGATCAGCATCGCGCCATCCGGCCCCGCCACCCGATGAAGATGGATCTGTCCATCATCGGGACTATCAGCCGGCACCTGCAACACCTGATCCCACAGCGAGCGCGAGCGCAGACTGCCGACGCCTTCCGGACCCGGCGTGTCGACCTGCCAGTACAGACCGGAATAGGGTTTGCGCAGCCGCGGATCGCTCAGTTCTGACACCAGCTGCGGGCGGCGGTCGGCGCCGGTCTCGACGTGTGCAGTCAGTTGATCGAGGTGCATCTGCAGCTCCGCTTCGAAGCGGGTCGCGACATGTTGCCGAAACAGGTCGGCAAGGAAGAACCCGGACAGGGTGAGGGTCGCGAAAATCCAGACCAGACTGCCCAGCAGCAGCCGCAAGCGCAATGAGCCCGGACCGGGCACACGGAACCTCATGTCGGGGCGGCCAGGCGATAACCCAGCCCGCGGGCGGTCTCGATCAGGCCGGGCGGCAGCTTCTTGCGCAAGCGCCCGATGAAGACCTCGATGGTGTTGGAGTCGCGGTCGTAGTCCTGGGCATAGATGTGTTCGTTGAGGTCGGTGCGCGACACCACTTCGCCCTGGTGGTGCATCAGGTAGGCCAGCACCCGGAACTCGTGGCTGGTGAGCGTCACCGGCTGCCCGTCCACGCTGACCCGACCGGCCCGGGTGTCGAGCACCACCGGCCCGCAGCTCAGTATCGCACTGGCATGACCGCCGGCACGCCGGATCAGCGCCCGCACCCGGGCGAGCAACTCTTCCATGTGGAACGGCTTGGTCAGGTAGTCGTCGGCGCCGGCATCGATGCCGGCCACCTTCTCGTGCCAGCTGTCGCGCGCAGTGAGGATCAGCACCGGAACCGTCAGCCCCGCCGCACGCCATTTTCCCAGCACGGTAAGGCCGTCCATGCGCGGCAGGCCGAGGTCGAGCACGATTGCATCGAAGGCTTCGACCGACCCGAGATAGTGCCCATCCTCACCGTTGTCCGCGCTCACCGCCGCATAGCCCGCCTCGCCCAGCGCGTGCACCAGCTGACGCGCCAGCGTCGGCTCGTCCTCCACCACCAGGATACGCATCAGCGCACCTTTTCCCAGGTCTTGTGACCATCCGCATCGCGGCCCCGGATCGACAGCACGCGACCGTCGCGCGCATCGACCTCGAGCTTGGCGAGGCTACCGTCGGCACGCAACAGCTTGATCTCGTACAACCAGTGGCCATCGTCACGTTCGAGCTCGATCTCGACGATCTGACCCGGATGATCGCGCTCGACCACATCGATGATGGCGCGCAGGGGCATCACCTCGCCGGCTTCGAGCGCACGCCGCGCACGCTCGTGATCCTGCGCGTCACTGGCCATGACAGGGCCAGGGTGGACGGAAGCACCAAATCCCACAACAAACAGGATCGCCAGAACTCGTTTTGCAGACTGGAACATCAGAGGCCTCCTTTGATGGGCGAAATAGGCCCTATATCCGACTCAGGCGGCAGTGACCACACGCCGCAGCCCACTTATAGGGGAACGGAGCTGAATCTGCGGTGAACACGACCCTCAGCATTCGTTCAGAAGACACCTGCCACGATAGCGCCATCTTCAACGCCACACCTCAATACCACACCATCGGGAGCAAGCATGAACCGCAAACAGACCACCCTTGCCCTAGCCCTGTTCGCCGGGCTGCTCTCCTCCGCCGTGGCCGGCCCGAGCGACGATCTCCTTGCCCGTTACGCCACCGAGGCGCGCACCGCAGACGCCAGCTTCAGCACCTTCTCCGCGACCCGTGGTGAGGCCTTGCACCGCGACCGCCATGGCCTGGGAAAACCGGACACCCCGTCCTGTACCGCCTGTCACGCCGATGACCCGCGCCGGCCCGGGCGTACCCGGACCGGGAAAGCGGTCGACCCGGTTGCGGTCTCGGTCAGCCCGGCGCGCTACACCGATGCCGCAAAAGTCGAAAAATGGTTCAGGCGCAACTGTACCGAAGTGTTGGGACGCGAATGCACCCCGCGCGAAAAGGGCGACTGGATCACCTACATGATGGGCCTGTGAGCCCCGGGAGCACACCATGAACATGACACCGATCCGTCCCTTCCTCTCCGCGGCAATGATCCTGGCGGTCAGTGCCTTTGCCCTGTCCGGCGCGAGTGCGGACGGCAAGCACTTTTTTGCACCGGTCGGCGACAAGCTCACCGCGGACGAATGTGGCAGCTGTCATATGGCCTTTCCGCCATCGATGCTGCCCACCGCCTCGTGGCAGAAGATGATGGGCGAGCTCGGCCAGCACTTCGGCGAGGACGCCAGCGTCGACGCCGATACCGCCGCGCTGATCACCCGCTACCTGAGCTCGAACGCCGGCGATGCAAGCGGCCTGCGCTTCGGCGGCAAACTGCTGCGCGACCTCGCCCCGGGCGCGGCGCCGCAACGAATCACCGAATTGCCGCGGTGGCGACGCGAGCACCGTGAGATCAGCGCTGCCGAGTGGGCAGATCCGAAGGTGAAGTCGAAGGCGAACTGCGGCGCCTGTCACGCGGACGCGGAACGTGGCTACTTCGACGACGACTGAAAGTCGGCCTCCCTGCACGACCTCGGATGCTGCCCGGCGGCGCCACCTTGCCACCGCAAACGACAGGACCATCAAGATGAAACGCTTTCTCTTCTGCTTCCTCAGCCTGGTCAGTCTCGCCGGCGTCGGCGCGCTGCTCGCCGACCCCGCCCCGGCAGCAGTGGCTGCGCCGTGGGTGTTGCGTCAGCAGGCGCTTTATCTCACCGGCCTGTGGTCCTTTTCCCTGATGTCGCTGGCCATGGTCCTGGCCACGCGACCCACCTGGCTGGAGCCGCTGCTGGGCGGCATGGACCAGATCTATCGCACCCACAAATGGACCGGCATTCTCGCCGTCGGGTTCGCCGCCGCGCATTGGCTGGTGGAGATGTCGGATGACGTGATCAAGGCCATGATCGGGCGTGAAGGCCGGTTTCCGAAAGAACGTGGCAGCGGCTTCCTCGAGATGATGCGCGATGTCGGCGAGGATCTCGGCGAATGGGCGATCTATGCGCTGCTCGCGATGCTGGTGATCACGCTGTTGCGCCGCTTTCCCTACCACCTGTGGCGCTATGTGCATCACGCCATGCCGGTGCTCTACCTGATGCTGGTGATCCACAGCGCCTTCCTCGCCCCGGTCGGCTGGTGGGCCGGGCCGGCCGGACCCTTGCTGGCGCTGCTCATTGCGGCGGGATCGGCCGCGGCGCTGCTGTCACTGGCGGGGCGCGTCGGACGGCGGCGCCAGGTCGGCGGCACCGTCGAATCGTTCCGTAACGCGGGCACCGGTGTCACCGAGGTCGTGTGCCAACTCGATCCCGCCTGGAAAGGCCACAAGGCCGGCCAGTTTGCCTTTGCCACCTTCCAGTCGCTCGAGGGCGCCCATCCGTTCACCATTGCCAGTGCAGACCGTGGAGATCGTCGCATCACCTTCCAGATCAAGGCCCTCGGCGACTACACCCGCCGTCTCGGCGAACGCCTGCACCACGGGCAGCCGGTCACCATCGAAGGCCCCTATGGGCGCTTCGATTTCCGCCGGGGCTCGGCGCGTGCCCGACAGATCTGGATCGCCGGCGGCATCGGCATCACCCCCTTCCTCGCCTGGCTCGAATCCCTGCAGGACACCGGGAACGTGCCAGATGCGGACCTGTACTACAGTACCCGGGCGCGCGCCGACGACCCCTTCGTCCCCCGGCTCGAGGCCTTGTGCAAGCCACTGCCCACCGTGCGGCTGCACATCATCAGTACCGACCGTGACGGCACACTGAGCGCAGAACTTCTGCACCAGCGTCACGGCGACGCAAAGCGGACCGACATCTGGTTCTGCGGTCCGCGCCCCTTCGGCGACGCACTGCGCGCCGGCCTCGCCCGCCTTGGCATGCGCCGGCTGCGCTTTCATCAGGAAGCGTTCGAGATGCGCTGATCCCGACCGGGGCGCGCAACGCGCCCTGCCTGGCGGCCTCGTGCTCCTCCGGGAGCGGCTTGCCATGACGCAAATCGCTGCTTTATAGTGCGACACATGACTACCGAACGCGGCCTTCCTCTCCCGTCGCTTCGCCTCCTGCCGGCGGGCGTGCCACTGTGCGCCCTGCTGCTGCGCCCCGCGCGCTAAATACCTACCCCCTCCCTTCGTGCTTCACCCCCTGCCCGCGAAACTACGCCGGCAGCCCCGCCGCATCCGCAAACCGAACCCCTGCAGGAGCCGACCATGAAAGACCAGTTGATCATTTTCGATACCACCTTGCGCGACGGCGAACAGAGCCCGGGCGCCTCCATGACCCGCGACGAGAAGCTGCGCATCGCCCGGCAACTGGAGCGGATGCGAGTAGATGTGATCGAAGCGGGCTTTGCAGCGGCCTCCAACGGGGACTTCGAGGCCGTGCGTTCGATCGCCGAAGCGATCAAGGAATCGACCGTCTGTTCGCTCGCACGCGCCAGCGAGAACGACATCCGCCGCTCCGGCGAGGCGATCCGCCCGGCCGCGCACGGTCGCATCCACACCTTCATCGCCACCAGCCCGATCCATATGGAAAAGAAGCTGCGGATGACACCCGACCAGGTCGTCGAGCAGGCGGTCAAGTCGATTGGCTGGGCACGGGAATACACCGACGATGTCGAGTTCTCGGCAGAGGATGCCGGCCGCTCGGAGATCGACTTCCTGGTGCGGATCTTCGATGCCGTGATCAAGGCCGGCGCCACCACCATCAACGTGCCCGACACCGTCGGCTACAACGTGCCCGAACAGTACGCCGCCACCATGCGCACGCTGATCGAACGTGTGCCGAACTCGGACAAGGTCATCTGGTCGGTGCATTGCCACAACGACCTCGGCCTTGCGGTATCCAACTCGCTGGCGGCAGTGATGGTCGGCGCGCGTCAGGTGGAATGCACCATCAACGGTCTCGGCGAACGCGCCGGCAATGCCTCGCTGGAAGAGATCGTGATGGCCGTCCGCACCCGTGCCGACGTGTTCCCGGTGGAGACCCGCATCGACGCCACCCAGATCGTGCCGGCCTCGCGTCTGGTGTCGCAGGTCACCGGTTACGCGGTGCAGCCGAACAAGGCCATCGTCGGTGCCAACGCCTTTGCCCACGAATCCGGCATTCATCAGGACGGTGTGCTCAAGCATCGCGAAACCTACGAAATCATGCGCGCCGAGGACGTGGGCTGGGGTGCGAACAAGCTGGTGCTCGGCAAGCACTCCGGGCGCAACGCCTTCCGCGCGCGCCTGCAGGAACTCGGCATCGAGGTCGAATCCGAAGAGCAGCTCAATCTCGCCTTTGCCAGCTTCAAGGAGCTCGCCGACAAGAAGCACGAGATCTTCGACCAGGATCTTTACGCCCTGATGAGCGATGAGGCAATCACCCCGGAGATCGAACACTACCGCCTGGTGGCCAGCCGTTTTCACTCCGAGACCGGCGAAACCCCGCAGGCGGAAATCACCGTGAGCGCGGGTGGCAAGGAGACGCGCGCCAGGGCGACCGGTTCGGGTCCGGTCGACGCCGCGTTCAAGGCCATCGAGTCGGTGGCGGCGAGCGGCACCGAACTGCTGCTCTATTCGGTCAACGCAATCACCACCGGCACCGATGCGCAGGGCGAGGTGACCGTGCGCCTCGCGCGCGACGGGCGCATCGTCAATGGCCAGGGCGCCGACACCGACATCATCGTGGCTTCGGTCAAGGCCTACCTGAATGCGCTCAACAAGCTCCACGCCGGGGCGGAGAAACTGAACCCGCAGGTCTGACGCCAGGGTCGGTCGGCAGCAGGCTCAAGGCACGCGCAAGGCCGACTTTCGCCGACCTCAGGTGCCTGCGCCTGGCCTTGGTGCTCGAACCACCCCCTGCGGCGGGCTTAAGTCCGCCCTTCCGCGGCGGACGTGATCCGGATGGCGGGAATCGGCACTTCACCCGGATCACGAGCATCTGCGAACGCCGCAACACACGGCGACTCCCGCTCACTCCTGGCGCAGGCGGGAAGGCGCGGCGTTACGGGCGTAGTACATGGTGCTCAGGAACAGCACCACCGACAGCGCGACCTCGATCAGCGCCAGCGTTCCAGTCAGCCCGGGGTCGCTCGCCCGCACCACCCCCTCGGTGAAGTACAGCAGCACCAGCATCGACAGCCACTGGTAGGTGTAGCGCTTGCCACGCAGGATGCCGAACACCGCCGGCAGCAAGGGCACCACCTTGAGCATCATCCACGAGCCCTCGGGGCGCAGCGGCGCAAGCCATACCTCCCACAGCACGCACAGCACGATGAGGGCCAGCAGCGCCGCGCTCGAGATCAGGGACAGGAGGCGCGGGCTCATTGTGCCACCGCCAGTTTCTTTGCCACGCCGGCAAGACGCCTGCCCTGCGCCAGCGCCAGGGCGATCTCGTCGTCGGTCAGCACCGGCATGCCGTCCGCCCCGGCGACATGGGTGACGCCGTAGGGCGTGCCGCCACTTCGGGTGGCGTTCAACGCCGGCTCGGTGTATGGCAGCCCGACCAGCACCATGCCGTGGTGCATCAGCGGCAGCATCATCGACAGCAAGGTGCTCTCCTGACCGCCATGCTGGCTTGCCGTCGACGCGAACACACAGGCCGGTTTTCCCGCCAGCGTGCCATTGACCCAGGCTCCGGCGAGCCCGTCGACAAAGTATTTCATCGGCGCCGCCATGTTGCCGAAACGGGTCGGACTGCCGAGCGCCAGCCCGACGCATTCTTCAAGGTCACGAAGCTCGACATAGGGCGGACCGGCTGCGGGGATCTCCGCTTCCACTGCCTCGCACACGGCAGACACCCGCGGTACGGTACGCACCCGCGCCCGCATCCCCGGTACCTGATGGATGCCACGGGCAATCTGTTCGGCCAGCGCCCGGACCGAGCCGCGATGGCTGTAATACAGCACGAGTATTTCCTGCATGAAGAACCGGAGTCGATAGAATGCGCGGATTATACCCGTCACCCCGCCGACCCCGTCCGCACCCTCCCATGACGCTGCAGTCATTCCGCGATTTCGCCGCGCTCTTTGCCGAGCGCTTCACCTCGACCCGCTGCCCGCAAGTGGCCAGCAGTCTGGCATTCACCACCTTGCTTGCGCTGGTGCCGCTGATCACGGTCACCATCTCGGCGTTCGGCAATTTGCCCGGCATGGATGCGATCGGGGCCTCGCTCAAGGTCTTCCTGCTCGAGAACATGCTGCCTGACCGCGCGGGCAAGATCATCACCACCTATGCGATCCAGTTCTCGCAGAAGGCCGCGCGACTGACCCTGATCGGCACCACCCTGCTGGCGATCGCCGCCTTGCTGCTGCTCGCCACCATCGAGCGCGTGTTCAACCACATCTGGGGGGTCCGCCGGCCTCGGCGGATGCTGCTCCGGATCACGGTCTATTGGTTCGTGCTGACCCTCGGACCGGCCATTCTGGGCGCGAGCGTGATCGCAACCGGTTACCTGGTGAGTACCTCGATGCAGTGGTCCGCGCATCTGCCGTGGGTCGGCGAGCTTGCAGCCCGGCTGCTCCCGCCGTTAATGCTGGGCGCCCTGTTCAGCTTCCTGTACTACGCGGTGCCCAATCATCCGGTTCGTCCGCTGCATGCGGTCGCCGGCGGATATGCCGCCGCGCTGGTGTTCTCGCTGATGCAGCGGGCATTCGGCATGTTCATCGCCCAGTTCCCGACCTACACCCTGATCTACGGCACCTTTGCCGTGCTGCCGATCTTCCTGCTGTGGCTCTATCTGTCGTGGATCGTCGTCCTCCTCGGCGCCCTGGTCGCCGCCACCCTGCCCGCCTTTGTCGAGCGCCGGCGCCGGGTGGCAAGCTTCCCCGGAAGCGAGGCCTGGGCCGCCGTCATCCTGCTCGTGCACCTGGCACGAGCCCAGCGGACCGGATCCAGCATCAGTTTCACCGGCCTGCGCGACCAGGCCGGGCTCTCGGAACACGACGCCGAGACCCTGCTCGGCAAACTCGGCGAGGCAGGCTGGGCGACGCGTTCCGAGACCGGTGAGTGGGTGCTGACCCGCGCGCCCGAGCTGATCCGGGTCAGCGACATCATCCGCCGCTTCGCCCTCGACGCCGCGGCATGGCGCAGTGCCTCGGGCGGCGCCCTGTCCGCACTCGCACAACGACTGGAGCGCAGCCTGAACATGGACGACGAAAGCCTCGCATGCCTACTCATCCCACCGGATCAGGATGCCTCGGGGACGCCTTGACGGGGGTCGGCAGACGGCGGCCGCCCGCCGATCAGATCGGATAGGGATCGATTTCGTACTGAAACAGTTCAATGGCTGCAGTCTGCAGATCCAGTCCGAGCACCCGGCCCTGGGCGACATACAGCTGCTCGCCTTCGTGCACCAGCACGAAGCGACGCGACACATAGGTGCCGGCATGGGTCACCAGTGCAAGATGCGGGCGGACGGCCGGCAATGGCTGCAGCATCAGTGCGGGAGAGGTATTGCGGGCGTCGCTGCCGCGAAAACCGATCGACACCGAAGTATAGCCTTGCGCCACCACCTGCAGGCCGAGCTCGACCTGATCCGGATTGTCGCTGCGGATCCAGCGCACCACACAGATCGACCAGGGCTGCGCCCCGTCCCGGCGCAGGGCGAGGATCATCCCCGCCGACAATGCGCCGTCGACGCCGCCCACACACAGGATCGCGTAGCCGCCCGGACTCTCGTTGAACACCATCCACTCACCGATCGACGCCGGATTACCGCGGCCGACATCCCAGATCGCCTTCAACCCGGCGCTGACCTGAACCGTGTATTGATGCTTGCGCCGGGGCTGGCTTCGCATCGGGGGAGAGGTCCAGCGCTCGTGCAGTCGACGCAGGAGCGACAACACCTCGACCGGGGTCAGCCCCTCGGGCAGCCCCGAGGTGTCGGGATCGAGCAGTTCGCCGTCGCGCTCGAGCCCCACCACCTCGGCCTGGAGAATGCGTTCCTCGAGCCACTCGGTCTGCACGCCGACCCGCCTGATCATAGACTGCGGGCTGAAATGGAGAACAGAGGAGCCCTCGCCAGGCCGCCTTCGGGAAATCGCAATCGGCGGATTGTCCTGGGCGGTATCGAGCCAGTACGAGGTCGCCGCCGGCTCGATCGGCTGCAAGGAAAGCGTGGCATCGCTCGCCGCCACCTCGAGATAGTCGTACAGCCACTGCAGTTCGCGTGCAGTCAGGCTTTCCGGCTGGCTGACCGCGACCGCCAGCAGGCGCCGGTATTGTCGGCACGCCGGGGGCATGACCGCATCCGATGCGTCCTCGCCCATCTGATCGCGCTGGCCCGACGCCAGCCACAGCATGTGCGCCCGCTGCCACAGTCCGTAGGGTGCCGCAGCGCCGGCCATCGCGCCGAGAATGCAGGCCTCGCCCACCACCCCGAGCGCGTGTCCGCTGAGCACAACGAGCTCCTGCCGCCTCGACCGCAGCCAGCGCCGCTGCACGTCGGCAAGCAGCACCCGGTAGTGTTCCGCGATCACCAGCAAACTGTCGATCAGGGTCACCGCCGGACCGTGGAGTTCGCGCGACAAGGGCAGCGTCGCGGTCAGCAGACCGGGCCGGAACCGCCCGCTGATATCGAGTGCACGCAGCCTGAACAGCGCGAGCAGCTCTTCGCGTTGCGAAATCGACAGCGCTTCATCCGCGGCCACAGCCAGATGGCTGCGGAGCATCGCCAGATCGCCGAGCGGGTCATCGCCGGGTTCACCGGCAAGCCAGGTCAGCACTGCATCAAGCGTTTCGGAAGATTGCGCTGGCTCGGACATCGCATGTCGCCGCGGGTTGAAGGTTCCGCCATTCTATTCAAATTTGCCGCCTCGCACCGATGCCACGCGTTTTTCCCTGATCGCTCCGGGACGAGGGTTGGCGGGCATCTGCAGTGCGCACCAACCCTCGATAGTCGCAAGAACCTTGCTGTAATCCTCCGTGTGCCATACAATCATGCGCTTTTCGTCTTCACCGATCTCAGGATACTCAGATGGTCGTCATTCGCCTTGCCCGTGGTGGCGCCAAAAAGCGCCCGTTCTACAACATCGTCGCTGCCGACTCGCGTAACCGTCGTGACGGTCGCTTCATCGAGCGCGTCGGGTTCTACAATCCGGTTGCTTCCGGCGCCGAGAAAACCCTCGTCGTCAATGCCGAGCGTCTCGCCTACTGGGAACAGAACGGCGCGCAGCTCTCGCCGACGGTTGCCCGTCTGGTGAAGCAGTCTGCCAAGGCCGCCTGATTCTCAGGCTGTTGAAAGCATGATTGTACTGGGGCGCATCGTCGCCCCATTCGGCGTTCAGGGCTGGCTCAAGATTCATCCGTTCGGCGACGACGCGCTGTCGTGGCGCAGCATGCCGGACTGGTGGATTGCGACCGACCCCGATGCGCCGGCAGAAAACTGGTCACGGCGCAAGCTCGCCGGCTGTCGTGCACACGGCAAAGGCCTGGTTGCCGCGCTCGAGGGCGTGAATGACCGCAACGGCGCCGAGGCAGTCGAAGGCTGGTACATCGGTGCGCCCCGCGAGGCGCTGCCTGCGCCGGCCACGGACGAATACTACTGGGGCGACCTGGTGGGCCTGGCAGTGATCAACGAGGCTGACGAGCCCCTGGGCAGCGTCAGCGGACTGATCTCCACCGGAGCCCACGATGTGCTCCAGGTGCAGGACGGCGACAACGAACGGTTGATCCCCTTCGTTGCCGCCTATGTACTCGATGTAGACCTTGCTGCCCGGCGCATTCGGGTGGCGTGGCAGAAGGACTGGTGAATCCGGCGTGATTCAGGCGACCGGCGGCCCGCGCCGCTACGATGTGGTTACCCTGTTTCCCGAGATGTTCGCCGCCCTGACCGGCAGCGGCATCACCCGGCGCGCGCTGGATCGCGATCTGTACCGGATCGCGTTCCACAACCCGCGCGACTTCACCAGCAATGCCCACCACACGGTGGACGACCGACCCTATGGCGGCGGCCCCGGCATGGTCATGCTGGCCCATCCGCTGGAGCAGAGCATCCGGCAGGCTAGGCAGCAACAGCAGGACGCGCTCGGCACGGCCGGTCCGGTGATCTACCTGTCGCCGCAGGGCAGGACGCTGCAGCACCGCCGGGTAATGGAACTGGCGCAGGCGCCGGGTCTGATCCTGCTGTGCGGAAGATATGAAGGGGTTGATCAGCGTCTGATCGACCGCTGCGTGGATGAGGAGATCTCGCTCGGCGATTTCGTCCTCTCGGGTGGCGAACTGCCCGCGATGGTGCTGCTCGATGCCATCGTGCGCCAGCTGCCCGGCGCACTGAACGACGCCGATTCGGCGGTGGAGGATTCCTTCGCCGACGGCCTGCTGGACTGTCCGCACTACACGCGGCCAGAGGTATACGAGAATGAACGGGTGCCGGATGTGCTGTTGTCCGGCAACCATGCCTTGATCCGCCGCTGGCGGCTGAAGCAGGCCCTGGGCCGCACCTGGTTGCGGCGCCCGGAACTGCTCGCCGACAGGGCGAAGAACAAGGAAGAATTGCGCCTGCTGGAGGAATTCCGGCAGGAGCAGACGGAAGCGGCGGAAGGCAGGACCGACTGACGCTTCGATGACAAACCGCATGCATCAGGTTGCGACCTGCTCTGCATGTCAGGCCACTGGCCACTAGACGACATGGAGTCGAACACATGAACCTGATTCAGCAGCTCGAACAGGAAGAACTCGCCCGCCTGACCGAAGGCAAGACTTTCCCGGCATTCGCCCCCGGCGACACCGTGGTGGTGCAGGTCAAGGTCAAGGAAGGCACGCGCGAACGTCTGCAGGCTTACGAAGGCGTCGTCATCGCCAAGCGTAACCGCGGTCTCAACTCGTCCTTCATCGTGCGCAAGATCTCCTCCGGCGAGGGCGTCGAGCGTACGTTCCAGACCTACTCCCCGCTGGTCGCCTCGATCGAAGTCAAGCGCCGCGGCGACGTTCGTCGCGCCAAGCTGTACTACCTGCGCCAGCGCTCGGGCAAGTCGGCACGGATCAAGGAAAAGCTGGACTACAAGTCGGCTGCAGCAAGGAAGCATCAGGGCTGATTCCGGACACCGGAAGCGCACAAGAAACGGACCCGAGGGTCCGTTTTTTCATGCTGCCATGGGCTCCGGGGCGGCGCCCATGGCAGCTGCGCCGGAACGGCAATGCCCTGCGTCGGTCAGCGGCGTTCGACCGTATACAGCATTACCGCGGCCGCGAGCAGGAACAGCAGGCTTGGCGTCATGGCCGCCAATGCCGGCGCCCACGCGTTGATCACCCCGAGATTGGAGAACAATCCGTTCAACAGATGGAAACCCACCCCGAGCATCACGCCGAGGAAGACCTTCACGCTCACGCCGCCCATGCGGTCATGGGTGAAGGCGAAGGGCAGCGCCAGGGCGATCATCACCAGGGCCGCAAACGGGTAGGTCAGCTTCTTCCACAGCGCGATCTCGTAGCGGTCGGCGCTCTGCTGGTTGTCGCGCAAGTGCCTGATGAAGGCCCACAGATTGGCCACCGACATCCGCTCCGGCACCACCATCAGCACGCTCAGCACCTCCGGCGTCAGATCCGAGCGCCAGATGAACTCCGGCAGCTGTTCGAGCTCGGTGCGCTCGCCGAGAAAATTCGTGCGAACCACCCCGGTCAGCCGCCAGAACCCTTCCCGCGCATATTCGCCCCGTCCGGCCTCGCTGAGCGAGGTCAATACGTCGTTCTCGTCGAAGGCATAGATCCGCACCTGCTCCATCGTCCGATCGGGTTGCATGGTGCGCACATTGACAACCAGCCGCCCATCCTTGACCCAC
Organism: Azoarcus sp. Soil_N_20; assembly: GCF_057656155.1. NCBI lineage: Bacteria > Pseudomonadati > Pseudomonadota > Betaproteobacteria > Rhodocyclales > Zoogloeaceae > Azoarcus > Azoarcus sp. Soil_N_20. The sequence goes on along the minus strand of NZ_JBDGKX010000002.1, from coordinate 290,226 downwards.
AGCCCCGAGTCCAACTGCTGCGAAACGGTGGAACTGGTGGCGGTCAGCCGCCATTGCTGGGCGGCGGTCTCGGCCGGAGGCGCGATGTACTCACCAAACACGAAGATGAGCACCACGAACGCACTGCCGATCAGCCCGAGCGCCCGCAGCATCTTCCAGGTCGACATGCCAGAAGCGCGCATCACGGTGATCTCGGAGTGGCGCGCGAGGGTCGTCAAGGCGTAGAGCGAGCCGATCAGCACCGCAACCGGCAACAGTTCGTAGACTCTGCCGGGCAGGATCATCGCCACGTAAACCATGGCGTGGTGAAGCATGTACCCGTCCTTGCCGACACTTTCGAGTTCGTTTACGAAATCGAAAAAGGCAAACAGGGCAAGGAAAGCGACCAGCACCGTGGCCGTCGCACCGTAGATTTCGCGGGCCAGGTAGCGCGTCAGCGTCCAGCTCATGCGCGCGCCCGCCAGAACGGAGAGACCGCCAGTCTCCGATAGAACATGATCGCCAGCAAGGCCAGCACGATCAGATGCGGGAGCAGCACCGCCAACTCGAAGCGCATCCGCCCCTGCGCCACCCAAGCCTGGCAGATACTGATCATGTTGCTGTAGATCAGGTAGATCAGGATCGCCAGCAGCAGATTGTTGGTACGTCCGGCGCGCGGATTGACGAAAGACAGCGGAATCGCCAGCACGGCCAGCAACAGCGCCGCCAGCGGAATGCCGATACGGCCGGCAAGCTCGCCGAGGTTGCGCTCATCGGGGTTCTGCAGCAACTCCGCGGTCGGCCGCGAGCGGGTCCTGGCGGGCGCCGACGCCGTCTGACGTTCCTCGATCTGCACCTGATAGCGCTCGAATTCCATCACCCGGTATTCCGGCGTGCCCGGCGTGCCGTCGTAACGCCGGCCCTTTTCGAGAATCACGTAGCGGTTGCCCTCGGCATCGGCTTTCAGCGAACCCTCGGCAGCCGCGATGACGGTCAGCGTGCCTTCCTTTTCTTCGCTGACGAACACATTGCGCACCCGACCATCGGCGCCCGCCCCGACCTCGACGAAGAACACCCGGCGTGCGCCCGAGGATTCGCGGAACACCCCGGGCGCCACCCGCTGGGTATCGTCACGACTGTCGAGCCGGTCACGATATTCGGCGTTCTGGACTTCCGCCCACGGACCGAGGAACAGGGTCACCCCCGCGATCACCACCACCAGCGGCACGGCAAAGCGCAGCACCGGCCCGATCCAGGCGGTGAGCGGCACGCCCGCGGCGAACCACACCACCATCTCCGAGTCACGATAGCTGCGCGACAGCGACAGCAGAATGGCGATGAACGCGGTGAGGGTGAGCACGATCGGCAGCTTCGTCACCGCACTGAACCCGATCAGGGCGAGTACGGCGTCGGAAGGCACACGCCCGCCCGCGGCCTGACCCAGCAGACGGATCAGCAGCGTGGTGATGAGGATCGCGAACAGCGCGACGAACACTGCTGCGGCGGCGTGGGTAAATTCCCGCTGGAGGGCGCGGCGGAAGATCATCGCACCAGAATGGACCGTTATGCGTTTTGGAGGGACGCTGCCAGTGATTTTGACGGGTTCATCAGGAACGGGCCATAATCGGCCACAGTTCTAACGACGCGTCTTCCCAGGAGCAAGCCAGTGGAATTTACCATAAAGACCGCCACCCCGGAGAAACTCCGGACCGGCGTTCTCGTTGTTGGCGCCTTCGCCGACGGCCCCCTCCCCGCCCCCGCGCAGGCCATCGACAAGGCGAGCGCGGGCCGTCTGTCGCAGCTGATCAAGCGCGGCGATCTCGAAGACAAGGCCGGCGCCTCGGTGCTGCTGCACGACCTCCCCGGCACGACGGCCGAACGGGTGCTGGTAGTGAGTCTGGGCAAGGCCGACGAATTCGGCGACAAGGCCTACCGCGATGCACTGTCGAGCGTTGCGAAAACGCTCGCCGGATGCGCGGCCAAGGACGCCGCGGTCACCCTGGCCGACGCCGTCGTTCCCAAACGTTCGCTGGCCTGGCGCCTGCAACAGGCCAGCCGCATGATCGCCGACGGGGCCTACCGCTTCGACGCCCCGAAAGCCAACGGCAAGGACAGTAAAAAGGAGCGCGGTGCACGCAAGATCACCCTGGTCATCGCCGAGAAGCTCAATGCCGAACTCGAGGCGGCCGCGCGCCGCGGCCACGCCATCGCCGAAGGCATGGCGCTGGCAAAGGATCTCGGCAACCTTCCCGGCAACGTGTGCACCCCGGCCCATCTTGCCGATACCGCCAAGGCCCTCGGCAAGCACTTCAAGTTCGAGGTCGAGGTGCTCGAACGCGCCGACATGGAAAAGCTCGGCATGGGCTCCTTGCTGTCGGTGGCCCGCGGATCGCACCTGCCGCCCCGATTCATCGTGATGCATTACAAGGGCGGCAAGGCGAAGGCCAAGCCGGTCGTGCTGGTCGGCAAGGGCGTCACCTTCGACAGCGGCGGCATCTCGCTCAAGCCCGGCGCCGAGATGGACGAGATGAAGTACGACATGTGCGGCGCGGCCAGCGTGATCGGCACCTTCAAGGCGATCGCGCGCATGGCGCTGCCGATCAATGTCGTCGGGGTCATTCCGGCCACCGAGAACATGCCCGGCGGCAGCGCGACCCGACCGGGCGACGTCGTGACCTCGATGTCGGGCCAGACCATCGAGATCCTCAATACCGACGCCGAGGGCCGTCTGATTCTGTGCGACGCGCTCACCTACGCCGAGCGCTTCAAACCCGATTGCGTGATCGACATCGCCACCCTGACCGGCGCCTGCGTGGTTGCGCTGGGCAAGATCCCGAGCGGCCTGCTCGCCAACGATGACGAACTCGCCGCCGAACTGCTCCGGCGCGGCACCGAGTCGGGCGACCGCGCCTGGCAACTGCCGCTGTGGGAAGAATACCAGGAGCTGCTCAAGAGCAATTTCGCCGACATGGGCAACATCGGCGGGCGCTACGCCGGCACCATCACCGCCGCCTGCTTTCTCGCCCGCTTCACCAAGGCCTACAAGTGGGCGCACCTCGACATCGCCGGCACCGCCTGGGTATCGGGCGAGGCCAAGGGCGCCACCGGACGGCCGGTGCCATTGCTCGCCGAGTTCCTGATCGGGCGCGCCGAGGGCAAGCCGGACTGAGCGCGGTGACGCGGATCCAGTTCTATCACAACACGCCGGACCGGCTCGCGCTCGCCTGCGAGCTCGCGGCAAATGCCCACACGGGCGGGCGACGGGTGGCGATCCGGGTACCTGACGTCGCCTTTGCGCGCCGCCTCGATCAGCAACTGTGGACCTCCGCGCCGCTCGCCTTCGTCCCCCATGTCATGGTCGGGTCGCCGCTGGCGGCCGAGACCCCGGTCGTCATCGGCGCCGCCGACACCAATCCGGCATGGCCGCATGCCGATCTGCTGTTCAACCTTGCCGAGGATGTACCGCCGGGTTTCGAGCACTTCCGCGCCGTGGTGGAGATCATCGGCCAGACCGAGGCCGAAAAGGCACCGGCGCGCGCACGCTGGATGCACTACAAAAAGAACGAGCATCCCCTTAAAGCCTTCGATGCCGAGAGCAGGACAGCCCTATGAACGAGTGGTCGCCCCTTGGCGATGATCCCGCCGCCGAGCTCGAACTGGCCGATAGCCTGATCGGCAAGGCCGATGCCCTGTTGCGCAAGCATCGCGGCGCCGAGCCGCCTGCGCACCCCGACGACCTGCCTATCCTGACCGATGTCGTCACCGACTTCGACGACGGCATCCCGCTGCTGGCCGATCCGGTCGGCGGGCAGGACAGTGTCGAACCCGCGGACCCGAACCGCGCGCTGAACCGGGCCGAACTGGTCGAACACCTGATCCGGATCGACACCCTGATTGCGCGCGAAGTCGAAGCCTGGCTGAGCAACGAACTACCCCAGCTGCTGTCGCGCGAACTCGACAGTCTCAGCGAACGGCTGCGCGTCGAGACCCTGGCCCATCTGCGCGCCACGCTGCTGCCCACCCTGTCCGAGCACATCGCCAGCCGGCTGGACGAGATCGATCGCTGAGACGGCCCGCGATCTCGCCTACCGGCCGTAAAGGACGCCTGGCAGCCAGGTCGCGAGCGCCGGAAACACCATCACCAGCAACAGCGCGAGCACCTGGATGGCAAGAAACACGAGCGACGACTTGAAGATCGTTCCCATCGTGATCGTCGCCGGCGCCACCCCGCGGATATAAAAGAGCGCGTAGCCGAATGGCGGGCTGAGAAAACTCATCTGCATGTTCACCAGATACAGCACACCGAACCACACCAGGACCTGATCCGGCGTCGGCCCGGGCATGCCGAGCAAACCGTCGAAGGCCAGGCTCTTGATGATCGGAACGAAGATGGGCACGGCCAGCAGGAGAATCCCGACCCAGTCGAGGAACATCCCCAGGATCACCAGCAGGAACATCATCAGGAACAGGATGCCGTAAGGGGAGAGCCCGGTGCCGAGCAGGGAGTCGGTGATGAAGGCCTGCCCCCCCTTGAGGATGTAGAGGCCGACGAAGATCGACGCCCCGAAGATGATCCACAACACCATCACGGTGGCCTTCACGGTTGCCAGGCTGGCACCGAAGAGCCCTTCGAGCGTGAGCCGGCGGTGAATCAGGGCCACCACCATTGCTCCGAAGGAGCCGAGACCGGCGGCCTCCACCGGCGTGGCAATGCCGGTAAACAACAGCCCCAGCACGACCATGACGAGCAGGATCGGCGCGATCAGACCACGCAGCAAAATCAGTTTGGCGCCGAGCCCGAGCCGCTCATCCACCGGCACCGCCGGTCCGACCGCCGGATTCAGCAGCGAGCGGATCAGCACGTAGGCGACATAGAGCGCTGCCAGCATCAGGCCGGGCACCACGCTGCCCGCATACAGCTCCCCCACCGACTGCTGCGCCACCACTGCATAGAGAATGGCCAGGATCGACGGCGGAATCAGGACCCCGAGCGCGCCGCCCGCCATGATCGAGCCGAGCGCGATCTGTTCGTCGTAGTGGCGCTTGAGCATTGCCGGCAGCGCAATGATCCCCATGGTGACGATCGCGGCCCCCACCACACCGACCATCGCGGCCAGGATGGTGGAGGCGACGATGGTCGCGACCGCCAGACCTCCGCGCAGGCCGCCCATCCACTGGTAGACGGCGTCGAACATCTCCTCGATGAGGCCGGCACGCTCGAGCATCGTCGCCATGAAGATGAACAGCGGAATGGCCGCCAGATCCGGGTTGGTCATCATCGGAAAGATGCGGCTCGGCACCATGTTCAGCATGTCGGCATCGCCGACAAGGTAGAGAAACGATACCCCGAGGCCCCCGGCAACGAAGGCCAGCGGCAGCCCTGCCATCAGCAGCACGAAAAGCGAGCCGAACATGATCCAGGTGAGCGTGCTCATCCCCACGTCGCCGAGCACGCCCTGCAGCCGGAACAGGAAGTGGGCCTCGCCCCAGGGATCGTAGAAAGCGATATTGATCGCTTCCACCGCCATCACGGCGGCAAGCAGCAGGGCGGCCCCATAGACCGCCAGACGGTAGCCGGATCGAGCGCCCGACGGCTCCGGGGTGCGCGTCGTCTGCATCTCAGCCGTGCTCCCGGCAGGCCGTTTCGAACTTGCGGATATCCTTGATCAGTTGAGAAATACCGGCAAGAAGGATCAGGACCGCGCCCAGCAGAAGGAAGCCTTTGACCGGCCAGTACTGGATCTGCCAGGTTTCGAGCGAGCGCTCGCCCTGATTGAAACTGTCGGCAAAGAACCGCCATCCGGTGGAAATCATCACCAGCACGAAGGCAAAGAAGAACACCGAGGTGGTCACATCCACCGCACTCCGCGCACGCATGGACAGCCTGGTGTAGATCACATCCACCCGGACATGGGAGCCGTGCAGCAGGCCGTAGGCCCCGGCCAGCGCATACTGCATGCCGAACAGCAGATAGCTCGACTCATGCACCCAGATCGTGGGCTGGTTGAAGGCATACCGCATGAGCACCTCGTAGGTGTAGGCAAACACCGCATTCACGCTCCACAGCGCGACGAAGATCCCACTGCGGTCGCTCACCCAGTCGACCACGCGTTCGAAGGTGGTGGCACCCTCCGCATGCTCCACCTCCGGCAGCACTCCCTTGCGCTGCGCAAGCGCGATCAGGAGCATGGGCATCACCGCCAGCCAGCCCCAGTAGGCCCAGTGGGGCATGACGAAGCCGAAACCCTGCAGGTCATCCATCGCGTACTCCGGAAAAAAACGCTCGATCGACATTGCCACAGGGCAGGCCGGATGTGGCCGCTGATCGACTCGATACAAGCAGCGGAACATCGGGTGGCGAGCGCCCGCAGCACGGGGAGGCAACGGCGCCCCGGACGCACTCCGGCGGGCGTCCGGACCGCAGCCGCGGCTGCGGTCTCATCGGCCGAGGATCAGAGGGTCTGCCCCTTGAGGTCATCCGCGGTGACGTATCCGAGGATCTCGTTCTTCATGTAGTCGAGATGCAGCTTGAACACGCGTGTCGCGTCCGGGTCCTTCTTCGCCCATTTGTACCAGATCGGTATCGCCGCCTTACGGAAGCGTTCGATATCGGTCGGCCCCATGCGTGACACCTCGGAGCCGGCGGCGATGAACTTGTCCATCGCCACCATGTTCGCCTTCTGAATCTGCACGTAGTGATGCAGCGAGTAGCTCTTCACCTGATCCTCGACCAGATCCTGCATCTTCTTGCTCAGGCGTTTCCAGGCCCCCATGTTCACGGTGAGATCCATCGTGTCCACCGGCTGGTATACGCTCATCGTGCCCGGTGGCCCAAACAGGATGTACTTGGTGACCTGATGGAATCCGAGGTCATAGTTGACCGCGGGGCCGACGTAGTCGGCCGCGTCGATCGTGCCCTTTTCCAGCGCCGGGAAGATATCCGAACCGGGCAGCGCCACGGTCGAGCAGCCGAACGCCTGAAACACCTCCGCCACCATGCCGCCGGGCAGGCGGATTTTCTTGCCCTTGAGGTCGTCCACCGAGCGGATGGGCACCTTGGAGTGGATGATGTTGGCGTCGTGGTGGATCGGCCCGACAAAGAAGAGCCCCTGCTTGGCGTAGATCTCGCGCGCCATCTCGAGCATGCCGAGACCGTAATACAGGGTGTCCCACTGGGCCGGCTGATCGGGCCCCATCGGGTACGAGGACAGGAACACCGAAGCCGGAATCTTGCCGGCCCAGTAGAGCGTGAACGGATTCATGCCTTGCAGCACACCGCTGCGCACCGCATCGAACAGGGAATTGTTGTCGGCCGCGACCGCCTTTGCCGGAAACGGCTGGATGCTCAGCTCCCCACCGGTCCTTTCCTTGAAGCCGTTGCACCAGGTCTCGAACAGCCGGTATCCGGTGGTTCCCGCATCCCAGGTGGACTGGACCTTCCACGTGGTCCCGGCCTGGGCGTGCGCATTGCCAATGAACGGTGCGCTCACCAGCGCAGTCGAAGCAACCGCCTTCAAAGCCTCGCGGCGAGTGAATGTCGTGCTCATCTTGTCTCCTTTGTCGTTATCGGGCCGGGCGGGCACCGTCGACTTATTCGTTCCCCCAATACGGCGACCTCGCCGCACCGGCATTCTCCACAGCTCCTCACCTCGTACATCGAACGCATTTCACGGCATCCCAGCGCGCCGCCCCGAATCCGCCCCAAACCGTGTATCCAAGGGAAAACCCGTACCCCCTGCGGCATTGCCATGGATTGGCGTCGTTGAATATTGCGCTGATTCCAAAGGTGAAAAAACACGGTATAAGGAATATCGCTTATTCTTCCAGGGCATCAATGACGCGGTCTTTCATGGAGATGCGCCGATGGACAGGTTCACCAGCATGCAGTTGTTCATCCGTCTCGTTGATAGCGGAAGCTTCTCGCGTACCGCGCGGGACATGAACCTGTCACAGCCCACGGTGACAAAGCACATCGCCGCAATCGAAGCCCGACTGGGCGTCCGCCTGCTCAATCGCAATACGCGCGGCATGCGCCTGACCGAAGCCGGCACGCTGTTCTACGAACGCTGCAAGATCATTCAGCGCGAGGTCGAAACCGCAGACGACATGGTCACCCGCCTGGGGGAGCGGATAAACGGTCGGCTGCGGGTGGCGAGTTCCTCGGGTTTCGGGCGGCGGGTGGTGATGCCGCTCGCGCAGGAGTTCATGGCCAGCAATCCGGGCGTGCAGTTCGACCTGCAGTTCGACGATCACATGATCGACCTGGTCGAGCACGGCATCGATGTCTCCGTTCGCATGGGCAAGCTTGCCGACTCCACGCTCGGCAGCCGCTGTCTCGGCGTCAACCCCTGGGTCACGGTGGCGAGCCCGGCGTATCTCGCCCGCTGGGGCGAACCTGCTCATCCGTCGTTGCTCGCCGGTCACGCCTGCATCGTCTACAGCAGCGTACAAGGCGATCACCTCTGGCACTATGCCGACGGAAAAGGAAGCCCGATCGCGGTAGCGGTCAATGGCCCGCTGCGGGCAAACAATATTTCCTGCGTCGCCTCGGCCGCACTCGACGGCATCGGCGTCGCCCTGCTGCCGCAATACATCGCGCGCCGGTGGATCATCGGCGGCACGCTGATCGCCATCCTGCGGGACTTTCCGCTGCCCTCGCAGGAGATTCATGCCGTCTATCCGTCACCCCGAATGATCCCGGCCAAGGTCAGCGCGTGGATTGGATTCCTGCAAGCGCAGTTTGCCGAAGATGCGTGGATCGAGCGCGACTGGAACAGCGACGACTCCCTGCCGTAAATTTCGCCCGCTCGTTCGGCTCCACGCGAACGCCACTTCCGGGCTTCAGGGGCGCATCCGCTATAATCGCGCCTTTGCCTTCAAGCGCGCTCAAACAATATGGAACTGGCCAAAAGCTTCGAACCGGCGGCTATCGAAGCCCGTCGCTACCCCGAATGGGAATCCCGCGGCTACTTCGACGCCGGTCTCGACAAGTCGAACCCGAACGCCTTCTGCATCCTGCTGCCGCCGCCCAATGTCACCGGCACGCTGCACATGGGCCACGGCTTCAACCAGACCATCATGGACGCGCTCACCCGCTACCACCGCATGCGTGGCCACAACACCCTGTGGCAGCCGGGCACCGACCATGCCGGGATCGCCACTCAGATCGTGGTCGAACGCCAGCTCGACGCGCAGGGCGTCAGCCGCCACGATCTCGGGCGCGAGAAATTCCTCGAGAAGGTATGGGAGTGGAAGGAATACTCCGGCGGCACCATCACCCGCCAGATGCGCCGCATGGGCACCAGTCCGGACTGGAAGCGCGAACGCTTCACCATGGACGAGGGCCTGTCGAAGACCGTCACCGAAACCTTCGTCCGGCTCTACAACGAAGGCCTGATCTACCGCGGCAAGCGCCTGGTGAACTGGGACCCGAAACTCGGCACCGCGGTGTCCGACCTCGAAGTGGTGTCAGAGGAGGAAGATGGCAAGCTCTACCACATTCTCTACCCCTTCACCGACGGCCCGATCGGTGAACTGGCCGGCCTGACGGTAGCCACCACCCGCCCCGAGACCCTGCTCGGCGACGTCGCGGTGATGGTGCACCCGGAAGACGAGCGCTACGCTCACCTGATCGGCAGGACCGTGCGCCTGCCGCTGACCGGGCGCGACCTTCCGATCATCGCTGACGACTACGTTGACCGCGAGTTCGGCACCGGCTGCGTCAAGGTCACCCCGGCGCACGACTTCAACGACTACGCGGTCGGCCAGCGCCACCGGCTCGACATGATCGTGGTGCTCACCCTCGGCGGCAGCATCCCGGCGGTCGCCGAGCGCTACACCACCGACGGTGAGGCCCTGGAAGGCGTCGCCATGCCCGCCAGCATCGTCGGCATGGACCGGGTGCCGGCGCGTGCACAGGTGGTCACCGAGCTCGAAGCGCTCGGTCTGATGATCGAGATCAAGGCGCACAAGTTGCAGGTCCCGCGCGGCGACCGCACCAATGTCGTGATCGAGCCGATGCTCACCGACCAGTGGTTCGTCGCCATGAGCAAACCGGGCACGGACGGCAAGTCGATCACCGAGAAGGCGCTGGAATGCGTATCCTCGGGCGAGATCAGGTTCTACCCCGAGAACTGGATCAACACCTACAACCAGTGGCTCAACAACATCCAGGACTGGTGCATCTCGCGCCAGCTGTGGTGGGGTCACCGCATCCCGGCGTGGTACGACGACGAAGGCAAGATTTATGTCGCGGCCAACGAAGAGGAAGCCATCCACAACTGGAAGGCCGACCTCGAGGCCGAGATCGCCAAGCTGCAGGCCGAAGTGCAGGCACACCAGTCCAACGGCGACACCGCCGAGCGCTACCCGGAGCTGGCCCAGCGTCTGGCCACCCTGCATGCGCGCTACGAGGAAGGCCGGCTGCGCCAGGAAGACGACGTGCTCGACACCTGGTACTCGTCCGCGCTGTGGCCGTTCTCCACGCTGGACTGGACCGCGGAGTGGCCGGCAAAAAGCAACGACGCGCTCGACCTCTACCTGCCCTCCACCGTGCTGGTGACCGGCTTCGACATCATCTTCTTCTGGGTTGCGCGGATGGTGATGATGACCAGACACATCACCGGCAAGATCCCGTTCAGGCACGTCTATGTACATGGCCTGATCCGCGACGCGGAAGGCCAGAAGATGAGCAAGTCGAAGGGCAACGTGCTCGACCCAATCGACCTGATCGACGGCATCGCCATCGACGAACTGGTCCAGAAGCGGACCTTCGGGCTGATGAACCCCAAGCAGGCGCAGAGCATCGAGAAGAAGACGCGCAAGGAATTCCCCGCGGGCATTCCGGCGTTCGGCACCGACGCATTGCGCTTCACCTTCGCCTCGCTCGCCAGCCCCGGTCGCGACATCAAGTTCGACCTCGCGCGCTGCGAGGGCTACCGCAACTTCTGCAACAAGCTGTGGAACGCCACCCGCTTCGTGCTGATGAATTGCGAAGGCGAGGACTGCGGCCTGAACGAGCACACCCCCGACCAATGCAGCCCCAGCGGCTACCTCGACTTCTCGTTTGCCGACCGCTGGATCGTGTCCCGCCTGCAGCGCACCGAAGCCGAAGTCGCCGCCCAGTTCGAGGCCTACCGGTTCGACCTCGTATCGCGCGCGGCCTACGAGTTCGTATGGGACGAATACTGCGACTGGTATCTCGAACTGGCCAAGGTCCAGATCCAGACCGGCACCCCGGCGCAGCAGCGCGCCACCCGCCGTACCCTGCTGCGCGTGCTCGAGACCGTGCTGCGCCTGGCCCACCCGCTGATCCCCTTCATCACCGAGGAGCTGTGGGAGACCGTGGCCCCACTCGCCGGACGCAAGGAGGCCGAGAGCCTGATGCTCGCGCGCTACCCGCAGGCCGATCTCGGCCGCATCGACGAAGCCGCCGAAGCGAAGGTCACCGAGCTCAAGGCGATGATCTACGCCTGCCGCAACCTGCGCGGCGAGATGGGCATCTCCCCGGCACAGCGCATGCCGCTGGTCGCGGCCGGCGACATCGAGGTGCTGAAGACCTATGCGCCCTACCTCGCCGGCCTCGCCAAGCTGTCGGCGGTGGAGATCGTCGCCGAGATCGGTGCCGATGAACTCGCCCCGATCGCGGTGGCGGGCGAAACCCGATTGATGCTGAAGGTGGAGATCGACATCGCCGCCGAACGCGAACGCGTCGGCAAGGAAATCGCCCGCCTCGAAGGCGAGATCGGCAAGGCCGAAGCCAAGCTCGGCAACGCCAGCTTCGTCGACCGTGCACCGGCCGCCGTGGTGCAACAGGAACGCGATCGGCTGGCCGGCTTCAAGGCCACGCTGGAGCAACTGCGCCCGCAGCTGGCGAAACTCGCCGGGCATTGATGCGACCGGCGCCCGCTGGCGCTGTCGCAATGACAAGGGCCGCTTCGTGCGGCCCTTTGTCTTGCCAAAACCGGTGCAGCCTACTTCCGCTTCATGAAGAACTCGAACGCCTTGTCGGCAGTTTCGCCCTGATGCATCAGTTCGTTACCGGTCTGCTTGGCAAAAGCCTGAAAATCCTTCACTGACCCCGGATCGGTCGCCACCACGCGCACCACTTGCCCGGGTTGCAGTTCGGCCAGCGCCTTCTTCGCACGCAGGATCGGCAACGGGCAATTCAGACCACGGGCGTCCACTTCCTTGTCGAAATCCATTGTTTCGTCCTTTGTCGTCTTTATCAGCAAACCCGCGGATTTTAATGTAAAGCGGGGCCTCCCGGTAGGCGAAAACCCGCGCCAGGCAGATCAGCGCTCGCGATCGAGGCGCTCCTCACGTACCCGAACCTTCATTTCACGCAGCCGGGCGTCGACCGCCGAGAGCTCGTAGAAGTCGCCGTCGCCCGCCTTGCGGGCGATCTCGAGCTGCTCGAGGGCGGCCGGATAGCTCCCCTGCAAGGCATAGACTTCGGCCTGGGCGCGATGCTGGGCGGTACGCTTGCCGAGCGCGGCATTCGCCCGCGACAGCAATCTCCACATCCGGATGTCGTCGCCGCGCGCCTGCAGCGCCTGCCGCACGCCCGCCACCGCGTCCGCCGGCCGTCCGGCGATGATCTGCGCATCGGCGAGCGCATAGCGCACGCTCTGGTTGCCCGGAAAGCGCTTTGCCGCGGCCTCCAGCGTCCTGACCGCCGCCGTGGGGTCGCGCCGCGCCATCTCGAGTTCGGCGCCGAGCGACTCGATGAACGGCGACGGTTCGGCCGTACGCCGCAGCGCTGCCAACCGGGTCTCCGCCTCGTCGAGACGACCCGCGCGCATCAGCGCCCGAACCAGCCCATAGTGCGTCGCCTCGTCCTTGGGGGTCCGTGCGCTCCGATCCTCGTACTCCCTGACCGCATCGGCCGGCTGCGCGGCCTGCACCCGCAGCTTGGCGCGCACGAATCGAAAATCGGCCGAATCCGGCACCTGCCGATAGCGCATCGAGGCGGCGCGGTTCTCCATGTCCGCAATCCGCTCGGTGGTGAGCGGATGGGTGCGCAGGTAGGCCGGCGCGTTGTTCTCGTACAGGCGGCTCGCGCGCTGCAGACGCTCGAAGAAACCGGGCATGCCGCGCACATCGAAACCGGCAGCCTCGAGTGTCTGCAAGCCGACCCGGTCGGCCTCGCGTTCGAAGTCGCGGGTATAGCCCAGCTGCGACTGGATCGCCCCGGCCTGCCCGGCGGCCACCGCCGCCTCGCTCACCTGCGAATTGCTGCGCGCGGCCAGGATCGCCACCAGCAGCGAAGCCAGCATCAGCATCCCGGCCTGGCCCTGCTTGCCGACGATCTGCGCGATGTGGCGCTGGGTGACGTGAGCGATTTCGTGGCCGAGCACCGAAGCCAGCTCCGATTCGCTCTCCGCGGCGAGAATCAACCCGGTATGCACGCCGATGTATCCGCCCGGCAGCGCAAACGCATTGAGCGTGCCGTCCTTGACCCCGAAGAAGTCGAAATTCTGCTGCGGATTGTTGCTGACCGCGACCAGGCGCTTGCCGAGACGGTTGATGTACTCCTCGACCTCCGGATCGTCGAGATAGGCGGCATCCTTCCAGCGGATCTCGCGGATGATCTCCTCGCCGATCCGGCGCTCCTCGGCCGGCGAAAACTCGGACGCACCCACATCTCCCAGATCGGGCAGATCGAGGGCGTGAGCAGGAAAGGCCAGCGCAAGGCTGAGCAGCAGGGCAAGGGATCGGCGCATCATCGAATGCTATGATAACCGTCCTCGCGGACTCGTTCATGAGAGCGTGTATCGGCATGTAGCATGCGGCGGGACGACCGGTCGCAAACCCACTCAAACCCTGAATCCACCTCTGTACAACACCATGAGCGAATCCAGCCACTCCGCCCTGACCCACTTCGATGCCGAGGGCCAGGCCCACATGGTCGACGTCGGCGCCAAGTCCGAAACGCGCCGGGTGGCGGTTGCCACCGGCCGCATCCTGATGGAAGCGGCCACCTTCGCCATGATCCAGTCGGGCAGTGCGAAAAAAGGGGATGTGCTCGGCATTGCGCGGATCGCGGCGATCCAGGGCGCCAAGCGTACCAGCGAGCTGATCCCGTTGTGCCACCCGATTCCACTCACCCGCGTCGCGGTGGAGTTCGATAGCGACGCCGCGGCGTGGGCGATCCGCTGCACGGTCACCGCCGAAACGGTCGGCCGCACCGGGGTCGAAATGGAGGCCCTGACCGCGGTCGGCGTCGGTCTCCTCACCATCTACGACATGTGCAAGGCCGTCGACCGCGGCATGCGCATCGAGGGCGTGCAGTTGATGGAGAAGCGCGGCGGAAAGTCGGGGCACTGGGTGGCGGGGGCGTAGGCGCCACGCCGAAGCTCCGGTGCAAAGCCTTCAAGAACGGCCGGAAGGGAGGAAACCCGACAAAACCAGCCGCGGTCATTGCTCGCAAATTGCCATCAAGTAACTGATTTAAAATGAATTGATTCCCGGATCCACGCACAGGCATCGGTCTTGCGTTCACCCTGTATTGCAGGAGTCCTGCACTGCGGGGAGGCATGGCGCAAGCGCCACACCTCGATCTCAATACGGAATCGAAGAGCAAGGAATCATGGCAATCAAGGACATCAAGGCGTTTTCGGACAAGGCCCGTGCGGATGCGGCCCTCGGCGAACAGCTGAAGGCCTGTCAGAAAATCAAGGAGCTGCGCGCGCTCGCCAGCGAGCACGGGTTCACGATCGACGAAGTCGAACTCTACCCGCCCAACGAACCGCAATTCACCGAGGACCAGTTCTCCGAGCGCCTGTGCAAGGCACTGCTGCGCGTCTGAGGAGGCACGCCGGCCGTCCCCCGACAGCAAACGGGGCCGGCCGCACCGGGCCCGGGCTCACATCTTGAAGCGACCCAGCATCTCGTCGATGCGGGTCGCGATCGAGTTCAGGCCGCGGGCAGCAACCGAGGTCTCTTCCACCACCCCCGAATTCTGTTCCGCCATGTCGGCAATGCGCTCGACATTGCGGGCAATATCGTTGGCGGCGGCCCCCTGCTCGCGCAAGGCACTGGAAATATCTCCGACCACGCCATCGACTGCACGCGCACTGGCAGTGATCAACCCGACCGCTTCACCGGCACGGTTTGCGACCTCGACCCCACCGGTCGCGCCGGCGGCGCTTTCCTCCATCACGGCGAACACGTCGCCGACACTGTGCTGTATGGCACCGATCAGCTGACTGATCTCGGTCGTCGACACGGCGGTGCGCTCCGCGAGCTTCCGCACTTCGTCGGCGACCACGGCAAAACCACGCCCCTGCTCGCCCGCCCGCGCAGCTTCGATGGCCGCATTCAGGGCCAGCAGGTTGGTCTGGTCGGCCACATCCCGGATCACGCCGACCACCCTGGAGATCTCTCCGGTCCGGTCGCGCAGATCGCCCATCCGCTCGGTCGCCTTCTGAATGCTGCTGGCAATGTGCCGCATCCGGTCCACGGCCTCGTTGATCACCACTCCGCCGCTCTCGCTCTGGGTGCCAGCCTCCCGGGCCAGCCGCGCGGCCTCACGCGCCGAATCGGCGACGTGATTGATGCTGACGGTGACCTCTTCGACCGAGGCCGCCATCGACGACGCCGCCTCGCTCTGCTTGCCGGAGGCGCTGGCCACGCTGTCGGCCGACGTGGTGAGCTTCAGCGCCGACGTCGACAACTGACCGGATGCCCCCTGCAGTTCGCCGATCACCTGACGCAGGTTCTTGCGCATCACGTCGAGAGCCACTTCGAGGCGCCCCAGCTCATTGTCGCCGCCGGTCAGCGCGATCTGCCGGTCGAGGCTCCCCGCCGCAACACTCTCGGCCGCGCTCACCGCCTCGTCCAGCGGTCTCCTGATCGAACGCGAGACCCCGATCCCCAGCAACAGTCCCGTCACCGCGGCAAACACCACCACCCCGCCGAGCAGCCACTGCTCCGTGCGATAGTCGGCCTCGGCCTCGGCAAAGAGGCGCTCACCGCTCTTGAGTTGGGCGACGGCCAGCTGGTCGAGCAGCGGCATCTTCGCCATCATCGATGCCTGGCCATCGATCACAAAGCGGCGTTGGACCTCCATCGAGAAGTCGCCGCCGCGCAGGGCCGCACTGGTTTCCCTGATCAGGGGCAACATCTCGTTCACGGACGCATCGAACTGCGCCACCAGGGCCTGCTCTTCGCCCTCGGCCGCCCGTCCGCTCTTGAATGCCTGCCAGCCCTGGTTCAGGTGCGCGATCTGTTCCTCGACGTGGTCGAGGTGCACGGTCGTGGGGTGGCTATGCAGCGCGGCCAGCTCGTGATCGGGCTGATGCTGAAGCGCACGCAGGATCTCGAGGTTGATGCCCTGAACGGCTGAACGGACCTCGCCCAGGCGCTCCACCGGATCGAGCAGACCGGTCTGCATGCGCTCTATGCTGGATACCGTGCTGGCCATGCCGACCAGGCCGAGTACGCCGGTTGCAATGATGAAGCCCAGCATCAGCAACTGCAGCACGGCGAGCCGGGTGCCCACCCTCATGCGGGAGAAAAGGTGGATCATCGCGTACTCCGAATCTTGTTCCGTGGACGAGCACCCGGAGGACTCCGGGAACTAACAGCGATAACGGCTGCGAGCGGTATTACTTTAGAAATACCGAAGCACGGATCCAGAGCGCTCCCTGCGAATCTCGCTGCAAGTGGGCGAGTCCGTCCAGCCCGATCAGAACGTCATCCGCCAGGGCAGCTCGCCCTGGATGAAAAGCTTTGCCTCGGCGGACGCCGGACGGGAGAAAAAGCGCTGGGTCGGCGTGTGCTCGCACACCTTGCCATTTGCCAGGAACACGATATCGTCGCCCAGCCGGGTCGCCTGGCCGAGGTTGTGGGTGACCATCAGGATGCGCGTGCCGTCGGTGCGGATCTCGCGGATGATGCGCTCGACCTCGGCGGTAGCCGAGGGATCGAGGCTCGCCGTCGGCTCGTCCAGAAGCAGAAGCCGGGGTCGGATCAACCAGGCGCGCGCCAGCGCCAAGCGCTGGCGTTCGCCGCCCGACAGACGGGACGCACTTTCGGTCGCACGATGGGCAAGACCGATCCGCTCCAGCACGGCCCGTGCGCGACGCAGGCGTTCGCCTGCCGCAACCCCCAGCGGCTTCAGGCCGAGCGCGACATTCTCCTGTACCGACGCGCGCAGCAGCATCGGATGCTGAAACACCATCATCACGCCATGTTCGGGCCGCCCCTCCGTTCCCCACGCGATCGTCCCGCCGGTGGGCGCCACCAGTCCGCACAGCACACGCAGCAGCATGCTCTTGCCTGCCCCGTTCGGCCCCAGCACGAGGGTGATGCCCTCGCTGCCGAGTTCGAGATCGATCCCGTCAAGCACCGCACGCCCGTTGGGGGAATAGCGAAGCGCGTCGATCCGGATCGGAAACATCGTCCTCGCCCTAGCCATAGTGCCGCATCGTCCACTGCCGCAGGACGAAGGCGAGCGCATTGAGCGCGAGAATGATCAGGATCAGCACCAGCCCGAGCGCGATCGCCAGCGGCAGATCGCCCTTGCTGGTTTCGAGCGCGATCGCGGTGGTCATCACCCGGGTCGAGCGGTCGATGTTGCCGCCGACGATCATCACCGCCCCGACCTCGCTCATCGCCCGCCCGAGCCCGGCCAGCACCGCCACCACCAGCGAATGGCGGCAGTCGTAGAGCAGCGTGGTCACGCTCTGCCACCAGGTAAAGCGCATCACCTGCAGCTCCTCGGCGTAGCGTTGCCACACGTCCTCCACCACCTGGCGCGCAATCGCCGCCATCAGCGGAATCACCAGCAGGGTCTGGGCGATGACCATCGCGGTCGGCGTGTACAGCAGACCGGCACTGCCGAACGGCCCGGAACGCGACAGAAAGAGATAGACGACGACCCCGACCACGACCGAGGGCAGGCCCATCAGGCCATTGACCAGCACCGACGCCATGTTCTTGCCCGGGAACCGCCCCACCGCGAGACAGGCCCCCAGCGGCAAGCCGATCAGGGTGCCCAGCGCCACCGCTCCGCCGCTGACCTCCAGTGACAGCCACACGATCTCGGCCACGCGCGCATCGAAGGTGGTGAGCAAGGCGAGCGCATCGGTGAAAGTGGAGGTGAACATCGACATCGACGGGAGAATAACCGAAACCGCCGGAATCGGCGCCGGACGCAAGAAACGGGTTCTCCGCGGCGCAGAGCCCGTTACCGCCGTGGCAACGACCGGGGGGTCTTTCCGAGTGTTGTTATCAACTGCGGGGGAAGACAACAGCAAGCATTACGCCAGCAAACCCTTATCCACCGCCCTTCTGCATGCCGCGGTCGAGGATTGCCAGCCACCGGCGATGGTCCTCCGCCGATCCGCCACCGAAGCGATACCGCACCATCAGGCGGGGGAGTTCGAGCAGGCCGATCCTGCGCATGCCGCCAGGCCGCAGCTCGAGTTGCAGGCTGAGCGGGCCATCGGTCAGCACCAGGCGTCCCGCGTCGGCCGAACCGGTCACCGCCGGCCAGGTCGCACGCAGATCGCGTTCGAACTGGGCCGGCGTCGCGGTCACTTCGCGGTCGACGATGCCTTCCGGATCGGACACGCTTCAGCCGCCGGCGATCGGCGGCCAGATCGCGAGTTCGTCGCGCTCGTTGAGCCGGTGGCGAATGCGCTCGGACGGTGGCACGAACACGCCGTTGACCAGCACCAGATGGGCGCTGCGCTCCGGCACCTGGTAGCGCCGGATGAGCTCGGCCACCGTGGTCCCTTCGTCCACCTCGAGTTCGAGGCGGTTGCTCTTGCTGTCCGGCGGCAGGTAGTCCGACAGCGAGGCGAACAGCTTGAACGCGATCTTCATCGTGGGTGCGGTCCTCAGCGCGCCAGCGCCATCGGCTGCGAGGTCGCCACGTAGGCATCGACGAACTGCAGCGGCGCGGCGAGCAGGCGATCCTTCCACGCGCCGAGCTTGACTTGGCCGTGGATCAGCCCGCGCAGGGCGCCGACATGCTCGGTGAGCCCGATCGAGGTGGCACCGATCAGCACGTCATTCTTGAACTGCAGGCTCAGGTAGCGGCTGCGGGCCTCGTCCACATGCTCGATGCCCTGCCCGCCCTTGTCCGCCTCTTCCCCCCACCACTGCCCGAACGAGGTCGAGATCAGCCCCAGGGTGTCGAGCACGTTGATCGCCAGGACGCCGTTCAGCCGCGTGTCGCGCCCGGCCATGTTGAGCGCCGCCACCCGCGCCTGGTCGGCCGCGTTGGGCTGGATCGCCGCGACCAGGTGCGCGCCCGTGAACACGTCCGGCGCTTCGGCCACGTCGCCCGCGGCGTAGATGCCCTTCACGCTGGTTTCGAGCCGGTCATCGACCAGCACGCCCTTGGCCACGTGCACCCCGGTGCCTTCGAGGAAGGCGACGTTCGGTGCAACGCCGGCGGCGACGATGACCAGGTCGCAGTCGAGCTTGTCGCCGGTGGTCAGGGTGACCGTGAGCGGGGCGTCGGCCCCGTGGTCGCTGCCGCGATCGATGCGGCTCACCCCGGCCGAGGTCACCACCCGGACGCCCTTGTCCTCGACCCAGCGCTTGATCATGCCGCCGGCCTTGGGGGTCATCATGCGCGGCACCATGCGGTCGCCCATCTCGACCACGGTGAGCTCGACCCCGCGGCTGGCCAGCGCCTCCATGATGATGCAGCCGATGAAGCCGGCACCGAGCTGCAGCACCCGCGCACCGGGCTTCGCATGGTGCGCGATCGCGCGCGCGTCCTCGAGGGTCCAGCAGGTCTGCACTTCGGGATAGTCGACGCCCGGGATCGGCGGACGCACCGGGTGCGAGCCGGTCGCGATCAGCACGCGGTCGTAATCCTCGAAATGGCCGTCGAAGAACAGCACGCGCCGCCGGTCGGTGTCGAGCGCGACCGCGCGGCCACGCAGTTCGCGAATGCGCAGGCTGTCGAAATAGCCCGGCGTCTTGCGCAGATAGGTGCCGCGCTCGTCGATGTTCTCTTCGAGCAGGTAGGGAATGGCCATGCGCGAATAGGGCGGTTCGTCCTCGTTGCCGATCAGCACGATTTCGTCCTGCGGCGCGGCGCGGCGCAGGGTTTCGGCCGCCACCACGCCGGCGGGGCCGTTACCGAGTATCAGGTGTTTCATGGAGTGTCCTTGCTCAAGGGCCGGCCCCGCCCACCATGGGGCGGCGCCGGCGATGGTCACGCCACGCGCTCAGAGGCTGAGGCGTGCCAGGGTCTCAGCGGTGGGCACCCCGTCGGGGGTCCAGCCACGAACCTGGTAGTACTCCGGCAACATCTTCGCCAGCCCGTTCACCAGCCCCTTGGCCGGCCCGGTCTTGGCCGGTTCGGTGGTCAGGCGCGGCGGCAGGTTGTCGTCCTTGGCAGTGAAGCCGGCCGCGTTGTTGAACTGGCGCTCCATGTTCCAGATGCGCTCGCCCACTTCGTTCAACTTCTCCATGCTCCAGTCGCCTTCGCAGGCGGCGGCCAGTTGCGGCTGCACGTCGGCCAGGGTCCACGCGAAGCTGGTGAACACGCAGATGCCGGCCGAGTCGAACACCGCGGTCGCGTCCTGGAAGGCCTTGACCAGCTCGGGCTTGCCCTCGGTGACCAGCGGATCGGTCTTGACCGGGATGCCGAGCACCTCGGAGGCCACGGTGTAGCCGCGCAGGTGGCAGGCGCCACGGTTCGAGGTCGCATAGGCCAGGCCCATGCCCTGGATGCCGCGCGAGTCGTAGGCAGGGAACTCCTGGCCCTTGACGCTCATCGACAGCTCGGGGTGGCCGTACTTCTCGCACAGGCGCTTCGAGCCCAGCCCGATCTCCTTGCCGAAGCCTTCGCCCTGGGCGGTCATCTCGACCATCTTCGCCAGCGCTTCGGCCGAACCGAAGGGCGACTCGATGCCCAGTTGCTCCTTGGTGAGCACGCCCATGTCGTACATCTCCATGACCGCACCGATGGTGGCGCCGAACGAGATCGGATCCATGCCCTGCTCGTTGCAGATCATGTTGGCGTACTGCAGGGCTTCGAGATCGCCCACGCCGTTGGCCGCACCCAGTGCCCACGCGGCTTCGTATTCCAGCCCGCCGGAGGCGCCCCAGTACTTCGGGCTGTTCTTGACCGTGAAGTGGCCCTTGTCGATCTCGGAGATCCGGCCGCAGGCGATGGTGCATCCGAAGCAGGCGGCGTTGGTCACCAGGTGGGACTTGCCGTCGCTCGGGCGCTTCTCGTGCATGGCTTCGGCGGAGATCTTGCCCGCGTCCTCGAACTGCACGTCGCGGTGGTTGCGGGTGGGCAGTGCCCCCATTTCGTTGATCACGTTCATCAGCACCTGGGTGCCGTAGGTGGGCAGGCCCTGGCCGGTGACCGCGTTGTCGGCAAGCACCTTCTTGGCCTCGGTGGTGGCCTTCATGAACGCGGGGAAATCCTTGATGCCCGAGGTTCCCTTGGTGCCGCGCAGCGCGACCGCCTTGAGATTCTTCGAGCCCATCACCGCGCCGACGCCGGAACGCCCGGCGGCACGGTGCAGGTCATTGACCACACAGGAGAACATCACCTGGTTCTCGCCCGCGAGGCCGATCGACGACACCCGCACCAGCGGGTCCTGCAGTTCGTGCTTGATCGTCTCTTCGGTTTCCCAGCAGCTCTTGCCCCACAGGTGGCCGGCGTCGCGCAGTTCGGCCTTGTCGTTCTCGAGGAAGAGATAGACCGGCTTGGGCGAGCGGCCTTCGAAGATGATCATGTCCCAGCCGGCGAACTTCATCTCCGCGCCGAAGAAGCCGCCCGAGTTCGAACAGGCGATCGCCCCGGTCAGCGGCCCCTTGGTGACGATCGTGTACCGTCCGCCGGTGGAGGCCATGGTGCCGGTCAGCGGTCCGGTGGACATGATCATCTTGTTGTCCGGCGACAGCGGATCGACCTTGGGGTCGATCTCGGACACCAGGTACTTGGTTGCCAGCCCGCGCGAGCCCAGGTAGTCCTGCGCCCACTGCATGTTCAACGGCTCTTCGCTACAGGTGCCCGCGGTGAGATTCACCCGCAGGACTTTTCGGTTCCAGCCCATGATTTCTCCTCCTCAGGCAGCGGTGGCGGGGGTGTTGGCTTTGGCAGCCCAGGCGCGCATCCGGTCCAGCCCGGTCCAGTCGGCGTCGATATAGGTGATCGCGCCGGTCGGGCAGGCCTTGGCACAGGCCGGGTCGCCCTCGCACAGGTCGCACTTCTGCACCTTGCCGGTGTCCTGGTTGTAATTGATCGTGCCGAACGGACAGGCGATCGTGCACACCTTGCAGCCCACGCAGGTGTCCTCGTAGACCATCTTCGCACCGGTGGAGAGGTCGATGCGGATCGCATCGACGGGACAGGAGTTCAGGCACCACGCCTCGGTGCACTGGGTACAGGTGTAAGGAACCTTGCGCCCTTCCGCTTCAAAATTGAATACCTTGATCCGCGATGTGCTGGGATTGAAAACCCCGGTGTTCTCGTAAGAACAGGCCATCTCGCACTGCAGACAGCCAGTGCACTTTGCGGGATCAATATGTAGTGATTTCCACATCGATCTTCTCCTCCGGTTCGTTGCTTATGACAGTGATGAAGCGCCTGCTATGAAGCATGCTTCATACCTGTTCTCGAGAATACGCCGGACCCAGTACGGGACAAGCGCGGGAAAACCCCTAGTAGACGTTGCGCGTCCGTCCGCCGCGCAAACCGTTAATTCATCCGCCCGATCTTGCGATAGAGCGTGTTGCGACTGATGCCGAGACGACGCGCCGCGGCCGACACGTTGCCGCCCACTTCGCGCATCACGACCGCGATCGCCTCGAGCTCGATCTCGTCCAGGCTGCGACCGCTGGCCGCCACGGCAGGCCCTTGCGAGGGCGACAGGCTACGCCCCGCCCCGTCCCTGTCGCTCTCGGCATCGTCCATGGGGTCGGAACCGAAAAGTTCCTCGGGAAGGTGAAGCGGCAGGATTTCGTTCTCGTCGTCGTCGAGCAAGGCCGCAGCGACCCGAATCACATTCTGCAGCTGGCGCACGTTGCCCGGCCACGGATAGCGCTCGAAGAACTCCAGCACCTGGTCACTGATCGTGACCGGAGCACTGCGCGAATCGCCGACTTCCATGTCGAGGATGTTGCTCACGATCGAGCGGATGTCGGTACGATCGCGCAGTGGCGGCAGCGTCACTGTGAGACCGTTCACGCGGTAATAAAGGTCCTCGCGAAAACTGCCCGCACGCACGGAATCGCGCAACACCCGATGGGTGGCGCAAACCAGCGAGATATCGACCGGCACCTGGCGCTGGGCGCCCACCGGGGTCACGCAGCGCTCCTGCAGCACTCGCAGCAGGCGGGCCTGCATGGAGAGCGGCATGTCGCCGATCTCGTCGAGGAACAGCGTACCGCCATGCGCCTGCTGGACCTTGCCGACCGAACCTTCGCGTCGGGCGCCGGTAAAGGCGCCGCCGACGTAGCCGAACAACTCGGATTCGATCAGATTCTCGGGAATCGCCGCACAGTTCAGTGCCACGAACGGGCCTTCCTGACGCGGACTGGAGAAATGGAAGGCGCGCGCGAACAACTCCTTGCCGACTCCCGACTCGCCCTGAATGAGCAGCGGAATGTCCTTGGCCATGATGCGCGCGGCACGGTCGAGGGCGAGTTGCAGTCGCTGGTCGCCGGTGGCCAGACACTCCAGGGTCATCCGGCCGTTGCGTGGATCACAGCGCGGCTTGCGGCCGGCAGCGGCCACCGCCGGCGGCTGTGCGGGACGGAGCCCCGGGGCGGGACCGACCCGTGGCAGCGAACAGCATCGCATCCTGATATAGACGCGCTCGCCCTGTCTCAACTCGACCGCCTGCAGCGAGGAGGTATCCCGGCTGCAGCGATCCACCAGGTTGCCGAAGGGAAGTTTGAACACGCCGTTGAAATCGACCCCCACCACCGCACCCGCGGCGAGCCCGAGCAGTACCCGGGCAACACCATTGGCGCCGACGATGCGGCCCTCGGAAGTGACTGCCAGCAGTCCCTCTTGCAGGCCGCCGATACATTCGGGACGGACGTGCAGCGCAATCAGGATGTCGCGCGCGAACTCGACCTCGAACAAGCGCTTCTCGAGCAGCTGCGCGGCCAGTCGGGCCAGCCCGAGGGTGTGACGCTGGTTGCTGCGATAGTCGCCGGAAATATCGAGCACCCCGGCCACCTCGCCCGCCGGATTGAACACCGGTGCCGCACTGCAGGTAAGGATGTTGTTGCGTTCGAGAAAGTGCTCGGCCCCGATGACCTCCATCGGGGCGGCTTCCATCAGCGTGGTACCGATGGCATTGGTCCCGCGCAGCATTTCGTTCCAGCACGAGCCGGGCTGCAAGGCCACCCGCTGCGCCCGGCTGACAAAATCGGGGTCGCCCAGGGTGTGCAGGATCATGCCCTGACTGTCGGCCAGGATCACCATGCTGCCCGAAGCACGAATCTGCTCGAACACGTGCTCCATGATCCCGCTGGCGTTGCTCAGCAGGAGCTCGCTCCGTTCGCGCGCATCCGCCAGGCCGCTGCGACCTTCGGGATCACCCCGACCGTCGGCGCGAAAATCCACGCCGCTGTCGCGACAGCGCAGCCACGATCGCAACACCGCGTGTGGCACATCGCCATCGGGAGCATCCCCGCGAACGAAAAACTGCTGCCGCGCCTCTAACAGGCGCGACTCGTGCGGACTTTGGGCCGTCGGATGACCGGTCATTCCTCCTCCTTCATGTCCCCCGCCGTGAATGATTGTTGTAGTGCGGGGATGTATCAAAACTTAGCACCTGCCACGAATCGCAGCAACCGCAACGTTCGGGTCAGGGTGACAGCAATCAGCAATTTCCTTGCCACACCCTGTTTATCGAAATCATGGCACACCGTTTGCAGTATGTACCTTAGCCGGGGACACCGCGAGACACTCGGCACCTGGATACACTCTGCTTCAACATCAGACATGAGGAACGAAAAAGTGGACCACAAGTACACCAAGGAGACGATCACCCGCACGCTGCGCCAGGCCACATTGGCGGCGCTGCTGGCAGGGGCCGCCACGTTCGCCGGAGCCCACGGTGATGTGACCCCGCAGGCCGTGGATGTTTCCACGCTCAAGGCCCTCGGTGCCGACTGGCTTGCGAGCAACCCCTACCGCAAGGACAAGGAGGCGATCCGCATCGGCGACTCGGCCTACAACCAGAACTGTGCGCGCTGTCACGGCCTCGGCGGCGTATCCGGCGGCATCGCGCCCGACCTGCGCTACCTGCCCGAAGGCGACGAGGGCGACGAGATCTTCCTGCAGCGCATCCGCACCGGCGCCAGCCGCGACGGCCGGGTCTACATGCCGCCGTTCGAGGGCATCCTGCCGCAAGAGGCCATGTGGGCGATTCGGGCGTGGCTGGAGACCGTAAGTGCCGACTGACCGCCGCCACTTCCTGCTCGGCACCGGCGCCCTGCTCGCCGGTGCGATGCTGCCGGCCCATGCCGCGGCCGAGCTCGAGTTGCAACAGGCGGGCGCCTTGCGGATCGCGGTGTACGCCGATTTTCCGCCGTGGTCGGCGAAAGGCAAGGGCATCGATATCGCACTGGGCAAGGCGCTCGCCGACAAACTCGGGCTGCGCGCCGAATTCGTCGAGTTCCCGGCCGACGAGGACATGAACGACGACCTGCGCAACATGGTCTGGCGCGGCCACTACCTGGGCACCAGGCCGGGCGACGTGATGCTGCACGTCCCCGTTGACGCCAGCCTCGCCGCCCAGAATGACAAGGTCAGCATTTTCGCGCCCTATCACCTCGAAACCATGGCCATTGCGCGCAATCCGGCGCGCGTACCGAAGATTGCCGGGTCCGCTGCAAACGCATTCGAGGTGTTCACCCGCGAAAAGATCGGTGCCGAACTCGACACCCATGGCAGCGACTTCCTGCTCCATGTACTCAACGGGCGGCTGCGCGAGAACGTCAGCCATTTCCGCAGCATTCCACTTGCCGCCGAGGCGCTGCGGGGCGGCGAAATCGCTGCCGTGATCGGCACCCGGACCGAACTCGAGGCGGCGCTCAACGGCGCCCCCGAGATGGTCATCGACACTCTGCAGATGCAGGAACTGCGCGTCACCGGCTGGCCGCTGGGAATGGCCGTGAAGGCCGACAACAAGGCGCTGGCCATGGCCCTGGGCAATGCCCTCGGCGAGCTTCAACGCGCTGGCCAGCTGACCCGCATCTTTGCCGACCATGGCGCCGTCCATCGCGTCCCGGGCGGAACCTGAGTCATGCCCGTTCGCAACCGCGGACCGGAGCGGGCGCGAACGACCTGGAAAGCGATGGATACACCATCGGCCGCCGCCCGCGACGGCGGTGGCGGCCATTGCCCTGCACTGGCTACACGCCGCGCTGGTGGTGGGCCTGATCGGCTGGGGAGTACATGGCGGAGCTGCCCAAGGGCGCGGAACGCAGCTTCGCCATCGGCGCGCACAAGTCGTTCGGCGTCGTCGCACTGGCGCTGGTACTGCTGCGGCTGGGGTGGCGCAAGCGGCATCCCGCACCCGCGGACCGGCGCCTGACCGCCGGTGAGCGCCGGCTTGCGGATGGCGGCCACCGCCCGAATCTTCCTGATTGATCCCGCGTCGCTGTTCAGCGACTGTTCCACATCGGCACACCTGCTCCGTTCGGGAACAGGTGTGCCAAAATAATCAGTTCGCCGCGCCAGCCAGAATCCAGTCGATCGCCGCCTTCAGGTTTTCGTCGCTGATCTTCGTCGCATCGTGCGGCATCATCGGGACGGTTCCCCATACCCCTGCGCCGCCGGTGCGCACCTTTTCGACCAGTTTCGCCGCCGCGTCCGGCTGTCCCTGGTACTTTGCCGCCACCTCGCGGTAAGCCGGCCCGACCATTTTCTTGTCCACCGCGTGACAGGCCACACAGCGCGCCTTCTTGACGATATCGAGCGAGGCTGCAACCGGACCCGAAACGGCCAGCGCCAGGCTGGCTACCACAAGCATCTTCATCATCATCCTGATTTCTCCGCGTAGAGGCGCGCCGCGCGCCGATTCAAACCAGACCGGCCCCCATGAGCTCGGTCCATTCTTCATCCGTAAACAGTCTCGACCGGGTGTGAAAACTCTTGCCTTCCGGGCCCTCGAGCGAAAAGGTGCCGCCACCGCGCGCATCGATCACGTCGATGATCAGCTGGGTGTGCTTCCAGCACTCATACTGCGCCAGGCCCATGTAGAACGGAAAACCTCCAATCTCGCCGAGCAGCACATCACCGGCGCCGATGGTGAGGTCGCCCGGCAGATAGCAGTTGGCCGCGCTGCCGTCACAGCACCCACCCGACTGGTGAAATATCAGTGCGCCGTACTTGCGCTGCAACAGCGCGATCAGGTCCAGCGCGGCCTGGGTGGCAATCACTCTTTCGACCATCTCGGTCTCCTTTTTCGAAAAAAAGCCGGGCGACCGAAGCCGCCCGGGAACTCACTTTCATGAGGAGGGAGAAACACATGGGCGCCCCGCACCCGGACGGTCGCGCGGGACTGGCCCCGGTCAGAAGAACCCGAGCTTCTTCGGGCTGTAGCTGACCAGCAGGTTCTTGGTCTGCTGGTAGTGGTCCAGCATCATCTTGTGGGTCTCGCGGCCGATCCCCGATTCCTTGTAGCCGCCGAAGGTGGCGTGCGCCGGGTAGGCGTGATAGCAGTTGGTCCACACGCGACCGGCCTTGATCGCGCGGCCCATGCGGTAGGCGGTGCTGCCGTCACGCGTCCACACGCCGGCGCCGAGGCCGTAGAGCGTGTCGTTGGCGAGCTCGAGTGCTTCGGCTTCGGTCTTGAAGGTGGTCACCGCAAGGACCGGCCCGAAGATCTCTTCCTGGAAGATGCGCATCTTGTTGTGGCCCTTGAACAAGGTCGGCTGAATGTAATAGCCGTCGCCCAGCTCGCCGTCCAGATGGGCACGATCGCCGCCGATCAGCAACTCGGCGCCTTCCTGCTTGCCCACATCCATGTAGGACATGATCTTGCTCATCTGCTCCTTCGAAGCCTGGGCACCCATCATCACGTCGGTGTCGAGCGGGTTGCCCTGCTTGATCGCCGCGACGCGCTCGAGCACGCGGGCCATGAACTTGTCGTAGATCGATTCGTGGATCAGCGCACGCGACGGGCAGGTGCACACTTCGCCCTGGTTGAAGGCGAACAGCACCAGGCCCTCGACCGCCTTGTCGAAGAAATCGTCGTCGGCGTCGGCAACATCGGCGAAGAAGATGTTGGGCGACTTGCCACCCAGCTCCAGCGTGGCCGGAATCAGGTTGTTGGCGGCAGCCTGGGCAATCACCCGGCCGGTGGAGGTGGAGCCGGTGAAGGCGATCTTGGCGATGCGCTTGCTGGTAGCCAGCGGCATGCCGGCTTCGCGGCCGAAACCGTTGACGATGTTGAGTACGCCCGGCGGCAGCAGGTCGGCAATCAGCTCGGCCAGGATCAGGATGCTGATCGGGGTCGATTCGGCGGGCTTGAGCACCACGCAGTTGCCGGCACCGATCGCGGGCGCCAGCTTCCAGGCCGCCATCAGGATCGGGAAGTTCCACGGGATGATCTGGCCGACGACGCCCAGCGGCTCGTGGAAGTGATAGGCCACCGTGTTCTCGTCGAGATCGCTCAGGCTGCCTTCCTGGGCGCGCAGGCAACCGGCGAAGTAGCGGAAGTGATCGATCGTCAGCGGGATGTCGGCATTCAGCGTCTCGCGGATCGGCTTGCCGTTATCCACGGTCTCGGCATAGGCCAGCAGTTCGAGGTTGGCTTCGAGGCGGTCGGCGATCTTCAGCAACAGGTTGGAACGCTCGGTCGGCGAGGTACGCCCCCACTTGTCGGCCGCGGCATGGGCAGCGTCGAGCGCCAGTTCGATGTCCTCGGCCGTGGAGCGCGCCACCTTGCAGAACACCCGGCCATTGATCGGGCTGATGTTGTCGAAATATTGTCCATTGACCGGCGGCACCCACTCGCCACCGATGAAATTGTTGTACTTGTCCTTGAACTGGACCGTGGCACCAGCTTGACCGGGCATCGCGTAGATCATTTTGTCTCCTCCAAAGCTCGAGATGTAAAACGCCGTGTTGCGTTGCCACCTACCCTGCAGGGTGCATGCCAACCCTTGAGCGGCCCTGGAAACGGAACCGCAATTCTTTATATTTCAATGACCTGAGATCGAACTCAAGAAAGAAACCCTGCTTGCAAGGTGTGAATCCGGTGTACCGATGCATGCTCCGTTTACGAACACCTGTCCCGATGCGGGGCATCGGCCTTTATGAATCCGGATGCATAACGACGCCCGGAATGCATAGCTCCACCGAGCAGCGACGGTACGGATTCAGGGCCCGTCACGGTTGACGTCGACGGAAGGCACAATTCGTGCATGGGTTTCGCCATGGATGACGCAACGTTCCCCGCTCTGCCGCCCGTGCACTTGCATGCATCATGGACGCGCAGCCGTGGGCATGGCCTGCACCCCGACCAGCCGCTGCCGGACGGGCTGCTCGCGCGGGCCGACCTGAACGACCGGCTGGAGGCCAATGCACGCCTGCTGACCTTCTCCCAGCCAGTCATCGAAAACCTCTACCGCCAGATCGGCAGCCCCGCCTCCACCGTCCTGCTCACCGACCGCCAGGGCCTGATCCTGAGCGCGATCGGCGACACCGGCTTCCTCGATCGCGCCGCAAGAGTCGCGCTCAGCCCCGGTGCCGACTGGAGCGAGGCGATCATGGGCACCAATGCCATCGGTACTGCACTGGTCAGCGGCGAAATCGTTGCGGTCCAGGGCCGCGAACACTTTCTCGAGCGCAACCGCTTCCTCACCTGCGTGGCCACGCCGATCTTTGCCCCCACCGGCGGTATCGCCGGCATTCTCGACATTTCGACCGACGCGCGTGACAACCTGTCCCACGCCAATGCGCTGCTGCGCACCACGGCCGAATGCATCGAGCACCAGCTGATCGAGAGTCTGGACGCCGGTTTCCTCTCCATCCACTTTCATCCCCGTCCCGACCTGCTCGGCAGTCCGCTCGAGGGACTCACGGTGTTCGACGAGAGTGGCCGGTTGCTCGCCTGCAATCGCGCGGCGCGCGTCCTGCTCAGGCTCCTCGGTGAATATCCCGATGCGTCCTGCGGCGAATGCTTCGAGACGGAATGGCACCGGCTGGTCGATTGGGCTGCGCTCGGCCAAGCCATCCCGTTTCCGCTTCGCACCAATCAGCGCCAGACCTGCTTCGCCCGCGCAAGTCTGCGCGCTGCGCCGGTACGCAGTCGCCGGCCGGCGCCACCGCCCGCGCCGACCCGGGACGCCGCTCATGGATCGCCGCTGGACGCAATCAATCTCGGCGACCCCCGTATCAGCGCCGCGCTGGAGACCCTGGCGCGCTGGCATCGTGAAGGCGGACCGCTGAGGATCGAAGGCGAGACCGGTACCGGCAAACGGCACCTGATACAGGCCTATCACCAGACCCATGCAGCCGGTACCGTCCTGCTCAGTGTGGACTGCACCGCGCTGGCTGCCAGCCCCGACCTTCAGGCGGAGACCGATCACGCCCTGCAGCAGGCGCGCGGCGGCATCCTCTACCTGATCGACTGCGACGCCTTGCCGGTGGCCGAACAAGCCCGTGTGTTCTCGGCTGCGCCACCCACCACCCGCATCGTTGCGGCCACCCGTAGCCGGATCGAGCGACCGGAGCGGGAACGGAACTTCGCCACCAGCACCTTCGAAGCCTGCGGCGGACGCACGATCCAGCTTCCCCCGCTACGCGAGCGCACCGATTTCGATGCGCTGGTGCGCGGGTTTGTCCGCCAGGCGAACCCCGAGCAAGCGGTCTATGTCTGCCCCGACGCCCTCGTCCTGCTGCACCGCTACGCGTGGCCGGGCAACCTGAGCGAGCTGAACAGCCGTCTGCGCCTGATCCTTGCACTGATGGGCGACGACGCCGGCCAGTTGTGCCCGGAAGACATACCCGAGGAACTGCTCGACCAGCTCGCCGACGAATGACCCGCACCGGCCCGCGATGCGCCGGCCATCAAGAGGGTTCCGCGGCCACTTCGACGCGGTTTCGCCCCCGCTCCTTGGCCCGGTAGAGCGCCTCGTCGGCCCGCTCAACGAGTGCCTGGCTGGTCGTCCGCCCGGTCTCGGCAACCGCCACCCCCGCGCTTACGGTCACCACCGGCGCGACCGATGAACCGGAATGCGGCATCGCGAGCATTTCGATCGCAGTCCGAACACGCTCGGCCACGACTCTTGCGCCGGCGGCGTTGGTGCCCGGCAGCACCAGCACGAACTCCTCACCCCCATAACGCGCGGCCAGATCGCCGGTGCGGACCGCGACGCCGGCCAGCACCGCCGCCACGCTGCGCAGGCAGGCGTCCCCCTGCGGGTGGCCGTAAGTGTCGTTGTAGATCTTGAAGTGATCGACATCGAGCAGGACGATCGCCAGCGACTGGCCACTGCGCAGCCCCCGTTGCCACTCTGCATCGAGGCGTTCGTCGAATGCGCGGCGATTGGCCAGTCCGGTCAATGCATCCTCCGCGGCCAGTTGTTCGAGCCGCATCTGGGCGTCCTTCTGCACCGTCATGTCGCGCAGGGTCTCGACCACGGCGAGCAGATTGCCATGGTCGTCGAAGATCGGCCCGGCATCGACCGCCAGATACAGGCGGGTCCCCGCGCGCGGCATCCGGCACCAGTTTTCGGCGTGATATCCGTGGACGATCGACGAACTGCGGTCGTAGTTGGAGTAGAAGGCGTCGATTTCCTTCGTCCGCCCCTCGACGATCAGGTCGGCCAGACAGGGGCGCGGATGGTCATAGAAGGCCGAACCGTGATCGCGGGTACCGATGACGTCCCCAGCCATGACCCCGGTCAGACGCTCGCAGGCCCGGTTCCAGATCAGCACCCGCCCCTCGGCATTGAGCACAAAAGTGGGCACCACCAGGTGCTGCATCAGCGCAATCGCAAAGCTGTTGTCCGAGCCTGGCGTTGCCTGCGGCTTGTCGTGAATGTCGCCGCGCGAGTGCTTGGGGTTCATCCAGCGTCCTCCTCGATTCCCGCCATTATGGCGCCGATTGCGATCCCGGGCCCCCACCGCGGTGACTGCGGTGAAATCGCGCGGCGTTGACTAGACTGAAGGCAGGTCACGCGCTCACCCTGTCCCCAGGAGCCTGCCATGCGGATATCGCCGGCCTTTGCCGCAGCAGCGGTGCTTATCCCGTCCATCGCCGCCGGGCAGTCCGGGTCGTTGTCGCTCGGCAGCAAGCACTGGGCCCCCACGGTGACATCGAAGTCGGGCATCGGCACGGCGAACGCGGTTGCCGAGGCGAAGGTGACACGCCAGGAAATCGAGGGCTGGTGCGCCAACTGGTCGCCCGACGACCGCAACTGCGTGCGCAGCGTACTCGACAGCCCGGAGGCGAAGCAGACCTATCGGGCCTCGGCAAACTGCGTCGCCGGACGCATCACGCCGGTCGATGGCAATACCTACACCCTGGCGGGTCGCTGGGACAACACCGACATCGGCGGCGGCCGCAGCCGCTGGCGTGACCCGTCCGGGCGCATCGTCGGCCGCGACAACGCCAGTGGCGGGCTGAGTATCTCGCAGCAATGGGAGCTGCTGTGCCCGGAGTCGGCGAAACCTCCCCGCAGCGCAGGCGGCACCTCGCTCCCGGCCGCGGAGCCACGCAAGGCCGCACCCCGGTCGGCACCCGGAGCGCCTTCACCCGTTCCGGCCATGACCGGGGCGCCCTTTGCCGTGGGCGAGATTGTTTACGCGCGCTACGGTCCGGCCTGGGTACGCGGACGGGTGACGAAGATCAGCCAGGCCTCCGGCGCGAAAGGCCCCGAACTGGCGTACAGCGTGACCCTCGACAACGGCGAACGCGGTATCCTGCCGGCCCGCATGATGCGCAAGACACCGACCCGCTGATCACATCCTGAAACGCCGTAGCGGCAGGGACGCGGGTATCATCCGCGCACTGCAGGCGTTGCACCGCCTCGAACGAACCCGTGGCGACGCCCAGCGCCGGCCCCGTGCACGGATCGACCGCGTCGTCGCCCTACCGGACATACGGCGCCCGGACACGCCCCCACCCTGATTCCCCAGCAAGCACAGACCTCATCCCTGCCACGTCGGCCACTCCGGGCGACCGTGGCGGGTATCCGTTTTTTCCCGGCAGCACCCGGCAGGATTACCCAATGCAATCAGAAAGTTTCATCGCGGGCAAGGATGCCTCGCTCGAATCCTCGATCTCCACCATGCAGGGCAAGCTCAAAGGCCTCGGCTTCCACGTCGAGGAGCGCTCCTGGCTCAACCCGGTGGACGGCATCTGGTCGGTGCACGTGCGCGACCGCGACTGCCCGCTGATGTTCACCAACGGCAAGGGTGCCACCAAACTGGCCGCACTCGCCAGCGCGCTCGGCGAGTACGTCGAGCGCCTGTCGTGCAACTACTTCTGGAACCACTACTACCTCGGCGAACAGTACGCCGAAGGCACGCTGGCCGAGGGCGGTCGCGGCTTCGTGCATTACCCGCAGGAACAATGGTTCCAGCCCGGCGAGAACGGCGAATGGCCCGCCGGGCTGCTCACCGCCGAGTTGCAGGCGTTCTACAACCCGCGCGGCAGCGTCCACGCCGCCAGCCTGGTCGACTTCAACTCCGGCAATGCCGAACGCGGCATCTGCGCCATTCCCTATGTGCGCGTACGGGACGACGAGGTGGTGCACTTCCCGGTCAACGTGATCGCCAACCTCTACGCCAGCAACGGCATGTCGGCCGGCAACACCCTGGCCGAAGCACGCGCCCAGGCGCTGTCGGAGATCTTCGAACGCCACGTCAAGTTCCGCATCATCAGCGAGGGACTGTGCCTGCCCGACGTGCCGGAAGCGGTCATCGCCCGCTACCCGGGCATCGCCGCCGGCATTGCCGGCCTGCGCGCGGCCGGCTTCGGCATCCTGGTGAAGGACGCCTCGCTCGGCGGCCGCTACCCGGTGATGAACGTGACCCTGCTCAATCCGCGCGACCAGGGCTGCTTCGCCAGCTTCGGCGCCCACCCGCGCTTCGAGATCGCGCTCGAACGTGCGCTCACCGAACTGCTCCAGGGCCGGGCACTCGATGCGCTCGACGGCTTTCCGGAACCCGGCTTCGACCTCGAGGAGATCGCCAGCGCGCCCAACCTCGAGACCCACTTCGTCGATTCGAGCGGCATCGTCAGCTGGAACTTCCTCGGCACCGCCCCCGATTTCGAGTTCGTCGACTGGAACTTCGGCACCACCACCGCCGAGGACCATGCCTGGCTGGTCGACGCCGTCCATGCCGCCGGCCACGACATCTATGTCGCCGATTTCAAGCATCTCGGTGTGTACGCGTGCCGTATCCTGGTGCCGGGCATGTCCGAGATCTATCCGATCGACGAACTCGAATGGGAGAACAACAGCGTCGCCAACGACATCCGTGAGGACATCCTGCACCTGCCGGAACTCGACGACGACGAATGTGGCGACCTGCTCGACACCCTCAACGACAGTGGCATTGCCGACGAGCGTCTGGTGGCGGCGCTGATCGGCCTCGCGCCGGGCGACGATCCGTTCTGGCTGGACCTGCGGGTGGGCGAACTGAAGACCCTGCTCGGGCTGGCCGTCGGCGACGACGACGCGATTGCCGAAGGCTGCGAGTGGATCCGCCACTTCGACCAGATCAACGCCGATCGCCGCCGCGTGTACCGCTGCATCGAAGGTCTGATGAAACTTTACGACGCTGAAGCCGACGACGGCAGCCGCTATGATTCCGCCCTCGAAACACTCTATGGCACAGAGACACTGCACCGCGCCGCCGCGCTGCTCGACGGCGAGGAGCGCTTCTTCGGCGTACCCGCACTGGGCCTCAACCTCGGGGGCAGCGTCATGCATCAACGCCTGCTGGCGGGCTACGGAAAACTACACAGGAACTGAGCAAAGGCATGAAAACCCCGAGCAGAATCGAGCCGTTGGTCACCGACGGCCTGGTCGACAAGGTGCTGCGTCAGCTCATGAGCGGCAAGGAAGCCATGGTCTACGTCGTGCAGTGCGGCGACGAAATTCGTTGCGCCAAGGTGTACAAGGAGGCCAACAAGCGCGGCTTCCACAAGGCCGTCGACTACACCGAAGGACGCAAGATCAAGAACAGCCGTCAGGCCCGCGCAATGGCCAAGGGCTCGCGCTACGGCCGCCAGGAGCAGGAATCGGCGTGGCAGCACGCCGAAGTCGACGCGCTCTACCGCCTCGCCGCGGCCGGCGTGCGGGTGCCGACACCGTACAACTTCCACGAAGGCGTGCTGCTGATGGAGCTTGTTGCCGACGAGGACGGCGAACCGGCGCCGCGGCTCAACGACGTGGTCCTGAGCGCGGACGATGCGCGCAGCTATCACGCGATACTGGTGCGCCAGGTGGTGCGCATGCTGTGCGCCGGCATCGTGCACGGCGACCTGTCCGAGTACAACGTGCTGGTCGACAGCAATGGCCCGGTGATCATCGATCTGCCGCAGGCGGTGGATGCAGCCGCCAACAACAACGCCAGCCGCATGCTCGACCGCGACGTGGACAACCTTGCCACCTACTTCGGCCAGTTCGCCCCGGAACTACTCGACACCGCCTACGGCAAGGAAATCTGGTCGCTGTACGAATCGGGCAAACTCCACCCCGAGATCGAACTGACCGGCGTGTTCCACGCCGACGAGACGGCCGCCGACCTCGACGAAGTGATGCAGGTGATCGACGCCGCACGCAAGGAAGAGGCGGCACGACGGGCGCGGATGGAAGGTATCGAGATCGAGGAAGAGTAAGTGGCTGGCGCATTCACCGGTGCGGGACGCACCCGCGCTGTCTTCGGAACAGGACTCGCAAGGCCGGCTTCAGTCGACCACAGGTGCCCGGACCTGGCGGCGATGCCCGAATCACCCCCTGCGGCGGGTTGAAACCCGCCCCTACGGCGGCTCTGCCAGCAATGGGGGCTTGATCCGGATACCAGTATCTACGCCAGCGGGCGTTTGAAGATCCAGTTGCGATTGGTGGTGAGGTCGGGCGCCTGCATCAACTCCCAGCCCTCGGCACCGAGCTTGTTCAGCTCGACGAGCACGACCTCGGTGTAGGCCTTGAGCCGTTCGCGCTCCTTGCTGCCGTGGCCACGGGCGATGTCTTCGGCCATCTGGTGGATGTCGCTGCGGATCAGGTATTCATAGCGTTGCATGGCGTGCTCGGGGCGAGGGATGCGCGACGCGGCGGGTGCCGGGCGCGGGATAAGGGGCTCGGATAAGGGGCTCAGGTGTCGTAACCGGGATTTTCGCGCTCGAGCCTGCGCAACAGCGCTGGCCACGCGAGTCCGCCGCCGGCCCCTCGGGTCACTTTATCCCATTGCTCCGCGGCGCCGTCGACTATCGACTTGCCGATCAGGCGCATCGGCATTCCGCCGCCCAGCGCGCGGACCTGGATCATGCAGGTGGTCTCGAAGAAATACATCGCCACGAAGGCCTCGGCCACCGAGCGCCCCACCGTGAGCAGACCGTGGTTGCGCAGCATCAGGAAGCGGCTGTTGTCCAGATCGCGCACCAGGCGCGGCTTCTCGTCGTCCTCCAGCGCCACCCCTTCGTAGTCGTGGTAGGCAAGTGAAGAAAGC
The DNA here is from genome assembly GCF_057656155.1 of Azoarcus sp. Soil_N_20. NCBI lineage: Bacteria > Pseudomonadati > Pseudomonadota > Betaproteobacteria > Rhodocyclales > Zoogloeaceae > Azoarcus > Azoarcus sp. Soil_N_20. The sequence continues at coordinate 253,604 of NZ_JBDGKX010000002.1, read as the reverse complement.
ACGAAGATCGAATGCTGCGACAGCGGCAGCACGCCAGCCTCCTGCGCCGACACGGCCACTCCGTTCACGCTGTGTACGTGCAGCACGCAGATCGCATCGTCCCGGTTGGCGTGGATCGCGCTGTGGATCACGAAACCGGCCGGATTGATGTCGTACGGACTGGCGGCCACCTTGTGTCCGTCGAGGTCGACCTTGACCAGGCTGGAGGCGGTGATCTCGCTGAACATCATCCCGTAGGGATTGATCAGGAAATGGTGGTCGGGACCTGGCACCCGCGCCGAGATGTGGGTGAAGATCAGATCGTCCCAGCCATACATCGCCACCAGCCGGTAGCAGGCCGCCAGGTCGACGCGTTGCTTCCATTCCGCCTCGCCGACCGTCGAGCGCAGAGCGGGTGCGAGATCGTTCATGACTGTCTCCTTCGGAGCGACGGCCGCCAGTGACGGCCCACAAGTCAGTCTAGATAGCGGATCGGCCCTTGCAAGAAGCGCACAGCAGCACGAGCGCGCCGGCCGCCGGCAGCAGCCAGGCCCCGGGCGCCGCCATGGTCCACAGCGTGGCGCCGCCCACCGCGCACCAGGCCAGCGGGACCGGCAGCAGCAGGTGGTGCCGGTCCCGCGCCATCAGCAGAATGCCGAGGGTGGCGAGCGCGGTCGGATCGGGGCTGGTGCCGAACACGCCGGCCTCCATCCAGGAGCGGCCAAGCAGGACCTCGAACGGTGGATGGAGCAGCAACGCGAACAGGAACACCGCGAGTCCCGCGCGCGTGCGCCAGTCCCTGAACGGGCTCAGGGAGATGGCGCCGCGGACCACGCCGAGCCAGGCCAGCAGCCCGGCCTCGACGGCGAAGGCGGCGCCGAACCAGGGCGCGGCCCAGTTGATCGTGGCGTAGTGACGATAATGGAAGGCCCACGCCACCCAGCCCCAGCCCAGCGCGAGCACCGCCATCGCAATCCGCGGCCGGACACGCCCGTCCTGCAGGCCGAGCACGAGGACCAGCGCGCCGAGCGCGAGCGCAGGCAGCTGCGCCGGCCAGATCTCGAGGTTGTACAGCTCGTGCAGGCGGAAATAGGTGTCGGGCGAGAAAAGCAGGAAATCGGAAAGCCGGTAGGTCCACCACTCCGACATCAGAGCGCCTCGACCTGCGCGATCATGCGCTTGCGCAGTGTCGCGTCGGGCAAGGGCCCGCTCGCCGCCGCCATGTTCTCGAGCACATGCGCCACCTGTCTGGTCGCGGGAATGGCGCAGTTCACCGCCGGATGCGAAACGATGAACTTGAGCAGGACCTGGGCCCAGCTGACGCAGTCGATCTCAGCTGCCCACCCGGGGAGCGGATGGCGCGCCAGGGCATCGGTCAGCGCACCCTGACGAAACGGACGGTTCGCCAGCACTGCGATCCCGCGCTCGCGCGCCAGCGGCAACAGGCGTTGCTCGGCCTCGCGGTCGAGGATGTTGTAGGTAAACTGGACGAAGTCGAGCGGCCGGCTGCGCATGATCTGCTCGAACTCGCCATGGCGCCGACCCTCCGAGGTGGTGATCCCGACGTAACGCAGGGCACCGGCCGCCTTCATCGCGAACAGGGTGTCGAGATGCGCCTCCCAGGCGAGCAGGTTATGCACCTGCAGCAGGTCGAAGCGCGGCACGCCCCAGGCCGCGCGCGATTCCTCGATCTGCGCCGGACCGCGCGCGGCCGAGCCGATCCACACCTTGTCCGCCGAAAACACCCGCGTGCCGGTGCCAAGCCGGGTGAGGCCATGGCCGATCACCTGCTGCGCCGAACCATACATCGGCGATGAATCGATCAGCCGTCCGCCGGCAGCGAAGAAGTTGCGAATGACCGCCGTGCACGCGTCGCGCGCAACCGAGTCCTTGCCCACGTTGAAGGTGATCCAGCTGCCCAGGCCGATAAGAGGCAAGGCCTCGCCGCTCGACGGTACGGCACGCGTCAGCAGCGGCTTTGGCGTGGCTCGCGCCAACGCGGATGACAGCAGCGGGCTTGCCCCGACGGCCATCAATGCCCGCAACAGTGTTCGACGATCGATCATCGTGCCCTCCGGTGATGTCCGCCGCAACCCGGGGTGTGCGCGCTATCCGCACCCTACCCGTCACAACCTGGTGGATGGATCGGGTCGATGCGCGAAGGTTCCGGGCCGGCCCTTACAATGGCACACCGTTTCCGCCGATATGCCTCGCCATGCCTCAGCTCCCGACCTTCACCATCCCGCCCGAAGAAGTCGAGATCACCGCGATCCGCGCCCAGGGTGCAGGCGGACAGAACGTCAACAAGGTCTCCAACGCGGTGCATCTGCGTTTCGACATCGCCGCCTCGTCCCTGCCCGAAGAGATCCGCGAGCGCCTGCTGAAACTCGGCGACCAACGCATCACCAAGGACGGCGTGATCGTGATCAAGGCCCAGGCCTCCCGCAGCCTGGAGATGAACCGCGCCGAGGCGATGCGCCGCCTGCAGGAGCTGATCGCAAGCGTGGCGGTGTTGCCCAAGGCACGCCGGGCAACCCGCCCGACCCGCAACTCGGTCAAGCGGCGCCTGGAGGGCAAGGCCAGACGCTCGACGGTGAAAGCGGGGCGGGGCCGGATCGGCGAGTCGTGACGCGCCATTTGAACGTCCTGCGAACGCGTCGCCCCCCGCGCGGGTTGATCGCAGAACAGCATCGTTTTGTGCCTCTGCAGAACGACGAGCCGCAGGGATTATTCAATGCCCGGGCGAAAGCAGGGCATCATGGCGCCCCCGCGCGCGATTTCCGCATGCCCGGTCGATCCCGCGCGCTCCCTGCACAGGTGACCGGCCGCCATTCGGCGCGTAGCATAGTGGGTTCCGAATGGGTGGGCGCTTGTAGCCGTCCCCACGATCTCAATCACGACCCGTTCCGCTCCCGGGACAATCAAAGGAGGCCACTTGGCCAAACCAAACTACCAGTTCGAAAAGCGTCAGAGGGATCTGGCAAAGAAGCGCAAGCAGGAAGAAAAACGCCTGCAGAAGCTCGCGGAAAAGGCGACCGCCGAAGGCGGGAGCGCAGCCGCCACGGAAGCGCCGTCCGATGATTCAAACCCTGCCGAAGCCCGTCCGGATGACGAAAGCACGCCCGGTGCGTGACATCGGCGCGACATGATCCGGCCTTGCCCGGATCATGTCGGCAGCGAGCCGGAGCGCCGGCTCAGTGGCGTGAAAAAACCCTGGTGGCACCGTCCCGATCGAAACTGACGACATCGTAACGATCGGCGGGATACGGCCCCTCCATGCCCGGCGATCCCTGCGGCATGCCCGGCGCCGAGATGCCGACGATCTCGGGCTTGTCGGCGAGCATCCGCTTCACGTCGGCGGCCGGCACGTGGCCTTCGACGATATAGCCGCCCACCCGCGCGGTGTGGCATGACCCCAGCGCCTGGGGCACGCCGGCTTCGCGCTTGACCGCGCTCATCTTCGGCGTGGCGACCTCCTTCACCGCAAAGCCGTTGGCGCGCATGTGCTCGGCCCATTTGCCGCAGCAGCCGCAATTCGGATCCTTGTACATGGTGACCTCGTCGCCGCCGGCAAACGCCGGCCCGAGGCCGGCAGCACCGATCAGTGCCGCGACCAGCAGCAGACGGCGTGGAAGGAGTGAACGGGCAGAGTGGGTATTCATGATGTTTCCTCGTGACATGGTCATGATGGTTCGGACGCCGGCAATCGCGCCGGCGCCAACGCCAGTTCGATCCGGAAAGTGGTGAGCCCGGCAGTAGATTCGACCGTCACCCGGCCGCCGTGTGCCTCGACGATCGAACGCGTGATCGCCAGTCCAAGTCCGGCGCCTTCGCCATGGCGGTGGCGCTCCGGGCTGGCACGGTGGAAGCGCTCGAAAATGCGCATCAACTGCTCGGGCGCGATACCGTCGCCGGGGTTGCGCACCGCCAGCGTGGCCTGTCCGTCGGCACGCCCGATGTCGATTGCCACCGTGCCCCCGGGTGCCGTGTGGCGCAGCGCATTCGACAACAGGTTGGACACCGCACGGCGCAGCATCAGGCGGTCGCCGGTCACGCTCGCATCGCCGCGGACGACGATGCTCACCCCCTGCTCCTCCGCGAGCGCCTCATAGAACTCCACCAGGGCCTGCACTTCGTCGGCCAGCACCACGGTTTCGTCCGGGCGCGGCAGGCGACCATTTTCGGCCTGGGCGAGGAAGAGCATGTCGCTCACCATGCGCGCGATCCGTTCGTACTCCTCCAGGTTGGAGGCGAGCACCTCGCGGTACTCGTCGGTGCTGCGCGCGCGCGACAAGGCGACCGCGGTCTGCGTCATCAGATTGGAAATCGGCGTGCGCAGCTCGTGGGCGATGTCGGCAGAGAAATCCGCCAGACGCCGGAACGAACTCTCCAGGCGGTCGAGCATGCCGTTGAGTGCCTCCACCAGATCGTGCACCTCGGCCGGCGCATCGCCCTCGGCCAGACGCTCGCCGAGCCGTTCGGCCGACAGCCGGTGCGCGGTCGCGGTCACCCGGCGCAGCGGCGCCAGCCCCTTGTGCGCGGCCAACCAGCCGAGCACCGCCGCCACCAGCGCCGACACCGAAATGCCCAGCCACAGCCCGTTGCGCAGGTCGTCGAGGAAATGAACGTGATGCGAGATGTCCAGCCCGAGCAGCACCCGCACCGAGGTCGCGCCGCCCGCCATCGACGGGGCCGCGGGCAGCGCTATCGACGCTTCGCGGCCGATGAAGTAGCGGCCGTCCTTCTCCCACAGCATGCCGGCGCTGGGCACCCGCTCGCCCGCCAGCTGCGCGGCGCTGAAATGGGCGGCCTGCAGCGCATAGACCACGCTGCCGTCGTCGTCGCGCAGCAGCACCGCCACCGCGTCGTGACCGACAAAGGCGTCGTCCAGCCGCTGCGGCAGGGTATCGAGGGCCTGCGCCATGGCCGCCCGCTTTACCAGGTTGTCGATCAGACTGAGCTTGCCTGCCAGCTCGTGGTGATCCAGCTCGCGAAAATGGCCCTCGACCGCGCGCCCGAGGACCAGCCCCACCACGATCAGCAGGCTCGCCGTCAACAGCGCGAACAGCAGCGCCAGCCGCGCGGTCAGCGACAGCGGGGTGCGCAGTCCGGTCACCACGTCATCGCCGGCGTTTGCCCGGGCCTGGCGCTCACGTCGCCCCCGGTGCTTCGAGTACATAGCCCATGCCACGTACGGTACGGATCAGCTTGGGCTCGAACGGCTCATCCACCTTGGCGCGCAGCCGCCGCACCGCGACCTCGATCACGTTGGTGTCGCTGTCGAAATTCATGTCCCACACCTGCGAGGCGATCAGCGAGCGCGGCAACACCTCGCCCTGGCGCCGCAGCAGCAGTTCGAGCAGGGCGAATTCCTTGGCGGTGAGATCGATGCGTGCGCCCGCACGGCTTGCCCGCCGGCGCAGCAGATCCAGTTCCAGATCGGCCGCGCGCAGCACCTCCGGCTCCTTCGACTTGCCGCGACGCAGCAGCGTGCGTACGCGCGCAAGCAGTTCGGAAAAGGCGAAGGGTTTCACCAGATAGTCGTCGGCACCCAGTTCCAGCCCGCGCACCCGGTCCTCGACCTGGTCACGTGCAGTGAGGAACAGCACCGGCATCTCGTGCCCCGCACGACGCACGGTCTGCAGCACGCCCCAGCCATCGAGCGAAGGCAGCATCACGTCGAGCACGACCAGATCGTGCTCACCACTGAGCGCCAGATGCAGGCCATCGAGCCCGTCACGGGCGAGGTCGACGACAAACCCGGCCTCGATCAGGCCCTGGCGAAGGTAGTCGCCGGTCTTGGGTTCGTCTTCGACGATGAGGATCTTCATGGGCATCCGGTGGAATCATTGAATGCCCGCATTTTGCCATCTGCCCGACACGCCGGCCGATGCTTACAGAGATGTAACCGGAGCGTCAGTTTTCTGTTTATCCACGTCGCGGGTGGCACGAACGTGAACGACGCACGACAGACGGTCTGGCTGCGCCGGCCTGTGGCCTCAGCTCGCCATCGAAGTCGTTCATCGATGGAAAACGGAGAGCTGCGCGTTCATCCAGTGTCCGTAACCGCTGCGGCGATGTCCGCGCCATGGTGGCGCTGGTGTCGGCCTTGCGCTGCTCCAGCGCATAGACCACCTTCATCCGTTCAACCTCGAAAAACGAGCGTCCACATTAAAGACACCCCGTTCGCAACGTCAGGGCACGTGCGTCGATTTCGTCCTGGCGCAGCACACTCGCCGGCTCGCCGCCAATGGCCCAATCCTGGGGCTCGACCCTGCGGCAACTGCCGCGGACAAGATCACGGCGCACACCGAGGGTGTCCACCAGCAGGTCGGTAAAGCCGGCAAGCAAGCGCTGGCGCTCGTCGAGCGGACGGCCTTCCAGCACGATGAAATCGAAATACGGCGCGTGCAGCCCATTGTTTTCGACCACGTCCCCCGCCACCGCAAACTGGCCCGCCCGGTGCGGCGTGATGAAGGCCCGCACCCGCGGCATCGGCGCACCGAGCACTTCGGCGTACAGTCGGCACGCCCCGATCAACAGGCGCTCGTCCTGTTCGGCTGAAGTCATTCCTTCGACAAGATGGAAATTCACGACCGGCATGATCTGCTTCCTCGGGTGTTCATGGCAGGCCGCGACGGCGGCCGGCGTCAAGCATCAGGCTGGAGCCCGTCATCGCATCCGCTTCCGGGGCAAGCAGCATGGAAACCGCCCAGGCCACTTGCTCCGCCGTGGTGAAGCGGCCGATGGACGAATCGGCGAGCATCTCGGCCAGCACTTCGTCGACGGTGATGCTGCGCAGGGCCGCCCGGTCCGCGGCCACGCGACGCAGGCGCTCGGTGTCGGCGGGGCCCGGGGCAATCAGGTGCGCGGTGATGCCGCGCGGGCCGTAGGCCAGGCTGAGCTGGCGCACCACGTTCATCAGCGCCGCATTGGCGACACCGGCCGAGGCGGCGTAGGCGGTCGGCTCGAAGCCGTAGTGGCCGCCGATGGCGACGATGCGCGAACCGCCCGCAAGGTGGCCATCCACCGCCCGGGTCAGGCGCAGCAGGCCGCCGACCTTGATGTTCACCGCATCCACCACCGTCGCCGTGGGCGCGCTGAGGATGCCGCCGGCCACGCCCACGCCGGGGCCGTGCACCACCATCCGCACCGGCCGGTTCACCGCCGCAGAGATGGCGGCGATGGCGGAGTCGGAGGCGATGTCGGCGACGCAGGCGCTCAGGCCGGGCACCCTGTCCTGCATCGCGGCCAGTGCATCGGCACTGCGGGCCACGGCAACGACGCCCAGCCCGGCGGCAGCCAGCCGTTCCACGATTGCATTGCCGAAGGCGCCGGTGGCGCCCACCACGACCGCGATCTCGTCGCGTTGCTGTGCTTTGACGTTCATTCGATCAACCCGTCAGCACGGTCAGGAAGCTCTCGCGGACGACGTTGTCCTGCGCGAACGTGGCATGGCCCAGCTCGGTGGTGTCCCACGTAAGCGTCGGGGTGTCCGGGTAATGCACGTAGCCGCCGGAGAAGACCTCGTTGCGATTGCCCGACGGATCGAAGAAATAGATCGTCATGCCGCGGGTCACGCCGTGGCGATTGGGGCCCACGTCCACCGGAATGCGGTACTTGCCGATCAGGTCGGCGGCGTGGATCACGTCGGTTTCCGACTCGAGCAGGAAGGACACATGATGGAAGCGCCCCGGCGTCGGCTGCAGCACGAAGGCGATATCGTGGGGCTTGGTCGAGCAGCTCAGGAACAGGGCCAGCGACTGCCCGCCTTCCGCGTCGATCAGGCGCTCGCTGAGGTCGAAGCCGAACACTTCGCGGAACAGACGCGCCGACTCGTCGATATTCACCCCACCCAGCAGCGCGTGGTCCAGCCGGTTGATGCGGAAGCCGCGGATCACGCCTTCGTCGGGCAGTACGCCCGGATTGAGCACGCCGAGGCTGTTGCCGATCTGCGCCTTATCGGCATAGAGCTGCATGAGATGGCCGCTGGGCAGCATGAATTGCAGGCGGCGCCCACTCTTCGGATAGACCCCGGCCGCGATGCGCTCGACCTGCAGACCGAAGGCGCGGATCTTCGGCTCCAGCTCATCGAGCGTGGCATCATCGAAGACCTTGAAGGCGAAGTAGTCCATGCCCGACGAATCCGCCTCGCGCAGCACCAGGCAGTGGTGGTCGTGCTCGTCCCAGGCCTTGAAATAGACTCGCCCGGCGGCGTCGGTCATGACCTCGTGCAGGCCCATGCGCTTGCCGTAATGCTCGCGGGCTTCGCCCATGTCGAGCACGCGTACTGCGACTTCGCCGAGGCGAAGCAATCCCCTGAGTGCCATCTTTTGTCTCCGTTATGTGGTGTATTGCCTGCGCGGGGGGTCTGCATGGGCGCCCCGTCGTTTCCGTCAGCGCGCGGCCTCGTTGAACAGGCCGCGCTCCTTGGCCATGGTCATCGCGGTGTCCATGATCATGTCCTCCTGCCCGCCGATCATTTTCTTGCGGCCGAGCTCGACAAGGATGTCGCGGGCCGACACGCCAAAGCGGTCTCCGGCGCGCTTCGCATGAAGCAGAAAGGTGGAATAGACGCCGGCGAAGCCGAGGGTCAGGGACTCCCGGTCGACCCGAACCAGGTGATCCATCATCGGCACGATGATGTCTTCGGCCACATCCATGATCTTGAACAGATCCACGCCGGTCTCGATCCCCATGCGCTCGCACACTGCGGCGAAGACTTCCAGCGGCGTGTTGCCGGCGCCGGCCCCCAGCCCCGCCACCGAACCGTCGATGCGGCTGGCGCCGGCTTCGATGGCGGCAATCGAGTTGGCGATGCCCATGCCCAGGTTGTGATGTCCATGGAAACCGATCTCCGTTTCCGGCTTCAGCACCGCGCGCAATGCACCGATACGGGCCTTCACGTCGTCGGGCAGCATGTAGCCGGCCGAGTCGGTGACGTACACCGTCTGCGCCCCATAGCTTTCCATCAGCTTGCCCTGCTGGGCGATGCCGGCGGCGTCGTTGAGGTGGGCCATCATCAGGAAGCCGGTGGTGTCCATGCCCAGCTTGCGGGCAAAGGCGATGTGCTGAGGCGATGTGTCCGCTTCGGTACAGTGGGTGGCCACATGCACGCTGCGGGCACCGCAGTCGAACGCCGACCGGAGCTCCTTCATCGTGCCGAGGCCGGGAATCAGCAGCACCGAAACCTTGGCCTGCTTCATCTTCGGGGCCACTGCCGAGAGATACTCCTCGTTGCTGGCGAGGGCGAAGCCGTGCTGCAGCGAGTTGCCGCCCAGACCGCCACCATGGGTGACCTGGATATAGGGCACGCCGGCGTCGTCCAGCGCGGTGGCGACCTTGACCATCTGCTCGATACTGATCTGTTCGCGCTTGGCATGCATGCCGTCGCGCAGGCACATGTCGTGCAGGATGACCTTGCGCCCTTTCAGACTGGATTCACTCATCACACGGCCTCCGTCGCCTTGAGCTGGATTTTTCCGGCGAGAATTTCCTCGGCAAACATCTCGGCGGTACGGGCCGCCGCCGCGGTCATGATGTCGAGATTGCCGGCGTATTTCGGCAGGTAGTCGCCAAGACCGGCCACTTCCATGAACACCTGCACCTTGTTGCCGTCGTAAATCGGACCATTCACCAGGCGGTAGCCCGGCACGTACTTCTGCACCTCGCCGATCATCTGCAGGATCGATTCGGTAATCTTCACGTGATCGGGTTCGTCGTCGGTCAGGCAGGAGATGGTGTTGCGCATGATCATCGGCGGCTCGGCCGGATTGATGATCGCCAGCGCCTTGCCGCGGCGGGCGCCACCGACCACCTTGATCGCGTTGGAAGTGGTGTAGGTAAACTCGTCCAGGTTGGCGCGGGTGCCCGGGCCAACCGACTTTGAGGCCAGGCTGGCGACAATCTCGGCGTAGTCGACGCTCTGAATGCGCGACACCGCGCGAACGATGGGAATCGTTGCCTGACCGGCGCAGGAGATCATGTTGACGTTCATCTCCACCTTGTCGGCATGCTGGCGCAGGTTCACCGGCGGCACGCACAGCGGACCGATGGCCGCGGGCGTAAGGTCGATCATCATCACCCCCAGCTCATTGAGCTTGCGGCTGTTCTCCGCATGCACATAGGCGCTGGTGGCATCGAAGGCGATCTGGATGTTGTCTTCCAGCACGTGCGGCAGCAGGCCGTCGACACCTTCCGCGGTCGTCTTCAGCCCCATCTCGCGGGCGCGGGCGAGGCCCTCGGACCCGGGGTCGATGCCGACCATCCACACCGGTTCGAGCACCGGGCTGCGCTTGATCTTGTAGATCAGGTCGGTGCCGATGTTGCCCGAGCCGATCAGCGCACAGCGGATCTTCTTCATAGGGTGATCTCCTGGGCCCTGGCGGCGGCGCGCTGGGCCATGGTCTGGCCAGCGACGAAGAAGCCGTCGGTGGCATGTTCGGTAATCAGGATGCGCACCGTGTCGGCGCTGCACTCCAGGCTTCTGGCAACCGCCTCGGTGACCGCCGCCGCCACCTTGTGCTTCTGCTCGGTCGTGCGGCCCACCATCATGTGCATCTCAATAATTGGCATGGAATCTCCTTGGGTTCCTTCAGTCGACAAAGCGCATCGATACGCTGCCCAGTTCCTGGAAGCGGGCGATGATGTTGTCGCCCGGCTTCACGGCAATGGCTTCGGTGATTCCGCCACTCATCACGAAACTGCCCGCGGGCAGTTCTTCACCAAGCTCGGCGAGGATGTTGACCAGCATCGCGATCGCCTCGGCCGGGTGGCCGAGCACAGCGGCCGAAGCCCCCATGGCGACGATCTCGCCGTTCTTCTCCATCACCACGCCGAGCGTGCGCAGATCCAGTTCCTCTACGTAGCGGGTGCGACCGCCGCCGACGAAGCGCGCCGACGAACCGTTGTCGGCGACCACGCTTTCGAGGTCGAACTTGAAGCCGGAAAAACGCGAATCGATGATTTCCACGGCAGGCAGCACATAGTCGGTCGCGGCAAGCACGTCCTCGCGGGTGCAGCCCGGCCCGGAGAGCGCCTTCTTCATGACGAAAGCCACTTCGCACTCGACCCGCGGATGCACCAGATCGGCGGTGGAGATGGCCGAGTTCTCGGGGCGAGCCATGCGGTCGGTCAGGAAACCGATGGAGGGCACGCTGACCCCCATCTGCTGCATCTTGGCCTTCGAGGTGAGGCCCGCCTTCCAGCCCACCTGGCGGTGGCCTTGTTCGAGAAAGCGACGACGCAGCTCGGACTGCACGGCGTAGCCGTCGCCCATGGTCATGCCCGGGTATTCGTCGGTCAGTTTGGGAATTGCACAGGCACGCTTCTGCGCCCCTTCCACACGTTCGCACAGGCGAACGACGTCCTCACGCGACAGGGTGACGTTCATGCTCATGCTGCACTCCTTCCGGAAAACTTCACCCGGCAACTGCCCAGCCCGCCGACGGTGCACACCAGTTCGTCCCCATCGACCACCGGCACCAGCGCCGATTGCGAACCGGACAGGATCACCTCGCCGGCCCTGAACGGAATGCCCAGCTCACCCAGCGTGTTGGCCAGCCAGGCCACTGCGTTGGCGGGCGAGCCCTGCACCGCGGCGCCGACGCCGGTCGAATGCAGTTCGCCGTTCTTCTCCAGCACCATGCCGGCCAGCGTGATATCGAGCTTGCGTGGGTCGCCCCTGGTCTTGCCCAGCACATACACGCCGCAGGAGGCGTTGTCCGCCACCGTGTCCTGGATCTTGATTTTCCAGTCGGTAATGCGCGAATCCACGATCTCGAAGCACGGCACCACGTAGTCGGTGGCGCGGATCACGTCCATCGCGGTCACGCCCGGCCCCCGCAGATCGGCCTTGAGCACGAAAGCGAGCTCCGCTTCTGCCTTGGGCTGGATCAGCGTCCCGAGATCGATGGTGTCGCCTTCCTCATGGACCATGCCCGAGGTGAGCTGGCCGAAATCGGGCTGGAACACGCCGAGAAAGTCCTGCACCGGTTTGCTGGTGACGCCGATCTTCTTGCCGACGATGGTTTCGCCTGCGCCCACCCGGCGCTCGATGTAGCGCAACTGAATGCGATAGGCATCGGCAAGCGTGATGTCCGGTTCGCGCTCGAGCAGCGGCGCCACGGTACGGCGCTCCAGCCAGGCGACATAGAGCTCGTCGCCGTATTTCTGAATGGTTTCGTCGTTCATGTCGGCCTCAGAGCTTCACGCACACATTGCGCGTCTCGGTATAGAACTCGAGCGAATGCACCCCGCCTTCACGGCCGATACCCGACTGCTTCGAGCCGCCGAAGGGCGTGCGCAGGTCGCGCAGGAACCAGCTGTTGATCCAGGTGATGCCCACGTCGACCCGCGCCGCCATCCGGTGCGCGCGCGTCAGGTTGGTGGTCCAGATCGTGGTCGACAGGCCGTAGTCGGTGTCGTTGGCGAGATTCACCACCTCGTCTTCGCTGTCGAAGGGGCGGATGTGGCAGCACGGCCCGAAGATCTCCTCGCGTACCACGGCTGCGCTCTCGGGTAGCCCGGTCCAGATTGTCGGCTGCACCCAGGCCCCTTCCGCGAGTTCGCCCGGCATGTCGGGCACGCCACCGCCGGTGACGACGGTCGCGCCTTCCTCCACCGCCCTGGCGTAATAGGAAAGCACCTTGTGCCGGTGTTCCTGGCTGATCAGCGGGCCATAGTTGGCGTCATGGCTTTCGGGGCGGCCAAACCTGACGCTCTCGGCCTTGAGCTTCAGCGCCGCGACGAATCTATCGAAGATCGGCCGCTCGACATACACCCGCTCGGTACCGAGGCAGACCTGCCCGGTATTGAGAAAGGCGGAGCGGAAGATGCCTTCAACGGCCGCATCGAAGTCCGCATCTGCGAACACGATGCCGGCGTTCTTGCCGCCAAGCTCGAACGACACGTCGCGCATGCCATCCGAGGCCGCCTTCATGATCGCCGCGCCCGTGCGCGTCTCGCCGGTAAAGGTGATCGCATCCACGCCCGCATGGCGGGTCAGGAACTCGCCCGCGGAATCCGGCCCGAAGCCATGCACCACGTTGTAGACACCCTTCGGGATGCCCACCTCGTTCATCACCTCACCCAGCAGCGTAGCGGTGTGCGGCGACTCCTCGGAGGGTTTCACCACCACCGTATTGCCGCAGGCCAGCGCCGGCCCGACCTTCCACGTCATCAACAGGAAGGGGGCGTTCCACGGGCTGATCACGCCGATCACGCCCTTGGGCATACGCAAGGCATAGTTGAGCGCGCCGCGCCCATCGGGCGTATCCATCTGAAAGGCCTCAGTCGGCACATTCTTGATGACGTCGGCAAATACCTTGAAGTTGGCTGCGCCGCGCGGAATGAACACATGGCGCATCACATGCGAAGGCTGACCGGTATCGGCCATCTCGGCTTCGACGAAATCCTCGAAGCGGCGGGTAATTCCATCGGCCACACCGTAGAGCAGATCAACGCGCTGCTCGGTCGTAAGCCCGCCCCACTCGCCACGCAGCGCGGCACGCGCAGCCGCGACGGCGGCATCGACCTCGGGCATTCCGGCCTCGCTGATCGAAGCAATGACCCGGTTATCCAGCGGCGAACGCTTGTCAAAGCGCCGCCCGCTGGCCGCACCGACAAACTCGCCGGCAATGAAATTCTCGATCTGACGCATCCTCATCTCCTCTGTCCATCCCCTCCTCCGCGCCTCAAGCGGCGGATTGCGGGGCTGCAGTTCATTCGACCTGGAAGAGAGTCTAAGAAGCGATCGGAATACCGTCTAATACCTTATTTCAGGACGTTAGATACCTGATAGGTATGATGAGACATGCTTACACAGCATCTTCAACCAGCGTGCGCGGAAGGTGGCTTGAGGAGGATATTGACTGTGTTGATTCAATGACGGCTGGGCGGCGGAAGGTGCCGGTATCCCATCGTGGGCGGCGACGTCTTGCGAAGGGTGGGTTTCAACCCGCCCCGGACAGGTGATCGGCCGAAGGCATTGGTCGATTTCCAGTTCCCGAATCGCTGCTGCCGAACGCAAGCCCACATCCGCTAAGAGCGTGCATCCTCCGACCGACGCGTAGTTACAAAAAATCCTTGCAGTCGGAATTAACGTAACTACACTCGGTCTCATGCTTACAGAGTTCGACCCTGACAAGCGCAACAAGCCCCTCTCCGAGCGGGGACTGGATTTCGCCCGTGCCAACGAAGTATTTACGGGCCGACACTTCACCGCAGAAGATATCCGCGAGGATTACCGCGAGCCGCGCTACATCACCGTTGGCAAGCTCGATGATCGGATGGTGATCATGGTCTGGACCCCTCGCGGTGAGACACGCCGCATCATCAGCATGAGGTAAGCGAATGAACGCGAAAAAGCACGCTACGCCGACCGACTGGATTGACTCCGACGATGCGCCAGAACTGACTGACGAATTCTTTGAACGGGCGGATGAATACCTTGGCGACAAGTTGGTGCGCCGAGGGCGCCCGCAGGTTGCCAGTCCGAAAATCGCCCTGACGGTCCGGTACGACGCCGATGTCGTGGAAGCCTTCAAGGCCACCGGCAAGGGCTGGCAGACACGCATGAATGCTGCCCTGAAGGATTGGCTTAAAACGCACTCCTCCGCATAGGAGAGGCGTGACGCTGAGCATACTTGAAGTGAAGACGTCGCGCGTTAACGTGCCGCCTGACGAAATCGGCCATTCCCTTGGCGTCCAGCATCTGTTCGACACCGGTCGTTTACCTGAATGGACACCACCGGCAGCAAAGGCCGACGACCTGTACTCGGCCAAAGCTGCCTTTGACCATCCCAATTAAAATGGCCGGTTCTGATTGCAGACCGGCCAACGCACCATCACTCTACCGCGAGTAACTCCACTCGTATCGGCAGCAGAAAATCCAAAATTCCTTCGGTTCCATGTCGTGCCCACGGAAGGCCTTTTCCTCAAGATGACGGTGTGCCGATTTGGCACTACTCTACTCGAAAGGAATGACAATGACGACCAAGACTCCTACTCCCAAGGCTCCGGCCGCCCCGATGACCCAGATTGCTGCAGCGCGTATCCAGAGCTCGGCAGCCAAGGCGGGCGGGGTGTCCAAGGGTAGCTTTGCCGCTCGCGCTCAACGTGCGGCGGCAAAGGGTGGCAAGCGCTAATCAGGGAGAGGGCGGGAAATTCCCGCCCTGATAAACATGAGCAAAGAAACCATCATCCCCCGCCTGGGCAATCTTTTCCGGTCCCTGATCAAAGCTACGGGCTATCGGCCCCACCTCGTGCAGATTGGGCAAGACAAGGATCTCGATGATCTGGCCAATGAGGTCGACGAGCGCCAAGGCAGCAGGTTCGACAGGCTGCAATCCATCGAAGATGCCTGTACGAACGCACTCGCCCTTGATTGCGGCAAGGAGTGGGCAGAAACCTTCCGCTACGCTTGGTTTCGGACCGCCGAGGCACTGCAAGGATTGGCTCAGAACCTGGATGTCACCCCACTGAGCACCGCCGAAGGGCAAAAGCTGATCTCACAGCACTTCACGGTGCCGATGCTTGCCGGCTTCCTCAGCCTTGCTGCCAGCAGGAGAGCAGCTCCAGACTTCGAACAATGGGGGTCCTCGCCGTTCAAAGCTTGGTTGGAGTTCGCCTCGCATCACGCCAAAGTACCCGAAGAGAGGCTGCTCACGAATCTGGGTAACCAACTCGATGTCGACCCGAGAACGATAGAGCGCTGGCTTTCTGGGGATGCCATGGGCAAACTCGCTTGGCCCTATGCCCCCAAGGTCGCTGCGGCGATCGGCAAGGATGCATCGACACCGGAAATCCCTCTTCTATCGGGATGGCTCCTGCTGGCCTGTGCCTACCAATCGCTACCGACCGAGTTGCGAAATGCCATAAAGCGCAACTTAAATCTGCGGACCCAACAACCTTGGGCGCTCGAAGACGCCTTGCGCGCCATCAGTCAGGCGAGCAACCACGCGGGCGACATTCCCCTGCGTCGCCAGGTAATTCCGCTGCTCGATACGATTCAGATGATGTTCTCGACCAAGGGGCATGAAAAGGCTGCGCTTCAGGAAGTACTGGATCAGCTTCTGGATCTGATCGAGCGGGCCGATCCCGGCTTACAGTCCTCCTATCGCTACATCCACGCTTGGTTTGCCGCACGGCATGCGGCGCTGCTGGGCCAGAAGGAGGCCGCCCTCGACCTCTACGCCAAATCGGTTTCCGGCGCATGGTGGCGGGCGGGGCAAAATCAACACCCGATCCTCAATGAAGCGCTGCTGTACGCGGTTGGCGTTGGGGATAAGGATGCTGCCAATGGCTACTGGGACAAAACGTTCATGCTTGGTCTGAACCAGCGCCCGAAACGCCCATTGGATACCCAGGAACTGCGTCGTATCGCCTGTGGCTTCGAACGCATGTTTGCTCCGCAGAAAGCGAAGGATCGAATTCCTCCCCGCGTGGAAATCCGGAACACTGACGATGCCTTCAATCTCGGAAACAAACACCGCGCCAACCCCAATCAGAAGACCAAGTACGCCGAAGGCAGAACACGTCGGACGCCGCTGATAGTCGCGATTCAGGAAGGCACCCTGGATGACGTAAAGCAGTTGATCGCTGCCGGTGGCGACCCGAATAACTTCATTCCGGAATCGGGCGAAGGGCCACTGTCCTACGCCATGCGTCGAGCTTGTGATCGAAAAGACACGCTCATCATGGAATATCTGCTGAGCCTCAAGCTGTCGCAGGAGACAGTCAATCGGCCGGCCTCAACGAAGCGTGAAACGCCGCTGAAGATTGCCATCGAAATGGCCAATGCACCTGCCGTGACGAGATTGATTGAGCTTGGCGCCGATGTAGAACAGAACTGTGACTATCTTCCCTCTGCACTTTGTTATGCGATGGTACTTCTCCATGGCAGCCTTCACCGGGATGACCGAACTCAGGAACAAGCCTATTTCTCCGGCAAGACGCGCGCAGATTCTTATGACTCCAGGGAAGGAGCCACGCTCGATATAGACCTTGCGAAAAGACGGCAGCGCTTCTACGACCTCAAGAACGCCTCTGAACGGCATCGCCAAATCTTCGACGCCCTCCTCGAACGCATGATCCGTCCAGCAGTCAATCACCGTGCCGTGATCCAAGCCCTGCTGGACGGCGGCGCAGATGCCAACCGGCGCTACCGCGTGGAAGCCCATCACCTCGCCGAATGGACTCCTACCCTGTTCGCAGCGCAGACCGGAGACCTTGAGACTTTCCGGATGCTTGTCGAACATCCGGAAAACAATTGTGGAAACCCCGACCTGACCCTGATGGCGCCTACCACCCTGGAGCGATTCGACGCCCTCTGGGTCGCGATCGATCACGGGCGACACGCAATTGCCTCCTACCTCATGGAACTTGAGAAAAGAAATGGCATGACCCAATCCAGCCTCGGGAACTTGTGAGAAATACATTCGGCGACGTGTCGGGTGTGCATCGCCGACAAATCCGATCCTCACGGTTGCACAACAACCAAGGGGATTATTCATGCACTACTGCAACGACAAGGACATCAACTGCTTCATCAAACAAATGCTACGGAGCGGTTGGCGTTTCGAGCCAGGCCGTCACGGCAAGCTTCGTCATCCGGAAGGGATCGGATTTATCACCTTTCCTAAAACACCTAGTGACCATCGATGCCTAAAAAATATGCTTCGTGATGTTCGACGACTCGAATCGGCGAATAGTCAAACTTTGGTCAGCAAACGGGCTCTGAAATAAGCGCATTTTGGCTCACGCCTCGGCCGCAGCAGTTAGAAATCCGTCGGCAATCTGCCTGACTATCGGCCTCACGGGCCAGTCTCCATTCGTCGGCGGCGACGTTTTCCGTAGGGCGGACTTTAGTCCGCCGCGGACCGCTGATCGGCCGGAGGCGACACCCGATTCGCCCTGCGTCACCGGCTGTAACAGACTCAATGCTGCCACTCGGGTTTGAAGCCGGTCGATAACCCGTTTTCCAGCTGACCAGCCGCATTTCAGGCGGCTACTTGCCTTGTAGATCGTCCAGAAACTCAGATGGCCCTTTGGTGTCGAGCCCGCGTCATCCCGGTACAGCGGAATCCACTTGGCGAGGCATCGCTTCGCGCTCGGTTCAGGGGAGTCACGTCGTACTGCAAACGGATATGCGGGACACATTGCTCGAACTCCCGAGGGTTCCCGTCGCCCGTGCGGGTGCGAGGCCCTCCGTACCCCGTATGGCCCCAATAGGTTGCCCCACTACCACTCGCGCCGTCGCATGCCCGGGAGCGGCCGCTGCTGCGTGTTCGGATCCAGGACATAGGGCAAGCCACCTGCGTGCCGGACTCGAAGGTAATCGATGTCGTCCAGAACGTCATTTGCTTCGACCTCGATCCAGTCATACGCGGAAAAGTCCTGCCTCTTGTTTCGGTCGACCGCGTGTGAATGGTAGATCTCGATCAACAGGACCGGGTCGCCGTACTTGTCGAGCAGGGCGATATCCGCTCGGCGACGGGTTGCCGGGCAAATCCATTCGGTCTCGACCATTGCCGGGCGCGCGAAGATCGCGACCTCCTTGCGGCCTCCAGCGACGAGGACGCTCAACAGCGGCATCGGCTCCCGGTGCGCGACCACTTCACGAAAGACTTCCGCGAGCACATGCTTCGCTGCCTCATGCCGTCGCGGCGACCTGTTGTGGCTGCTATGTAACCCGCAGTTGATCGAGGCCGCGTCTGCGCGATGGCGAAAGTAGTGATTGCCCGACCCGCGCGGACGCTCGTACACGGTGAGATCGCCCCCGCAGCGTGGATCGAGACAACGATAGGTGCCGGGAGGTGGCAGGTGCTGCGCATACTCGGCCCGGATCAGATGCTCGCTAGCCGTGTCGCGCGCGAGGGGAATCCTTGGGTGGGCGCGTCTGGAGTTGAACTTAGCCATGGCGATCCCCGGATCGCGCACGTAGCTCGAAGCAGACCTGCACCTTGAACTGCGCGAAAACCACCCAGTTTCTGTAATGGGCGTCCCAATAACCGCGTCCGCGACAGATCGGCTCTACGATAACCCGGACCGCTTCGTTGACTGGGTGCCAGATCGCGATGTCCCCTGAAGGAAGCGGTGTGAGCTGGACCGGGGCATCCAGAATGCGTAGTAGTTCCTTCTCCATGGTCGTACCTGCCGTGCATGATGAACACAACCGGAAGTTAGGCTTCGGCGGGCGGCGGTGGGAGTCACCACGGGGTGAATTGAGGATCAGATGAGGGGCATGGATGATTGGGCTTGCGGATGAAGTCGAGGCAGAGAGGGTTGATGAGGAGATCGTCGGGATGGCGCAAGCGCTGCTCGCGTCGATTCCCCGTGACAAGGCGCGTCAGCGCGCTTTCCGCGTTCTGCAGCTGCTTGCGCAGTCGGCAATCGGTGCCGCGGGATGCGGCGGATTCCGGCGCTTCACGACGAAGGAGATCTACTTCGAACTTGGCGGTAACAAGAACCAGGAACCGTCCAACTGGATGAGCCCCATCTGGATTGCCCTCGACGAACGCATCTCGCCGGAGATCGAGTCAGCAGTGGTCCGGAGATGCCGGGAGCAGGGCCTTTCGTCCTATCCCCGGATCAGAAAGGACGAAAGCAGCCCCGCTTGCTACTACCTCCAGGCGACGCCGATTCCGCAGCAGAGTAACGACCACACCGAACCGCACCCCTCCTCGGTGACGCGACGTCGGGACCTCGTGATCTACGAGCCGGACTTGGATCTGCAACTCTCCCGCCTGGGACGTCTCTGGTTTTCTCGCGGACTTCAATGGACGCATCGGAAGAAGTTGATGGCTGCCGCATGGACCCTCCTGGGGCTCGCGGCGGTGCTGCTCGTCTTCATCGGCCTGTGGTTCGGACTCGCGCACAAGACCGCGCCGGTCAGCGCCAGCGATCTGATGCTTGTGCTCGTCATGATCGGCGCCCCGGCGGGCTTCATATACGAAGTGGAGCGTAGGACGCGGATCTTCGACGACCGAATCGTGTTGGCGCCCGACTGGACGCTCGCGTGGAAGGAATTCGGTGCGACGCTGGAACTTGCCGGCAAGGACGGCCTTGAAGCGCCCAAGGAATTCAGGGTCCGCCGTTACACCACCGTCTGCCCGGTGTGTGAGGCAATCGTCAAACTCGACAAGGGCGAGCCTGATTTTCCCCGGAGGCTGGTCGGACGCTGCACGCAAAGTCCCCGTGAGCACGTATTCAGCTTTGATCGGATAACGAGGAGGGGAAGGTCGCTACGCGTGCCGCCGCGCGTCGATCAAGAGGACGAGGAGAGCGCCTGAGGTAGCGAGCGGGGTGGTCAGGACAGGCGAAGGGGGCGTCTGCTCGGCCACAGCTGCCGGCCAGCTTCCGCCGACTGAGCGGCGGCAGTGTTGCGGAAAGCCGCCGCACAGCACGCAATACCGTCGAACGGCAGGTCCTCAGCTTATGGACTGGCAGTATCGGCCCATGGCAGACGGTTGCAGCAGTTCGCTACGAGACCACTTCGCTGCGGCCGCTGTCGTTGACCGCTTCGCCCAACACGATCGCTATTGAAGGGGCTGTATCCCAGGCGGCTTGCCACAATTATGCAAGGATCAGCCTCCCGCCTTGGGTGGTTCTAGGCCCTGCAGGGCACGGCTGGCTCCCTCCCTGATATCCATGGCCACATCGGTCAGCAGCCGGGCGCCCTCAGCGTGCACGAGGTCCGATGGAAGGAATCTCAGGTCGAGAATGGGCAGGGCTGCGTAGCGCACACGAGCGGCACTGCTGTGGAGCAAGCGTGCCACTAGCATCGCCTCCTCCCCCAGGTACAAGCACAGGGACACCGCTGCGCGCAGGATCGCGGGTTCCAGGCTGCCACTCTGGACATCCTCAAGCAGCCTCGTGCGCAGCGGTTGGGATTTAGCAGCGGCCGTCAGTACAGGCTCTCGTGCTACGGTTCGCACATCCGGCCGATCGTCAGCCAACAGTTCCAGAAGGAAGGCATGGTCCTGCGCGAACACCTGAACCAGGATCTTTGCCAGTTCGGCGCGAGGACTGTCCGGGACGGCGCCGCCCTTCTTCGGGTACGGCTCCTCCTTGACTTTCCATTGGTCAAAGTAGATGCGCCATTCCGTGGGCCGCTCGTCGTCCATAGGAAGCTTCGCCGCCAGTTCGGCGGCCGCCGTAGCGGCTTGCGCTGATGAGCCCTCCAGTCCCTTGCGGACAGCGTCGAAGTGGCGAGTACCAAAGGGAGGGGTCAGGTGCCGGTAAAGGTAACGGCAGCCGGAGGTGCTCTCGCCACGGCAGAGGCGATCAAGGAGCAGTTGCTGGCCGGCCCCGTCGGGCAGCTTATCGGCAAGCGCAGTGGAAAGCCGCAAAGACTCCCCCCGTCCACCGGTAAGGAGACGCTCGATCGCACTAGGGTATTCCGGGTACTCTCGCAAGCCATAAAGCAGTTGTGCAGCATTGAGCGCAAAGAATTCGCTCCGGCTCAGGATCAGCTCCTCTAGCTTTGGTATGCACTCCACACCGACCAATGGCTGGTCGAAGTCCGCCTCTGCATCGACCTGCGGCAGAGCGTACGGGGCGAAACCGTCGCGCTCTTCGCCGCCGAGGATTTGCTTCTTCATCGCCCGTGCCTGCCGCACGAGCCGGACGTGCCCCAGGCCGGCCGCCCGAGCGACCGCGTGAATCACCATGCGCCTGAACACGCTTGCCGGCGCAGGCGCAGACATGTGTAGGACTTCCGACATCGGCATCTCCCAGAAGGAGGTCGCGGTCAGCAAGGCTCCCAGTTCCAAGCTGTGCCCCACATCGCCGCACTCTTCATCATCGCTCGCGACAGAGGGGTCGTCGACTAGCTCCAGGAAGTAGACCTGTTCCTTGTTCCAGTCGTCGTGCGTCGGCATCATCAAGGCCATGCTCCGTGACCAGGTCTCCTCAAAGGGTAACGCCAACTCTAGCCCGGCCCGCTCGAACAAGGCCCCTAGCTCGCCGACGGTGCTCAAGCTCAGGCCTTCACCACCGCCAATAAGGCCATTGAGTACCCGCAACGCCTCGGGCTCGGGGCTGCTAGTAGTAAGGATGCGGCGCGCCGCGCCAAGCACCAGGTGCCGTCGCACCGCACTTCCGTTCGGCCGCAGATGCAGCCGCCCGTCAAGGTATGAGTCCGTCGGTTGCGCATGGTCCAAGCTGCGCAGGGCATCGGTGAGCAGGGGCACCGAAAGTTCCTGGTCGGGGCTGACGCATAGGCAGGTCCAGGCCACCAATCGGCTCCACGGATCGGCACACTCCAGTTTCGCCAGCGCCGCTTCCCGGACCACGCTCCAGTGATCCCGGGCCATCAGGCAAAGCGCTTCCCCAGCGGCGTAGCACATACGCGACGCGGTGTTTTCCACAGCCTGCCAGCAGCATTGCGCAAAGCCGACCAATGCACTAGCTGCCACCGGAACTCCCGCCTGAATCACCAGTTCGACCGCATCATCGAGCCCGTAACCGGCCTTGGTGTCACCGCGCTCCGCAAGCTCCGCCCACACTTGCAGGATAAGGGACGCTAGGCCAAGGTGACTTGCGAAGGACAAGGCTTCCTTCCACTCTGACGTCCGTATCGCACGTGAGACCATGTCGTGTTGCGCAGCGCGGTTGCACTTGGACATGTACCGTCCGGCCGCAAATTCCCCAAAGGTCTTGTGGACAAAGGTAATCGCCTCCTGGGTGAGAGTGCGCACCCGTTCCACCACGCCCAAACACTCCCAGTATTCCAGGCATGCGCGGACCTTCGCCTCACTGGCCAAAAAGGGCTGCCCGGTCTCCTCGCTCCACCATCGCGCGCATCGCGACAAGGTTTCATCGGCGGCCTCGTTGCCATGAGACAAAAGGCACCATCCGAGCATCTCCAGAAACCTACCTCGTTCCGGCTCGCTGGGCGGCCTCTCGGCAAGCCGGGGGGGCGGGTGGTCCTCCAGCAGTTGGAACAGTTGACGGTACAGGGACGCCTTGCCGCGACCGGGGTCAACGCCCTTGGCCGATAAGGCCGCCAGCAGCGTGATCATGAGAGGGTTGCGTGACGCGGCGCCCTTGATGCTCTGCGCGCGCAGTTGGTCTTTGGCGAATGCGACCGCTCGGGACCGCACTGTTTCGTCAGCAAACGGGATGGCCTTGAGCACCCGCAGGACTGCGTCCTCGGCCTCGGTGTCGCTCAGGGTTTGCAACTCGTAGTGCCGCCATCCCGCCAGCTCACCAGGGCGATAGCCATTCGGCCGGCTGGTAACCACGATGCGTGTGCGCGGATGCGCTACGGAGAAGGCATGCAAAGCAGCTGTCACCAGCGGCTGCTGGCTCCCGCATTCGTCCAGCGCATCGCACAACACCACCGCACCGTCCAACGATGCGAGCGGCGCCCGGATGCCGGAGGCACTTAGTGCCGCTTCCAGCAAGCTGTCTTCGAAACGGCGGCCGTCCCGCGTGACGAGAGCGACCACCTGAGGCAGTCGCACCAGCAGTGTCAGGAAGCCGTCTGCAGAATAGTCCAGGGCCAGCTTTTTGAGCAGCGTCGACTTCCCAATGCCGGGGCCGCCCACTACGACGCATTTCTTGACGAAGCGTGCGATGGTCTGGGAATGGAAGGACTTCCCGCCGTACCGTCGGCCCTGAGCGAACTCATGGTAGCGGCGAAGTGCCTTGTCTAACGTCTCCTGCACGAGCGGCCCCTCGTCCATCACGTGAGCCTCAAGTCCCAGCCAGCAGGCCTCGAAGGAGACTGCGCCATGCACTCCGAGCACGGTTATGTTGCCATGAGTGCGGTGCAGCCACTCGCGGGTGGCCGCGAGCAGTTGCACGCGGGTGTCAATGTCGCTTGTTTTGAGCGCGATGCGGGCGAACGACAAATCCCGATAGATGTCCTCCGGTGTCGCCCGTCCCCGTACGCGAATTAGGCGCCGCCCACATTCAACGAGCACTGGCCAGGCAGACTGTGGATCGTGGACGACGCGGCTAAGGCGTTCAGCGGCCGTAACTTCGGCATCACGGTATCCGTCCACTGCGCTGACCACTACGATGCGCAGATGCCGGCAAACTAGGCTTGCGTCCAAGGACGCAGCCGATAACCGCTTCGCCCAGTCCTGGCCGATCTCACGCAGCCCGTCGGATCGCCCAGTGCCCAGCCGGACGATGTCCTCGGCCAATGCCTCCCGGATCGTGCCGCTACTGTTCGGGCATACCGCGAGAACGCCCGCGTTGATTCGGCCCGCGGAGACACCTTGGGCCAGGGCCAACAGGGCGTCCCAGAGGTCGCCGCCGCGTTGCAGTCCACGTTTGGCTTGCAGTTCCACCTGTTTGCCGCCCCTGCCCGTGAAGCGAATATCGTCCCCGGGGCCACCGGTTTCGGCATCTAGCTCCAGCGGCATGTCATCCAGCACGCCTTCCAGCCACCCGATCGGCCGCTCGGCGAGCAGATGGGCCATCACGATCGCACTTACGCGGGCCTGGAAGTCCAACCCGCGCTCTGCGGCGCTTCCGCCTGCCATGCGTTTGGAGGCCTTTCCATTGCTCATCGTTTAGTCTCCACAAGCGGCTGGGCCGCTGAACATCAAAGGTTCCGTCATGGCGGCTCTGGCCCGGTCTCCGGAATTGACCGGACGCAGCCAGCCTGAACTGGTCACCGAGAATACTACCGTTAGGGTCTGCTTCTGGCCGCACTGAGACCACAGCGGCCCCACACTAAGCACTCGGACGGCATCACTTCTGCGCGGAGGTCAGCGAGGTTTCCGCTCCCGACGTCTGTCTCCAGACAGACGCAATCCTCCGGACCACGCGCACAATGCAGTCACTCGCGACCTCTTCCAGTCATCTCCGCGAGATGGTTCGCGATCGAGAGTTTCAGTCGCCCGAATCGATAGCGAGACCAAAGACCTGCAGGATCGTTGCCAAGGCCTTGTCGCACTCAGCGGCGAGGGCCGTAAAATGCGCCCGCAAGGTTCCGTGCTCGGACCTCGCCCGCTTCTGCGCGGCCTTGCGTTCATTGGTCGAGCCGTGGCCTTTCAGAGGGTTGCGCAAGCCATGCAGCTTGGCCAGCGGTTCCATTACCGCCCGCGCCTCGTCAGCGCTCTGACCCCGAGCTTCGAGGTAGTCCTGAAGCAGGCGCAGCGATTTCCACTGTTTTTCAACGGTTCTGCCCGCATCCTCTGCCAGCTTTTGCAGTGGCTTGGGAAGGAAACCCTCGTTCAGTAACTGATCGAAAGCAAGAATCTCATCAGCCCACTCGGAGACGGAATCGGTGGCCGGATATCGTGCGGCATCGGAGAGCTCCGCCCCGCGCGGCTTCCACCAAGCTGGCGGGTTTTCATCGAGTTGGCGGATCTTGTATTTCAATGCGCGCAGAGGGTCGTATTCACTGCTGAAGGCGCCGAGGAAGTCATTTTCGTACGCCCGCGTCGAAATTTGACCCTTCGGCCACTCATTGAATGACTGCCAGTAGCACTGCTCTTCATACGGCAGGTTGGCGAGGTACCCGACATAGGTGTGGACCTGACCGGCCTCGTTGATGTCGTAGGTTTTCAAGTACCAGGCATTCCGACAGTTGATGTAGCGGTCCTGCAGGTCATATTTCTCGGGATCATTCTTGAAGCGGGTCAAAACTTCGGACCGGAAAAATACAGGAGAGATTTCGAACGGTTTGTCGGACTGTTGGAAATAGTTGGAGAGGAATTCGGGCGCGCATGAGGTCTCCACGAGGCGCTCGTTCTTCCAGTCGTGGATCTTGAAGGTCGCGTATTGCTTGTTTTTCGGATCATCCTCGTCCTTCCACTCCTGGATTAGGTCATCAACCGTCACCGCTGGTCTGAGGATCATGCAGCCATTGGCGTAGCTAGCGTTGGCCGAGATGCCGAGCGTGTAGAAGAGATCGGCTGCGGACGTTCTCTGCACTTGGCGGTCCTGGTCCCATCCGCCGAAAGCCTTCGGTTCGAACCGCGTGAAATCGAACTTCAGGACCAGAGACATCCCGGCGACGGCCATATACGTGGCAAGGTCCTTGATGAGGATGGTCACGACAACATCACCCTCTTTCGCCTCTGGGCCTTTCAGCCAGATCACGCGAATCATGTCCTCAATATCGCCGCGCCTGTCGAGGCGGCAGTAGGCGCTGCGTTCCTCCACCCAGTACAGGTCGAGACTATGCACGAGCTTTTGATTGAGTTCGACTGGGGCGGGGCCCTCGGCGACGCCGGTGAATGACCGGCGGAAGATCAACTTCTCACCGCCGACTAGTGACTTGCAGCCCGGGTGACTCAGCGGCGGCTCCAGATAGATTCGGTGTCCTTCGCCACCGCCCCACACTCGCTGAATGGACCAGCTATTGTCGGGCATGATATGGGCATTCAGGAGGTCAGCCTGGTCAGCCGGCGTGACCTGCTCCGTCGGGGCTAGCACGCCATGGATAAGGACGGCGTCTGCGCTGGCGTAGATCACCATCTCGTCGCGCTGCGCATTGCCCTTCAGGAAGGTGATTGAGTCCTCCGCCCGGAGAAGCCATTCGGCCTTGCCAGCATTCGGTGCACGGGCAATCTCTCGGAACACCCTTTCGTCAAATCTTTGCATACGTCTGGAGTTGAAGTTGGCCCGTCTTATCGAATACTCGACCTTACGAAACCGTTAGTCTTGGTCAATGAGCATACATAGCATCGGGATACTCGTGTTTAATTGCGGCACGTCGCCGGCGATTACGTTGGCTGGCGTCGACGAGACCGTGCGGGCGCATCCGAACTGCAAGCGCGGGCTTGAATGCGGGCACGAGTGCAGGTATTGCCATGTGCCCACGAGCTGCAGCGACCGGAGCGGGCGACGATCGTAACGGGTTTTCGCGTTCAATATGTCCGCTTGCGATTGCGGATCATGGGTGTATTAGGTACTGGCAGTGAGGACAAGGATGACTGCAGAGAAGGACTTCGACTCCGACACAGCGCAGCGACTGTTGGCTACTTGGCATGCTTTGCGTGAAGGTCGGCTGAGAGTCGCCCGGCAGTTCCGCGAGCTGGCCGCAGAGTTCATGGCCGCGCCACTGACCATGGTGGGCCTCGTCGACACGAGCTGTCTGTCTGAGAAGGCGCTTTCCTTCGGCCGGACCGCGGGCATGGCGATGGGCTTTGCTGCCAGCCAGGAGAAGGAACAGTCTCCCCCGTCGCTACCAACGGCCGAGATCCAGCCCGAAATATTCAGGCTCTTCGCGCAGGTTTTCGGCGCCCTTACTGGCAGAGCTGTCGAGCTCGTCGCCACCGAACGGGAAATCCGGGACCGAATGCTCCGGCGCATGAAGCACGAACCGGACACGATGGCCAGGGCAGCGAACGGGGCTCTCGACGAGCTCGCCGCCTTCTACAAGGCCAACGCGGTCAAGACATTCCAGCACGCAAAGACGCTCGGCGGGATGCGGCTGGTGACCGGCGGCCAACGTTTCTTCGGCCCATCGGCGCTCGATGCCGTGCGCATCACAGGGCTGTACGCGGACACACAGCTGATTCCCGACCCGATCTACCCGTTCCTGTCCGCTAACCTTCATCTGAACGCCCGACATCTCCAGCTCGCGCATGCGCTCTTCTACATCCTACAATTGCGCCCCCTAGTCGACGCCGGCTTGCCGGTGCCACCGGTATTCGTCTTCCCGAGCTTTGAGGAGAATTTGGAGGAGTACGACGCCCACACGAAGCACGGCATTGAGCAACTGGCGCTTCGCATGATTGGGCCGCTCTGCGATGGTGCCGTCACGTCCATGGACGAGCTATTCGAATACGCCCGCAAGCATGGTGAGCCCTTCGCACACGCGCTGCTGTCGAACGGCCTCTTTATCCCGCCCGGCAGTCAGCCGGACCGACAACTTGGCATCGCGCAAGCCGTGAAGGAGTACATCGGCTCCGTGGAAGGCATCCGGTCCGACGCCATACTCTCTACGATGAAGGCTTTGCCGACCGGCGTTCTCCTACTAAACGGCGTTCTGGAACGACTACGGCCTCACTACCACCTGCTCGAAAACGCAGGTGAGCTCGGAGCGCAACCGCTACTCTCGCAGCCCACTCATTGGCACTATTTCGAAAAGTGTGGGTCCGCGAACGCCGAGGAGCTTCGACGCAAGAATATCCTGTCTGACCAGGCGTTTCAGACGCTGCGGGCGGTGCAGGACGACAGCCTGTCCTGGCTGGCGAACATCCCGGTCCAGACACTCGGCGAGCTCATTGCCAACAACGAGCATCGCTGGCTCCGGGACGAGCTGAACAAATACACCGCGCAGTTGGCGAGCGCCGGCACGATGGACACGAACGAGATGGTGCGCGAAGTCAGCCATGGTCTTGCTTCGCTCGTCCAGCGGCAGCAGAAGGCGATGAACGATATTGAGCGAAAGTACGCGCCGAAGAAGATGGCGGCATACTTAGGCAGTGGAGCGGGACTGGGCGTAGCGGCTGTTGCCGCGTTGCTCCCGACGCTGTCGCCGATAATTGGCGTCGCACTTCCCGCGGTTGCCGCCGCGGCGGCGATAGGAGGCGGCGTGCTTGGTTACGGCAAGGAGAAGCTCGGTGAGCAAATTGAGAAGCGGCAAGCCGCGCGATCAATGATCGGCGTTCTCGCAATGGCCCGCCCGCGTGGGTAAAGTTCATAAGCCGTTGCCGATGCGATGCCGGACGAAGGCTGGACTCCGTTTCGTTGGGGTGAGCCCTCGTCTGCACCTCCCGATCGCGTGCATCAGATTCCGTTCGTACGTCAGTCGCGGGAACGGAATCCGTCCGCTCAACCTGCAAAAGAACTCGGGCGGCCGAAAAAGTATCCCTTGCTGTCGCTCATTCAGGAACGGCTGGACGTCCGCTACGGCCGAGAATTTTCCGGTCGGGACGGTGAGCCGTCGACGACCAGTCGGCGACACCGGACACGATCGACAGCCGAGGCCCGCAGCACGAGCAGCCGCAGTCTGCTCTACTTCCGCCATTCGCTAGCCCGTTTGAAGGCAATGTGGTCGAAAATCTCGGTATAGATCAGGATGGATTCCGTGGTTCTTGAGGTGTGGAGCGGAAAGCTGCCTCCGCAAGTGCGATGTGAGAGCGATCTGATCGCGTGCTCAAGGATTCTTACCTTAAAAAGGGGGGCCTCTCGGACGCGGCACCATGCCCTGACGGATGCCGACTCGCTGACACACGCGTGCAGCTGTGGCTGAGGCGCTTGGCTGTTCGCCTGTGGTAGGCTCCGGGGCGCCTATCACGATCGACTCCTGCTAATCAACACAACGCCATATCGTCCATGCTGATTGCTACCCGCGGGCACAAAGTTGGCCAATGCAATATATGCGGCGAACACGGACAGCTGACTGAAGACCATACGCCGCCCAAAGGCTGCCAGAAACCCACGCAAGTCGAGCTACGCCACATCGTCACGTTGCTATCCGACGAGCCATTGGCGATGAAGGGCCGCTTTTCACAGAACGGGGTCAAATACAGGACGCTGTGCGCTCGGTGCAACAACAACTTGCTCGGCTTGAACTATGACCCGCCGTTTATCCAGTTCGTGAACGACATCGCGGATCACCTCAAGAGCTACCGCGACCTTCCCCAGGCAATTTGGGTACGGGCCCAACCTCAGGCCATCATGCGCGCACTCCTCGGACACATGTCCGCCCAGGGCGTTGATCGCTACCTGAAGGGCCCACTGACCGAACCGGTGCGAGACTATTTTCTCGATAAGACGCTACCACTGCCGGCCGGGCTTCGCTTGTACTACTGGACTTACCCGCACAGGCCGCACGTAATGTTCCGGGATGCAGCATACCTTGACATTCCGGCCGGCAAGCCATTTGCAATGTGGGTGCTGAAGTTCTTCCCCATCGCGTTCATGGTAGCGTGGGACGAGCCGCATGGATTGATCTATCCTATGCAAACCTTTGATCCCTCTCGCGCCGTACCGTACGAGACCGTCGTCGAGGTCCCCCTCCGAGTGTGGCAAAGGCCGCCCATGCACTGGCCGGAAGCTCCAACTGACCGATCGGTCACCGTGTATGGACAGGAAGCGATACACGTGCTGTCTTAGCGCAGTTGGCCATACAAGCGTCGGCGTGGAAAGTGCCCAGAATGAACACGATCAAGGAGGGCGTTACTAAATGAGTGTTGCACGCAAGATTTATGAGAAGACGGAGGTCGGTGCGGTGGGGTGCGCCGAGGCAGGGGAAAGCACCGTCGCGGCTTTGGAGTCGTTCCAGTCGGTCGTCGTGGCTCTGGAGGGATTGGCAGCGGAGGGCCGCATTGAGATCATTAAAAGGCATCAGGAGTCCGAGACGAGCGGACGTTTCGTGGACTTGGTGATGTTCAGGCGTTTTAAAGTAGGCAGATAAAGTGAAAGTCGTGGACGATGCATTCGCGAACGATGTGATCGCGTTGCGCGGAGCTGTATGTCGGCGTTGCCTGAAACACGCGAAAGAAGGGCGAGCTCTCGGCCGCGGCTGAGCCTCCAGATTGAGGAGTGGGGTGTATAGTCGGCGCTCGGATTTTCAGCGTGATGACCGGGTGCAGTATGACGCGTTGCGGTCACTCGTTTTGAGAGCCCGAATGTAAGTTCCGGCCGAAGCGGCGACGCTGCCAACGGCCTCCTACTACGGACAGCTGGCAAATCGTTCCGTATAAAGGAGAGCGCAAATGCGTTACGTGGCGAATCGCACAATGAAGATGGCCCTGCCGTCTGGCAGGGCCAAGATATCCCGGTGGGATTCGAACCCACAACTCCAGCTTTGCGAAAGCCGGCCAGAATCCAATTCTGCGGGCGCAGCCGTATAGTAGAGGCGATTTCTCGCCTCTGCAATATTTGAGAGTAAGACTATGCGTTCTTGCTCGAGAAGAAAGCTGACTAGTGTGCCGTGGCCCCGCGTGTTCAGGCCGGGAGCACGCTGAAGGGCATCAATAGGGTTGATCGCAGCCGGTCGTTCAGCGCAAGCTGAACGACCGTTTCGGCCGACGACCTGTCCTCGGCCGAAGGAGTCGCACGACCGCAGTTGGTCGTATGTCTGCTCTATGTCTAACTGCCGACAGGTAGTTCGAGTAGAGCCAGGCATTCGTAATGCGAAGGTCGGGAGCGATTCATCACGCCTCCTATTACCGCACCACTTGAAGCGAAAGAACCACCCCCACCAAGGTGGCCCTCTTTGCTTTCAACTCTGGGCCTCCCGGCCACGCTTAATCTCGCCCAGTGCCTCCGCCTTCGGCTTGGTTCTGGCGAGGACTCGCTTCGTAGCCTCTGGGTTCAGCCATTTGGGGCCCGCCTGCGGTCGGATGTGCTCCGCCGTCAGCAGCAGCGCCTCCACCTCCTCTGGAGTGACAACACGCCCGTAGGTGAGCTCTGCGGCGTGGGCTACAAGTTGCTCGAACGGGCTTGAGTGACCACCCAGCGAGTAGATGTCCTCCTGGGCCACTGCGTCGATCTCCAGTACGACCTCGCTTTGGCGATCCCAGTAACGACCGGCTCCGTCCGCAAAGCCTCTGATGACCGACTTGCTTCTTTCCATCGCGGCGCAGAACGCCGGACTCTGGTATAGCTCCCGCAAGTTGACGATGACTCGACTTGATGGAGGGGGATTGATGCAGAAGATAACGCCTTGGTATCCCTGGCCATCGGGCGGTACGCCGTTCTTAAACTCCTTGGCGACCTCAATGTCGAAGGTCCAGGAGGATGTTTTCTCGGTGAGGCGATCCTCACCAATGAGGTTCCACACACTGCCCTTCTCAAGGCCGACCTGCCTAAAGCAAGCCAAGGCGCAAGTACGATAACGATCCGGGAGGTAACAGCATGCCTCCTTCAGGGCCTGACCACGGCGCCTGTTTTGCTTGACATCGCCGCCGCGTTGCCAGTCACTAACTGCCTGAAGTAGAGAAATACTGAAGGGATCCGTACCGTTGTCCTGCGTCATGAGCAATCAATCCACTTTGTCTTCAGCTTGACCGGCTTTTCTCATTGATGCGAGTCACAGCCTGGCTCAGCGGTGAGCAGGAACGCCGGCATGGCATGTGGTCGCACATGGAATACGTGAGACACTACCTTCTGCCGGAAAGCCGCTTCTAATGCAGCCGAGAAATTTGCCACGTTCGCGGTAACTTGTTCTTTCCGCAGCAGGCCGCGCCAGTGCGGCCGCCCACGGTGCGGCGACTCCCAGTTCAGCAGGTGGACGAGGGCCGTGTGGGCGAACTGCACTCCTTCGTCTCCGGCGACGAAGTGCAGATGGACGTGCGAGTGGGTGTGCTCCTCCAGCTCCTTCAGGTCCCACGCGGTGAATAGCGACTGAACCTCGCCGTCGAGGTTCTCCAGACGGTTGCCCTCGCGGTCGGTGAAGGTCACGTCATCGGCGGTCATCGCCCACTGCTCCGTGTAGCCGTCGTCGGTCTTCTCGGTGCCGAGCAGCTTGTCCTTGCGGAAGCGGAGATGCACCCCAGCGCCGGCGCCGATCTTGTAGGCGACGTCGCCTGCCAAAACGCCAAGAAGGTTCTCCCGCATCGCGGTCTCCAGCGTGATGTTGAAGTTCTTGTCGGCCTTCTTCATATGCCTTGCCTCGAACAGCATCCAGAGGCTGTGGAACTTCCATGCCACCAGCAACGGCATGCCCACCAGATCCGCGTAGTTCTGTAGGCGACCCATGTATTCGGGCTTGAACGATAGGAATTTGTTCTTCTTCGACTTCACCTCGATCAGTACGGGGGACTTGTTGGTCTGGGCCGAGAATTTGGCCAGCAGATCGGGCACCTGGAACTCCTGCTTGGAGGCGATAGGCACCTGATGCTGGTCGAGCTTGTGAAGGAGCTGGCACTGCCCTAGCCAGGCGCACACAACCGAGAACTCGTCCTCAACCGGCAGGCCGATGTCCAAGCGTCGAACTCGCTCGGCCACCGCCGTAGCATCCGCGTCATATCCCAGCTCTGCCAGAACGTCCTGGATAAGTCTCGGCAGATCGGCCGGCTCGGCCCCTGTCTTCTTAGCTGCTATCTCCACGGTACGCACTCCCTGCGACGAAGTATGGAAGGATAGCCGCCGGCTTGGTATGTGGGGTAGGTCTGACATACTCCGACCGCGTGGCGGTCAGGATGGGGTCGCCCGACGCTCAAAGAAGTGTTGAATCACGCGCCTGTTGAACGCAGCAACAGCTTCCTCTTCGTTACCCTTTGCTAGTCCTTTCCGAGCAACCAAGCCGGCATCAAGTTGCGCCACTAGGGACTGTTGGCACAGCTTGAGTAGTCCGCGACGAAAACGCTGGGTGCCCGATGTGACCCAGCGAACCACGTCATGAGCACGCGCCGCCGCCCGATGCTCACCGGCCTCGGCTTGTCGGATGCGATGAGCGAACAAGTCGGAGTAGGTATCTAGGTGTCCGACCTCGTAGACCGCCTCCAACGCAGCCCACTCGTTAACGGAGATGGCGTCGAGAAGCGGTCCGTCGGCTTCAAGCGCAACGAGCTTGCGCAATCGATTGGCATCGACATAAGGCAGCGACAGCTCGATGCCAATGTGTTTGGCAAACTCATAGTGCTTCTGGATGAGGTCCACCGCCCGCGAGAACGCGTTCCCTGAAAGGCCGAACCTGTCAATGAACTCTTTCTTGACCACATTGAACTTGGGATCGGTTGCCCAAGTGGCGCGAGGAGGCAGTGCCTTTGCTAGCTGCTCCAGTTCAGATCGAGATAGTTCGGGCGTGACAGTTCCTTGGGCGTACTCATAGCTCAAAGCATCAACCTGGCGCTCGAACTCTTCGGTGCCCTCGTGCAGTTTCCTGAAGGTCTGCTCCAGCGGCGCAAGGTTGATGTGCAGCAACTGGTTCAAATGCAGTTCATCCGTTCGGGACCGGCGATACCGGAACGTCTGTCCCGTGGGGTCGATCTCCGCAAACGCTTCTATGGACGACCAAAGGGGCTGCAGATGCATCTGAAGACGCCTGTCGGCGAGCTCGCACAGCCTCGCGAATTCCTCGACCAGACGACCGAGGTCATGTTCGCCAAGAAGGGACTGATCGAAGGGCGTTTGGCGCAGGCCGGATACACGTTGGATCTGGCGTTTCAGGAATAGCTCGATGTGATGGCGCGCGTTGAAGCAGATGGGGTAGATAAGCGCATCTTGATAGACGAAAACCTGCTCATCCGTATCCGGGGACACGTAGTACTGCAGTTTGGCCACAGCAATTAAAGCGAGGGCCGCCTGCGCGAACCCTACGACATACCCATAGTCGTCATCGCTGCCGGTGTTGCCGCCAACGCATGCGTTCAGCGAAAAGTCGGGGCCGGACCTAAATACCACCTCCTGAGAGCACATTTCGCGAGCCTCCTTCTTGCTCATGTATGAGAAGCTGCCACTCAACGCGATTTACGGCTGAGCGGCAAGTAACTGCTGCATTGCTGACCGACCCAAGCGGCAGGTTGAAGGTCAGCAATGGCCGACCTGCCGTCATCGCGGCAAACGGAGCACGCCATCGCTCCAACACAACGATGACCATGCCAGCACCACCGGCGCGCCGACGCACATGACCCTGTCGGGCTTTTCTGTCGGGTGAACATGCCAGGCAGAAATCTGTATGGCCATCCACCCGGCATTGATCAGATGGCCTTGAACAGCGGACTCCTCACCTGCTGCGCATCTGCGGCCGAGATGAATTTCTCGGTGTAGATGTCGCGCTCGAACAGGCGGCCCTGCATCAGGGTGGCAATGCAAGCCTCGATCATCAGCGGCGGACCGCACAGGTAGGCCTTGTTGCCGCGAAAATCGTTATCGAAGGCTGCCTTTGCCGCCTCGTGGACGAAGCCGCGGAAACCCTGCCAGCCACTGCCTTCGGGCTCGTGCGAGAGCGCCGGGACGTAACGGAAGTTGGGGTGCTTCTCGGCCAGCGCGAGAAACGCGTCGTGATAGTAGAGTTCGTCGCGGTTGCG
The DNA here is from genome assembly GCF_057656155.1 of Azoarcus sp. Soil_N_20. Lineage (NCBI taxonomy): Bacteria > Pseudomonadati > Pseudomonadota > Betaproteobacteria > Rhodocyclales > Zoogloeaceae > Azoarcus > Azoarcus sp. Soil_N_20. The sequence continues at coordinate 218,730 of NZ_JBDGKX010000002.1, read as the reverse complement.
CTGGCCGTAGACCAGCGTGATCGGCTGGTCGAAGCCACCTTCCAGCAGATCGAGGATCATCGAGCGCGGGCTCGACAAGCCGGAGCCGCCCGCCATGAAGATCACCGGCACATTGGCGGATTTCTTGACGAAGAAGCGCCCGTAGGGGCCGGCGATGCGGATGCGGTCGCCGGCGCGCAGCTTTTCATGCACATAGGTCGTGCCCTCGCCGCCCGGCACGATGCGGACGTTGAGTTCGATTTCGCCCGCCACGGAGGGCGCACTGGCAATCGAGAACGCACGACTGCCGATGCCGCCAGGCAAGGCCAGGTTGACATACTGTCCGGCCTGGAAGCGCATGCCCTCGGGCTTGTCGAGCTTGATCCAGACGCCCTTGATGGTGGGCGTGAGGCTCTCGATGCGGCTCACGGTGCCGTCGAAATCCCGCACCGGCAGATTCTCGGCATCGGGGTCCTCGTCGATCTCGGCTTCGATCACGAGGTCGCTCTCGGCCCGGGCGCAGCAGGCCAGGCACTTGCCCTCGTCGCGCTCGAAATCCATCAGCGCAAAACTCGAGGCTTCGCCGTGCTCGACTTCGCCGTCGGCGACCTGCACCTTGCAGGTTGCACACAAACCGTGACAGCAGGCGTGGGGCAGATAGATGCCGGCACGCAATGCGGCGTCGAGAATGGTCTGCCCCTCCTCGATCTCGATGGTCTGGCCCAGGGGCTCGATGGTCAGCTCGTAGCTCATGGCCCTGCCCTTACGCTGCGTTCAGGAGCGCGTTCAGACCCGGCGTGCGAAAGCGGATCTGGTCTTTGTGGCCGATGCCGTTGGCGGCCAGGCTGCGGGAGAAATCGGGGGTAAAGGGCGCGTTGTCCTTCAACCATTCCACCGTGCTCCAGTCCACCGCAGCGGCGTCCGGGTCGGGCTGCACCAAGGCCGTCAGCGGTCCGCTTACCAGCTCTGCGAAGGGCGTCTCGGGCGGCAGGCACAGCAGAAACGGCGAGGCGAACAGCAGGTGATGGTCCCAGCTCACATACACCAGTTGCTTGCCGTTGAAGTTCTCGACGCGATCGCGCGATACGCCGACATAGTCTTTCATTGATTTGACTGTCATCTCGAAGATCCTTTTCTCGCGGCAGGGGCGCCCCGTCGCCGGGGCCACCCGCTACCGCCGGTTTCACATCAGAGGTTGGAGGTCGCGAGGCCGCGCCATTCGTTGAAGTGCTTCTGGTCGGTCGATCCGTCGTAATCGCCGTTGTCGTCACCATCACGCAGGCTGACCCAGTTCATCCACGCACCGACATCGCCCCCGAGCTCGCTGAACAGGGCCGGCATCGGCAGCCAGGACTGGATGTACTTCTCCGGCTCGTTTTCGAAGATGTCCATGCAGCCGTCCGAGCAGAACTGGTACTTCTCGCCCTTGTAGACCGTCTCGCGGTGGCAGGTCAGGGTCGGGTCGTCCGGCTCGGTGAACACGCTCGGCAACTGGCAGCACTGACACAGCCTGGCCAGGCCATAGTTCTTGAACGGCGTGCCGGCCGCCTTGAGCTTCTTGATGTGTGCCCAGCGCGGGCGGTAATACTTGTCGAAGGTGTCGGGGTACTTTGCCGACAACCAGTCCATGTCCTCGTCGGACGGAATCCAGCTGTGGAAGGACGTGCCGAAGCTCCACTGGTACAGCCCCAGCATGAACTGGTGCGACATGTGGTCGATGGCTTTCTCGGCGTCGTCCCAGCCCTTGGGCGGACGGATGCCGTAACGGGCCAGATCCTTGAACAACGCGCCGCCGTTTTCGACACCGTAGATCTCCCACGCCTCGCGCCACGACATGACCCGCTTGGGCAGCATGTAATCCATCATCGTGCTGACCAGGCCAAGCACGCGGAAGCCGCGCCAGAACCACTTGTCGATCCAGGCCTGCACGATGGGCAGGTTGTCCGGGTCCTGCTCGAGCATGAACTTGATGCATTCCAGCCCGAGCGTCATGTGGCGCGCCTCGTCCGACTGGGCCGAGAAACCGAAGGTGACGGTGGCCATGTCGCCGTTGTAGGCCGCGCCCGACATGAAGGGCACGAACAGCAGGTTGGTGAGCACGTACTCGAACGAGAAGCCGATCGCGATCATGAATTCGAAGGGGCCGGCCGACATCGCATCGTCGAAGAAGGAACGCGCCACCGAGGTGTACCAGATGCGGTCGCGCGCATCGGCGAAGGCATGAAAGCCGTCGTAGTAGCGGTTGTAGTTCGACATCGCATGGATCTGGGTCTGCGCGTGGCGCAGTTCGTCGATCGCCTGCATCTGGCAGGCGACCTGGGTGCCGACGCCCGGAAACTCGCGCCCGGCGCGGGCAAAGCCTTTATGCGCGGCATACTCGCCGGGGCTGATGGCCTGCAGGAAGATCTTCAGCGCCGACAGATAGCGCGCATCGGTGATGTTCAGGTGGCCGTTGTTCTGCGCATGGGCGTCGATGATGGCGTAGAACTTGCGCTCCTTCTCGGCCTGGTATTTCCAGTAGGCATCCATGGTCAGGCGGAAAGGGTCTTCCCACTTGTCCCAGTCGTGCACCTTGATGCCCTCGTAATTCACGTAGGGAAAGATCGCGTCCTTGTCCTGGTAGCTGGGCTCCCAGCCGAGATCGCGGGTCAGCGCGCGATAGCGCTCCTTCATACCGAGTTTCTTCTTGGTGGCTTTCATGTCCATGGCGGGCTCCTTGCTCAGCTATTCCAGGTCAGGGTCAGCGTGTCTTCGTCTTCATCCACGTTGCCCGAGAGGGTGATCAGGTTGATTTGCAGCTCTTGCAGGTCGTAGGCGCGGCCAACCTGCTCTTCGATGGTTTGGCGCCGGATCACGAGATGGTCAGGCGCGTCGATCTTGACCATCGCCGGCTGTCGATTGATGACCGCAGCCGGGTTGTCGAGCGCGATCGCGTCGATGATCGGACGGGTATCTTCGTTGGCTTGCAGGGCAATGAATACGGTTGACATGGGGGCCTCTCAGAGATCGATGCCGGTTTTGCGGATGCGCGCCTTGAAGGCTTCGACCTGTTCGGCCACGGCCTCGTCGGCCCGTACGCCAAGTGCAATCTCGATGACCGGCACCATGGCTGCAGCAGCACGACAGTTCCAGTCGGCGATCCATTGCCTGAGCTGGGTGCGGTTGTCGTCGGATTCGGCTGCAGCCACCTTGAGCACCGCATCGACCCATTTGCGGGTCTCGTCGAACCAGTCGGTCATGAACTGGGTGAGCATGGCCACGGCGCTGCCGCCCTTGACCGAGAAGTCGTCATCCACCACCCGGCCATAGACCAGCGGATACAGCAGACCGTCCAGCGCCACGTTCTGCGCCACGAACAGTTCGAACGGATCGCGCACCACCATGCAGTCCTCGACGTAGCGGCGCAGTGGTTGCCAGGCTGCATCGTCGAGCCAGGCACGCTTGCCCTCCTCCAGCGCCTCGGTGTCGCCCAGCAGCAAGCCGAGGCGCGACAGATACTGGGCGATGCCCAGGTTGTCCATCGCGTGGTACATGCAGGGCTGGGTGAAGACCGTGGCGTAGCCGTAGCCACAGATGAAGGTGTTGTTCTGGTTGGCACCCCAGGCGGCATGACGCAGGGGCATCAGCACCTTGAGCGCGGTGGCAGCCAGGTCGGGCACCATCATTGCGGCCAGCCCGCGCGACTCGACGAAGGCGAAGTTGGCTTCGGTGGTGTCCTGCTGGCGGGCGCGCGTCAGAGTGTAGGTGCTGTAGTAGAACTGGCGCGGGTCCTTCAGTGCGTACCAGTCCTTCATGACGATCCGGGTGATGCGCTCGTCGTAGAGCGCCTGATCCGGATCCCAGGTGGGACGATAGTGAAGGTTCTCCGCCGCCTGGATGTCGTAGCTACCCTCCTGGTAGCGCGAGGCCGGCTTGTCGCCGAAACGGCGGACGAGGTGGTCGAACGCATTGCGCTGCGGCTCGATGGCAACCGTGCGAAGGTCGATCTGCATGAGGTGTCTCTCCTGCTACTGTGATTGTCTGAAACGGGTGTGGGTGGCATCGGCAAGACGCCAGTCCCAGTCGCCCTGGGGGGCATCGGGATCGCGGGGCGGCAAGATCTCGACCCGGTTGGCGGCGCAGAACTCGGTGAGTGCCTCACGGGTGAGGATCATCTCGACAAAGATCTCCGCCTCGCCGATGGCAAACTCGAATTCGATGAACCCATTGCCGCGCTCGCCGCAGATGCGGACGAAGCGCCGGGTGGTGTCCATCGCGAGGGAATCGACGCTCATCGGACGCTCAGCTGACAACAGTCAGGAAGGTCTCGTGCAGCTTGCGCTGCGGGTAGTCGAGACCCTGGCCGAAGTTGTCGAAGGTCCACGTCAGCGGACCATAGTCGGGATAAGGCTGGTAGCCGCCCATGAAGGTCTCGAAGCGGTTGCCTGACGGATCCCAGGCGTAGATCGTGCAGCCGCGGGTAACACCGTGGCGGGTCGGGCCGATGTCCACCGGCACCAGGTTCATCGACATGATGTCGCCGGCGCGCAGCACCTGCTCCCAACTCTCCATCAGGAAGGAGCAGTGATGCAGCTTGCCCGGCTCCGGATACTCGGCAAAGGCAATGTCATGGACCTTGTGCGAGCAGGACAGCCAGATCGCCACATTGCCTTCACCGTCCGGAGTCAGCACGCGCTCGACGAGGTAGAAGCCAAGCACCTCGGTGAAGATCTTCTGCACCTCGGCGACGTTCGGGCCGTAGAGCAGTGCATGGTCAAGCCGCACCGGTGCAATGCCATGCTCACGCTGCGGCCCCCACGGCGCCGGATTCACTTCCGCAAGACCGTTGCCGATGGAGGTCTTGTCGGCATACAACTCCATCACATGACCCGAGGGCAGGGTGAAGCGCACCCGCTCGCCGGTTTCCAGCATCTCGCCCGCGGGGATGCGTTCGGTGGCAAGACCATAGGCCTGCAGATCGGCGTCGAGCTTGTCGAGGGTCGCCTTGTCGAGCACCTTGAAACCGAAGAAATCCAGCCCGGCACGGTCGGCCTGCCGGATCACGTAGCTGTTGTGATCGCGTTCATCCCAGCACTTGAAATAGACCCGCCCTTCCGCATCGCGCCCCGTCTCGACCAGCCCGAGCACGTCGCGATAGAAGCGCACGCTCTCCTCCAGATCAAGCACGCGAACCTGGGCATGGCCAGGGCGAAGAACACCAGTGAGTGCCATATCTCATCTCCTCTTTCTTGTGGATATATCGAACGGAAAAATCAGCGAACGGAAGCGGGATGGCAGACCTTTCTCTGCAGTTTTCCGATCACCTTCAGGGAAAGGTCGCTGGAGGGGTACACACGGCAGGCCAGCAGCCTGTGGTGCGCGACATCGTCGTCACTGACGTGATCCCGACTCATCACGCGGGCGTGAAATTCGCCGGCAAGCACTTCGATCTTGCACACGCCGCAGCCACCGCCCCTGCACCCCATGGGTATCCCGCGCAGCCCGAGGCGATTCAGGCCTTCCAACAGCGACTCGCGCGGCGCGCAGGCATAGCTGACGCCCGTGCCTTCAATCCTGACCGTGTGTGACATGGCCCCTCCTTGTGTGTATCGACGCGTTTGTCAATCGGCGGCTTGAATCAACCCTGTTAATGCCGCGCTAAGCATTACTAATGCACACGCCGTGCCACGCTACCAAGCAACTGATTTATATGGATAAATATGTGAGCGGAAAAATCGACCCGTCCGCAGGCCTGACGCTTTGGTCCAATTCCCCCTTTCGCCTGACAAAAGCGTCAAGCTGCAATGCAACAATCAGAGGCGACAAGGAAACGCCCGCGTAGCCATCGAACACTGGCTACGCGGGCGCGGGGACTGGATCTGGTGGAAGGCGGGCCGAACGCCCTGACGGTCGGGCGTCAGTCCGTCATCGCGACCTCGGCCGGGGCGTGTCGGCCCGAAGCACAGCGACGGGGGATCCGCCCAAGGTGGCGGCGAGAGGTATCAGGCGGCGGGGACGGCGCCCTGGCGCAAGCGGTAGGCGAGTTGGCGACGGGTGATCCCGAGCAGTCGTGCAGCGTGGGTGAGATTGCCGTTGGCACGCCGGACGGCCAGCTCCAGCAGGTGGGCTTCGTGCTGCTCGAGCTTGAAGCCGTCACGCAGGATCGCTTCGCACAAACGGCTGCGGCTCGCCTCATCCTCATTGCCGACGACGCCCGCATGATCGACTCCGGCACCGCCGGGGATGACCGGCGCACCACCGGCAAACAGGTGGTCGATCTCGATCAAGCCCCCGTTGGGTGCCAGCAACACGCCGCGTTCGATGAGGTTCTCCAGTTCGCGCACATTGCCCGGCCACTGGTAGGCCGACAGCGCCTGCATCGCCCCGTCACTGATGCCCTGGAGCTTCTTGTGGTACGAAGCCTCATACTTTTCGAGGAGCGACGCCGCCAGCAGCGGAATGTCGCTGCGGCGCTCGCGCAGCGGCGGAATCACCACCGGATAGGTGGCCAGCCGGTAATACAGATCGGCCCTGAAACGCCCGTCCGCGATCGCCTGCTGGAGATCCACGTTGGTCGCCGCCACCAGGCGTACGTCGATCTTGCGTGTCTGCTCGTCGCCGAGGCGTTCCACCTCGCCGGTCTGCAACACCCGCAGCAGCTTCACCTGGGCCGCGGGCGACAGGTCGCCCACCTCATCAAGGAATAGCGTGCCCCCGTGGGCCCGTTCGAACCGCCCCGCCCGCGAGGACTGGGCCCCCGTGTAGGCGCCCTTCTGCACGCCGAACAGCTCGGACTCGATCAGGTCGTGGGGTATGGCCGCACAGTTGACCGCCACGAAGGGCTGCGCGGAGCGGCTGCCGTGCTCGTGGATCCAGCGTGCAAACATCTCCTTGCCGACCCCGGTCTCACCCAGCAGGAGCACCGTGATCGGACTGCTGGCGGCCTTGCTGACCAGATCGAAAGCGGCCCGGAAGCCGGTCGAAGCGCCAATCAGGTTACCGGCCGACTCGACCGCACACCGGCGCAGGCGTGAAAGCTCCTCGCGCATCTCATCGAGCTGACCCTGGAGGTTGTCCGGCTTGAAGTAGTCCAGGTACGCGTCATCGCCCCAGGCCTCGGCGGGTTTGCCGACAATATGGCACTGGTGGTCGCCCTTGGCGATACAGGACGTTTCGCGAAAAACAATGAAGCGGTTGAAGAACTGGGTGACGTAACCCGAGGCATAACCGACCAGACTCCAGCACGCCGGATCGTCACCGATACCGAATTGCTGCAGGTGGGAGTCGGCCTCCCAGGAGTTCTCCCAATCCACTTCGCCGACAAAACTGCCCCGCTCCCAGTCGAGCTCGGCCTGCGTGATGGTCGCCTTGACCAGCCCTTCGAAGGCATGCAACTCGGGGCCGATGCGAAACACGTCATACGGATCGCCCGCACCGTAGAGTTTTTTCGCCAGCTCCGCATCCTGTTGTCCGGATGCGAAGCCCATGCGAATCAGCAGCCCACGAGCGCGCTCCACCCCAAGGGAGTCAAACAGTTCCCGCCGCAACGCGCCCATCGCGCGAGCGTGGAACAGCAACATGCGATTCTCGTCCAGCCAGATCTCGCCCCGATCGATATTGAAGCGCAGCCGGGAACGCAGATTGAACTGTTCGATAAGCCTCTGTTGCGCCATTCCGTCTCCACCTCGGCCTCGGTGGGCCGTTGTTGTAATGTCACTGGCCGTACTTTAACCCCCAACACCGCGCGCCCCAATGTCACCGTGGCCAGCTCCGAACCATCGAGCGGCACCAGCGGGTGACGCGACATGCTCCGTTCCTCTCCTTCAGGCCACGACGCCTTCGTTCGGTCGCAGCAGGAAATGACTCAGTGCCGGCAGCAGGATCAGCGCCCCGAGCATGTTCCAGATGAACATGAATGCCAGCAGGATGCCCATGTCGGCCTGGAACTTGATCGGCGACCACACCCAGGTGGCCACCGCCAGTCCCAGCGTGATCCCGGTCATCACCACGACCTTGCCCGTGAACAACAGCGCCTTGTAATAGGCCTCGGAGAGGCTCATGCCCTCCTTCATCCGCGCCAGCACCACTGTCATCACATACAAGGCGTAATCGACGCCGATACCGACCCCGAGCGCGATCACCGGCAAGGTCGCCACCTTCACCCCGATCTTCAGCCACACCATCAACGCCTGACACAGCACCGAGGTAATCATCAACGGCAGTACCGCGCACACCACCGCGCGCCACGAGCGGAAGGTGATGAAGCTGAGCACGATCACCGCGCAGTACACCAGGATCAGCATCTGCGTGTTGGCCTTCTCGACCACGATATTGGTCGCCGCCTCGATACCGGCGTTGCCGGCCGCGTTGAGAAAGCGCAGCTCGTCCGTGCCGTACTGCGCGGCAAACGCCTCCACCGTCCTGACCACACTGTTGAGTGTGTCGGCCTTGTGATCCTTGAGGTAGGCGTACACCGTGAGCAGATCGCAGTTCTGGTTGAACATCTCGCGCGGTGCGCGGGTGATGATGGCATTGAGCATGTCCTGCGAGCGCGGGATCTCGAACCACTTCAGACTGCCCTCGTTCATGCCGGCGTTGGCAACCTTGGCCAGCCCCGCGAGCGAACTGGTGCCCTCGACGCCGGGCAGCTGCTGCAACTCACGTTCGAGCGCATCGACTGCCATCAGCGTGTCGTACTGCCCGCAGGCGTATTGCGGGGTCCTGACCATCACGATGTAGACATCGCTGCTGGCCGCGTAGTTGGCGCCCATGAAGGCGTTGTCGCGGTTGTAACGCGACTCCGGGCGTAACTCGGGCGCCCCGGGGTCGGTGTCGCCGATCTTGAGCTGGGCGCCGCCCAGTACGCCGATCGCCCCCATCACCGCGCCCGCCAGCACCCCGATGGTGGCCCATTTGCGCTGAGTGAACAGATCCAGGAAAGACCAGAATGGGTGGCGCCTGTGCTCAAGATCGCTGGCTTCGAGGCGCTCCGCCAGGTTGCTGCGCTGTGCGGCCGCCGCACTGACACCGGTGTAGGAAAGCAGGATCGGCAGCACCGCCAAGTTGGTGAAGATCAGTACCGCCACGCCCAGGCTGGCGGTGACCGCAAGATCCTGAATCACCGGGATGTCGATCACCATCAGTACCGCAAAGCCGATCGCATCGGTGATGAGTGCGATCATCCCGGTCAGGAACAGACGGCGGAAGGTATAGCGGGCGGCCACCATCTTGTGCGTGCCGCGACCGATGTCCTGCATGATGCCGTTCATCTTCTGCGCGCCATGGCTCATGCCGATGGCAAATACAACGAAAGGCACCAGGATGGAATAAGGGTCGAGCTCATAACCGAATGTTGGCAGCAGGCCGAACAACCACACCACCGCGGTCAACGAGCACAGCATGACCAGCAAGGTACTGCGCAGGCAGCGCGTGTACCAGTACAGCACCGAAGTGCAGATCGCGATTGCAGCGGCGAAGAAAAACATCACCTGCTGCAGCCCGTCGATCAGATCGCCCACCACCTTGGCAAAGCCGGTGATGTGGATGCTGATCCGCTCCGACTCATATTTCGTTCGCAATGCCTCCAGACGCTGCGACAGCGCATGGTAGTCGATACGCTCTCCAGTCTCGGCCATGCGATCCTGCAGTGGCACCATCACGATGCTCGACTGGTAGTTGGCGGCCACCAGTTGCCCGATTTCGCCTGAGCGTTCGACGTTTACGCGCACCTGCTCGAGGCTGTCCGAGGAGCCATCATAATCATCTGGAATCACGGGCCCGCCATCGAGTCCTTCCTCGGTCACGCCGGTCCAGCGTACCGCCGGCGCCCACAGCGATTTCATGAAGGGCCGGTCGACGCCCGGCATCAGGAACAGTTCATCGCCGAGCTTGCGTACCGTGTCGAGATACCCGGCATCAAAAATATCGCCGTCCCGCGCCTCGACCGCGATGCGCAGGCTGTTACCCATGCCTGAGAGCTGGCTGCGGTTTTCCAGATAGTTCACGATGTACGGATGGCCGGTCGGAATCATCTTCTCGAACGCGGCGTTGAGCGACAGCCCGAGTGCCTTGTAGCCAAAGAAGACAGTCGCGATCAGACACAGCGCGAGTACCAGCGCGCGGTTGTTGAACAGCAGGCGTTCAAGCAGCGAGCCCGAACGACGGTCGAACCCCTGGAGTCCGTCCGCAAGGCTTGGGCCGGACAATGTGTTTGCGATACTCATCACTTTGCTTCCGCTACAAGTTTGCGATGTTCGACGCGAGCAAGGCCGCGTGCACCCGAGAAAACCAGATCCCCATCTGCGGTCTCGACCATGCCGGTCAGCCCGCTACCGGGGTGGTCGGGTAGAGCGACGAAGTTGCGCGCACCGTCGGTGCTGCGCAGCACACGTCCGCTCTCATCGGCCAGCACGACCGATCCATCCGACAACAATCGTCCGGCACTAATCGTGATTTCCTGATCGATCGAAACCTGCGCCCAGCTTTGCCCGCTGTCGTGGCTTCGCCAGACGTTGCCGCGTAAGCCGAAAGCCAGAAGCGTGTCTGCATCCAGCGCCAGCACCCCGAAGTAGGTGCCGGTGTAGGGCGTGGGGATGGCCGTGAAGCTTGTGCCACCATCCTGCGAGCGAAACAGCACACCCTGCTCGCCGGCAATCAGGACGTCCCGGCCACGCGCCTGGACCTGATAGAGGTGATTGCCCCGTGCGTTCGGGATCCGCCCGGTCAGCGATTGCCAGGTCGCACCGCCGTCGTCGGTCACCAGCGCCAAGCCGTAGGCACCGACCGCGTAGCCGCGTTGATCATTGGCGAAATACACCCCCAGCAAGGGCTTGTCCGGCCCTTCTTCGACCAAACGTTCGGCATCGCGTACGTCACGCGCGGCAGACGCGTTGCCCGCGGCCAGACGCATGCGGGCCTCATCCAGCACGATGGCGGCCGCCTGACGGCCATCGAGCTGACGCGTCCAGCTGTCGCCACCATCTGCGCTATGCAGGATCACACCACTGTGCCCCACCGCCCATCCCCGATCGGGGCCGGCAAAATGTACGTCGGTCAGCGCCACGCTTACCGGTACCGCGCGGGCCTGTCGCCAACTGCGGCCGTGATCGTCGGACAACACAACGTTGCCACGCACACCCACCGCCACCACCCGTTCGGCGGCGCGGGCAAGTGCCAGTTGAGTGGAGGCCTGTGCCCGGACATCGGCCCGCGCCGCGAGCTCGAGCAGGTCGGGCACCTTGTGCGGCTCGGCCGCCACGGCGGATCCGCACAGCAGCCAGAAAAGAGAGAACAGGATGGCAACGTGGGGCACGCGCCGACCGGATGGAGTCTTGAAAACCATGGTACGTACTCGCTCGCAGCACCCGTCCGTCACGCGACACCATTGAAAGCGGTGCGAACCGACGGGCGCATCAGGAGTGGAAGGCAGCTGCCGGCCCGGAATCGGGCCGGCAGGCAACAGAGACGAACGCTGGATCAGCGCGAGGCTTCGGCAGCCACTGCGTCACCGGTGAAGTAGGTTTCCGGCTTGCGCGGCACGACCTTGAAGTCTTCATCATTGAGCGCCTGAATCACGCTCATGGTGCCAGCCTGCAGGTTGAACACGGTCGCGGTCTTGATCAGCGTCGCCGGGATGGACGGCACCACGAAGGGGGTCACCTGGGTCGTGCGCCACAGCTTGTCCTCGGCGTCGTAGCCGTCGACCAGCGCGATCAGCCAGGTGTCCTCGTCAAGGTAGTAGCGCCGCTTCGGCACCGCATGGCGCTTGCCGCCCGCGACATTGGCCTCGACCACCCACACCCGATGCTTCTCCCAGCGCACGTGGTCGGGGTTGAGGTGGTTCTTCGCGATGGCATCGTCGAGCCTGGCGCCGATGAGTCCGTTGTTGTTGTACGGAATCAGCATTTCCTGCTTGCCGACCAGCTTCCATTCGTAGCGATCGAGCGCGCCGAAGAAGCCCTGTACCTCGTCGAAGTAATTGGCACCCGACGCGACAAAGTCCGGCGTGTCGTAGGACACCGTCGGCGCCCGGCGCACGCGGCGCTGGCCGACCAGATACTGCCAGGCCTGGCGTGCATTCTTCTGATCGATGCCGTCCCGGATCACCAGCGACTCGCCGGCCTTGAACGGCGGCTCGAGGGTGTTGAAGCGAAACATCGCATACTCGCCGGACCAGTTCTCCGGCGTCGCATCCTCGTAATACTGCGGATACTGGAAGGCAATCTCGTTGCGCGTCGCCAGCGTATGCGAACCGTCGGCATTGCCGACGATGTTCTTGAAGCGATACTCGATCGATGGCGCCTCGACGCGCATCAGGAAGTTCCACATCACCTCGACCCCGTCCTTCGGGATCGGGAACGGCGTACCACCGATGCAGCCGGAGATGGAGTAGCCGCCGTCCCGTGTCTCACACCGGGTCGCATTCTTCGCGACGTTGTCGTACACACGCTGGGGTGCGGCCGCGGTGCGGTGGGTAGGATAGACGTCGAGGCGGAAGCTGTCGGGGTACTTCTGCAACAGCGCCTGGGTGCCGTCGGTCAGCAAGGCAGCATGTTCAGCCATGTTCTTGGCCGTGACCTGGAACTTCGGCTTTTCGCCAGCGAATATCTCGGTCGGAATATCCCCCATCTTCTTGCCCGGCAGCGGTTTGGTGACGCCCCCTTCCCACGGCGGAATGCTGCCATCAGTGTTTCCGGCCTTTTCCGCGCCCAGCGGCGTCAGCGTGCTCTTGAGCCTGGCCGCCTCGTCCGCGCTCACGCCGGCCTGGGTACTCTGTGCGCCCATCAGGACGGTCGCCAGCGCCGCCCACAGAAGCTTGTGCTTGATCATCGTTTGTCTCCTCGTTCGCCGATGGCTTGAATCAGAAAGTGCGCTGAACGGACAGCGAGATGAAGTCGCGGTCGCCATGGAAGTTGTTGTATGAAAGCTCGGGCACGGCCGTGTTGTATTTGATGACGGAGCCCGCACGCCCGAAGTAGTGGGTGAAATTCAGGCTGGCCTGCCAGGTTCTCTGGTAGTCGCCCTTGATCCCCAGACTCACGTTGCCGCCATGCTCGGCCGGGAACAGCGCACCATTGACCGACGAGCGCCCCCCCAGTCCATAGCTCAGCCCGATCGGCACCTGCAGATCGAGACCAGGCGTGACCTGGAAATACTCGGGAGTGAACACGAACTGGATCGCACTCGCATCTCGGGTCGCCAGCGGATCGAGCTGGTCGGCGTTGTCGGTGATCTTGAGTCGCCGGTTGTAGGCGAACTCGCCGATGAACGATGCGCCGTCCCACAGCGCGCTCGCACCCATGACGCTGATTGCCGACAGGTTCAGGTGCATCGTCCGGCCCTTCGGGAATGCGGCGTTGTCATCCCCGTCGGAAAGCGGCCCGGTGATCACGGTATTGCCGGTTGCCACCAAAGGCATGTTGTCGCGGAACGACATCTCGCCGGCAATATTCGTCTCGCCCAGCAAGGTGCTGAAGCTGCCGCCCACGGTGCGGATATTCTCGCCAAACACCTGGACGTAGTCGCCAACGCTGCCCGGCTGGACATTCACGCCAGGCCGAAGATAGAACTGCGGCATCTTGTCGTGAAACTGCGCCGCATAGAATCCGTACTCCGCATTGCCGCTCTTCAGGCGGACCTGCACACCACCCTGCCCGGAATCCTTCGCTTCGATGTCCTTGCCGCGGAACACGGCTGCACCCGGCCCGAGGATCACGCTCTCGCCCCCCTCGTCCACGAAGTCGGCAAAGCTGAAATAGCTTCCCGCCGCCGGCAGGCGCGACTTGCGCCACTCGGCCTGGAAATAGACGCCGATGGTCACATCCGCGTTGACCTGGAGTTGCGCCGACACCTGCCCTACCGGCCGCGCCACTTCCTTGAACTGCGAGTTCGGAACGGCCAGTGCGCGAGCGAGGTCGAGCGGCGTCTGCGCGCCCGCAATCCCGTTTGAACCGAAGAACAGGCTCTCACCGTACAACTGGGTGAAACGCCCTCCCTTCAGGTTCAGGCTCATGCCGGCCGGGGCCAGGTTTCCATAGACGAAGGCATCCAGAAACTCTGCGTCGCGCCCATGCAGACGCTTGGTGTCGTCGGTAAACCTGTTGTACGAGGCTGATCGCGAATTGACCAGTGCGCCGCCCAGGGCACCCGGGTTGTCGTTGGATTCGTTGTACACCTGGTCGTACCAGGCGGCACCACTTACGCGAAAGCCAAACGCGCGCTTGTAACGGAAGTCGAACTCCGACAGCACATCCAGACGGTTGGAAATCAGTCCACGATCAAAATTGAGGTCACCATCGTTGGTGTTTGCCTGCGGTCCGATCGAATTGTCGGCCACATCGGAATCAACGCCACGCACCCGCCACCCGGCGCTGTACTTGACCGTGTTGTCCCACGAGACCCGGATATCCGGATTGCCGGTATCGATCTGAACGGCGGCTGCGCCACCGCTCGCCAGCAGGGCCCCAGCGGCAGCGATCGCCGCACTCAGGCGGCTTGCGCGCGGCCCCGGTCGAGCCTGAGCACCTTTGGTGCAAGGACGCTTGTTCATCTCTTCCTCCTCATGCGTGGTGTGTCTTTCGTCTTGTCGTCCAGCTGGCGGTGAAGGTCTTGGGCCTGTTACGCAGCGGGGTAAGGCGAAAGTTATCGGCAGGGAGGATTACCGTCCAATACCATTAATCTCCCCACTCCATACCCTTAAGGTATGATTCAGCGCGAGCGACCTGTCGTCGGATGAGGAGGGAAAACGAACAATGGATCTACGTCATCTGCGCTACTTCGTTGCCGTCGCGGAAGAAGAGAACATCGGTCGCGCAGCGACACGTCTGCATATATCCCAACCGCCCCTGACCCGCCAGATTCAACAGCTTGAAGAGGAGCTTGGGGTATCGCTGTTCATCCGTACGCCGCGAGGCATGGAATTGACCCAGGCCGGCGAACTTTTCCTCGACGAGGCGCGCAATATCCGGGCACTGGTGGAGCAAGCCACCGAACGGACGCAAAGGGCCGGCCAGGGAAAACTGGGGCGCCTCGATATCGGCATCTTTGGATCCGCCATCCTGGACGTGATTCCGAAACTGCTATTGAGTTTTCGAAACGGCTATCCGGACGTCAAGGTTGTTCTTCACACCATGACGAAAGCGGAGCAGATCGAAGCCGTGCGGCAGCGCCGCATCTCGGTCGGCTTCAACCGCATGCTGGAGCCGCTGGACGATATCGTGATCAAACAGGTCGCCACCGAAGGGCTGCTGGTCGCATTGCACAATGATCATCCGCTGGCGAGACAAGCGCACATCCGCTTCGCCGAGCTCAAGGATCATCCGATGATCCTTTTTCCGACCGGCGCACGTCCAAGCTTCATCGACAAGGTCATCGGCCTTTGCATCGAGAACGGCTTCCATCCGCAGGTGTCCCAGGAAGTCGGTGATGCGGTGACCGGCGTTGCCCTGGTCGCCAGTGGCTTCGGCATCTGTCTGGTGCCGGAATCGGCAACCACGCTTCAATTTCCCGGCGTGATCTACCGACGGCTCACCGACCCGCCTCCCAACCTGATCGTGGATCTGAGCTGCATCTACCGGAGAGGCGACCAGTCGCCGATCCTCGCTGCCTTCCTGCAGACGGTTGACGACTTCAGAAACGGCACGCCCGAGCAAGCCGTCTGAGCACATGGCGAGACGGTGAAAGGCGCCCCAGCGTTGGCGCAGGTATCAGTTTTCCCCCGGTACCGCTGTATCCGGTTGACCAACACCCGCCCCAAGCGAACGCGCCAGTTCTTTCGCGCGGACCGCTTGCCACTGGGCTTCGGTCAGCCCGTGACTGCCATCGCAGTACTCGCGACGGCCACAACCGCAACGACCGACATCTTCCGGATTATTCGCAACGCGCATTTGACCACCCAATGAAAAAGCGCCTGATTATCCCTCAGGCGGGGCTCCGGTGCTTACCGCCGTGCCGCCCGGCAGGTTCGCCGGGCGGCACGGAAGGGCTGTCACTGCCCGCGCGGGTCATCCCTGGGATCGACGTACTTGACGTCGAACGGTCCCACGCCGTTGATCTGCACGATCGTCTCGCCGTCCGCCCATGCAAAGTGCGGCATGCCGGCCGGAAGATGAACGAAGCTCGCCACCGGCAAGATGTTGGCCGGCTGACGATCGATTTTTTCGCCGGAACCGACCCCGAACCGCCCTGCGATCACCGTGACCATCTCGTCCTTGGAGTGGCGGTGCGGAGGCACCGTGAACCCGGACGGAAACTTCAGCCGCAACACGAAGGGCCCTTCCTTGGCGGGGTGGCCCAGCAGGATTGCGGCCTGGGCGCCCGGCGGCAGGGACGGTGGCGCCGCGCCCCAGGCGATCGACTCGGACGACACCACGGTGTGATGCGGATCTTGCGCGCGGGCGGGCACATGTTGAAACAGGGCGATGGCCGCGAGCGACAGGGAAAGCAGGCCGGCTACGCCGCGTGCAGATGTATTGTGTGTCATGACAGAATTCCTTTTTGACTTGGTTCGGGAGGGGAGGCCTTGTCGGCATCAGCGCTGGCTTCAGGCCCGGGTGATCACGACCTCGACGTACTCGCTCGGCACGACCATCGCGCCATCGGTTGCGCGATTGAAACGAGCGATCAGTCCGATGATGTCGTCGGTCAGCGCCGCCTGCGCCGCGGGTTCCAGCGCCGCATAGGCCTTGAGCACCGGCCCGTAGTAGGACTTGAACACGTGCAGCCAGTGTTCCGGCGAGCGATAGCGAAACACGAACCGGGTCGGCTCGATCCGGATCGATGCGGCCGCCGGTCCGAACAGTTCCTCGATGCGCGGGTGCGTGCCCCACAGCGCCGGCGACTTCACCCCGGCCGGGGGTGGCACATGCTTGCCGATGGTTTTGAACAGTTGGCCGATGAAGCCATCCGGGGTCCAGTTGGCAAGGCCGATCCTGCCACCGGACCGGCATACCCGCGCCAGCTCGGCCGCGGCACGCGCCTGGTCGGGCGTGAACATCACGCCGAAGGTCGACATCACGACGTCGAAGCTGCCGGCGTCGAACGGCAGCGCTTCCGCGTCGGCAAGCTCGAAACCGATCTGCAGGCGGTCGGCGACAGCACGTTCGCGGGCGCGCTCGAGCAGGCTCGGGACGTAGTCGGTCGCGACCACCTCGCACCAGCGCCGCGCCGCCGCCAGGGCCGCATTGCCGTTGCCGGAGGCGACGTCGAGCACTTTCTGCCCGGCATGGATGTCCAAAGTTTCGCAAAGTTGTTCCCCGACGATCTGCAGCGTGGTGCCGACGACAGCGTAGTCGCCGGACGACCATGCGCCTTGCTGCCGCGCCTTGACGGCGCTAAGGTCAGGGGGTGGGGTCACCGGGGTCCGGTCGGCAACGGCATACGATGTATCCATGGTTTTCTCCAGCAGGTTGAGGGTTTCTCGGTGGCTCACGCCCGGCTGTCGATGACCGTGCCGCAAGCCTGGGATCGAATTTAGGACGCAGGAGTGGGAGCGAGCGTGGGAGCCGGCGTGGAAACGCACGAGATGGCATCCGGACCGTCCGATCGCGCGGTCGCGGACAGCTTTCGCCTGCGCGTGCAGCTACTCGGACCGTTGTCGATTTACCGGCAGGGCGTCGCGCTGCCGCTGCCGGCGTCACGCAAGGTGCGCGCCGTGATCGCCTATCTCGCACTCGCGCCGCGCGCCGTCGGGCGCGGTCAGCTGTGCGAACTGCTGTGGGATGTCCCCAACGATCCGCGCGGCGAACTGCGCTGGTGCCTCAGCAAGATGCGCAGCGTGCTCGACGAGCCCGACCGGCGACGGGTCGAGCGCCGCGGCGACGGCGTCGCGCTCGATCTTTCGGACTGTTTCGTCGACGTGCTCGAGATCGGGCGGGCGCAGCAGCAAGGCATCGATCGGCTCGCACCGGAACGTTTGCGTGCGCTGGCGGCCCTGTTTGCAGGGGATTTCCTCGAAGGGCTGGAAGTCGACCGCAGTCCGGAGTTCAGCGGCTGGCTCACCGCCCAACGCTGCCGGCTGCGCGCCTGCCGTGCCGCCGTGCTCGAACATCTGGTGGCGAGCATCGCCCCCGAATCGGACGAGGTGTTCGGCTATCTCGACGAACTGCTGCAGCTCGCGCCATTCGACCGCCGCGCCCACGCCATGCTGCTCAACGCGCTGGCGGCGCGCGGCCGCATCCACGAGGGCGATGCGCACGTACTCGCGACCGTCCGTCTGTTCGAAGCAGAGGGGCTGGACGGGGCACCGCTGCGCGAGAGCTGGAAGCTTGCGCGCGGCCGGCAGAGCACCCGGTCCGAACAATCCGGCGTGCTTGCGCTGTCGTTGCCCCAGATCCCCTCCGCTGCGGAAGTGCTGGTCGACGCGGCGCGCCGGGCCTCGATCGCGGTGATGCCCTTTGCCGACAGCACCGGCGACACCCACAGTCGGCTCGCCGACGGTCTCGCGCACGATGTCATCACCCGCCTCGCCAAGCTGCGCAACCTGTTCGTGATCGCGCACGGCACGATGTCCGCGCTCGGCGCACGCAGCGTCGGCGCCGAGGAGGCAGGCCGCCTGCTGAACGTCGACTATGTCGCCGGTGGATCGGTGCGGCACAAGGGCGACCGCGTCCGCGTGACCGCCGAACTGTGCGAGGCCCGCTCTGCCCGTATCGTGTGGACGGACGACTTCGAGCACAGGCTCGACGACGCACTCGAGGTGCTCGAGCTGATCGGCGATCGCATCGTCTCCTCGATCTCCAGCGAAATCGAACTCGCCGAGCGCAACCGTGCCATCCTCACGCCGCCCACGTCGATGAATGCGTGGGAGGCGTATCACCGCGGCCTGTGGCACATGTATCGCTACGAACCGCAACACAACCGCCAGGCCACCCAGTTCTTCGAGATGGCGGCGCGCCTCGACCCGACCTGGGCGCGCGCGTTGTCCGCGCTGTCCTTCACCCACTTCCAGAACGCCTTTCAACGCTGGGCCGAGCGCGAGCCCGAGATCGACCGCGCCTTCCGGGCTGCCGAGCAAAGCCTCGTCGCCGACGACCGCGACCCTTCCGCGCACTGGGCGATGGGCCGCGCGCTGTGGTTGCGCGGCCGTCACGCGCACAGCCTGGTCGAACTGGAGAAGGCGGTCGAACTCAGTCCGAGCTTCGCGCACGGCCACTACACATTGGCATTCGTACACGCCCAGTCGGGCGATCCGCACCTGGGCATCGGCTGTTCCGACCACTCGCGCCAGCTGAGTCCGTTCGATCCGCTGCTGTGCGTGATGCTGAGCGCGCGCGCGCTGGCCCTCGTGCGCCTCGGCCGCTTCGACGAGGCCGCGGACTGGGCAGTCAAGGGCGCGAGCCGGCCGAACACCTTCTCGCATCTGCGGGCGATCGCCGCCGCCTGCCTGGGCCTGGCAGGTCGACCCGACGAAGGGCGCGAGGTCGCAGCCACCCTTCACCGCATGCTGCCTGACTATCGCATCGACGACCTGGTGACGACGTTTCAGTTCGCGCCCGAAGCGGTCGAATTGCTGCGCAAGGGCGGGCGCCTGAGCTCGCTGACCTGATCCGGCTCGGCCTCGCCCGGTAAGGAAGCGACCCGTCGTGCACTCCCCCCGCCCGCCTCAGATTACAAATTTGTAATCTGCACCTCAGCGCGCGGTCAGGGTGCATGCACCACCATGGGCGCAGGTGTCACCCGACGGACAGCGCCCGTCGAGCGAGCCGCAGCTGCGCGCGACCGGCGCGCGACGCGCAAACCCCCGATAAAGAAGGAGCCCGGCCTTGGTGAAACCCAAAACCCTCGCCGCATTGCTGATCGCGGGCCTCTTTCCCGTGCTGGCGATCGCGGCGCAAGCATACGACCCCGACGCACCGACCCGCCCCCCCCGATACACGCCCCTGCCGGCTTCGCCCCCTGCGCTGCCGACGCTGGGGGAGCGCGATTGGCGCAGCGCCAACGATACGGTCGGCGCCTACACCCGCGGACACATCGACATCCTGAAGTGGGAGGCCGAGAACACCCCGGCGTCGACTTCGGGCGGCACCCCGGGCGCCACCGGGCTGACCCTCATGGAAGCGATGCGGATGGCCCTCGCCAGCCGACCCGAGCTCCTCGCCCGCAGCGACATGAACGCGTTCGAGCGCGCCCGTGCCGACATCGCGGTGATCGAGTTCAGCCGCGACCTGCACCACGCCTGGATCAACGCGGTCGCCGCCCGGCAGAACCTGCGCCACGCGCAGCGTGCCTTCGACACCGTTGGCACGGCAGCCGAGCTCGCAGTGCGCATGACCCAGGTCGGCAACTGGGGCCAGGACCGCCTGCTGCGCGAGCAGCTCGCATTGCGCGAGGCCGGGATCGAACTGGCGCGCGCGCGCCAGCAAGCCACCACCAGCAACGAGGCGCTGGCCCGCGAGCTCGGATCGTGGGAAGACGCGGCAACGCTAGCCCTGCCCCAGGATCTGCCCGAATTGCCCGCCTCACCACGCAGCGCGGAAGGACTGGAGGCCGGCGCGTTGCGCAATCACCCGCAATTGAAGCTGACTGCAATCGAAGCCGAGCGCGCGCAGCGCGGGCTGGGCGCACAGGCGCTGGAAGGCTGGAACCGGGCCGTGCGCGTGGCAATCGACAGCATTCCGGAGCGCACCGGCGCGGACGCCGACCCGCTGGCCCAGCTCGTCACCTCGGCGCCGGTACTCGACCTGCGCCGTGCCGCCATCGGGCACGAAGCCGAACGGGTGACCAAAGCCCATGCCGAGGCCACGGCCCTCGCGGTGAAGATCCGCTCCCAGGTGCGCGAGGCCTATCACCAGTACCGCATGGCCCACGACCTCGCCGTGCAGGCACAGGACAGCCTGCAACTGCGCGCCGCGGCCCAGGAAGACATGGTGTTGCGCTACAACGGCATGCTCAAGAGCACCTGGGACCTGCTTGCCACCGCGCGCGAGCGCCTTGCGGCCGAAGCGGCCGCGGTCGAGGCACGGCGCGACTTCTGGCTCGCCCATGCCAAGCTGCAGGCGGTGCTGGCCGGCGGCGACTATCCCGGGCCGGACCCGATCGGCGCCGGTGGCGCCGGCAAGAATGACGGTGGAGAACACTGAAACCATGAATCGACGTCAATTCATCGGCAATGCCGCCCTCGGCGCGGTCGCTGCAGCCGGCATCGGCAAGGCCGCGATGGCGGCGCTGCCCGAACCGGTCATCCAGACCTCGGCGGACACCGCGCCGCCCCTCGTACCGCCGAGCGGACGCCCCTACCACCCCGTCGCCACCCTCAACGGCTGGACCGCGCCGTGGCGGATGAACCAGGGGGTGAAGGAATTCCACCTGGTGGCCGAACCGGTCGAGCGCGAGATCGCGCCTGGCATGGTGGCCCGCCTGTGGGGCTACAACGGCCAGTCGCCGGGGCCGACGATCGAGGTGGTCGAGGGCGATCGGGTGCGCATCTTCGTCACCAACCGCCTGCCCGAGCACACCTCGGTCCATTGGCACGGCCAGCGCCTGCCCAACGGCATGGACGGCGTCGGCGGGCTGACCCAGCCGCAGATCCCGCCGGGCAAGACCTTCGTCTATGAGTTCGCCGCCCGCCGTCCGGGCACCTTCATGTACCACCCCCACGCCGACGAGATGACGCAGATGGCGATGGGCATGATGGGTTTCTGGGTCACCCACCCGCGCAATCCGCACCCGCTGATCGAACGGGTGGACCGCGACTTCTGCTTCCTGCTCAACGCCTACGACATCGACCCGGGCAGCCTCGTGCCCAAGGTCAACACCATGCTCGACTTCAACCTGTGGACCTGGAACAGCCGCGCCTTTCCCGGCATCGACTCGCTCAACGTCAGGAAGGGCGACCGCGTGCGGGTGCGCATCGGCAACCTGACCATGACCAACCACCCGATCCACATCCACGGCCACGAGTTCGAGGTGACCGGCACCGACGGCGGCCCCACGCGGCGGGAGTCGCGCTGGCCGGAGGTCACCACCGACGTCGCAGTCGGCCAGATGCGCCAGGTCGAATTCATCGCCGACGAGGAAGGCGACTGGGCGATGCACTGCCACAAGTCGCACCACACCATGAACGCGATGGGCCACGACGTACCGACCATGATCGGCATCGACCACCGCGGCCTGGTCGGCAGACTCCAGCAGGCCGAACCCGAGTACATGGTGATGGGCGAGCGCGGCATGGCCGACATGGGCGAGATGGAGATGCCGCTTCCCGATCAGACCTTGCCGATGATGACCGGTCAGGGGCCGTTCGGCGCGATCGAGATGGGCGGGATGTTTACCGTGCTCAAGGTACGCCGCGAGCAGAAACCCGGAGATTATTCCGACCCCGGCTGGTTCAAGCACCCGCCGGGCACGGTCGCCCGCGAATGGACCGGGGCGCTGGACGCGCCCGCTCGCAGCAAGGATGCCGGCGCGGCGGCAATGCCGCGCACCGACTCTGCAGCGGAGGTGAAGCTTGCGGTGCGCAAGCCGAACGGGCATGGCGGCCACTGAGCGCAAACCCGAGGGCGATCGAATGGTCGCCGCAACATGCGGTCGAATACCCACAACAATGATTGCAGTAACCCCAACGAGATGGAGCCTGTCATGAAAAATCGTCGCCGTTTCCTGTCCGCCGGCCTCGCCGCCGGTCTGTTTACCCTCGGCCGGGGCGCCCTGGCTCACAGCAGTGCTCCGCATGCCGCAAAGCCCGCCGAGCCGGTGGCGAAGGAGCAGCAGGCGTGGGGCATCGCCGGCGAGGCGAACGCGGTCACCCGCACGATCCCGATCGTGATGACCGACGCCATGCGTTTCGTCCCCGATCGCATCGAGGTGGGTCTGGGCGAGACCATCCGCTTCACCCACCGCAACGACGGCAAGGTGATGCACGAGATGGTGATCGGCACACCACCGGCGCTCGCCGAGCATGCCGAACTGATGATGAAGTTTCCCGGCATGGAGCACGACGAACCGTGGATGGCCCACGTCGCGCCGGGCGGCTCCGGCGAGATCGTATGGACCTTCAACCGCGCTGGCGACTTCGAGTTTGCCTGCCTGATCCCCGGGCACTACCAGGCCGGGATGGTGGGCCGGCTGATCGTGAGCTGACCCGGATCAAGGCAACGCGACCGTTTCTGACAAGAATGTAATCACGGGGTCAGCTTGAGGTCGTGCCGATCCCTTCATACTTTGAACATGCTGAAATCAAGACAAGGATCGATCATGAAGTTCGCAGTCGCCCTCGCTTCCCTTGCCACCGTCGCGGCCCTTGCCGCGGGTCCGGCATTTGCAGCCAATGAACATGACGCCCACCACGCAGCCGCACCGGCGGCAGCCGGCGCCGCAGACGCGGTCGCCGACGGCACCGTGAAGAAGGTGGACAAGGCCGCAGGCAAGATCACAATCAGCCACGGCCCGCTCGTCACGCTCGACATGCCGCCGATGACGATGGTGTTTCGCGCGAGCGATCCGGCGATGGTGGACAAGGTCAAGGCCGGCGACAAGATCCGTTTCACCGCGGATCGCGTGGGCGGCGTGTTTACCGTGACCACGCTCGAGCTGGCTCAGTAAGGTCAGCGTTCGAACCACCCGGGGCAAGAAAGAGTGCGTGTCGCAGAGAGGCCTTGGCGGGATCGTCGAGCGTTGCCGTGGGTACTGCTCTCCGAGTCAAGCCCCCATTGCTGGAACTGGTGCTGTAGATGCCGTTATCCGACTCAGCCCCCGCCTGGGCACAGCCGCTGTAGGGCGGGTTTCAACCCGCCGCTTCAAGCGATGCGCCGCCGGCGCCGGCTGACGTGTCGGTGGTCCTCAAGGCGTCCGTGGTCCTTCAGGTAGGCCGGGCGGGGAATTTGCTCCGCGGGCTGCGGAACTCGCCCTTCGGGCTCGGACAGTCCTCGCCCGCTCCACAAACACCCCGCCCGGCCTACTGGCCTGTGGGGTCCCGACGGCAGTAAAAAAACATCAGGAATAATCGCCGGAGTCGGTTGTCATGCAACGTAGTCCAAGCATCCAGAGACGCCCGTTCCATTTTCTCGCCGCGTTATCGCTAGGCGTTGCCTTGGCTGCAGGCACCGGCGCAGCGCTTGCCGATTCCTCTCTCGGCGCCTCCCTCCCCGCGCTGCTCGAACACGCCCGACTGCACAACCCGGCCTTCGCCGCCGATCGCGCCGAGGCGGAGGCGGCCCGCGAGCGCATCGGATCGGCCGGCGCGCTACCCGACCCGAGCTTCCAGATCGAGTTGATGGACGTCACCAACACCATGCGTGGCGGCGGAACAACGCTATTGCCGGGTCAGGTCGGCGAGACCCGCTACCGTATCGTCCAGCCGCTGCCGGCGTGGGGCAAGCGCGACATTGACAGCCGCGCCGCCGAAGTCCGAGCCGGCCGTGCGGATGCCGGGCGCGAAGCGGCGTGGGTCGAGCTCGCCGCCGAGCTCAAGGCCGCCTGGCTGCGCTATTACGCGGCCGACCGCGAGGCGGTGCTGAACCGCGAAGCGCTGGCGCTGCTGCAGGGGCTGGAGGAGACCACCCTGGCGCGCTACCGGCTGGGGCTGCTGCCGCAACAGGCCGTGCTGCGAGCACAGCGCGAAATTACCTCCCTGCGCCTGGCACAGGTGGCGGTGGAACAAAAGCGTAGCGCCGCCGTGGCGGCGCTCAATGCGCTCCTCGCACGACCCGCCGACAGCGCGCTCGCGGCGCCGTCCGATCCGCCCGCACTGCCGCCTTCGCCACCGTTCAACCGTATCGCCGAACGCGCGCGCGCAACCAACCCGGCATTGGCAGCCGCGGCACTCGGGGTGGATGTCGCCCGCCTCGAGCGCGAGCGCACCTGGCGCGACCGCTATCCCGATTTCAGCATCGGGCTGACCAACAACCGCCCGCGCGGCGGCGAGGATTCGTGGGACGTGATGTTCGAAGTGATGATCCCGCTGCAGCAGTCGGCCCGCCGCTCACGCGAGCGCGAAGCCGAGTACATGGTAAGCGCCGCCGACGCCCGCCGGGCCGCGACCGACGCCCGATTGCAGGGCGAACTCGGCAGTGCCCACGCGGCATTTGCGGCCGGACGCGAAACCCTGCGTCTGCTGCGCGGCACCTTGATGGCGCAGGCCGCAGCCACCCGCGATGCAGCCCGCAGCGCCTTCGCCAATGCCCGGGTTGACTTCGACACCGTGCTCGAGGCCGAACGCCAGCTGATCGACATCCGCATGCAGGCGCTCGACACCGAGGTGAAAACCCACCTCGCGCTCGCCGAACTCGAAAAACTTGCAGGAGACGTACAGTGAAACCCTCGGCGCAACTTACTCTGGCCGCGATCGCGGTCGCACTCGCACTGGGCGCGGGTTACTGGGCGGGCAGCGGCCACCGCACACTGCCGGCCGCGGACTCCGCCGCCCCGTCGGCGTCCGCAGCCGGCAACGACGCCCTCGCCGGTGCCGAACGCAAGATCCTCTACTACCGTAACCCGATGGGCCTGCCGGACACCTCGCCGGAGCCGAAGAAGGATTCGATGGGGATGGATTACATCCCGGTGTACGCCGACGACCGCCCGGACGATAGCGGCGTGGTCAGCGTGAGCCCGGCACGGCTGCAGATGCTCGGGGTCAAGACCGCGCTCGCCGAGGCCCGTGTGCTCGACCTCCCGGTGCGCGCCACCGGCCGGATCGAACTCGACGAACGTGCGCAGGTCGTGGTCGCGCCGCGCTTCGAAGGCTGGATCGAGCGCCTCCACGTGAATGCGGTGGGCGATCCGGTCAAGCGCGGCCAGGCCCTGTTCACCGTATATAGCCCGGAACTGCAGTCGGCCGGCGAGGAGTTGCGCATCGCCGAACGCCTGCAGCGCGACAGCGCCGCATCGGACCCGGTCGCCACCGAGGCCGCACGACGGCTCGCCGATGCCACCCGCGCGCGCCTGCGCAACTGGGAGGTCGGCGGGCAGACCGCGGCGCGCCAGACTTTCCATGCGCCGGCCAACGGCGTGGTGCTGGAAATGAATGCGGTGCAGGGCGCACGCTTCATGGCGGGCGAGTCGATCTACCGCATTGCCGATCTGTCCACGGTGTGGGTGATGGCCGACATCTTCGAGCAGGATCTGGCACGGATGAAGGTTGGCCAGATTGCGAGCGTGAGCGTCGATGCTTTTCCCGATCGCCGCTTCGACGCGAAACTGAGCTATCTCTATCCGACCCTGAACGCCGCCACCCGCAGTACCACGGTGCGGCTCGAACTCGACAATCGCGAGGGCTTGCTGCGCCCGGGCATGTTCGCCCACGTCGAGCTCGCAACCGGCGCCGGCACGCCGCGGACCACGGTGCCGACCTCGGCCGTGATCGACGACGGCACCCGCCAGGTGGTGCTGCTCGCGCTCGGCGAGGGCCGCTTCCGCCCGCAGCCGGTGCGGCTCGGCCAGCGTGGCCGGGATCATGTCGAAGTGCTCGAAGGCGTGCAGCCGGGCGACCAGGTGGTGGTGTCGGCCAACTTCCTGATCGACTCGGAGAGCCAGCTGAAGGCGGCGTTCTCCAACCTCACCGCGGCGACGCCGGCCGAGGGCGGCGCATCGGCCCCGACGCCGGTGTACGAGGGCGAGGGGACGTTCGACGCGCTCGACGCCGCGGCGGGGACGGTGACGCTGACCCACGGCGACATCCCGGCACTGAAGTGGCCGGCGATGACGATGGACTTCGGCCTGGCGTCGACCGAACTGGTGGCGGGCCTCGCCCCCGGCGCGCCGATTCGCTTCGCGTTCGAACAGCGTGCCCCGGGCGAATTCGTCGTCACCCGGATCGACAAGGCGGCCGGCGGCGCGGCCACCACCCCCGGGCCCGCGGCACCGGCCCGCGCCACCACCCACGAGGGGCACTGACATGCTCGGCCGGCTGATCGACTGGTCCACCCACAACGTCTTCCTGGTGGTGCTGGGCACGCTGTTCCTGATCGGCGGCGGGCTCTACGCGGTGAAGAACACACCGCTCGACGCCCTCCCCGACCTCTCCGACGTGCAGGTGATCGTCTATACCGAATACCCCGGCCAGGCGCCGCAGGTGGTCGAGGACCAGGTCACCTATCCGCTCACCACCTCCATGCTGGCGGTGCCGCAGGCCAAGGTGGTGCGCGGCTTCTCCATGTTCGGCGCGTCTTATGTGTATGTGATCTTCGAGGACGGCACCGACATCTACTGGGCACGCTCGCGGGTGCTCGAATACCTCAGCTCGGCGGCCGGCAGGTTGCCACCCGGGGTCGCGCCGCAAATCGGGCCCGATGCCACCGGCGTGGGCTGGGTGTACCAGTACGCGGTGACCGGGCGCGACATGTCGCTCGCCGACACCCGCAGCCTGCAGGACTGGTTCGTGCGCTACCAGCTCACCCAGGCCGGGGGCGTGTCCGAGGTGGCGAGCGTCGGTGGCTTCGTGCGCGAGTATCAGGTCACCGTCGATCCGCACCGGCTTGCCACCTACGGCATTGCCCTCGACGAAGTCAGCAAGCTCATCCGCGCGTCGAACCGCGACGTCGGCGGGCGCGTGGTCGAGATGGCCGAGAAGGAATACATGGTGCGTGGCCGCGGCTATCTGAGCGGCGTGAACGACATCGAGAATCTCGTGCTCAAGAGCGTGGGCGGCACCCCGATACGGATCGCCGACATCGGCCGCGTCGAGCTGGTGCCGGCCGAGCGCCGCGGCATCGCCGAACTCAACGGCGAAGGCGAAGTCGCCTCCGGCATCGTCATGGCGCGCTTCGGCGAGAACGCGCTCGACGTGATCGCCAACGTCAAGGCCAAGATCGCCGAGATCACCCCCGGGCTGCCGGACGGCGTCGACATCGTGCCGGTGTACGACCGCTCGACGCTGATCGAGCGCGCCATCGACAACCTCAAATGGACGCTGCTCGAGGAAAGCCTGATCGTCGCCGCGGTGTGCGTGGTGTTCCTGCTCCACGTGCGCAGCGCGCTGGTGGCCATCATCACCCTGCCGCTGGGCATCCTGATCGCCTTCATCGCCATGCGCACGCTCGGCCTCGGCTCCAACATCATGAGCCTGGGCGGAATCGCGATCGCGATCGGGGCGATGGTGGACGCCGCGATCGTGATGATCGAGAACGCGCACAAACGGCTCGAACACCTGCCGCCCGAAGCAAGCCAGGACGAACGCGGGCAGGCCATCATCCGCGCGTGCAAGGAGGTCGGCCCGGCGCTGTTCTTCTCGCTGCTGATCATCACCGTGTCCTTCCTGCCGGTGTTCACGCTGGAAGGCCAGGAGGGCCGGCTGTTCTCGCCGCTGGCCTTCACCAAGACCTTCGCCATGGCCGGCGCCGCGCTGCTGTCGGTGACGCTGGTGCCGGTGCTGATGCTGTTCTTCGTGCGCGGCCACATCCTGCCCGAGGCCAGGAACCCGGTGAACCGCTTCCTGATCTGGGTGTATCGCCCGATCATCCGCGGCGTGATGCGCCACAAGTGGCTCACCCTGGTCGCGGCCGTGGTGGCGATGGCGGTGACCATCTTCCCGGCGCGCCAGATCGGCTCCGAGTTCATGCCCACGCTCAACGAAGGGGCCATCTTCTACATGCCGGCCGCACTGCCGGGCATGTCGGTAACCGAGGCCGGGCGCCTGCTCGCCACCACCAACCGCATCATCAAGACCTTCCCCGAGGTCGAATCGGTCTATGGCAAGGCCGGCCGCGCCAACTCGGCCACCGACCCGGCGCCGCTGGAGATGTTCGAAACGGTGATCAACCTCAAGCCGCAGGCCGGCTGGCGCCCCGGGGTGACGGTGGATACGCTGATCGCGGAGATGGACGCCGCGCTCAAGTTCCCCGGCCTCGCCAACTCGTGGACGATGCCGATCAAGGCCCGCATCGACATGTTGTCGACCGGCATCCGCACCCCGATCGGAGTCAAGGTGTTCGGCAAGGATCTGGAAACCCTGGAGCAGGTCGCGCGCCAGGTGGAAGCCGCGGTGCGCACCGTGCCCGGTACCTCCAGCGCCTACGCCGAGCGCGTCGCCGGCGGCTATTACGTCGATATCGACCCGCGCCGCGACCAGCTCGCGCGCTACGGGCTGTCGGTCGACATGGTGCTGGAAGTGGTCGCGACCGCGCTCGGCGGTGACATGGTCACCACCACCGTCGAGGGCCTGGAGCGCTACAACGTGACCGTGCGCTATCCGCGCGGCCTGCGCGACGACCCGCAGCGCATCGCCAGCGAAGTCTATGTGCCGACGATGAACGGCCCGATCCCCCTCGGCCAGCTCGCCACCGTCAGCCTGCAGCGCGGCGCGCCGGCGATCCGTACCGAGAACGCGTTGCTCGCCGCCTACGTCTACGTCGACACCCGCGAGGCCGACCTCGGCGCCTTCGTCAAGAAGGCGCAGCAGGTCGTGGCCGAGCAGGTGAGCTATCCGCCCGGCTACTACGCCACCTGGAGCGGGCAGTTCGAGAACATGGAGCGCGCCAAGGAGAAACTGAAGCTCGTGGTGCCTTTCACCCTGGCGCTGATCTTCGTGCTGCTCTACCTCAACTTCCGCCGCCTGACCGAGACCCTGATCGTGATGCTGTCGGTACCCTTCGCGCTGGTCGGCGGGGTGTGGCTGATGTGGTGGCTGGGCTACCAGATGAGCGTGGCGGTGGCGGTCGGCTTCATCGCGCTCGCCGGGGTCGCGGCCGAGACCGGCGTGATCATGCTGATCTACCTCGACAACGCATGGGAGGAGATCAAGGCCCAGCGCGTTGCCGAGGGGCTCGAGCCGACCACCGCCGATCTGTATCACGCCATCATGGAAGGTGCGGTCGAACGTGTCCGCCCCAAGATGATGACCGTGGTCGCGATCATGGCCGGTCTGTTGCCGATCATGTGGGGCACGGGTACCGGTTCGGAGGTGATGAGCCGGATCGCGGCACCGATGGTGGGTGGCATGATTTCCTCGACGGTGCTGACCCTGGCCGTGATTCCGGCGCTGTACGCGCTGGTCAAGCAGCGCCAGTTGCGCCGCAGCGCGCCCCTCGTCGCGCAGTTTGCCGCGCCGGTGACGGAAACGTAATGCCCGGGTCACCCGCGAGCAAGCGTTCACGGGGCAAGCTATCAAGGTCAAGGCCGGCATTTCGGCCGGCATCGCGAACGGGAGCGACTACGATGAAGAACTGGCTAAAGCGCAAATGGGCAAATTTCCGCAATTGGTGCCGTGAGAACGAAAGCGCCCATCGCTCGGCACCCGCGTCACCATGTTGCGCTGCCCCACCACCGGGCGCAGGGCACTCTCGCAAGGTTTGAACGATGACAAGCAAGCTTCGCTGGCCACTGCTGATCGGGGTGCTGACCGGCCTGGTCAGTCTGCCGGCGGCGGCCCAGGGCTGGAAGATCCCTCAGCCCAGCCCGGGCCTGATGCCCAATCCGGTGCAGGGCAAGGCGCTTTATGCACAGCACTGTGCGTCATGCCACGGCGCGGAACTGAAAGGATCCGACCAGGGGCCGCCGATGCTGCACAAGATCTACGAACCGTCCCATCACGCCGACATGGCGTTTCAACTGGCCGTGGCCAGCGGCGTCCGCGCCCATCATTGGAAGTTCGGCGACATGAAGCCGGTGCCGGGTATCGACCCCGACGCGGTTGCGCATATCACCGCCTTCGTCCGCAGCGAACAACGCAAGGCAGGCATTCAATAGAGGGTAGCGCTCATCATGTCGACCGACCACCGTCACGCCCATAGTGCCATTTCGTCGGACCATGAAGCTGCTCATGTTGATCCGGAGCACTCCCCGGCAAGCGACGACAAGGATCCCGTGTGCGGCATGACGGTGAAGCCGGACTCGCCCCATCATGTGCTTCATGCGGGGCACACCTGGCGATTCTGCAGCGCAAAGTGCCAGACCAGATTCGAGGCCGACCCTGAGCGATATCTGAGTCCTGCTGCGGAGGACAGCGAACCCGTCGCAGAGGGTACCGCCGGGGGTCGCGCCGAGGGTACCGAATACACCTGCCCGATGCACCCCGAGATCCGCCAGATCGGCCCCGGTACCTGCCCGAAATGTGGCATGGCGCTCGAGCCGGTGATGCCCGAACTCGAGGCCGAAGACAATCCTGAACTGAGGGATTTCCGTCGCCGCTTCTGGTGGACGCTGCCGCTGACCGCGGTCGTCACCGCCATCGCCATGTCGGGCGGACTCTTCGACACGCTGCTCGGGGCGGCCCGGCCGTGGGTGGAGCTGGTGCTCGCCACCCCGGTCGTGTTGTGGGCGGGCTTGCCGTTCTTCATCCGCGGTTTCCAGTCGGTGGTCAAGCGCAGCCCCAACATGTGGACGCTGATCGGACTGGGCACGGGGGCCGCCTACGTGTATAGCGTGATTGCCACCGTGGCGCCCGCGCTGTTCCCGCCGTCGTTCCGCATGGGCGATCACGTCGCGGTCTATTTCGAGGCCGCGGCGGTGATCATCTCGCTGACCCTGCTCGGCCAGGTGCTGGAACTCAAGGCCCGTTCGGAAACGGGTGCGGCGATCAAGGCGCTGCTCGGACTCGCACCGAAAACCGCGCGCCGCATCCGCGACGATGGCAGCGAGGAAGACATCCCGCTGACCCATGTCCACGCCGGCGACCACCTGCGCGTACGCCCGGGCGAAAAGGTCCCGGTCGACGGCGCAGTGCTGGAGGGCGCCAGCGCAGTCGATGAATCCATGCTCACCGGCGAGCCGCTACCGGTCAGCAAGGCCGCCGGGGACAAGCTCATCGGCGCCACGCTCAACACCAGCGGCGCACTGGTCATGGTCGCCGAGAAGATCGGCTCGCAAACGGTACTGGCGCAGATCGTGCAGATGGTGGCGCAGGCCCAGCGCTCGCGGGCGCCCATGCAGCGCATGGCCGACTACGTCGCCGGCTATTTCGTGGTCGGCGTGGTGCTGATCGCGGTGCTGACGCTGTTGATCTGGGGCCTGTTCGGCCCGCAGCCGAGTTGGGCCTACGGCCTGATCAACGCGGTTTCGGTGCTGATCATCGCCTGCCCGTGCGCCCTCGGGCTGGCTACGCCGATGTCGGTGATGGTCGCCACCGGCAAGGCTGCAACCAACGGCGTGCTGTTCCGCGACGCCGCCGCGATCGAGTCGCTGCGCAAGGTCGATACCCTGATCGTGGACAAGACCGGCACCCTGACCGAGGGTCGCCCTGCCTTCCACGGCGTGATGGCGGCGCCGGACTGGGACGACACCGAGGTGCTGCGCGTCGCGGCCAGCCTGGACCAGGGGAGCGAGCACCCGCTCGCCCACGCCATCGTCGCCGAGGCGAACCGGCAGTCACTGAACCTGAGCAAACCGGAGGCGTTCGAGTCCTCGTCGGGCATCGGCGTGGGCGGCACGGTCGATGGCCAGGCCGTCGTGCTCGGCAATACCGCGCTGATGGAAGACCACGGCATCGACTGGCACCCCTTGCAGGCGCAGGCCGAAGCGATGCGCCTCGACGGCGCGAGCGTGATGTTCCTCGCCGTCGCCGACAAGCTCGCGGGCATCGTGGCGGTCGCCGACCCGATCAAGACCTCGACCGCCGAAGCGCTCGATCTGCTGCGCGCCAGCGGCCTGCACATCATCATGGCTACCGGCGACGGCCTCACCACCGCGCAGGCGGTCGGCCGCAGGCTCGGCATCGACGAGGTCTACGGCGAGGTCAAACCGAAGGACAAGGACGATCTGGTGGCGAAACTGCAGGCCACCGGCCGTATCGTCGCCATGGCCGGCGACGGCATCAACGACGCCCCCGCGCTGGCGCGTGCCGACGTCGGCATCGCCATGGGTACCGGCACCGACGTGGCGATGAGCAGCGCGCACATCACCCTGGTCAAGGGCGACCTGCGCGGCATTGCCGCGGCACGCAAGATCTCGGTCGCCACCGTCGGCAACATGCGCCAGAACCTGGGGTTCGCCTTTCTCTACAACTCGCTGGGGGTACCGATTGCCGCCGGCGTTCTGTTCCCCTTCGTCGGCCTGTTGCTGTCGCCGATGATCGCTGCGCTGGCGATGAGCCTCAGTTCCGTCTCGGTGGTCGGGAATGCATTGAGGCTGCGCGGCGCGAAGACTTGAGCAGGCCGACGGATCACGAAGCGGAGTACCTGGAGATCATGAAGCCGACCGAGCGACCGCAAGCTTCACCGGCCCCGGAACCCGCCTCGAAGCGGGGACGGCTGGTCTTCATCGCGTTCGTGGCAATCGCGCTCTTCTTTCTCGCGGCCGAGCATCGGGCCCACCTGTTCGGCTTCCTGCCGTGGCTGCTTGTGCTGCTGTGCCCGCTGATGCACTTTTTCATGCACGGCGGCCACGGAAACGGCGGACATCGCCACGGCGCTCACCCGGCGGACGGCACCGGAGACGACAAATGAACGAACCCTCCGCCTACGGCCTGTGGTCGCTGGTGCTGCTGAACTCGGTGATCTTCATCGCGTTTGCGTTCAGCTTTGCCAAACCGCAGACGACGCGCGACTGGCGCTCCTTCGGCGCCTATTCGGCCTTCATCGTCGCGCTGTTCACCGAGATGTACGGCTTTCCGCTGACCATCTATCTGCTGTCGGGCTGGCTGTCGGCGCGTTTCCCGGGCGTGGACTGGCTGTCGCACGACGCCGGCCATCTGCTCGAGACGATGCTCGGCTGGAAGACCAACCCGCACTTCGGCCCCTTCCACATCCTCAGCACGGTGTTCATCGTTGCCGGCTTCTGGCTGCTCGCGAAGGCCTGGCCGGTGCTGTACGCCGCCCAGCGCGCGCACCGCGTCGCCATCACCGGGCCGTACGCGCGCATCCGCCATCCGCAATACGTCGGCTTCGTGCTGATCATGTTCGGTTTCCTGCTGCAGTGGCCGACGCTGATCACGCTGGCGATGTTCCCGATCCTGCTCGTCGTCTACGCCCGGCTCGCACGCCGCGAGGAAAGCGATTCACTGGCCGCATTGGGCGACGCGTACCGCCAGTACATGGCGCGCACGCCGGCCTTCATTCCGCAATGGGGCCACACCCCGCCGCCCGCTGCCTAGAACGGACCGTCTCCGCGTGGACCACCCGATCGCCGGAAAGCGTCCAGTTCGCGAGCAGGATCGCGAGCCAGGCTTCCGTCAGCCACGAAGTCGGTAGCAAGAAAGGCCTCCAGCTTTCAGTGCGGTTCATCCGGAATTCACGCGCGGACCATGACCTCCACCGCCGCGCGCCGCACGGAACGCGGCATCACCTTCCACCGGAGCGGACCAGGCGCGCATGACGTTCGTTCTCCGCTGCCGGCTTGAAAAAGGCACCGAACAGGCTCCGCCACAGCCCGGCTTGTCCGATGCCTGCCCTCACCCGCAATACAACGAGCTTGCGCCGAACCGGGCCGCCCCGGGCACATTTGTGATGACGCGATCGTAATCGCCGCGTCACGTCGCCAACAGCAGCCAAAACAGATAATGGCTCCAGCATGAAGGAACGGAAGGGGCCGACGAGATGCGCCCCGTCCTGTCGATGATCAACTTGTCCAAGGAGCACAGTCATGAAAACCTCGAACCGCGCCATCCTCTCCGTCGTTGCCCTGAGTCTGACCGCAGCCATGTCAGGGGCCGCGCTGGCGCAGTCCCTCGAAACCCGATTCAACGCCTACGACCTTGCCGGTGAACCGGGCACGACCGCCCCGAGGGGTCAGGCAGGACGCGCCGGACCGGACGCCGTGCCGGACCAGACGACCGCAAGGGGCGCATCGACGGCGCCGATCGAGGTCCAGCACAGCGCCTATCTGCTCGCCACGGAACTGGGCGTGGCCCCCATGACGGGCCAGGCCGGGCGTCCCGGACCGGCGTCCATTGCCACGGCCAGCGCGCGCGCGGCGGTACCAGCGGAGATCCGCTTCAGCATCATCGATCTGCCTGGCCAGTAACACCGGCCGCGGCGTGGGGCGCCGGGCGTACGCCCCACGCCCGGGCGACGACGCGAGGGCGCGGAGCGGCTAAAGACCGGGGTGCTGCGATCGCGATTGCGCGGCACCTCAGTGCGGATGGCGGTGGTGGATATCCGGAAAATGCGGGTGCTTGTGGACCATCGGCGGATGACGGTGCCAGTGCTCGTGCGGGCGCTCAGGGTCCCATTCGAACGCGTGCAGATGCTGGTGGTGGGCGTCATGCGTGTGGGCGTGGCAATGCTCGAGCGGCTCGTGCACATGTTGGTGCTCGTGGTGCTCGGTCAGGTGCAGCCACACGCCCCAGCCCATCAGGCCGGCGGCCAGCCAGAATGCCGGCGGCGTCGATTCGCCGAGCACCCCCAGCGCCACCGCCGCGCCGATGAACGGCGCAGTGGAGAAGTACGCCCCGGTGCGTGCGGTGCCGAGGCCGCGCAAGGCCAGCACGAACACGACGAAGCTGGCGCCGTAGCCCAGCAGCCCGACCGCCAGCGCCGCAACGAACGTCCCCGCGTCCGGCACGGTCGCCCCGAGCCAGACCGCCAGCAGGCAATTGACCGTGCCGGCGATCAGCCCCTTGCTGCTGGCGATGAACACCGCATCCGAACCCGACACCCTGCGGGTCAGATTGTTGTCGATGGCCCAGCACAGGCAGGCAAGCGCGACCGCGAGCGGCCCGATCCGGCTCGACGCGCCGCCTTCCCCCGACGGCCATGACAGCACCACGCCGCCGGCGACGATCACCATCATCCCCAGCACGATGCGCCGGCCGGCGTTCTCCTTGAACACCACCCATGCGATCAGCGCCGTGAGTACCGCCTCCAGATTCAGCAGCAGTGACGCGGTCGCGCCGCTGGTGGAGGTCAGCCCGAACATCAGCGCCACCGGGCCGAGCACCCCGCCAAAGCCGATGGCGCCCAGCAGCCAGGGCCACTCCGAGGGCACGAGGCCCGATGGCGTCCACCCCCGATCCCGGATCAGGCGCACCAGCGCAAGGCCAAGGCCACTGCCCAGATAGAGCAGCCCGGCCAGCAATATCGGGGACAGCCCGCCGAGCAGCAACTTGGCCACGGGCGTGCTCGCCCCGAACAGGGCGGCCGCCAGCAGCGCATGGACGACACTGCGATTCATCGATTGCCGATCCGGCTCGAACGCGGCTGACGCATCATCCTCTCCATGCTCGTGGCCCCCGTTCCGACCAGACATGTCCGCGACTGTTCCCCACAACGATGCAGCTGCGTCGGCGCCCGGGCGACGACGCGCGCCGAGTACACGCAAGAAGGGCCGCGATGGCGGCCCTTGCTTTGGTGCTACGGGTGGCTGACGGGGTTCAGAACTTGGCCACCAACCCGGCTTCCGCTCCGCCCAGGGCGGTGGAGTCGTCCTGCACCTTGCGGGTGAACTTCCAGCCGACCGGGGTGTTGACGAAAGCGAATCCGGTCTGCTTGTCGATATAGACGTCGAACGATCCCGTACTGGACTTCGCGACGGCGTCGGTCGAAACCAGGCGCTTGCCATAGATGGCAGCGTCGGCCGGAGCAGCCTGGACGACGATGCTGGTGCCAACCAAAGCGGCGGCGGCGAGGATGAGGTTCAGTTTCATGGTGGACTCCTTTCCGGTAATAAAAGGCTCACCAGGGTTGCGGCGTGCCGTTGTGCAGCACACTTGTTGTCCATGGCATCATTGCTGAATGGCGCTATTAGACGGCGGAATGGCGCGTCGCAGCAAATCGTATGTACTGATGTTTCCATAAACTTCCCTTTGCCATTCCCCAAGTCGGATGGAATGGGCGACGGGCCGCCTGTGGCCAGGCAGCGCGTTGAACCGGTCGAAGGAAAGGAGAGGGCCGCCGCATCGGTCCGATGGACGAGGGCTGGGCTTCGGGGAGGACACCAGGAAGGCGCCCCGGTTCCGGTGGCACCCGCGGAGAGCGGACCGCTGGGGTCCGCCCTTCCGCCAGCATCCGGCAATTACTTCTTCTTCTCGTCCATCTTTTCAGCAGGCTTTTCTTCCAGCTTCTTGCACTCCGCCTTCATCTTTTCATCCGCCTTCATCGGATCCATCTTCTTGCAGGCCTCCATTTTCTCCGCCATCTCCTTGTCCGACATGGCACCACCGTGGGACATGGCAAGAACGCCAGCGGACGCAGTTGCGACGCTCGCAACGACTAACGCGGAAAGCAGCTTTTTCATGATTGGTCTCCTGAGGTTTTATGAGACGATCCAACGGCACAAGGGCCGTTTCTCACTGTAGTGCAATGATGAAAGCGCGACAAACTACCCGGTTGATGCTGGTCTGCCGATGCCTGCTGACGGGTGCAGTGTTGGCGTCGGCGCCGCATATCCAGGCCAGACCCTACACCCCCGCAGATGACGCGATGGTCATCGAGCGCCTGCCCTTTCGCGCCGGCGACACCGACGCGCGTGAGCTCGCGGAGCTGCGTGCGGCCGTGGCGCGGGAACCGAGCGACCAGGCGGCGGCCGTTGCGCTGGCGCAGAAGTATTTCGATCTGGCGACGGCACGAGGGGATCCGCGCTACGTCGGCTATGCAGATGCACTCGTGACGCGATTCTCCATGGACCTCACGGCGCCACTGCTGCTGGTGCGGGGAACGCTACGGCAGTACCGCCACGATTTTCAAGGCGCGCTGGATGACTATGCCGCGGCGCTGAGACTGGTTCCGGATCTTGCCGGCGCGCATGCATGGCGTGGCGCCATCTACCTGGTGCAGGCGGACTATGCGCGCGCGGCGACGGAGTGCGACGCCTTGCAGCGTCTCGGCCGCGCGGTTCTGCATGGCGGTTGCGCCGGCCTGACGCTGGCCTATACCGGGCAGCTGGACAAGGCCTACACGACATTGCAGCAGGCACTTGCCACGGCCACTGATCCTGGGCACCGGCTCTGGCTGCATACCCGACTCGGCGAAGTGGCGGCCTGGCAAGGGCGAACCGAAACGGCCGAGCGTCACTATCGACAGGCCTTGGCGATCGGCATGGACGACGGATATCTGCTCGCGGCATGGTGCGACTTCCTGCTCGACCAGGGCCGTCCGTCCGAGGTCGTCGAGCAGCTTGCCGCCTGGGTGTCTTCGGACGGGCTCCTGCTTCGCTTGTCCGAGGCCGAGACGCTGCTCGATCTGGCGGCCGCGCCGACTCACCGACAGGCGCTGGACGACCGCTTCGCCGCCGCCAGGCTGCGGGGCGATACCACCCATCTCGCCGAAGAGGCCCGGTTCCGCTTGCGATTGAAGGGGAACCCCAGTTCGGCCGTGGCCCTGGCGGCCGAGAACTTCCGCGTGCAGAAGGAGCCGCGCGACGCGCGTATCCTGCTCGAGGCCGCCATTGCCGCAAAGGATCCCGGCGCTGCCCGCGCCGCCCTGGACTGGCTGCAATCCAGCGGATTCGAAGACGCCAGGCTGCAGCGGCTCGGCAGGCAACTGACCCGGCAGGGCGTGCCCGAACCCAGCCAAGGCGTAGGCCGATGAAACGGCGCCTGGTGCTGTTGTTGGTCCTGTTGTGCGCGCACGTTTCGGCGTGGGCGCACAAAGCCAGCGACAGCTACCTGGTGGTTGAGGCGCGCGGTCCCGCGGTGATCGCGCAGTGGGACATTGCCTTGCGTGATATCGACTTCGCGCTGGGCCTGGACGGCGACGGCAACGGGGACATCACCTGGGGCGAATTGCGCACGCGGCAAGCCAGCGTGGCGGCATGGGCCCTGAGCCGGCTGGAACTTCGACGCGGTGGATCGTGCGCGCTGCGCTTGACCTCGATGCAGGTGGATGCCCATACCGACGGCGGGTACGCCGTCTTGCACCTCGCCGGGGCATGCCCTGCCTCGTCCGGGGATCTGCAGCTCGGCTATCGGCTGCTCTTCGACCTCGATGGCCTCCACCGCGGATTGTTGCGCCTGACCGTCGACGGTACGACCCACACCACCGTGCTATCCCCCGCGAGGGGAGCGGTGCAATTCGGATCCGACGAATCTTCCCGCCTGGCGCAGTTTCGGGAATATCTGGTGGAGGGCATCTGGCACATCTGGATCGGGTTCGACCACATCCTGTTCCTGCTGGCCTTGTTGCTGCCCGCCGTCCTTGTGCGCTCGGAAAACCGTTGGCACGGCGTTACCCGCTTTGGCGACGCGCTGCGCGAGGTCCTGTGGGTGGTGACCTCGTTCACCGTCGCGCACTCGATCACGCTGTCGCTCGCCGCATTGGGGTGGATTGCGCTGCCATCGCGCCTGGTGGAGTCGGCCATTGCGCTGTCGGTCGTGGTGGCGGCCGCCAACAATGTCTGGCCCGTGGTCGAGCACCGGCGCTGGATGGTGGCCTTTTGCTTCGGATTGATCCATGGCTTCGGGTTTGCCAGCGTACTGGCGGAGCTCGGCCTGCCCGCCGACGCCTTGCTGCTGTCGCTGGTCGCCTTCAATCTCGGCGTGGAGTTCGGCCAACTGGCGATCGTGGCAGGGTTTCTGCCGCTGGCCTTTGCGCTGCGTCATTCAGCGTTCTATGTGCGCGGGGTCTTCGTTTGGGGCTCGCTGCTCACACTGCTGGTCGCGTCCGTCTGGCTGATCGAACGGTCCCTGAACCTCAAGCTGTCGAGCGCCTAGCCGACCCGAACAGAAGCACAAAACCGCCTCCTGCGGCCTTTCCAGGCGATGTGACCGGGTCACGCCGGCGGCCTTTGGCGACGGCGGATAAGCACGGTCCCGGGTCAGCCCGGACGGCGCGACGCCGACGGCAGCTCGCCGAACATCTGGCGGTAGTCGCGGGCGAACTGGCTCAGGTGGGTGAAACCCCAGGCGTAGGCGATGCTGGACACGGGCCGGTGCTCGTGGCCGTATTTGAGCTGGCGGCGCACTTCGTTCAACCGCAGCGACCGCATATAGGCCAGCGGCGCCATGCCGGTCACATCCTCGACACAGTTCTGCAGCGCACGCCGGCTCAGGTGAAAGCGCGTGCACAGCTCGGGAATGGTGGGCGGGTACTCGGGATGCTGCAGCACGTAGTCCCTGATCCCATCCACCGTGTGCTGGCGCTGGAGTCGGGTCCGGTTGCCGGCGTGGCCAATCTCCCGGTCGGCCAGCAGCAGGCGGGCGAGCACGGCGAAGATGCGCTCCTGCAACGCGGTCGCGGTGATCGGGGGCGCATCGGCGGCAGCCAGGATTGCCGCCAGGGTGGCGCACAGCTCCCGTTTCAGCGCCACCGGCAGGTTGAGCACGTCGCCCTGTTGCAGCAACCGGTCCAGACTCTGGCGTTCGGTCACTTCGAGGTATTCGGCGAAGGTGTTGCGCTCCACCACGATGCCGAACAGGTTGAAGTCGGCGGCGGTCAGCAGGTCGAACTCGGCACCACCGTCGCGCAGACACACGGCCTGGGCCGAAAGCGGCTTGCCCCCCAGGGAGATCATGCCGTCGAGGGCGGCCGGCACCCCGAACCACACCGATTGCGACCACGCAGCGCAGGTCTGGCGCAGTCGCCGGTTGGCGCGCTCCACGAAGACCTGGGTCCTGGGTAGCCAGAGTTCGGTGACGGAGCCGGTGAACGCGCCGGGCGACAACTGATCGTAACGCTGATTCCAGCGCGAAAGGTTGTGGGCGTGTTCGTCCGCATCATGGGCCCGCATGACCTGCAGACGCGCAGGCTGATGCGGACCCGGGATGCGGCAGGCGGGTGCAGTAATCATGATTCGGTTCTCCGCGCGCAACCGGGGGCACGGTCACGCCCAGCAATTCATGTGCCGATGGTGAATCGCCGTGTACGCGTGGATTCCTGGCCATGCACACGACGGCCCCCGGTATTTCTGCACCGCCATAGCGCACCGGCGCCTTTTCCGGCACTGCGCTGGTGCAGTGCTGTCCGGTGTGCCGAGAATTGCTATCGCGGTGCCGAATCTTGATAGAGCGCCCGCGGGGTTTTGTTCATGATGGGCCATCAACCGACCTGGAGCACGTCATGAGCACACCACCGCACAGCCTGTCCGCGGGCAACGGAGCCCACCCCACACTTTCCGCCAGCCTGGGCACCTGGCAACTGTGGGGGATCGCCGTCGG
The DNA here is from genome assembly GCF_057656155.1 of Azoarcus sp. Soil_N_20. NCBI lineage: Bacteria > Pseudomonadati > Pseudomonadota > Betaproteobacteria > Rhodocyclales > Zoogloeaceae > Azoarcus > Azoarcus sp. Soil_N_20. Next base: position 177,881 of record NZ_JBDGKX010000002.1, on the reverse strand, counting down.
CCTGGTGATTTCCGGCGAATACTTCGGTTGGAGCTTCGGCTGGGCTTCGGCGGGAACGCTCGGCTTCCTGGTGACCGCCATCGCGGTCGCGATCATGTACGGCACCTTCATTTTCAGCTTCACCGAGCTGACCACCAGCATTCCCCATGCAGGCGGCCCCTTCGCCTACAGTTATCACGCCTTCGGCCCGAGCGGCGGCTATCTCGCCGGGATGGCGACCCTGATCGAGTTCGTGTTCGCCCCGCCCGCCATCGCCCTGGCCATCGGCGCTTACCTGAACGTGCAGTTCGCCGCCCTCGACCCCAAGCTCGCCGCCGTGGGCGCCTACGTGGTATTCATGGCGCTCAACATCGTCGGCGTGCGGATCGCCGCCACCTTCGAGCTGTTCGTCACCCTGCTGGCGATCTTCGAGTTGCTGGTCTTCATGGGCGTGGTCGCGCCGGGCTTCTCGGTGGCCAACTTCGTCGCCGGCGGCTGGGCCGGTGCGGACAGCTTCTCCGTCGCCGCCATTCCGGGAATGTTTGCCGCGATTCCGTTCGCGATCTGGTTCTTCCTCGCGATCGAGGGCGTCGCCATGGCGGCCGAGGAAGCCAGGGACCCGAAGCGCTCGATCCCCATCGCCTATACCGGCGGCATCCTCACGCTGATGGCACTGGCCATCGGCGTGATGGTGTTCGCCGGTGGCGCGGGCGACTGGCGCCAGCTCGCCAACATCAATGACCCGCTGCCGCAGGCGATGAAGATGATCGTGGGCGAGTCCAGCGGCTGGCTGCACATGCTGGTGTGGCTGGGCCTGTTCGGCCTGGTCGCGTCCTTCCACGGCATCATCCTCGGCTACTCGCGCCAGATCTACGCCCAGGCGCGGGCCGGCTACCTGCCCGCCTGGCTGGCCGAGGTGCACCCCCGGTTCAAGACCCCTCACCGCGCCATCCTTGCCGGCGGCGTGGTCGGCATCGCCGCCATCTTCAGCGACGAGTGGCTCCAGTTCGGCGGCCAAACCCTGACCGCCAACATCGTCACCATGGCCGTCCTCGGCGCGTTGCTTATGTACGTGCTGAGCATGGCGGCCCTGTTCAAGCTACGGGCCTCGGAGCCCAGGCTGGATCGTCCCTACAAGACACCGTTCTATCCGCTCTTCCCCGCCGTCGCCCTGATCGGCGCGCTGATCTCGCTGGTCACCGTGGTCTGGTTCAACCCGATGCTGACAGGCCTGTTTGTGGTGATCCTGGCGCTCGGCTACGGCTATTTCCAGCTGACCCATCACCAGCGTGCCGCGGCGCCCTTCGACGCGCTGCTCGAAGCCGAGTAGTCGCGCTTTGCATCGGCTCCGACCGTCATGATCTACAGCTCCACCATCGGCATCCGGCGGCACCTTTTCGCCGACCTGAAGACCTTGCTGGCCAAGGCAAGCCCCCTGCGTTCCGGGGACTTGCTGGCCGGGGTGGCCGCGGCCTCGGAAGAGGAGCGCATGGCCGCCAGGCTGGCCCTGGCCGAGGTCCCCCTCGACCGTTTCCTGCACGAAGCGGTGATTCCCTACGAGGACGACGAGGTCACCCGCACCATCATCGACCACCACGAGGCGGGCGCCTTCGATGTGGTGGCCGGCCTGAGCGTGGGCGAGTTCCGCGACTGGCTGCTGTCCGATGCGGCCGACGGCACCGCCCTCGCGGCGCTCGCACCCGGCCTCACCCCGGAAATGGTGGCCGCGGTGAGCAAGCTGATGCGCAACCAGGACCTGATCCTGGTGGCGGCGAAATGCCGCGTCGTCACCCGCTTTCGCAACACCCTCGGGCTGCCGGGACGGCTCGCGGTGCGGCTGCAGCCCAATCATCCCACCGACGATCCCAGGGGCATCGCCGCCGCGATGATCGACGGCCTGCTCTATGGCGCGGGCGACGCGGTGATCGGCATCAACCCGGCCACCGACAACCTCGCCGCGATTACCGCGCTATTGCAACTCATCGACGACGTGCGCTGCAGCTACGAGGTGCCCACCCAGAGCTGCGTGCTGACCCACGTCACCAACACCGTCCGCGCCATCGACAAGGGGGCCCCGGTGGACCTGGTGTTCCAGTCCATCGGCGGCACCGAGGCGGTGAACCGCAGCTTCGGCGTCAGCGCCGCGCTGCTCGCCGAGGCGGATGCCGCTGCGCGCAGCCTCGGCCGCGGCACCGTGGGCGACAACGTCATGTACTTCGAAACCGGCCAGGGCAGTGCGCTGTCCGCCGACGGCCACCACGGCGCCGACCAGCAAACCCTGGAGGCGAGGGCCTACGGCCTGGCCCGCCGCTACCGTCCGCTGCTGGTCAATACCGTGGTCGGCTTCATCGGCCCCGAATATCTTTACGACGGCAAGCAGATCATCCGCGCCGGACTGGAAGACCATTTCTGCGGCAAGCTCCTCGGCCTGCCGATGGGCTGCGACATCTGCTACACCAACCACGCCGAAGCCGACCAGGACGACATGGACACCTTGCTCACCCTGCTCGGGGTGGCCGGGATCAACTTCATCATCGGCGTACCGGGCGCGGACGACATCATGCTCAACTATCAGAGCACCTCCTTCCACGATGCCCTGTACCTGCGCCGCCTGCTGCGCCAACGCCGCGCCCCGGAATTCGAGGACTGGCTCGAATGCATGGGTATCGCCGACGACCGCGGCCGCCTGCTGCCGCAGGGCGACGAGCAACCCCTGCTCGGGCTGGCGGCGAGTTTCTGACCTCGATGCGAGTGCGACCATGACCCGACCCGTCCCCGTCACCCGCGACCCCTGGCACGGCCTGAAGGACTTCACCACCGCCCGGGTCGCCCTCGGCCGCAGCGGCATCAGCCTGCCCACCGCCGAAGTGCTGCGTTTCGGCCTCGCCCATGCGCAGGCGCGCGATGCAGTGCATCAGCCGCTGGACGTCGCCGCACTCCGCGACCGCCTGCAGCGGGCCGGGTTCACCACCCTGGCGGTCGCCAGCGAGGCCGAGAACCGCAGCGCCTATCTGCGTCGGCCCGACTGGGGGCGGCGTCTCGACCGCGACAGCGCCACCGTGCTCGAGGAAGCGGCGGGCACACGATGGGGAGCGGCGCCCAGACTCGCGTTTGTGGTCGCCGACGGCCTGTCCTCGCTGGCCACCCAGTCCCACAGCCTGGCCCTGCTGCTCGCGCTGGAACCCTATGTTCCCGAGATCCGCACGCTGCCCGTGGTGGTGGCGACCCAGGCCCGGGTCGCCCTCGGCGACGAAATCGGCCAACTGCTGGGCGCGGAACAGGTCGTGATGCTTGTCGGCGAGCGCCCGGGACTCTCCTCGCCGGACAGCCTGGGCCTCTATCTCACCTGCAATCCCCGTCCGGGACGCACCGACGCCGAGCGCAACTGCATCTCCAACGTGCGTCCGCAAGGACTGGACTACCCCCACGCCGCGCGCCGGCTGGCCTATCTGATCGCCGGCGCGCGCAGGCTGGGCAAATCAGGCGTGGATCTGAAAGACGATAGCGACCGCCTGCCCGGCCAGACGCCTTTTCCCGCTCTGGCGTGAAGCGTTTCCGATCACCCGTTCTTGCCCCATACGCGTCACCGCGCGCTGGCGACCGTCGCGAACGGGCAACTTCTCCATCACGGTGCGGACGAGACCGTTCCGCCAGGCAGGCGCGCAACGACAGCGGCCGCCTCCGCCAGCAACCAGGATCGAAACGCCTCCACCGCCGGGCGGTCGGCGATCGCTTCGGGGGTGACGATGTAGTAGGCGAAGCTGCGCGCGATGGAGATGGCGAATGGCGCCACCAGCCGCCCGGCCGCGATCTCGCCCGCTACCAGTGGCCGCGAAAGCAGGCCGACGCCGAGCCCGTCGAGGGCGGCGGCAATGGCGAGGCCGGAGTCGGTGAAGTGCGGACCGGCGCTCGCGTCCACGCCATCGACGCCGGCCGCCCCCAGCCATTCCGCCCAGCTCGGGCGCTCCTTGTGGTCCTGGATGGTGTCGTCGTGGATCAGGGTGTGAAAACGGAGGTCGCCGGGATCGCGCAGCGGCAACTTGGAGCGCAGCAACTGCGGACTGCACACCGCGGTGTAGTCGGGTACGAACATCCGGTCGATGCGAAATCCGGGATAGCGTCCGGTTCCGTAACGGATCCAGATCTCGGGCTGATCCCGCCGCGACATGCGCCCTTCCGCAACCAGACCGAGGGCCGCATCACCGCCGTCGATCATCTTGACCGAACCGGCAAGATGCAACTCGATCTCGGGATGGTCGCGGGTGAAGCCTTGCAGACGGGGCACCAGCCAGCGCGAAGCAAAGGAGGGCGGGGCCAGCACCACCAGCCGCGCTCCGGGGGCCAAGCCGCGCACACAGGCCACCGCCGCGGCAAAACAATCCATGCCCTCGCGCAGCTTGGGCAACATCGCCTCGCCTTCCGGGGTGAGTTCCAGCGCCCGGGTCAGGCGGCGGAACAGGGTGACGCCGAGGTGCTCTTCCAGACCACGGACCTGATGGCTGATTGCGGTCGGCGTGACCGACAACTCCTCCGCCGCACGCTTGAAGCTCAGGTGGCGCGCGGCGGCCTCGAAGGCACGAAGTGCGTTGAGTGGCGGCAATCGCTCGGGCATATGGATGAGTTTTTCTTATCCGTCAGGTGATAAAGCATCGTTTGTTGCGGCGCAACATCGTGACCTAGAGTAGCACCGTACCCACACGATGGGAACAACGCCAAGGAGCATCACCATGGAACAGAACCGCAACGAGATCGAGGCCCTCATCGAGGACGCCCGCCGCCTTCGCAGCGCCGATGCCGGACAACATATCGTCGCCGGCTGGCACACCGCACTGAAATGGGTCGAGAGCCTGTCGAAAAGCGTTCGCGAAGCTGTCCATGCGGGTCACAACCAGACCGCTCACCACTGACTGACGCCCCGCCGTGCCCACACGACGGGCACGGCGCGAAGGAGCCTGGAAAATGCACACCCCGACCGATATCGAAGCGCTCGTCCGCGAAGCCAACCGGCTGCGCGCACAGGCGATTGCCGACGCACTGCGCACCGCATGGGACGGCGCAAGGCGCCTTGCAGACCGCATTATGCTGCGCAGCCCGCTCGTGGCCAGCCGGCGAGCCCGTCCACCGCTGACTCCGTGCAGGCAGCACCCGCACGCCTGACGAACGGCGGGATTGGCCGCGCGCCGTCGGCGCTGCCGCCTACAGTACCTGGTCGAGCGCCTTCTGCAGGCTGGCCACGGTGCGCTCGACGGCGTGCAGTTTGTCGAGCCCGAACAGGCCGAGACGGAAGGTCTTGAAGTCCTCCGGTTCGTCGCACTGCAACGGGACCCCCGCGGCCGACTGCACACCGGCGGCAATGAACTTGCTGCCACTGCGGATGCCGTCGTCCTCGGTGTAGCTAACCACCACGCCGGGCGCCTTGAAGCCGTCTGCGGCGACGCTGCGGATGCCGCGACCTTCGAGCAGCGCACGCACCCGGACGCCGAGTTCCTCCTGCTCCGCACGGACCTTGTCGAAGCCATAGGCCTCGGTTTCCTTCATCACGTCACGCAAGCGGGTGAGCGCATCGGTGGGCATGGTGGCGTGGTAGGCATGGGCGCCGCCCTCGTAGGTCTCCATGATCTGCAGCCATTTCTTCAGATCGCACGCGAAGCTGGTGCTGGCGGTCGCGTCGATGCGCTCGCGGGCGAGCGGGCTGAACATCACCATCGCGCAGCACGGCGACGCCGTCCATCCCTTCTGCGGCGCGCTGATCAGGATATCCACGCCGTTGGCAGCCATATCCACCCAGATTGCGCCGGATGCGATGCAGTCGAGCACGAACAGCCCGCCTACCGCATGCACCGCTTCGGTGACCGCGCGGATGTAGTCGTCGGGCAGGATGATTCCCGACGAGGTCTCGACGTGGGGCGCGAACACCACGTCCGGACGATGGTGGTGAATCGCCGCGACCACATCCTCGATCGGCGCGGGGGCGTAGGGGGCCTGCGGTCCGGACGCTGCGGGTCGCGCCTTGAGCACCACCGACTCGGCGGGGATGAGTCCCATGTCGAAGATCTGCGTCCACCGATAACTGAACCATCCGTTGCGAATCACCAGGGTGCGCTTGCCGGTGGCAAACTGGCGCGCCACCGCCTCCATGCCGAAGGTGCCGCTACCGGGCACGATGGCGACCGCATGGGCGTGATAGACCCGCTTCAGGATCGCCGAAATATCGCGCATCACCCCCTGGAAGGCTTGCGACATGTGGTTCAGCGATCGATCGGTATACACCACCGAGTATTCGAGCAGGCCGTCGGGATCGACATCGGGTCGTAATGCGGGCATGGTCATCTCCTTGTGATTGTGCGGGGCCGCCTCGTCCGTCTCCGGCACAAGTGCGGCGGATATCGGGAGTGGGTCGGGCAGCCTGCCGGACCTGGCTTGCGATTGTAGCGGCTCGCGCCGACGCGGGGGGGTGTGTGACCTGAAACCGCATCGGATAACGGCTGCGACACACCGCAGGGCCGCCCCGAGTGGGCATTTCGGTCCTTCCGGAACTCGGATCGGGGCGGATGCTCTACTGGTTTCATCAACCTGGCGTCTCCATCATGAATGCAAAATCGGTCTGGATGGTGCTGGCAGCCTGCTCAGGGCTCGGCATCGGCAGCGCGGCCCTGTCGCGCGAGGCTCCGGGGGTGGTGGACAGCGGGCCGCCGGCCTGTCTTGCGCCTGCCGCCTGGGCGGTGCCGGACACCGCAACGCCGCGCCCGGACCGGGCGCCCGCGGTCTTCGCCGCCATGGCCAGCCGCGACGTGGTGTTGCTGGGCGAACAGCATGACGATGCCGACCATCACCGCTGGCAGTTGCAGACCCTTGCGGCCCTGCATGCGCAACGGCCGGACATGGTGATCGGCTTCGAGATGTTCCCGCGTCGCCTGCAGCCGGTGCTCGATCGCTGGGTCGCAGGGGACTTGAGCGAAGCCCGCTTTCTCGAGCAGGCCGAGTGGGACACGGTGTGGACCATGCCGGCCGAGCTCTATCTGCCGCTGTTCCAGTTTGCCCGCCTGAACCGCATCCCGATGGTGGCGCTCAACGTGGACCAGCAGTTGATCCGCGCGATTTCCGCCCACGGCTGGGCCGCCATCCCCGCGGCCGAGCGCGAGGGGGTGGGTAGTGCAGCGGAACCTGCTGCCGCCTACCTCGACTTCCTCTTTGCCATCCACAGCGAGCATGTCGACATGCGCGGCAAGGGTGCCGCGAAACCGCGCCGGAGCGACGCCGCATTCCGCAACTTCGTCGATGCGCAACTGCTGTGGGACCGCGCGATGGCCGAAGCGCTGGCGCGTCCGCTGACCAACCCGGCCCGCGACGGCGCCGAAAGGCCGCTCGTCGTCGGCATCATGGGGAGCGGGCACATCCGCTTCGGCCATGGCGTACCGCACCAGTTGCGCGCGCTCGGGGTCCCCCGGATCGGGACCCTGTTGCCGCTGTCTGCCGCCACCCCATGCACCGAGATCCCAGCCGGACTGGCCGATGCCGTGTTCGCCGTGCCTGACCAGCCCGCGGTGCCGCCACCGCCACCGCGTCTGGGCATCGGCCTCGACGCGCACCGGGACGGCGTGCGCGTGGCCGAGGTGACCGCCGGCGGTCTTGCCGACACGACCGGCCTGCGCATCAACGACCTCATTGTCGAGGTGGCCGGCACCCCGGCGCATAAGGTGACCGCGCTGGTCGCCTCGATCCGCGGCCAGCCGGCCGGCACCTGGTTGCCGCTCAAGGTCAGGCGTGGCGCGGAAACGCTGGAGCTGGTGATCAAGTTTCCGGCGAAGTCATGATCGCCCGGTGCACGGCTGATCGCCCGCCATGCCGTGGGCTTGTCACGCTGGCCGTGGTGTTCCTGTTGGCATGGGTCGCGGCGCTGCCCGCACGCGCGGCACCCTTGCCCTCGATCGAGCTCGACATCGAGCTCGACCCCGCGACGCGCAAGTTCAGCGCGGTGGCAACGGTTCGGCCGGAGACCACGGACTTCCGTTTCGCGCTGCACGAGTCGCTCGCCGTCACCGCGGCAAGCTTCGACGGTCGGGCGCTGGCCGCAAGGCCCGCCGGGGGCGACGGCGTGCTCCGCGGCTGGCGGGTCAGGCTGCCTGCGCCCGGGCCGCTACGGCTGACCTATGGCGGAACCCTGCCCGCGCTCGACCGCAGCCTCGACCATCGCGACGTGCTGCGCCGGCTGATGCCGATGGCCGCGGCCGAAGGCAGCTTCCTGCCCGCGGGCGGGGCCTGGTATCCACAACCGGGAGCCTTGTTCACTTACCGCGTCACGCTGTCGGTGCCGGCCACGCAACGCGCACTGGTCGCCGGACGACTGGTGGCCGAGAGCTCACCCGAGGCCGCCAGCGGACGCTACCGGGCGAGCTTCGAGTTCGACCGGCCGGCCGACGGCATCGATCTGATGGCCGGCCCGTGGCAGATCCGCGAACAACTCGCCCCGCGCGCGAACGGCGCGCCGCTGCGGCTGCGCACCTACTTCAGCGCCGATCTCGACGCCATCGACGGTCTCGCGACCGCCTACCTCGACGACAGCCGGCGCTATATCGAGCGCTACAGCCGGACCATCGGGCCCTACCCGTTCGACGGTTTCTCGATCGTCGCCAGCCCGCTGCCCACCGGTTTCGGCATGCCGACGCTGACCTACATCGGCGCCGAGGTGCTGAAACTGCCCTTCATCCGCGCCACCTCGCTCGGTCACGAGGTCTTGCACAACTGGTGGGGCAACGGCGTGTTCGTCGACTATGCGAGCGGCAACTGGTCGGAAGGACTGACCACCTTCATGGCCGACTACGCCTACAAGGAGGATGAGTCGGCCGCGGCAGCGCGCGAGATGCGCCTCGGCTGGCTGCGCGATTTCGCCGCGGTGCCGGCCGCCGACCAGCAGGCGCTCGCGGCCTTCCGCTCGCGCACCCATGGCGCGGCGGCGGCGGTGGGCTATGGCAAGTCGGCAATGCTGTTCGTGATGCTGCGCGACCTGATCGGCGAAGACGCCTTCGGGCACGGGATCCGCGCGTTCTGGGACCGCCACCGGTTCGGCGTGGCCGGCTGGCATGAGCTGCGCGCCGCGTTCGAGCGTTCATCGGGGCGCGACCTGGGCGCATTCTTCGCTCAATGGCTGGAGCGCGCGGGGGGGCCGACAGTGCGCATCGAACGGGCGCGCGCGACGACCCGCGGTGCGCAGGCCCGCCTCATGCTGGACCTCGCCCAGGCCGCTCCGCCGTATGCGCTGCGGGTGCCGCTGGAGCTCGTTTTCGCCGACCGCCGCGAGACCCGGCAGATCGAACTGCAGGACGTGCGCCAACAGCTCACCCTCGATGTGGCATCGATCCCCGAGAGCGTGCGGCTCGACCCCGAACTGCGCCTGTGGCGCACGCTCGCCGCCGACCAGCTGCCCCCCATCCTGCGCCTGTGGATGACCGCACGTGCGCCGCGCATGGTGATCGCCGAACCGCCGTTCGACGGACACCCGGAGCGGAACGGCAGCACGCGCCCCGCTACCGGGGGCGTCGGCGTGGCCGCGCGGACGCTGGCGCAACGCATCTTCGAACGTCCGCCGCAGGAGATTGGAGCCGACAGCGTGGACCGTGACCACGGTCCGGTGCTGATCGTCGGGCTGCATGCTGCGGTCGATGCGGCGCTCGCGCGGGCCGGCCTGCCGCCACGGCCGGCCACGCCCGGGCTGGGTGGCAGCGCGCAGGTGTGGACGGTGATGCGCACCACCGGCACGCCGGTTGCGGTGATTTCGGTACGCGACCTCGACTCGATGCAGGCCTTGCTCCGCCCCCTGCCGCACTATGGTGGCCAGAGCTGGCTGGTGTTCGAGGGCAGTCGCGCCGTCGACCGTGGGGTATGGCAGGCACCGGGCGCCGGCGTCGCGGTGCGCCGCGACTGAGCACGGTGGCGGGCCAGCCCGACGGCGGCGCGGTCGCGGTGCCGAAGCTCGCCCGCCGGGAATCGGCGGGCAATGCGCTCGACCCGGGTTCAGGCCATGGCCTGACGGCGGCGGGCGCGGGCGGTGCGGGTCAGTTCGCCCTGCGCGTCGGTGAGCACCTTCGCCACGTAGTCGAGATGGTCGCTGGCGCAATGACGGGCATCGTCGGCTCGCCCGTCCATGATCGCGCGATACAGGTCCGCATGCTGCTGCATCAACATGCCCCGCACCTCGCTGCTTTGCGGATACATGCCGCCGATGTTGGTCACCACGTTGCGCTTGAGCAGTTCGAACAGGCTGCGGATGGTGTGCAGCAATACCGCGTTGTGGCTGGCCTCGGCGATCGCGAGATGGAAATGTGCATCGGCAGTGCCCTCCTCGGCCCGGCTGACCTTGCCCTCGCGCGCATAGCATTCGGCGAGGCGGTCGAACGCCGCGGTCAGGCGCTCGCGGTCCGGCGCGGTGGCGCGCAGCGCGGCATAGTAGGCGCACGAGCCCTCGAGCGTATGCCGGAACTCGATCAGGTCGCGCTGGGCCTCGGGGTGCTTTTCCAGTAGTTCGAGCAGCGGATCGCGAAACGACGAGCCGAGCGCGTCGGCAACGAAGGTGCCGCCACCGTGACGGCTTATCAGCAGACCACGCGCACCCATCTTCTGGATCGCCTCGCGCAGCGACGGCCGCGACACGCCGAACTCCTCCGCAAGCGCACGCTCGGCGGGCAGACGTTCGCCGGCCGCCAGCGTGCCCTCCAGAATCATGCTTTCCAGCCGCTCGACGATATCGTCGGACAGGCGACGCTGCTGCACTTGACCCGGCTTCATTGACGTTCTCCCCTTTCACCCGCACACGACGGTCCGCAGCGCCTTCGCGCCTCTCCCGCGGATCGCGGCGCGGCTATCCATTCATCGTGAGCGTACATCGCAACACGGACGCCCGCTTAATCCAGGCATCGAATTAATTGATCAAAACAATTGACAGCCCTGATGCGCTCTTCTAGCCTAAGCCATCAAATTGTCAATTGGTCTTACCACTTTAGACCAGTTCGAGACGCCAGATCAAGCCAAGGAGACCGAAGATGACTGTTTCGCCGCACCCGATCCCCACCCCTAGCGCGCCTCGAGCGCGATCCTGAGCGGAGTGCCCGCGATGCAAGCAGGTACCCTCGCCCTCCTGGCGTTCTCACCGATCCTTCTCGCCGCCATCCTTCTCGTCGGCCTGCGCTGGCCGGCCAAGCATGCGATGCCGGCCGTCTATCTGGTCACGGCGGCAATCGGACTGCTCGCCTGGGACATGAGCTTCAACCGCATCCTGGCCTCGACCCTGCAGGGACTGGTGATCACCGTCGGGGTGCTGTGGATCATCTTCGGCGCCATCCTGCTGCTCAACACGCTCAAGTACTCGGGCGGGATCAGCGCGATTCGCAGCGGCTTCGCGACCATCAGTCCCGATCGCCGGATCCAGGCGATCATCATCGCGTGGCTGTTCGGCTGCTTCATCGAGGGCGCCTCGGGCTTCGGCACCCCGGCCGCGATCGCCGCGCCGCTGCTGGTGGCGATCGGCTTTCCGGCGATGGCCGCGGTGATGCTGGGCATGCTGGTGCAGAGCACGCCGGTGTCGTTCGGTGCGGTCGGCACGCCGATCATCATCGGCGTCAATAGCGGGCTGGATACGGCGACGATCGGCGCGCAGCTGGTCGAGCAGGGTTCGAGCTGGCCGGCGTTCCTGCAGCTCATCACCAGCAACGTGGCGATCATCCACGCCATCGTCGGCACCGCGATCCCGCTGATCATGGTCCTGATGCTGACCCGCTTCTTCGGCAAGGAGAAAAGCTGGAAGGCCGGCTTCGAGGTGCTGCCGTTCGCGATCTTCGGCGGCCTCGCCTTCACCCTGCCCTATGCCGCGACCGGCGTCTTCCTAGGACCGGAATTTCCGTCGTTGCTCGGCGGCCTGGTGGGCCTCGCAATCGTGACCACGGCCGCGCATTACGGCTTCCTGGTGCCGAAGACGAAGTGGGATTTCGCCGACCCGAAGGACTGGCCGGCCGAGTGGCTGGGCACGGTCGAGATGAAACTCGACCAGCTGCCGCGGCATCAGCAGATCAGCGCCCTGCGCGCCTGGCTGCCGTATGTGCTGGTCGGTGCGCTGCTGGTGATCAGCCGCGTGTTCCCCGAAGTCGGCAGTGCACTCAAGTCGGTGGTGATGGTGTTCCCCGACATCCTCGGCGAGAAGGGCATCAAGGCCGACTTCATGCCGCTCTACCTGCCCGGCGGCATCCTGGTGACGGTGGTGATCGCCACCGTGTTCCTGCACCGGATGCATGCGCGCTCGCTGGTCAAGGCGGTAAACGAATCCTCCCGGGTGCTGCTCGGCGCCGGCTTCGTGCTGCTGTTCACCGTGCCGATGGTGCGCATCCTGATCAACTCCGGGGTCAATGCCGGGGCGCTGCCGAGCATGCCGATCGCGATGGCGCAGTGGGTGGCCGACAGCGTGGGCAACATCTACCCGCTGCTGGCACCGAGCGTCGGTGCATTGGGCGCCTTCATCGCCGGCTCGAACACGGTGAGCAACATGATGCTGAGCCAGTTCCAGTTCGGCGTCGCCACCAGCCTGGGCATCTCCGGCGCGCTGATCGTGGCGGTGCAGGCGATCGGCGCGGCTGCCGGCAACATGGTCGCGATCCACAATGTGGTCGCCGCCTCGGCCACCGTCGGCCTGCTCGGACGCGAAGGCGCGACCCTGCGCAAGACCTTCTGGCCGACGCTGTACTACGTGCTTGCCACCGGCATCATCGCGCTGCTCGCGGTCAACGTGTTCGGCGTGAGCGATCCACTGGTCGGCACGTGACGATCAGGCGCATCATTGGCGGACAAGAAATCGGCGGCCCCGTGCATGCGGGGCTGGTCGCGGTGTGCCCGCCACGGCGGCCGGCGCCCCCGGCGGCGGTGCCGGCCCAAAGACAATAGACAGACGGAGACAACGCCCATGAGCCACCTCCCCGCGGCCGACGCCGCCAACGCCACCCGCGTGGCCCCGACGCCCGCGCCGCCGCGACGCTATCCGGACCAGAAGCCGGGCGACGTCTACCTGTTCGGCACCTGTGTGCTCGACCTGTTCTTTCCCGATGCGGGCATGGATGCGATCCGCCTGCTCGAGCGCGAGGGCATCCGCGTGCATTTCCCGCAGGGCCAGAGCTGCTGCGGCCAGCCGGCCTACACCTCGGGCTACACCGACGAGGCGCGCGAGGTGGCGAGGGCGCAACTGGCACTGTTCGGCGGCGACTGGCCGGTGGTGGTGCCCTCGGGTTCCTGTGCGGGGATGTTCCGCCATCACTATTTCGACCTGTTCCGCGACGAACCGGACACGCTGAAAGAGGTCGCGTCCTTGTCCGAGCGCACCTTCGAGCTGGCCGAATTCCTGCTCGAAGTGTGCCGCATCCGGCTCCACGACAGCGGCGCGCCGGTCAAGGTGGCGCTGCATACGTCCTGTTCGGCGCGGCGCGAGATGAATACCCATGTGCACGGCCGCGCGCTGCTCGCGCAGCTCGGGCAGGTCGAGCGCGTCGACCACGATCACGAGAGCGAATGCTGCGGCTTCGGCGGCGCCTTCAGCGTACGCATGCCCGACATCTCCGGCGCCATGGTGCGCGACAAGACTGCGGCCCTGGTCGATTCGGGTGCGGCGGAAGTGGTGAGCGCCGACTGCGGCTGTCTGCTCAACATCAACGGCGCATTCGAGAAGCAGCAGGACACGCTGCGCGGCGAACACCTCGCCAGCTTCCTGCTGCGGCGCTCGGGCGGCGAGACGACGGGAGAACAATCATGAGCGCAGCGGCCGATACGCCCGCGATCCCGGTCAGTTTCAAGCGTCGCGCGCACGACGCGGTCCATGACGCCCAGCTGCGCAAGAACTTCCGCGGCGCGATGGACTTCCTGATGGCCAAGCGCGCGGCGCAGTTTCCCGACGGCGACGAGATGGAGCGCCTGCGCACCTTCGGCAACGCGGTGCGCGCCCGCGCGCTGTCCAAACTGCCCGAACTGCTCGAGCGTCTCGAGACCAACCTGACCCGCAACGGGGTCAGGGTGCACTGGGCCGAGACCGTGGATGAGGCCAACGCCATCGTCCATGACATCGTCCGCGCGCACGAGGCGAAACAGGTGATCAAGGGCAAGTCCATGGTCAGCGAGGAAATGGAGATGAACCATTACCTCGAAGGCTATGGCGTCGATTGCCTGGAATCCGACATGGGCGAGTTCATCGTCCAGCTCGGCAAGGAGAAGCCCTCACACATCATCATGCCGGCGATCCACCTCAACGCCGGCCAGGTCGCCGCGCTGTTCCACGACAAGCTCGAGGTCGATTACACCGAGGACGTCGACCGCCTGATCCAGATCGGGCGCGAAACCCTGCGACGCAAGTTTTTCGAGGCCGACATCGGCGTGTCCGGAGTCAACTTCGCGATTGCCGAAACCGGCTCGCTGCTGTTGGTCGAAAACGAAGGCAATGGCCGCATGTCGACCACGGTGCCGCCGGTGCACATCGCGGTGACCGGGATCGAGAAGGTGGTCGAGAACCTGCGCGACGTGGTGCCGCTACTGTCGCTGCTGACCCGCTCCGCGACCGGGCAGCCGATCACCACTTACGTGAACGTGGTCTCCGGCCCGCGCAAGGCCGAGGAACTCGACGGCCCGCAGGAGGTGCACCTGGTGCTGCTCGACAACGGCCGCAGCCAGGCCTTTGCCGACGGCGAGCTGCGCCAGACCCTGAACTGCATCCGCTGCGGCGCGTGCATGAACCACTGCCCGGTGTATACCCGGATCGGCGGTCACGCCTACGGCACCGTATATCCGGGCCCGATCGGCAAGATCATCACCCCGCACATGCTCGGCCTCGAAGAAACGCAGGATCTGCCCAGCGCCTCGTCGCTGTGCGGCGCGTGCGGCGAAGTGTGCCCGGTGAAGATTCCGATCCCTGCCATCCTGCGCCGCCTGCGCGAGGAGAACGTGCGTTCGCCCGACGCGGAACCGCATCACATGCGCGGCCAGGGCAGCAAGTATTCGCGCACCGAGCGCGCGGTGTGGAAGGTGTGGCGTACGCTCAACACCTCGCCCCGCCTCTATCGCGCCCTCGGTCTCGCCGCGACCCGGCTGGGCGGGCTGATGCCGGCGAAGATCGGTCCCTGGACCGAGCATCGCAGCGCCCCCAAACCGGCCACGCGCACGCTGCACGAAATGGCCCGCGACCACCTGGGAGACGAATGATGAGCGCCAGGGACAAGATCCTCGCCAAGCTCCGCGCCAGCCTCGCCGGCACCACGCCGCTGGCCGACAGCTACGACCAGGCTCTGGTCACCGAGCCATGGTCCTACGCGCCGGAGCAGCGCATTGCGCGCCTGCGCGAACTGCTCGAGGCGGTGCACGGGGAGACCCACCTCACCACCGCCGCCGGCTGGCCGGCGCTGGTCGCCGAAGCGCTCGCCGAGCGCGCCATCGACGAACTGCTGATCTCGCCGGAGACCGCGCACGGTCAGCAGTTTGCCGGCTACCAGGCACTGCACGCCGGCACCATCCGGCTCAAGGCCTACGACAAGCCGGTGGAGGCGTGGAAGGAGGAACTCTTCTTCGCGACCCCGGCGAGCCTGACCGGCACCCTGGGCGGAATCGCCGCCACCGGCAGCCTGATCCTGTGGCCGACCCCGGCCGAACCGCGGCTGATGAGCCTGGTGCCGCCGTTGCACATCGCGCTGCTCAAGGCGAGCGAGATCCACGACAACCTCTACCAGGTGCTGCAGGCGCAGCGCTGGGCGGAGGGCCTGCCGACCAACGCGCTGCTGGTGTCGGGTCCGTCGAAAACCGCCGACATCCAGCAAACCCTGGCCTACGGCGCGCACGGGCCGAAAGAACTGATCGTGCTGATCCTCGAAGACGCCTGACCGCTCGGCCGGCACCGTGCAACCGGAAGAGCCCTCCACCAGCGACTCGTGGCGGAGGGCGCCCTGGTCGACGAGGCGTGCCGGAGGCGCTCAGGCGATGCGATAGACCCGCGCCTCGAACGGCCGCAGCTTGCAGGCGTTGATGTCCGGATGCGGGGCCACGTCGTGGTTCGCCAGCACCAATTGGTCGTGGCGCAGCGCGAAGCCGCGATGCCGGTAACGCGCGTCCCGAGCGCTCAGATTGCAGATGATCATGAACGTGGCGCCATCGAGGTCGCGGGTATGGACGCACAGCTGCGGATGGTCCTTCAGCAGCATCCGATAGCGGCCATGCACCAGCGCCGGATGGGTGCGGCGAAGGGCGATGAGTTCGCGGTAGAAGTTCAGCACCGACCGCGGCTCGCTTTGCTGGCGGGCGACGTTGGTCTCGGGGTAATCGGGGTTGAGCAGCAGCCACGGCTTGCCGGTGGTGAACCCCGCGTTGGGGCCGTCGTTCCATGGCATCGGCGTACGGGCGTTGTCGCGCGCGGTCAGCGCCATCTCGGCCAGGATCTCGGAATCGCCCATGCCGGCGGCACGCATCCGGGCGATCCGGTTCTTTGCAAACACGTCGTCGAAGTCGCTCAGCTGCTCGAACCGGGCATTGGCCATGCCCAGTTCCTGCCCCTGGTAGATGAAGGGCGTGCCCTGCATCAGGAAGTACATCGCCGCCAGCGCGGTCGCGCTCTCGTAACGATAGCGGACCGGGTCGCCCCAACGCGACACTACGCGCGGCTGATCGTGGTTCTCGAGGTAGAGCGCATTCCAGCCGCGGCCCTCGAGCGCGTTCTGCCAGCGCGCGAAGATCTTCTTCAGGGCGCGCACGTCCAGCCCCGCGCGCGGGTTGCCCGACCACAGGTGCCAGTGCTCGAACTGCAGGATCATCGATAGCCGGCCGCGCGTGGTCCCGACCCAGGCCTCGGCCTGACGTGCCGACACGCCGTTGGCTTCGCCCACGGTCATGATGTCGCGATCGCGCCACGCGGCGCGCGCGAGTTCGTCGACATAGTCGAGCACCCCCTCGACCCCCATGTTGAAGGCGTGCCCGGGAACCTGCTCCAGTCCCTGCGGATTGGGTGCGTCAGGCAGACGGGGGACCTTTTTCAGGTGGGTGATGGCATCGATGCGGAAACCGTCGACGCCCTTGTCCAGCCACCAGCGCACCATGTCGTGGAATGCGGCGCGAACCGCCGGATTGTCCCAGTTCAGATCGGGCTGGCGCGCGGTGAACAAATGCAGGAAATACTGCCCGGTGCGCGCATCCCAGGTCCACGCCGGGCCCTTGAAGACGCTCTCCCAGTTGTTCGGCGGCCGGCCGTTGCGCCCATCGCGCCAGACATACCAGTCGCGGCGCGGGTTGGCACGCGAAGCCCGCGACTCGACGAACCAGGGATGCTCGTCGCTGGTGTGGTTCATCACCAGATCGAGGATCAGGCGCATGCCGCGGCGATGGACCTCGGCCAGCAGGCGGTCGAAATCGGCCATGGTGCCGAACTCCGCCATGATCGCCTGGTAGTCGCTGATGTCGTAGCCGTTGTCGTCGTTCGGCGACTGGAATATGGGACACAGCCAGATCACGTCGATACCCAGCCACTGCAGGTAGTCGAGCCGGGCGAGGATGCCGGGCAGGTCGCCGATGCCATCGCCGTTGGTGTCGAGGAAACTGCGCGGGTAGAGCTGATACACCACCGCGTCGCGCCACCATTCTCGTCCCATCATCGGGTTTCCTGTCGTCATGCCGGACACGACCGATTGTAGGCCCGGCGAGCGCGCAAAAAGGGCGCGACAGGCGTAATCTTTGACCCTGGCCGCGCCCGCTGCGAGGCGGACCGACAAGCACCCGGGGAGGTGAAAAATGGAAGCGACGGGAGTCAAATTGCGTGGCGTCAACCTGGGCAGCTGGCTGCTGCTGGAGCGGTGGATGGTGCCCAGCCTGTTCGACGGCCTGGAGGCCACCGACGAGACCACCTGGTGCGCCGAACTCGGTCCGGCGGCCACCGACAGGCTGCGCCGCCACTGGAACAGCTTCGTCACCTACGAGGATTTCGCCTGGATCGCCGAGCGCGGGCTCAATGCGGTGCGCATCCCGGTGGGGCACTGGATCTTCGGCCCGGACTATCCCTATCATCCCAAGTACGGCGACAACCGCCACCCCTTCGTCACCGGCGGCATCGATGTCCTCGACCGCGCGCTGGACTGGGCGGCGAAGCTCGGCCTGCGGGTCATGCTCGACCTGCATGCCGCGCCCGGCTGCCAGAACGGCTTCGACAACGGCGGCATCATGGGCGTGGTCGAATGGCACACCCGCCCCGAATACCTCGAGCACTCGCTGTCGGTGCTCGAGCGCCTGGCCGAACGCTACCGGTCCCACCCCGCGCTGCACGCGATCGAGGTGTTGAACGAACCGCGCTGGGACGTGCCCACCGACTACCTCAAGGCCTACTACCTCGCCGCCTACGACCGCATCCGCAAGCACTGTCCGCCGGACCGGGTGGCGGTCGTGTTCCACGACGGTTTCCGCTCCTATCGCGAATTTCTCGGTTTCATGCAGCCGCCGTTGTGGCAGAACGTGATCTACGACTACCACCGCTACCAGTGCTTCGACCGCCGCGACATCGACACCGACATCTATGGTCACCTGCACAAGGCGGGCGGCGAATGGCGCGACGAGGCGGACTCGATCAATGCCGCGCTCGGCCTGCCCGCGGTGTGTGGCGAATGGAGCCTGGGGCTGGACCTGCGGGTGGTGTCCTTGTGGGCCGAAGGGCCCTACAACCACGCACTGGAGCACATGGACGCATTCCAGCAGGATGTCGCCAGCCGGGGCTACGCGGCGGCGCAGATCCTCGCCTTCGAGAAGCTCTTCGGCTGGTTTTTCTGGAGCTACAAGACCGAGACCACACCGGCGTGGTGTTTCCGCGACTGCGTCGAGCGGGGCTGGCTGCCGTCACACTTCCGGTAGCACGGTCGGCTCGCCACGGGCGGCCGTCGCTTGTTGCCCGCGCTGCCGGTTGAGGCTGAGCTTGCGGTCGTAGAAGTGATCCACGCCGTTGTGGCGGCTGATGTTCAACAAGGTCGAGCTGGGCAGTTCATGGTGCAGCAACTCGATGGTGTCGACCTCGTCCTTCGAATCGAACGCATCGGTCGCCTCCTCGATGAACACCCAGCCCGGCTGCTGCAGGAACAGGCGGGCGATGCCGAGACGCTGCTGCGCACGGAGCGGCAGCGCCCGGCTCCAGTCCTCGTAGTCGTCCAGGCGCGGCGTGAGCCATGCAATGCCGGCACATTCCATGGCCCGGTGCAGGCAGGCGGTGCTGTAGTTCACGGCATCCTGCGGGTAGCTCAGCACGGCGCGCAGCGTGCCTTCGGGCAGGAAGGGACGCTGCGGGATGAACATCATGTCGCGCCCCGCCGGCAGATTGATCTCGCCGTGTCCCCACGGCCACAGCCCCGCCACCGCCTTGAACAGACTGACCGTTACCGCCGGATCGCCGGTGATCAGGATGCGCTCGCCGTGACGGACGCGCAGGTTGAATCCGTCGAGCAGAATCTGACCGGAGGGCGAAGCCAGTCGGAGGCCGCGGATGTCGAGTTCGGGGCGGCCCGACTGGTGGCGCTCGATGCGGAGTTCGCCGTGGCCGTGTTCGCGGTCTTCTTGCTCGAGCACCTGCATGTCCTCGTGCAGGGTCACGATGCGCTCGATCGAGGCGCGGCAGCGGGCGATCTCGCCCAGGTTGTCGATCGGCCACGACAGCGCCGAGGTCAACCGCTGAAAGGCCTGCGCCGCCTGCATCAGCAGCCCCAGACTCATCGCCCCGGCGATGTATTGCGGCGCAGCGATCAGGATCGGAAACACCGGCAGCAAGGCACCGTAGCCGGTGGAGAAGGAGACGATGCCGAGATAGGCCAGGGTCTGCCGATTCCAGCCGCGGCCGACGTCGGCGAACAGGCGGTCGGCATTGCGCCGCTCGGACGGCTCGCCATGCAGCAGCGCGATCGCTTCCGAATGCTCGCGCGCCCGCGCCAGACCAAAGCGCAGGTTGGCTTCGACCGATTGCAGCCTGTTGGTGGTGCGGATCAGCGGGCGCCCGAGCATCAGGCCGAACACGGTGCCCACGCCGGCGTACAGAAAAGCCATCAGCACCAGGTAGCCTGGCACCGCAATCGAGGTACCGGGCAGGGTTGCGCTACCGGAGACGCTGAGCAGGATCTCGATGAAACTTCCGAGCACCAGCAGTGAGAACAGCAGCGAATGCGCCAGCCCGATCGCCGCCTCGGTGGCGATCCGGATGTCCTCGGCGATGCGGCCGTCGGGGTTGTCATGTTCGCCGACGGTATATTGCAGACGATAGTGATGGGCATGGTCCATCCACTGATCGAGCAGCAGGCTGGTCATCCATCGTCGCCAGTCGAGTTGCAGCCAGCGCTTGATGTGCATGTGCAGCGCAGTGACCGCCATGGTCAGCGCAAAGATCAGCACGAAGGTCATCACCAGCCGCAGCAGTTCGGCCAGCGAGCGCGCTTCGAGGGCATCGAACAGTTCGCGGTGCCAGTAACTCACCCAGATCGCCAGCGCTACCTGCGCCACCGTGAGCACGACCAGCAGCAGCACCGCACCGCGCACCACCCACTTGCGCTCGCCGTTCCAGTAGTCGCGCGCCATGCGTACGAACTGCCGGCCGGATCGGCGGGGGTGGGTGGTGGGCATGGTCGGGGCGGATTGCATGAGGATCTCAGGCCGGCGTGCGCGTGGCCGGCGCGGCGACCGTGCCAGGCGCCGGAGCGGATCGTCGACCACCCCCTGCACCGGCCCGGGTCGGCCGGCACGGCGCCTGCCAAGGTTCGGCCGGCACCTCGACAGGCAATCGGCGCAACCGGAAATCGCCGCTGACGGCTGCCACAACGATCATCGCATCCTCGCCATCCACGCCTAAAGAATGTATCAGTGCTCAGGGTAGCGCAACCCGGCACTATTTCCGCACGCGCTGCAGATGGGCGGTTCGCGCCGCCCTGGGGCTGAAACGGCCCATGACGGACGGGCACGGTCGAATGCGATCGACCCTCCGCAACCACCCCGCACCTTGGTAACATGGCGGGCGCGCGGGGCGGCCCTGCCCGCGACCTCCGCCTTCGACCCGCGCCAGGACTACACCATGTTTTACGGCATCAGCGACATCACCACCTTCATTCTCGGCACCGTCCTGATCGTGTTGCTGCCGGGACCGAACTCCCTCTACGTGATGGCGGTGGCCTCGCGCTGGGGCGTGGGTGCCGGCTACCGCGGGGCGTGCGGCATCTTTCTCGGCGACCTGATCCTGATGGTGCTTTCCGCCTCCGGCGCAACCTCCCTGCTGAAGGCGACACCGGAGCTGTTCATGGCGATCAAGTACGCCGGGGCGGCCTATCTGGCCTGGATGGGGATCGGCCTGCTGCGGGCGGCGATCGCGATGTGGCAGGGCAAAGTCAAGGCCGGCGACGCCGGACAGCCGGTCCGCGATGCCTCGCGCCCGTTCCGTACCGCACTGCTGATCAGCCTGATGAACCCGAAGGCGATCCTGTTCTTCGTTTCCTTCTTCATCCAGTTCGTCGACCCGGGCTACGCTCACCCGGTGCTGTCCTTCACCATCCTCGGCGTGATCGTCCAGCTGTGCAGCGCGCTCTATCTGTCGGCGCTGATTTTCGGCGGCGCCCATCTGGCCCGACAGTTCCGGCGCCGGCGTCGGCTGTCGGCCACTGCAACCGGCGGGGTCGGAGGGCTTTTCATCGGGTTCGGGGTCAGGCTCGCGGATGCGACCCTGAGTTAGCGCTGCGCGTTCTCAATGCCGGCCGCCGGAACTTCCCTGGCGGTCGCATTCGTCGACGCTGCACCCGGCCTCGATTCCGGGATAATGCGCGACCGGGTGCATCCGCCCCGGGCACCGAGCATACTGATCCCGCCCCATGTCCGACACCGCACACGTCCGCACCATCCAGCGCAAGGTCGCCGTCGCCGCCTGCTTCGGCACTTTTCTCGAATGGTACGACTTCCTCACCTTTGCCACCCTGGCGACCTATTTCAGCGTGCTGTTCTTCCCGCCGGACGATCCGGTGACCGCGCTGCTGGCGAGCCTGGGGACCTTCGGCGTGGGCATGATCGTGCGCCCGCTCGGTGCCGCGCTGTTCGGCTCGCTCGGCGACCGCTACGGACGGCGCACGATCTTCCTCGTCACCATCATCATCATGGGGCTGTCCACCTTCCTCGTCGGCCTGCTGCCGACCTACGCCCAGATCGGCATCGCCGCCCCCATCCTGCTGCTCGTGCTGCGCATGCTGCAGGGCCTGTCGGTGGGCGGTGAGATCGGCGGGGCGGCGGTCTACCTGACCGAGCATGCGCCGGCAGAACGGCGCGGCATCTATACCAGCGTGCTGCAGCTGATGGGGCCGCTGGGCATGCTCGCCTCGATGCTGCAGATCGTCGCGCTGCAGTACCTGCTGTCGGATGCCGAGTTCCGCGAATGGGGCTGGCGGGTGCCCTTCCTGATTTCCATCGTGCTGCTGGCGATCTCGATCAAGAGCCGGCTCAACCTGCACGAGTCGCCGGTGTTCAGCCAGCTGCGCGCGCGCAACGGGCTGTCGAAGACGCCGCTGCGCGAGTGCTTCACCGACCGCCACACGCTGGGCCGCATGGCGCTGCTGTTCTTCTGCATCTCGGCCGGTGGCTCGCTGCTGTTCTTTTCGTCCCAGGTCTACACCACGGTGTTCCTGAAGAACGTGGTCAAGATCGACGCCCGCACCGCGAGCACGCTGGTGATGATCGCCACGATCGTGCTGTTTCCGCTGACCATCTGGTGCGGCTGGCTGTCCGACCGCATCGGCCGCCGCCCGGTGCTGCTCGGCGGACTGATCCTCGGCAGCATGGCGGTGCTGCCGGTGTTCCACGGCCTGCTCGCCTACGGCAATCCGGCGCTGGAGCGCTTCAACCGCGAGGTGCCGGTGATGCTCAGTGGCGAGGCCTGCCACTACGACCCCTTCACCGGCGTGCGCAACGACTGCGAACGCTATCAGGACCTGTTCGCCCGCCTGGGCGTGCTGCACCAACACGAGGAAGGCGCGCTCGCGGTACGGATCGGATCCGAGACCGTGGAAGGCTTCCATCCGGACCAGGTGAGCGCCGCCCTGATCGCCGCCGGCCGGCCCGAGCAGGCCGACCCGGCCACCATCAACCACGCCGCGATCGTCGGCCTGCTGCTGGTGCTGGTGGTGGCGCTGGCCTGCATCACCGGCCCGCAGACCGCCACTCTCGCCGAACTCTTCCCCGCCCGCACCCGCTACTCCGCGGTGGCCCTGCCCCACAACCTTTCGGCGGGCTGGATCGGCGGCATGTCACCGTTCATGGTGACCTGGCTCAGCGTGCGCGCCGGCGACAGCCTGGGCGGGCTGTGGTATCCGGCAGGCCTGTTGATCATGGCGACGATCATCGGCCTGCTGTTCCTGCCGGAGGTGCGCAACCGGGTGCTGGAGACTTAGTTCAGCGGCCGTTGCTGAACAGCGCCTTGAGCTGGGCGCCGTACTGCGGACTGGCCTGCTCGACCCCCTTCCAGCCCGCCTCGTAGGCCTGGGCGCGGAACAGGTTGACCTGCTCGGCCGGCAGCGCGACGGTTTCGATCCCGGCCTTGGCCTGGCGCGCCTTCTCTTCCCCGGCAGTCTTCAGGTCCTCGGCGGTCAGCGCTTCGGCCCAGGCGATCTGCTTGTCGAGGAAGGCACGCTGGCCGGCATCGAGCTTCTTCCAGGTGTTCTGGTTCATGAAGAAGCTGACCTCGACATTGTAGAAACCGGGCTCCACGCGGTACTTCGTCTTCTCCTGCCAGCCGAGGTCGAACACGCCGATCGACGGCCAGCCGTAGCCATCGACCACGCCGCGCTCGAGCGCGGTATACACCTCACCCGGCGGCACTTGCAGCGGGGCGGCACCCACCGCCTGGAAGAAGGCGCGGTACACCGGCACGCTGCGCAGCTTGAAGCCGGAGAAGTCGCTGCCGGCGGGCTTCTTGTTGGTATAGATGTGGTATTCGAGGCCATCCGACACCCGGCCCAGCCACACCATGTTGGCCTTTTCGCGGTGGATCCGGTCGAGCAGCGCGTAGCCGCCATTGGCACGGATCTCGGCCATCGGTTTCTCCGCCAGGGTCATTGCCAGCGCCTCGGGCACCAGGTTGGCATGAAACACGCCTGTGCTGTTGGACAGGTCCACCACCCCGGCGCGCACCGCATTGCCGACTTCGAACGGCGGCATCGACTCGGGGCCGCCGACCACCTGGATCTTCATGATCCCCTTGCCCTCGGCATTGACCTTGGCGACAAAGGCATTGAAGCGCTGCGAGAAGAAGGTGTCCTTGCCGAAGGCGGTGACCGCCTTGAGGGTGATCTCGGCGCCTTGTGCGCCAGACATGGCGAGGGCGAGGAATACGCCCGCGGCGAGCTTTCCGGTTGATTTCTGCATCTTGTTTCTCCGTGGGGTTGGGTACGGGTGAAGACTTCAGCCCATCAGACGCGGCAGGCCGACGGCGAGCCAGGGGATGGAAACGATCAGGCCCAGCACGACCAGTTCGATCGCGAGAAAGGGCACTGCGGACGCGTAGATCTGCTGCAGCCGGATGTGCGCCGGCGCGACGCTCTGCATGACCATCAGCAGCAGGCCGAAGGGCGGTGTGAGCAGGCCCATCTCCATCGCGATCAGCATCATCACGCCGAGCCACACCGGATCGATGCCGGCGGCGTTGGCCAGCGGCATGAAGAAGGGCAGCGTGATCATCATCATGCTCACCTGGTCGATCACGCAGCCCAGCACCAGCAACAGCAGCAACATGCCGAACACCAGCATCAGCGGCGACAGTTCGAGTTCGGTGATCAGGCCGAGCAGGCCGGTAGTGGCACCCGAAAAGCTGAGCAGCTGCGAGAAGGTGGTCGAGGCCACCAGCACGAACAGGATGATCACCGAGATCCGCGCGGTCTCGATCAAGGCCTTGTACAGGCCGTGCGCGCTCAGCACGCGATAGGCCGCGGTCGCCACCACCGAGGCGAGCGCACCGATCGCGGCCGACTCGGTCGGCGAGGCCCAGCCGGCGAGCATGCTGCCGACCACGGCGACGAAGATGCCGAGCAGCGGCACCACGTCGCGCACGAACGGCCACCATTTGGCCCAGCCGGTGAACGCCTGCAGGCTCTCGTCGGCGGGCGCGAGATCCGGATTGGCACGGCAACGCAGGATCACGTAACCGAGAAAGCCGATCGCCATGATCAGGCCGGGCAGGATGCCGCCGATCAGCAGCTGCGCGATCGAGATCCCCGCGAGGCTGCCGAGCATCACCGCCAGTGCCGAGGGCGGAATCAGCATCGCGATGCCGCCGACCGCCATGATCGGGCCCATCGCCAGGGTCGGGTGATAGCCGCGACGCAGCATCTCCGGCAACAGGGTGCCGCCCATCATCGCGGTGTTGGCGATGGTCGAGCCCGACAGCGCGGCAAAGGTGGTGCCACCGAGCACCGACACCAGCGACAGTCGTCCCGGCACGCGGGCGATCAGGCGCTCGATCGCCTCGATCGCACGATAGGCCAGGCCGGTATGGAACAGCACCTCGCCCATCAGCACGAAGAGCGGAATCGGGGTCAGCGAGAAACTGCTGATCGAACCCACCGAGTTGCGCACCAGCTGGCCGAGCCCCGCCTCGCCGCCGAGAAAGACCCAGGCCCCGAGCAGATTCACCCCGAGAAACGCAAACGCGACCGGCACCCCGACCAGCATCAGCGCGAACAGACTGCCCAGCATCAGGGCAAGTGCGGCCTGCCATTCCATGTCAGCGGCCCTCGGTGCGGAACAGCGCCCCATGCAGGCGGCGGACGAACTCAACCGCGAGCAGGATGCAGGCGAAGGCCATCGGCAGGTTCAGCCACCATTCGGGGAAGATCAGCACCTTGAACACCATGCCGCCCTGCGCGGACGCGTCGATCGCCACCGCCACGCACTGCCAGGCAAGCACCAGGCTGATCGCCAGGCCGAGCACATCGGTCGCCGCCTCCAGCCACCAGCGCCCGATCGGCGACACGGCGCGCAACAGGATGTCGATACGGATGTGGTCGCCGAGATAAAGGAGCCAGGGCGCGGCGACAAAGGTCGCGATCATCAGCATGTACTCGGTGACCTCGACGCTCCACGCCATCGTGCCCCAACCGAGGTTGCGCACCAGCACATCGGCACAGACCAGCAGGCCCATGCCGCCGAACAACAGCGCAGAGGCAAGTCCGCAGGCCGACATCAGGGCGTGATAGGCGCGATTACCGGGAGACCGGAACGAGGCGGAGGCGTGCTGCGTCGACATGCTGTCACTCCCGATATTTATTTACAACTAAACATATCAGCAGTGAACTTTTCTGTCCACGCATTTAGGTGCTTCAGGAAGACAACAAAACCCGCTTTTAGATCATGGTATTAGACCAGGCATGCAGCGCACGCACCGTACCGGTGCAAGCTCCGTGACGATGCACCATAACGAGCCGCCAAAAGACCGGCAATGCATTCATGCGGCATCGCACAAAAAGCGAAATTTTTGTTAAAAATCAAAAAGATATATGACAGACAGCGACTCGCCCGCAGCTGGCACGGTTGAAGCTTGAAAAACCCTGCCCCGGTTCGTTCGGCAGTCCGACACTGCATCCACCCGGCACCTGGAGTCGCCATTGCCATTCAGCGATGCGCGGCGTACTGGCGGGCCCACCGGTCGATCTTCCGCTTCCCCTCAATAACCAGCAGGAGACAGATCATGCCCAGCCGTCCGATTCATCAGGTCATTGCCGATCGAGATTTTGTCTGCGTACCGTTTGAAATGCCGGTACGTGAAGTCACCCGCCTCATGCTCCAGGCCCACCAGAGCGCAGCCCTGGTCACCGAGCACGGGGTGTTGACCGGCATCTTTACCGAGCGTGATGCCACGTTCCGGATTCTCGCCGCCGGACTGGATGCCGACCACACCCCGGTCGGCGCCGTGCTGACCCACAATCCCCAGGTCATCGGCGAAAACAAGCCCTTCGGCCATGCGCTGCACCTGATGTACGAGGGCGGCTTTCGCCATGTACCGGTGGTCACCCCCGACGGCAGGCCGCTCGGCGTCATCACCGCCCATGACGCCCTCGGGCTGGATGCAGTGGCGTTCAGCGAAGAGCTGGTGCGACGGGAAGAGATCACCGTCATTCTTTGAGCAAGGGCGAAAGCCCTTGCAATCGCACCGGGCTTCGCCGCATCACCGACCCAACCCGGTCCTGTCGAACCCGAACCGGCAGGAAACGGGCTTGCGCCGGCGAGTTGCGCTCCTGCTACCGGCAACTCGCGAACGACTGCGCGATCATTGGCCGTGGGCGAGGATCCAGTCGACCAGACGGCGCGCGTTGCCTTCGGTGATTGCCACCGCATTGGGCGGCATCGCAAGGCCGCTGACCTTGCCCTTCCAGTGGCTGCTGTACGGGCTCGATCCCTCCAGCACGATACGGGTCAGGAACTCGCTCGCGCCCGGCTTGCCGGCATACTGCTGCGCGACATCGTCCCAGGCGGGCCCGATCGGCGCCATGCCGTTGGGGCCCTTCTTGCCGGCCTCGACGCTGTGACAGGTCAGGCAACCACTTGCCGACGCCAGTTTCAACATCTCGGCGTCGGCCTTTGGATCCGCCGCGTGCGCGCTTGCGGTCAGTGCGACCATTGCGGCGCCGGCGAGTAGTCGAATGGAAATCATGATGAAACTCCTCTTGGATGAAAGGTCAAGTTAGCGAACGGGGTGTCGCCAGCCGTCCGGGTTCGTGCCTGGTACGGAGTGGGAAATGTGGGTGGTCGATGATGCTCTTGCTTCCGGTCAGGCGTGGATCTCGTGTGACATGCTTTCGTCTGCCGCGCGCCGCATATGCGGTGGACTCGACCGCCACGTCAGGGCCGTCATCGACGTCATCTGTCAGCCTCGGTCTCAAAGCAATCATCACGCCAGCAGGGTTCCTCGTCCAACCGGAGCGGGCGCCGACCGCTTCCCGCCGCGGGTACACCGTCCGCTTCACGCTTCCGCGGGCACGCTCCACCAAGCCAAGCGGCACACGCATCGATTCGAGTGTAGTCGTCAACATGGGACATCCGCTGAAAAATCCACCAATCCGTGGCGCCCCCCCAGGCGCAGGAGCTTGAAGTCGCCATCGGCCTCCAGCCTGGAACGGACAATCGTCCGGTGATTGAGGATGGTCTTGTGGCTCAGGTGCATTTGCGGACGGGGCGACTCAGCGGAATTCGATCAGTTCGAATCCGGGCAACGCCGGTCGCGGCTCGCCACGGGCAAGTTGCGCAAGCGCTTCCTCGAGTGGGCGCTCTGGACGCAACGCCCGATCCGCGGCCTGTCAGGGCGCCATGATCGAGCCCAGTGCGAACAGCAGTACGCCCAGCATGAGCGCCGCATCACCCATGATCCCGTCAAGCTCTCGCTGCCGGGGTCTGCGCGGATGACGACCGCGCTGTCCGCTCCGCGTTCGATTCGATGGGCCGGCGGCATATCACGATCGGCTCCGGCCACGCGGCAGGCCAATCCGGCAAGCTCCTCATGTGTCACGGAAGGGAGCGGGTGTCCCATATCTGAACGATCGAGCACGACATCGACATGGCGCAAGCGGTCTCCGGCGATCAGCTCGTCGACCCGCTTACTTCCCTGCCCGCGCACCTCTGAGCTGGGGGGACGACATCTCCAACGGTCATCAGAGCGCCGGCGACGGGCTGTCCTGCGGGCTCGGCCTGAAAGCGCAGCGACCCACCATGAAAAAACGGCACCGGCGCTGCCGCGCCGATGCCATTACCGTCTGCATGCCACCCGGCGGTTGCGGCCGGGCAGGTTTCAGATCAGGACTTGTGCAGCTTGAACACCCACACCGAGCCACCCTGCTCGAGGAAGTTCACGCGCTTGGCGACGTCGCCGCCCCACAGCGGAACCGCACCGCCCCAGCCGGACACCACGGCGATGTACTGCTCACCGTCCTCTTCCCAGCTGACCGGGGGCGCGATCACGCCGGAGCCGGTCTGGAACTGCCACACTTCTTCACCGGTGGTGGCGTTGACCGCCTTCAGGTAGCCCTCGGGCGTGCCGTAGAACACCAGGTTGCCGGCAGTGGTCATCACCCCGCCCCACAGCGGCGCGTTGTTCTTGACCTCCCACACGATCTTGCCGGTGACCGGATCGAGCGCGCGCAGCGAGCCGATGTAGTCATCATGCAGCGGCTTGATGGTGAAGCCTGCGCCCAGGTAGGCGGCGCCGCGCTTGTACGACACCGGCTCGTTCCAGATGTCCATGCCCCATTCGTTGGCCGGCACGTAGAACAGGCCGGTCTTCGGGCTGAAAGCCATCGGCATCTGGTTCTTGCCGCCGAGGAAGGACGGTGCGACGAACACGTCCTTGCCCTTCTTGCCGTCGCCACCGGCTTCGACGAACGGGTTGCCCGGACGGTTCTCGTCGATGGTGATCGGCTTGCCGGTCTTGAGATCGAAACCCTTGGCCCAGTCGATCCGGTTCACGAACGGATAGGCGCCGAGCAGCTTGCCATTGGTGCGGTCGTTGACGAAGAAGAAGCCATTGCGGTCGGCCTTGCCGCCGGCCTTGACCACCTTGTTGGTCTTCGGGTCGGTGAACTCGAAGGAGACGAATTCGTTCACCCCGTCGAAGTCCCAGCCGTCATGCGGCGTGCCCTGGAAGTGCCACACGATCTTGCCGGTATCCGGGTCGATTGCGAGGGTGGACGACGAATACAGGTTGTCGCCCGGGCGCAGCCAGCTGTTCCACGGCGACGGGTTGCCGGTACCGATGTAGATCAGGTCGACCTCGGGATCGTAGTAGGCAGCCTGCCACGGTGCCGCACCGCCGGTCTTCCACAGGTCACCCGGCCAGCTTGCATTGGTGGTGCCGGAAATGCCGTTGTCAGCCGCCTTGCCATCCTTGTCGAACTTCTGGCCCATATGGCCCTCGACCGTCGGCCGGGTCCATACCAGTTTGCCGGTCTTGGCGTCGCGCGCATCGACACGACCGACGATACCGAACTCGCCACCGGAGTTGCCGGTGATGACCATCCCCTTGACGATCTGCGGCGCCGCGGTGAAGGAATAACCGGCCTTGTAGTCCTCAATCTTCTCCTTCCAAACGACCTTGCCGGTGTCCTTGTTCAGCGCCACCAACTGGGCGTCCAGGGTGCCGAAGATCACCAGGTCGCCATACAGCGCGGCGCCGCGGTTGATCACGTCGCAGCAGGGCATGATGCCGTCGGGCAGGCGATGCTCGTACTTCCACAGCTTCGCGCCGGTCTTGGCGTCGAGCGCGTACATGCGGCTATAGGACGCGGTGACGAACATCTTGCCGTCGTGGATCAGCGGCTGCGACTGCTGTCCGCGCTGCTTTTCGCCACCGAAGGAAAAGGACCAGGCCGGAACCAGGTTCTTTACCGTATCGGCGTTGACCTGGGTCAGCGGGCTGTAACGCTGCCCCTTGGTGCCCATGCCGTGAGTGACCACCTGGGTGGTGTTGGTGGCGTCATTGACGATGTCGTCATCGGTCACCTCCTTCGCCGTCACCTGGGTCGCCCCCAACACCATCAGCGCGGCCGCCACAACGGTCAGCCTGCGCGGCATGGTCGAATTTCTTGTGATTTTGGTCATCCGTTTTCCTCCTGGGTCTCTCGGTATATGTGACATGCGACCTCCGCCGTGCAGCACCGGCTCGACGGAAATCCAGTCATCTCCTTTGCAAGCGGCATGCCATACCGAATGCCCCCTCGCCAGCTGAGGACACCGGTCGCAGCGCTGTACCAAACCGGTTCACATGCTCCACAAATGAACACCTGCTTGCGACAGGCACGCCGCAGGTCAGGTACGGTGCGCTACCCTGGAAGCAGTAGCGCACTGTTTACACCTTGGCACAGCGTTTGCATTATGCAAGCTCACAACAGGCGCGGCATGCACTGCGCCCCGAGGAGACGAGATGAGATTCACCCGGCTGATCGCGGGTGCCGCCCTGGCGCTCGCCCTGATCCCATTTGCAACGGCCACCCCGGGCGCGACCGCGACCCCTGATCCGCTCGCCTCGCCGCGCTGGGGCGACATGCAGCGCGAGTTTTTCCGCGACGCGCGGGTCGTGTTCGACGACCGGGTGAAGGTTTCCGCACCGACCACGGCCGAGGACGCGCTGAACGTGCCGGTCGCGGTCGATGCCAGCGCCCTTGCCGGGGTCGAGGAGGTTCTGGTGTTCGCCGACTTCAACCCGATCGTGAGGGCGCTCAGTTTCGAACCCGGCCGCGCCCGCCCCAGCCTCGGCTTCCGCCTCAAGCTGCAACAATCGACGCCGGTACG
This sequence comes from Azoarcus sp. Soil_N_20, assembly GCF_057656155.1. NCBI lineage: Bacteria > Pseudomonadati > Pseudomonadota > Betaproteobacteria > Rhodocyclales > Zoogloeaceae > Azoarcus > Azoarcus sp. Soil_N_20. Next base: position 146,588 of record NZ_JBDGKX010000002.1, on the reverse strand, counting down.
CGCGGCGGCACGCACCGCCGACGGCCTGTGGCATGTCGGCGGCACCTGGGTGAATACCACCGGCGGCGGCTGCACCCTGCCTTCCACCGGCACCGGCTCGCCGGCGTGGCAGCAGCGCCTGAACGAGGTCAGCGCTCGCCGCTGGGCGCGGGTCGACGGCGGCACCCGGCTGCGCCTGCAGATCATCCACCCGATGGATACCGGACTGGCGGCCGGCATCCCGGTATTCCATATCGACGAACTGAGCATCAGCGCCGCCGATGGCGACAGGCTGATGACGATCCATCCCGCCGAGCCGGTGGCGGAGAACCCGCTGTTCACCATCGACATCCCGCCGGGAATCATCGGCAGCGGGGTGCTCGGCGTCGCTGGCCATGACAACAACGGCAACCTCATCCGTGCGGAGGTCGGACCATGATGGCGCCCGGCCACCGCCGTCACCCCGTTCCCCGGGCGGCACTCCGCGCGCTGCGCGTGCTGCTGTTGCAGCTCCTGCTGCTGATCGCCGGCACGTCCGCCGGCGGCGCGGCCGACTTCGACTACCGCCTCGAGCCGCGCCGTATCGCCGACGGCGTATATGTGCTGACCGGCCTTAGCGAGGACTTTTCGTTCGCCAATGGCGGCAACATCGTCAACACCGGCTTCGTGGTCGGCACCAGCGGAGTGGTGGTGATCGACAGCGGCCCGTCGAAGCGCTACGGCGAGCAGATGCGCGCCGCCATCGCCCGCGTCACCTCATTGCCGGTGGCGCTGGTGATCAACACCCACCACCATCCGGACCACTTCCTCGGCAACCAGGCCTTCGCCGCCGGCACCCTGGCCGCGCTGTCCGCCACGACCGGCGCGATCGAAACCGAAGGCCCCGCCTTCCTCGACAATATGTACCGCCTCAACGGCGACTGGATGCGTGACACCGAGGTCGTGGTGCCGCAGCGCGCACTGGCCCCGGGCCTTGTCGACGCTGGCGGCCGGGAGCTCGAGCTGATCGTGCTCGCCGGCCATACCGCCGCCGACCTGGTCGTGCTCGACCGCGCCAGCGGCACCCTGTTCGCCGCCGATCTGGTATTCAACGGCCGGGCCCCGACCACGCCGCACGCCGACATCGCGCAGTGGCTGCAGGCCCTCGACCGGCTGGAGCGGATCGCCTTCCGCCAAATCGTTCCCGGACACGGCGAGGTCGCAAACGACAGCGCTCCGATCGCCCAGACCCGCCGCTACCTGCAGTGGCTGGCGCAGACCGTCGACAGCGGCGCCGAACACGGGCTGGACATGACCGAGATGCTGGCACTGCCGATCCCGCCCGCCCACGCCGGCCTCGCCGTCGTCGCCGCCGAGTACCGGCGCTCGGTCACCCACCTCTACCCGGAGGCGGAACAGGCGGCGCTGCGCAGCGCCGGTCGCCCCTGAACGACACCATCACCACACCACTCACGAGACCGCACATGAGCCCGATAAAAAAAAGTCATCCGCTCGACCGGCTGCCGGGAGCGCGCGCGGGCTGGATCGGCCTGCGCTATCGCTGGGGAGGCTGAACACCATGAGCGCACGCCGCAGCCTGCACGCCCGCCTCAGCCTGATCCTCACCGGTCTGCTCGCCGCGGCACTGCTCGCCGGTGGGGCACTGTGGCTGCGCGAAACCCGCAATGCGATCAGCGAGGAAGTCGAAGCCGCGGGCCGCGTCACCGAGCAATGGCTGAACGTGCTGGTGCGCGAAACGCGTCGCGATCCGGCCACCGCCGAAGCGCACCTGATGAGATCGCTGCGCGAGGTTGGCCGCGTCCGGGCCCACGTGCTGGAAGCGAGCGCGACCGGCGGCGAGGTGGTCTACGTCTCGCCCGCGGCCACCTACAAGGCGGGACGCAGCGCGCCCGACTGGTTCGTCGCCCGGCTGTCGCCGCTGTTGCCGGTGCGTCATCTGGATGCCGGCACCATGCAGCTGACCCTGCGCCCGGACGCATCACGCTCGGTGCTCGACGCCTGGGACGATCTCGCCGGACTGGCCGGCTGGGGGCTGGCGATGCTGATGCTGGCCTGGTTCGGCAGTCACGCCGCGCTCAACCGCGCGCTGCGCCCGCTGGGCGAGATCGACGCCGCCATTGCGCGCGGCGCCGACGGCCATTTCGATCGCCGCCTGCCCGCCCTCGGGGCTCCCGAACTCGATCGTCTGGCACGCAGCTACAACCGCCTTGCCGAACGCCTCGATCACACCCTGGCCGACAAGCGCAAGCTCGAGGACGAGCAGCGCTTCGCCCATGCCGTCCAGGAGCGGCTGGAGGATGAGCGTCGCGCCATCGCGCGCGAACTGCACGACGAACTCGCCCAGGGCATCACCGCGGTACGCGCCATCGCCGGTGCGATCCAGCAGCGCAGCGCCGACCAGCCCGGCATCCACGGCAGCGCCCAGGCCATCGTCGCGATGACCGGGCAGATGCAGGATGGCGTGCGCGCCATTCTGCACCGACTGCGGCCACCGATGCTGGCCGGCGGGCAACTCGATGAGGCCGTGCGCGACTGGTGTGCCCAATGGTCGGCGCTGTATCCACAGATCGAGCTTCACTGTCAAATCGATACCCGCCAGGTGGCGGTCGGCGATGCGATCCAGCTCACCGTACAACGCCTGCTGCAGGAAGGGCTGACCAACGTCGTGCGGCACGCCGGCGCAAGCCGGGTCGACATCGACCTGCGGTGCGCGGCACACGGGGTGGAGTTGCAGATCACCGACAACGGCCGCGGTCTCACCGCCGACGTCACCGATTCCCGCCCGCGCTATGGCCTCACCGGCATGCACGAGCGCACACTGGCCCTCGGCGGTGAACTGCGCTTCGAGGCCGCGCCCGAAGGCGGCCTCAGCGTGTACGCCCGCCTCCCCCTGAACCCCATTCCGGAGCCCGCAACATGAGCGCACTGAACGGATTGCGTATCCTGCTCGCCGACGATCACGCGGTCGTCCGCATGGGCTTTCGTCTGCTGATCGAGGGCGCCGGAGCCGCCGTGGTGGCCGAGGCCAACAGCGGCGAATCCGCGCTGACGCTGTATGCCGAGCACCGGCCCGATGTCCTGGTGATGGATGTGTCCATGCCCGGGCTCGGCGGCCTCGGCGCACTCGAGCGCCTGCTCGCCCACCACCGCGACGCTCGCGTGCTGATGCTCTCGGCCCACGAGGACACCCAGATTCCGTCGCGCACCCTGCAAGCCGGCGCCACCGGTTACCTGTCCAAACGCGCCCATCCGGACGAGCTGCTGCGCGCCATCGCCCAGGTTGCCCGCGGCCAGCGCTATATCGACCCCGAGCTCGCACCGCGTCTCGCCCTGGCGCGCCTGGGCAGCAGCGGCGATCCGGCCTCGACCCTCACCGGCCGCGAGTTCAACGTGTTCCTCCAGCTCGCCCGCGGCCAGTCGGTGGCCGAGGTAGCCGAAACGCTCAAGCTCAGTACCAGTACGGTCGGCACCCATCTCTATCACATCAAGCAGAAGCTCGACGCCGGCAATGCGGCCGAACTGGCGCTGATCGCGGTGCGCTCGGGCCTGGTCGAAACCTGAACGGCGCAATCCCCGCACGCACCACGCCGGCGCTCCGCCCCCCTGGCTGGCCGGCCCGCACGGCACCCGTGGGTGACGCTGCGGACCGCCGGCGCTGATCGCGGCCCCCATCAAGTTTGCGCCCGCGATGCCGATAATCGAAAACAGACGCGCCATCCGCGTCACCCCTCCACTGCGACCCACAAGAGAAGCTCATGGGACTGTTCGGAAAACGGGCTGCCAACGGCGCCGGCGTCACGACCTTCCAGGCCCGCTCGGCGGACCTCGGCGCCGCGCTCGCGCGGGCGTCGATCAAACCGACCTTCATTGCCGCCTACGTGTCACCCCACGTCGATCTCGACCGCGTGGCCGGCGAGCTCGGGCAACGTTTTCCGTCGGTGCCGATGGCGCTGTGCTCGACCGCCGGCGAATTGTGCGGCGAAGGTGACGGTGCGCTCTACTGCGACACCGGGAATAGCTGGGACCGCGTGGTGGTGCAGTGCTTCGACGCCAGCATCGTGGCGCATGCCGAGGTCGTCGCCATCCCGCTCGGCAGCGAGGACCTGCGCAACGGCGCCAACCCGGCCGACATCAACGAACGCATCGGACGGCTGATCGGCAACGTCCGCAACGCCCGCGTCGGGCTCGACATCGACCACCGCGACACCCTCGCCTACATCCTGTTCGACGGCTTGTCCGCCTCCGAATCCTTCTTCATGGAAGCGCTCTATGAATCCGGGCGTTTCCCCTGTCTGTTCGTCGGCGGCTCGGCCGGCGGCAAGCTCGACTTCAGCAAGACCGCCCTCCACGACGGCCGCCGCCAGCTCCAGAACCATGCCGTGATCGCCTTCCTGAAGACCGCGCCGGGAGTCCGTTTCGGCGTGTTCAAGAGCCAGAACTTCGAACCGGCCGGGCTCTCCTTCCACGTCCTCCACGCATCGCTGGAACGACGTCACGTGGCGCAGGTGATCACCGCATCGGGGCGTATCCTGCCCATGGTCGACGCCTTGTGCGAGGCGCTGAAATGTCCGCCCGCCGATCTCGAGCACAAGCTCGCCGATTATTCGTTCGCGATCCGGGTCGGGCAGGAGCTGTTCGTGCGCTCGATCTCCCGAATCGACCTGCAAACCCGCCTCGTCCATTTCTATTGCGACATCGCCTCCGGCGAGGAGATCGTGCTGGTGCGCCGGACCGGCTTCGTCGACAGCACCGAACGCGACCTGCGCACCTTCATGCAGGGCAAGCCGGGCAAGCCGGTGGCCGGCATCATGAACGACTGCATCCTGCGCCGCCTGTACAACCAGCGCGAGCTGGGCGGCATCGACCGGCTCGTGGCCGGCATCCAGATCGCGGGGTTCTCGACCTTCGGCGAGATTCTCGGCCTCAACCTCAACCAGACCCTGACCGCGATCTTCTTCTTCCGGGTGACACCGGGCACCGGTTTCGCCGACGAATATGTCGACAACTTCGTCGCCCACTACGGCGAGTTCAAGGCCTTTTTCCTGCGCCGACAGATCGGCAAGCTGGCGGGGCTGTCGCGGGTGATGTTGCAGCAGATCGAAGGCTACAAGGCGGAGCAGTTCGACGATCCGCTCGACCCGGCCGATTTCGACGGCAGCTACGCGCCGGTGGTGCACGGGCTCAACGATCTCGGCACCGCCCTGCAGCAGAGCCACGCGTTGCGCCAGGCCACATCGTGCCAGCTGGAGTCCTGTGCGACCGACCTCTACGCCTCGGTAGACGGCCTCACCCGCCAGCTCGGCGAGCAGGAAGGCGTCATCACCGGCGCCGGCACCACAGTGACCGAACTGACCCGCCAGGCGGGCACCGTTGCGGACAGTGCCCGCGACCTGTCGCACGCGAGCGGCCGCATCCAGGGCGTGGTGCAGATCATCCAGCAGATCGCCGACCAGACCAATTTGCTCGCCCTCAATGCCGCCATCGAGGCGGCGCGTGCCGGCGAGTCGGGACGCGGATTTGCGGTCGTCGCCGACGAGGTGCGCAAGCTCGCCGAGAAATCGCGCACCAGCGCGGGCGAAATCGGCACCAACATCTGCGCGCTCACCACCGATATCGGTCGCGTGGCGCAATCGATCGAACGCCAGTCGGCCGACGTCGCCAACCTGTCGGGCATGCTCGAGTCGATCCAGTCGTTCAGCGGCCAGAGCGCCCTCGCCGCCGGACATACCCGGGCCGTCGCCGACACCCTCCGCAACCTGACCCAGGCCGGGACGAAATAGGTCCCGGCATGCGCGGTCCGTCATCGACCGCATCGAGGTCGGCCGCCTGCCCGGGCGTCGAGGCCGGCCCTATGTGCGGCATCGAACGGACGCTCCGGTACGATGCGATCAGGATGCCACTTGCGGTCGCCGGGCTTGCTCCCATCCGGAGGCATTCGGGCCCGGACCGGTATTCCTCGCCGGAGACGATCAGGAGAACACCATGAAATGCGCAGCATCAGCCGCTTGGCAAGGTACGACCACGCCGGGCGTCGACGCGATGACTGCCGACTCCGTCACCTCGATTTTCGCGACCCTGATCCGGACCGCCCCGTTCGACTTTCTGAACCACTACCAGCTGCATGCGCTGATCGACGATGGCCGCGTCCTTCACTTCAGTCGCGATGAAGTCGTCACCCGCGGTCATGCGCTTGCCGAGCACATCTGGGTGGTGCTCGACGGCGAGGTCAAATGCTCACTGCTGTCAACCACCGGCGCCGAGAAGATCATGCAGATCGCCGGCGCAGGCACGATGTTCGGCGAAGAGGCCGCGCTGCTCCGTCGCCCCCAGCTGTTTACCGCCCAAACCCTCCGCGACAGCACTCTGCTGCTGATTCGCGACGATGCGCTGCGCACGGCAATCGCCGAGTCCCCTTCGTTTGCCAGTGCGATGACCCTGCGCCTGTCGTCCGCGATCTATGCACTGCTCGAGAACCTGCAATTGTGCCTGCAAGGCACCAGCACCCAGCGCGTTGCCCACTACCTGAGCCACCTCGCACATGACAGCGTCGAGTGCTGCGAGGTCCAGCTCGGGACCAGCAAGCAGAACATCGCCGCCCAGCTCAACCTGACTCCGGAGACGCTGTCGCGCGTTCTGGCGCGCTTTGCCCGCGACGGCATGATCCGCACCCAGGGTCGTCGCGGTCTGAAGCTCGACAAACTGTCGATGTTGCGCAGCTGCGCCGCGGGTCAGCAGCAGCCCGCACCGCCGTTCACGCCCATCCGAACTGCGGGGCCGCCACGCGGTGCGCAATGTACGCCGGCAAACAGACCTTGATCACGATCTGGAGGATGATGCACTGCATGATTCCACCGTGCGGTTTTCCTCGCGGCGGCGAACCGTACACGGGCCGTTGACGAGGCCCGGAGACCGTATCGATTTCACCAGGGAGCACCCGTGTTGACGCCGGCCGAAAGCCTTCCACCCAGCGCCGCAGACCCCGACACCTCCGCTGCAGTTCTTCCCGCTGTCGATGTCCCGCTGGAGCCGAAGCGCGCATCCCGCCACACGCCCCTGACCGTGGCCGTCGGCATCATCGCAGCCATCGCCATTGTCGCCGCGCTGTCGCTGGCCAGCGCCTTCTTCATTCCTTTACTGATCGGCATCCTGGTGAGCTATACGCTCCGCCCGATCGTCGACGGTCTGGCCGCATGCCACATTCCCCGCGCCATAGGCGCGGCGCTGGTACTGCTCATGCTGGTCGGGGGCACGTCGTGGGTCGCATTTTCGGTGGGTGACGACGTCACCACCATGGTCGAGAAACTGCCCGAGGCCGCGCGCAAGCTGCGGCAACGTCTGAGCGCGGAGCGAAAGGCCGGTCCGACAGCATTGCAGAGCATGCAGGAGGCCGCCAACGAGATCCAGGGCGCTGCCGCCGACGCGGGCGCGAGACCGGGCGCACGCGTGATCACCGCACGGGCGACCGAACCCACCGCCTGGTTGCGCGACTACGCCGTCGCCCAGTCCGCACTGCTGTTTGCGGTGGCCGGCCAGACGCCGATCGTCCTGCTGCTCGCCTATTTCCTGCTTGCGTCGGGCACCCACTTCCGACGCAAGCTGGTGCAGTTCGTCGGACCGTCGTTTGCGCGCAAGAAGGATACCGTGCGGATACTCGGCGAGATCGACGTGCAGATCCAGCGCTACCTGTTGTCCATCCTGGTGTCGAACCTTCTCGTCGGCATCTCGACCTGGCTGGCGTTCGAGGCAATCGGCGTGGAGAACGCCGGGGCCTGGGGCATCCTTGCCGGCATCCTGCACTTCATTCCGTACCTGGGTCCGCTGGTGGTGGCGATTGCGGCCGCAGTGGCCGGCTTCCTGCAGTTCGGCACGCCCGTGCATGCGCTCGCCATCGCAGGCATCTCGATCCTGATCTCGGGCGCCATCGGCATGGGATTCATGACCTGGCTGCAGGGCCGGTTCGCAGGCGTGAACGCCGCGCTGCTGTTCATCTCGCTGCTGTTCTTCGGCTGGCTGTGGGGGATCGCCGGCCTGCTGCTCGGCGCGCCGCTGGTCGCGATCGCCAAGCTGATCTGCGACCATGTCGAATCGCTGAAGCCGATCGGCGAATTGCTCGGCAGGTAGCGCGGGGCGTTTCGCCCGGGAATCGCTCCGTCACGACCTGCGGGCGGCCCGGCCATATGCTCCGCTCTGATCGCCAGCGTAGGGCGGCCAGGCAGAGACCTGCTGCGCGATGATGCCGGCGAATCGACATGGGCCACGACCCTTTCTGACACAGTGATCGTCCCTATGAACGGCACGTCAGAAAGGATCGTGGCGTGCCGACGGCCGGCTCAGGCCGGGCGTCGCCGCGATACCGTCACCCCGAGCACACCGACGCCGAGCAGGGCGAGCGTGCCCGGCTCGGGAAGCTGGCGAAGCGCAGTTGCCTGCAGTTCGGTCGAGCCTTCGGATAGCTGCACGGAGGTGCCGTATTGCTGCTCACTGGCAAAGTCGGTGTCCGCGACGCTTCCCGGCAAGCGCACCGCCAGCTCGGAGCGGCTGAGCTTGATATTGCCGCCGCCCACCGCCACGGTGCGGAAGAGTTGGAAAGTCAGCGTACCGGTGGTGAAGTCGAAGAACTCGCTGACGTCGAGATCGGTGACGGCGAAGGACGCGGCCTGGCCGGAGGTTTGCAGGGTGCCATCGAGGAACAGCGAAATCGTGTCATTCTGCGCGGCGGCGTTGGCCGACACATCGAAGCTCAGTGACAGCAGTACCTGACCGAACGCGCCTGCCGTGGTTTCGGAAAACGCCAGCGCGTGCGTGAACGTGCTGCCCGCACTGCTGATGTTGGTCCCGCCAACCGATTGCTCGAGCGAAACCGGTGCCGCCTGCCCGCCCGTGGCGAATGTCGCCAGCAGCGCGCCGGCCAAAATGGAACGAAGTGCTTTCACGATGTAGCTCCCCCAACCGGATGACGTTGTGTTCTTGTTGACCAGCTCCGATTTGAGCCTAAAGTACCGGACCCGGCCTGTCTGTGCGGTTTCACACACGGGATAACACGGTGATGCGGCGCTCCGGTCTGTAACTGGTATGCATATTGCTTTTCGATGACCACATTCACCTCGTCCAGGCGGCGACCGCGCCAAACAGCGACTCGGCCCGGCAACCCAGGCGAAGATCAACACCTCGCGCGGGCGGGCCTGCGCACCGAGGTGCTCGACCGGCATTCGCACGGGCTCGAGGCGCCGCAGCAGTGAGGAGCCGGCGCGCCGAATCGTTCGCCTATGCCGGCCAATGGATTGTGCCCCGCTCGAACCGCACGTCTATCATGATCGTGAGTACCCATCCGGAAGGAGTAGCCCGTGAAGCTCTTCAACCTCGTCGTCGCCGCCGCTTCACTGTTCGCGACCGCCGCGAGTGCCGACAGCGTGGGTTTCTGCGGACCGGACCATGCACCGGGAGATTACGTCGAAACGCCGAATGGCCGCCTGTATTGCGAAACATCCTGGTCGGGTGCGTGGAAGCTGGTTCCATGGGTGCTGGCAGCCATGAGCTCGCTTTACCGCACGGTCACCCAGTACGACAGCATTTGGGTCATCGGGATCGGATTTGCGGTCGGGTGGTACGGCGGGCGGCTCACGGGCAGCCGAGCGCGCGTCACCGGCACCTTGCACAATGGCTACCTGGACGGCACCTGGCATCCCCCCGTCGAGGGCAAAGCGAAGACCTTCGCGGGTCGACTGACCGGGGCCCTCATGCAGCTAGGCGCACTCGTCCTGGTCGTGATGGGCATGGTGTCGTGCGTCACCGGACACTGAAGGCGGATGCTCCGCGCCTGGTCGACCGTATCGAGTCACGACCACCAAATTTGCACAGCTTGACGCACACGACCCACGAGTTCGCCTTCGCCACCGGCGGGCATGCCGGAAGCTACTTCGGCCTCGCCGACACCGACGCGACGGTCGCCGAACTCAATTGCGCCTTCGGCAAGAAGGCACTGGTCGGCGTACAGCTCGCCAAGGTCGCGGAGCGGGTCCACATCGCGGCGGTTACGCCAACAGAACGACCGCATTGCGCCCGCCTTCCTTGGCTCGATACATGGCGGCGTCCGCATTCCGTGCGAGCTCGATCGCGTCGGCACCGTGATCGGGATAGAGCGCGATGCCGATACTGGCCGAAATGGAAAATGTGCGACCCTCGATGGTGAACGGGGCGCCGAGCCTGACACGGATCTTTTCCGCCACCACCAGCGCGTTATCGGCGTGATGAACATTGCGCAGCAGGACGACGAATTCGTCGCCGCCGATGCGTGCGGGAATGTCCGACTCGCGCACTGCCTGCCGCAATCTCTCGCTGACGGCCAGGATCAGCAGATCGCCGATGCGGTGCCCCATGGCGTCATTGACCTCCTTGAAGCGGTCGAGGTCGATGAACATCAGGCCGAATCGTGCCCCCTCCCGACGGGCCACGGCAAAGGCGGCGCTCACATGCTCGTCGAACAACACCCGATTGGGCAGGTCGGTAAGCGCATCGTGCTGGGCCATGTGGCGCAGGCGCTCTTCGGCCTTCTTGCGCTCGGCGATGTTGCGGCTGACGCCGTGCACCTCCACCTTGCCCGTTCTCGGATTCGTCACCCGCTTCATGACCACCTCGGTCCACACCGTCGAACCGTCTTTGCGCGCCTTGACGACGTCTTCGGTAATGACGTTCCCGAACCCTTGCTTTCGTGCCGGGAACTCTCGCAGCCGTTCCGCGAGCGTGGGCGTCAACGCAAGCTCGATCGGCAAGGCGATGATTTCCTCGGGCGTGTAGCCACGCTGCTTGAGGACCGACGGACTCACGTAGCGCAGGCGCAGGGTTTCGGCATCGAGCACCCAGACGACATCGTCGATGTTCTCGGTGACGTTCCGGTATTGTTCGGTCCTGAGCTGGAAACGGTGATGGACATGGATGATCAGCAGGCCAACGGTGACAAACACGACCATCTTGCCGACATGCTCGGGATTGTCGACGAGCAAGGAATGGGTGGGCGCCATGAAGAACCAGTCGACGAGCCCGATCGACAGCACCATGCAAATGCCGCCACCGACCCGTCCCCCGATCCAGCTGCTCAACACCAGCGCGGGATAGAACATTACAAACGGCAGGAACCGGGCCGGTTCACCGAGCTGGTTCTGCAGCGTCAGCGCGACAAATGGCACGAGGACGGCAAAGATCAGCTCCAGGCAGCGACGGGGAGAAACCACAACGGAAGGCATCGTTTTCGGGATGTCGCTCGGGCCAGATGACGTCAGGAGCCCGATTCTACCCGGCTCACTTGAGAAAACGAGTCTGTCGTTCGCTTGAAATCGGGCCCGGCTAACCTAGTCTGAATAGGATCATCCCTAATAGCCCTCGGGTGCGCTCGCATCTTCGGCAGGAGGCAGTCATGACGATCACGATCACGGCAACCTACGACAACGCCACGGCACTCGCCAACGTCGTCGATGAACTCGTCAACGACGGGATAGAACGCGAAAAGATCTACCGGGACGAGGACAAGACCCAGGTCAAGGTCATCGTCCCCAAGTCGATCGAACCGGCCGTCCTCGAGATTCTCGAGCGCCACGGCCCGCTTGCGATCACCTGACGGGCATGCCGCATCCGGCTGGCCCCTCAGTACCCGATTGCAACGCCTGATCAGCTCCCGGCCAGCGTCCTGAGCGCGGGCATCAGCGGATCGACCTGGGCGAGCGAACGCCGCGTGCCCGCCGGCGAGATACCGGCATACCGGGCCAGCGCATCGGCAGGAACGGTACCGGCGATGCGGTCGAGTTCGCCGAAGCGGAGTCCCTGCCGGACCAGATAGGCGATACAGGTGTGGCGTAGCGTGTCCGAAGTGATTTCGGCCGGTTCGTCGAGGCCGGCATCGTGGGCCGCACACAGCAGCCGCCGCTTGCATTCGTCGTCCGACGCCGGCATCGCGAATCCGGCCCCGTCGGAACTGTCCGGGCGCGCGCCGGCCGTTTCGAGCGCGGCAAACACGGCAGCCGGAACCACCAGCGTGCGGGCGCACGCGCCCTGCAGCCGGATACGGCCGGACTCGGGGTCGAGGTCCGCGCCGGCGATGCCCCGGATCTCTTCCGGCGTTGCGCCGCACAGCAGCAGGCCTGCCCAGATGCGGTCATCCGCCGGCATCGCCTCGAGCAGTTCGGCCACCTCGGACTGCGTGAGTTCGCGCGCTCCGGTCAATGCCGCGGGCAATTGGGCAGGGGCGGCGGCGAACCGGGGCAGCGGCGCCGATGGCATGCGGTTGCCGAGCGCCGGCGCCAGGTCGTGGCCCACGGAGATCCACGGCGGCGGCAGGATCACCGGCGCGGTCGACGGCGGCGGCGGGCGGTTGAATACTTCCACCACGGACATCGCCAGCAGCCCGAGGACGAACGCCGCGCCGAGGCTGATCCCGGCATCGCGCGTGTAATGCGGCCACCATACCTCGCCGGGCGTGGTTGCGGCTTCGATGACCTGGACCGAGGGCATGCGCGACTTTTCGCTGGTCTCGGTGCGCAACAGGCGTTCGGCCAGGCCGCGCCGGCCCGATTCCATCTGTGCGAGTTCGTCCTGCATCGATTTGAACGCGCTGAAGCTTCGCGAAAACGCATGCACCACCGCACGGTCTTCGGTGATCTGCCGCTGCAGCCGCTCCTGGACCTGTCGGGCCGCCGCCAGTTCGTCCTCCGCCTCTGCCAGTGCGGATTGCCCCATGGTGCCGCGCTGTTCGGCGATCTGGACATCGAGATCCGCCAGCCGCGAACGGATGCCGCGGATGCCGGGATCCATGTCCATGAATTGCGGCGTATAGGTGCGCTCCTGCTCGCGCAGCGACTCGCGCAGTTGCGAAGCGCGCGCTTCGAGCGCCGCCAGGGTGGGGTTGTCGCGTGCGCGCACCACCGACTTTCCGCTGGCAAGGGATGCGCGCAGCGACTGGACGCGACCTTCGGCCTGGGCGACCTTCTCGTTGGCCAGGTTCAGTGATGCGGACAGTCCCTTCACCCGCGACAGGATCTGGTTTTCGTCGCGTTCGCCCGAGACGATGTCGGCAGACTGCCGGAAGTCGTCGAGTCCCTTCCGCTTTTCGGCGAGACGCAGGTCCAGGCTCGCCAGCTCCTGACGCAGGGTTTCGATCTCGGTCGAAGCCGAACTGCTGTAGCTGTCGATGAGCTGGCGCGAATAGATGTCGATCAGCGTATTCAGGATCGCGGCGAGGTCCCCGGGCTGCAAGCCGGTTGCGCTCAGGGTGATGAAATCGGTGTTGGCGACCGGTTCCGCGTCGAGCACGGCCTGGATGCCCTGCACCGGGTCCGCGCCGAACTCCGCCAGTTCGACGCCTTGCTGCCGCAGCATCGGCAGCGCCGCCTCGATCAGCGGACGACTCGCCAACACCCCAGCTTCGGCCTGCAGGCTGCCCGCATTGGCGCTGCTCGCCGCCGTGGTCACGGTCGCCGACCCCGCTGCGGCGGTAACGGGCAAGGAGCGGACGGCCGCGGCGGTCTTGACCGCGATCGTGGCCTGCGCGCGGTATTCGGCGGGGCGCGAGTAGGTGTAAGCCAGACCGATCGCCAGACTGGCAAGGAATACCAGCAGGAATACGCGCAGACGGCGGCGATTGCCCCGCGCCGCAAGTTCGCCGGCAGCGTCGGACTCCCCCTGGCGGTTGGCGTTGACCAGGGTATCGAAGCTAGACATGGGAGGACTCCTCGACGCTCTGCCATACCGATCGCGGGGAAGCGCAGGGCGGACGGAAAGATACGGAACTCATTGGCATGGGCGGAGTATCCGGGGCGCGTGGACTCGCAGTCAATCCGCCATTTGTGACAAAGGACGGTAAACCGCCGGTCTGGCGCGGGCGCCACGGCGGCGGTGGCCGCGGCACCCGGGGGAGGAGGCAGGAACGGAAGGCATCCGCTATCCGGTACGGGCGTCGACGCCGACGGCCGCGATCGACCACGACGTGCGCCTGGTGGTCCACGGTCCGGTACTGCTGCGCTCGCTGGAGACACCGTCCGGCGTCGTGGATCGTGGACCTGCCTCACAGCCCCCCCGGCACCGAGCCGTTCGTGCGGAACGACAAAACGGCCGTTTCATGATTTTCATGAGGCCATTCCAGCCCTTCGACGGAGGCCCTGACGAGCGCACCCCGGGTAGAGTTCGGGTCATTCCCGGCGCGCAGCGAACTGCCGCCGTGCCGTCACGCGACACCAGGATCCATGCCATGCAAACCGTCCGCCCCCGATCCACTCCGCTCGCGCTCATGCTCGCCGCCATGGCAGCCGTACCGGCGGCCAATGCGCAGGAGCAGACCCTCAGTCCGGTGGTGATCACCGGTAGCCGGGTGGAAGTCTCGCCCTTCGACGTGCCCTATTCGATTGACGGCGTGCGACTGGACGAGAACGGTACCGAGGGCCTGCGGGTGAATGTGTCCGAAGTACTCGCGACGGTCCCCGGCGTGGTGGTGCAGAACCGCCAGAACTACGCCCAGGACCTGCAGATCTCGGTGCGCGGCTTCGGCGCCCGCGCCGCCTTCGGCGTGCGCGGGGTCAAGTTGATCGCCGATGGCATTCCGGCCTCGAATCCGGACGGCCAGGGTCAGGCCGCCACCTTCAATCTCGACACCGCCGAGCGCATCGAGGTCTTGCGCGGCCCCTTCGCCACCATCTATGGCAACCATGCCGGCGGCGTGATCCAGTTGTTTTCGCGCGACGGCAAGGGCACGCCGCGGGTGCGCGGCGGGCTGTTCGGTGGCGACCACGGCACGCTCAAGGTCGATATCGGCGCCGAGGGCGAGAAGAACGGCATCGGCTATGTGCTCGATGCCTCGCACTTCGAAACGGACGGCGAGCGCCGTTACAGCGCAGTCAAACGCGATCAGGGCTTTGCCAAGATCACCCTCGCGCCGGACGAGGACAGCAAGCTCACGCTGATCGCCAACGGCCTGCACCAGCCCGACACCGAAGACCCCCTGGGCATCACCTGGGACACCTACCAGCGCGACGAAACCGACGTGGAGCCCGTCGCCTTGCAGTTCCGCACGCGCAAGAGCATCGACCACATCCAGGGCGGGGCGGTGTACGAGCGCCGCTTCGGCGAGGACCGGCTGCAGCTGCAGGCCTATGCGGGAGAACGCAGCGTGATTCAGTACCAGTCCATTCCAACCGGCCCGCAGGGCGCGATCACCCACCCCGGCGGCGTGATTGCGTTCGATCGCGACTTCCACGGCGTGGGCGCGCGCTGGATCGCACAGCGCACGCTCGGCAGCGGCAAGCTGACGGTGACCACCGGCCTCGACTACGACCGCGCCGAGGACGACCGCCAAGGCTACCAGAACTTCATCGGCAGCACGCTGGGGGTCAAGGGGGCGCTGCGCCGCGACGAGACCGACACCGTGACCAGCCTCGACCCCTATGTGCAGGCGAGCTGGCAGCAGGGCAAGTGGGACTGGACGCTGGGACTGCGCCACAGCAACGTCGAGTTCGATGTGGACGACGCTTTCATCGTCGGCGCCAATGGCGACGACAGCGGTTCGGTGCGTTACCGCAAGACCACCCCGGCGATCGGCGTGCTCTACCGGGTGACGCCGCTGCTGAATGTGTACGCCAGCGCCGGCACCGGCTTCGAGACGCCGACCTTGGGCGAGTTGTCATACTCGCCGGCCGGCGGCTTCAACTTCGACCTCAAGCCCTCGACCAGCCGCCAGTTCGAACTCGGACTGAAGGCGTATACCGGCGAAACCACCCGGATCAATGCGGCGGTGTTCCAGATCACCACCGACGACGAAATCGTGGTCGCCGGTGCCGCCGGCGGACGCACCACGTATACCAACGCCGGCAAGACCCTGCGCCAGGGCCTCGAACTTGCCGCCGAGTCCGAACTGACCCGCACGCTCAGCGCGCGCGGCGCGCTGACGGTGATGCGCGCGGTGTACGACGAGGCCTTCGGCACGGTGCCGGAAGGCAAGCGCATTCCCGGCGTGCCGGCGGTGTCCGCTTATGCCGAGCTGGCATGGAAGCCGATGGCCGGTCTCACCACGGCGGTCGAGGCGGTGCATCGGAGCAAGGTCGAAGTCAACGACCTGAACAGCGATCACCCTGCGCCGGCTCACACCTTGGTCAACCTCCGCCTCGGCGCCGAACAGCAATCCGGCCCCTGGACTTTCAGCCAGTTGCTGCGCCTGGACAACGTATTCGATCGCAAGCACGTCGGCTCGGTGATCGTCGGCGACCGCAACGGCCGCTACTATGAGCCCGGACCGGGGCGCAGCGTGTATGGTGGAGTACGTGCCGCCTACCGATTCTGACCCCCTCCCCTTTCCTCTCCCCGCCGCCGGCCGGCACCGCCGCTTGTTGGCGGTACTGGCGGTACTGGCCCTTTCGCTGCCGCCGGCGCGGGCCGGCGACACGATGGTGATGGAGATACCCGCCGCATTCGACGACGTCGACGCGGCCCTGGTCGACGCGATTGCGGACGAGGGTATCGGGACGCCCTCGGTCAGTCATTTCGGCGCCATGCTGGCACGGACGGCGACGGATCTCGGCCATCGACCCGATCTCTACACCGAGGCCCGGATCTACACTTTCTGCAGTGCCGCCATCGCAGCCCGACTGGCAACCGAGTCGGCACACAACGTCGCCCTCTGTCCGCTATCGATCGCGGTCTATCGCGTCCCCGAACACCCCCGCGCAATTTATCTGAGCTATCGGCGCAGCACCGTCTCGGCTGGCGGACAGGCTGCGGACGCATTGATGCAGCGGATCGTCACGCGTACGGCGTTGGAGTTCGGCATCTCGTCTGCGCCGTCCCGCCGCTGAGCATCGAACCAGGCAATCCGCAGCGAGGATCCGCCCCCTTGCGGGACAGAACTACAACCGGACAGCAAAATGCAAAAAGGCCATCGTTCGATGGCCTTTTTGACGGGAATTTGTGGTCGGGGAAAGAGGATTCGAACCTCCGGCCCCTGCGTCCCGAACGCAGTGCTCTACCAGGCTGAGCTATTCCCCGACGGTATTTTTGTTGTTGATGCCTTTCACGCGAAGCCAGAAATAATATCAGTAATTTCTCGCAACTGCAAAGTCCGATAATTGTAGCAACGCATCCCTGAAAATGGAAGGGGGCAATATCGAAATTGCGTCAATCGCGCGTTGCGCTTCGTCCCGGGCGTGGCGGCGGGCCTCGTCCAGCGCGCCGGTGGCCTGAATCGCGGACAGCACTGCCGCGAAATCGTCACGGCCACCATTCTCGATCGCGCCGCGCACCAGGGCCGCCTGCTCGGGAGTCCCGTGCTGCATGACATGAATCAGCGGCAGGGTGGGTTTGCCTTCGGCCAGATCATCACCGAGGTGTTTGCCGGTCTCGGCCTCATCAGCTGAATAATCCAGTACATCGTCAATGATCTGGAACGCCGTGCCCAGATGCATGCCGAATGCGGCGAGATGGTTTTCGGTGGTGTCGTCCGCGCCACACAGGATTCCACCCAGGCGGGCGGCGGCCTCGAACAACTTGGCCGTCTTGTAGCGGATCACGCGAAGATAGTCTTCGACTTCGACATCGGCGTTGTGGCAGTTCAACAGCTGCAGCACCTCCCCCTCCGCGATGACGTTGGTCGCATCGGAAAGCACCTGCATTACGCGAATGTTGTCGACACCGACCATCATCTGGAACGCGCGCGAATAGAGAAAATCGCCGACCAGCACCGACGCCGCATTGCCGAACAGCGCGTTGGCGGTCTTGTTGCCGCGCCGCAGCTCGGACTCGTCGACCACGTCGTCATGCAGCAAGGTCGCGGTATGGATGAACTCGACGACCGCCGCCAGTTCGTGGTGCTGGGTACCGCGGTAGCCCATGGCACCGGCGGTAAACAGCACCAGCGCCGGGCGCAGGCGCTTGCCGCCGCTGTGGATGATGTACTCCGCGACCTGCCGAATCAGGACCACATCGGAATGAAGTCGCTGGCGGATGACGGAATCCACGGCCTGCATGTCGGCGGCGATGGGCGCAAATAGCTGCTGGGCGGACAAGACGGAATGCTCGCGGAAAAAACGGGATGGTATGGGGGCGCTGCAAGCGGCGTCAACACAGACCGCAGATTGTCCCGCCGACACAACAGGATCGGATCAGGCGGCTGACATGTCCGCCTCACGCACCCGGTCAGGTCGGTCGGTGATCACGCTGCCCACACCCTGCCGCAGCAGCTCGAACGCTCGTTCGGCATCGTTCTCGGTATACACCGCGAGCTGGTAGCCGCATGAACGCACCGACGCGATCTGGGCCGCGGTCAGCGTCCGCGAGCATGCGTGCATGGCATGCACACCGAGCGCTGCGGCACGACTCCGCCAGTTGTCGGGCAACGCCTCGACCAGGAGCCCGTAGGTTGCGCGGGGCAGCACCGCTCTGGCAGCCGCCAGTGCAACGTCCGAGAACGACGACAACACCAGTCCCGGCAGTCCGCCAAGGGGGATCGAAGCGAGCAAGTCTGCCACCGCGCGACCGGTTTGCGGCTCGTAACCGCCGGCCGGCTTGATCTCGAGATTGACCGCCAGCCCGAGTGCCATGCACCGATCGAGCGCGGCCTCCAGCGTCGGCAGGCCTTCGCCGGCAAAGCGGGGAGCAAACCAGCCGCCTGCGTCGAGCAGGCTCAGGTCTGCGAGCGTGGATTTCGCGACTGCGCCGTGACCATTGGTCGTGCGCTCGAGGAATTCGTCATGAATCAGAATGGCGTGCCCATCGGCGCTGAGCATGACGTCGAACTCGACCCCGCGGCAAGCGCAGGCCGCGGCTGCGTCGAGCCCGGCCAGCGTGTTCTCCGGTGCCAGCGCGCCTCCGCAGCGATGCGCCAGCACCCTGGGCAACGGCCAGGAGCGCATTGCGTCAGCTTCCGGATGCGCGAACCACGGCCTGATCGAGCGCTTCCTTGGCCGCCTTGCGATCGGCCCACACCGCGCCGAGCTCCTCATCCAGGATCCGCCGCACCTTCTGCCGTTCCACCGAAGGCTGCGATATCGAATCGCTGGTCGCCGGCTTGTTGGTGAGCTGGCCCACCGCCACATTGATGTTTTCCAGATCATTGCCCAGCAGTTCGCTGCGGGACGCGAGCAGGCCTGCCCGATTCAGTGGCAGATAACCGGTCTCGCGCTGCCAGGCGACCTGGTTCTCGGCCTGCAGCCAGAAACTGACGAACCGCGCCACGCCTTTGTACTCTGCCGCCTTCTTGCCGGCGGCGACCCACATTGCCGGGCCGTCGGCCAGCGTATTCTGCGGCGCGCCCGGGAAGTCGTCGTGATATGGCAAGCGGAGGACACCGACGTCCAGGGTCCCGTTGCGGCGGAAGTCCGTCCAGCTGTCGGAAGCTGCGGCAATGACGGCACATTCGCCGCTGCTGAAGCGTTGCTCGGCCTCGCCACCGCGGTCGAACATATGCAGGTAGCGCGCCCGGTGCCAACTGGCCATCATCGCCACATGCTTGACCTGGAACATGCCGTTGAACGAAGGCGCGAACGCCTTGCCGCGCATCGTGGCAACCGGTTCGTTGTGCCAGGCGCTCTGGTTCTCGACCATGACGCGACCGGGCTCGGAAACCGTGTACGGACACGTATGGCCACTGTCGGCCAGCCGCCCGAGCACACCCTGGAGTTCGAACCAGGTGGCCACACTGGTGGTTTCGGGGTTCATCCCGGCGCGGCGCAGGGCATCACGGTTCACATACAGCACCGGCGTCGACAGGCCGATCGGCAGTGCCAGCAGCTGGCCCTTCGCGTTTACTGGCGTGCGCGTCATCATTGCCGGCGGGCGCACGGTCTGGAGCGCTCCGCCCGACTCCTTCATCAGCGCGTGCAGCGGTTTGAAGCGGGGTTTGCCGACGAGGAAGTTCTCTTCGTCCTCGCCCTCGAGGATCAACAGATGCGGGGCATTCGGCGCGCGCCAGTCACGTTCGGCGACTACCACCTGGTAGTCCTTGCTCTGGGCGTTGAAGCGCTCGACCAGTCCGACCAGCGACGCCGCCCGCTCTGCCGGAAGGCGGTGAAACAGTTCGATCTGCTGAACCACCACCGGCTTGACCCGCGCGGCCGGGGCCGCCGCCACCGCGCCAGTGATCAGAGAAAGGACGGCCGCCGCACCCAGACTCAGGCCGACACGAAAACCCGCTTTCGAAACAAATGCATGCATGGAATGTAGCTCTCTCACGACCAGGATGAAGCCACGATCCACCGAAATAGCGATCGCCGGCAATAAAAGAATTATAGTCGCGCCCGGTGAGAACTTTGTGAAACCGCCGCCCGCTTCAGGCAATCGCAGGCGGGTTCAAGTTTTCCCACGGATTGACGTTAATCCTGACAACACCCACCCGACGCGGCTCCATCATGCGCAAGACCATCCGACTCGTGCTCCTTGCGGCCCTGCTTCCACTGACCGCCGGCTGCGACCAACTGGCGGAGCTGCTCGAGCTTCCCAACCCGGCACGGGATGCGGCCCGGGCCGAGGCCGAGGGTCAGGCGATCGGCGGCGCCTGCCGCCAATCCGGCCGTTCGCTCGAGGACTGCTATGTCCTCAATCCCGGCGCGCAGAAGGCCGCCGTGTTTGCCGGCTGGCGGTCGATGAACGACTACATGATGGAGCACAAGCTGGCCGAGGTGCCCTCACAACTGCAACCCAAGGGACAGGCCGCACACTCACCGGCAGAGGCCGAGATAGCTGTTGCCGCCATGCCGTCCGAAGCTCCGCGCAGGCCGACAGCGCGCTGAGATCGCAACGCTCAGGGCGCCGGATTGGACGAGCGCATATGGATCGCGTCGATCGCTTCGACGACTTCGTCCGACAGCACGACCGGCCAGGCGTCCAGATCTTCCTGCAACTGTGAAGCCGAACTCGCGCCGATGATGGTGCTGGCGACACACGCCCGCCGATAGACAAAGGCCAGCGCCAGTTGAGTCGGGCTCAGGCCGCGTGCTCGCGCCAGCGCCGCATATGCCGCCACCGCGGGCTGAACGCCCGGCTTGCTGTAGCGCTGGCCGAAGGCCTCGAACTCGGTCAGCCGCCCGCGCGCAGCGGGATTCGCCAGATACTTGCCGGTGAGGTGCCCGAACGCAAGCGGTGAGTAGGCCAGCAAGCCGACCTGCTCGCGATGGCAGACTTCGGCCAGTCCGTACTCGAACACCCGGTTCAACAGGCTGTAGGGGTTCTGGATGGTCAGCACGCGTGGCAGCCCGCACTCCCGCGCCAGCCGCACGAACTCCATCACGCCCCAGGGGTGTTCATTCGACAGGCCGACATGGCGGATCCGGCCCTCCTCCACCAGTTCCGCCAGCGCCTCGAGCTGGGCACGGATCGGCGTGCATTCGCGCTCCCTGGCCGGGTCGTATTGCCACTGTCCGAACATCGGCTGATTGCGCTCCGGCCAGTGCAATTGATAGAGGTCGATATAATCGGTCTGCAGACGGCGCAGGCTGCCATCGATCGCGGCACGGATGTTCGCCCGATCCAGCGCCAGTGGTCCGCCGCGTATCCACTTGAGACTGCGTGCCGGCCCCGCCACCTTGGTCGCCAGCACCACTTTTTCGCGCGCTTGGCGTGCCAGCCAGCGACCGATGATGGTCTCGGCGGCGCCGTAGGTTTCGGCGCGACTGGGCACCGAGTACATTTCGGCGGTATCGATGAAATTCACGCCGTGCTCGAGCGCCATGTCGAGCTGGGAGTGGGCGTCCGCCTCGCCCGTCTGCTGGCCGAAGGTCATGGTACCGAGGCACACCGCGGATACCCGCGGGCCGGTCTCTCCGAGCGTCCGATAGATCATTGCGTCACTGCCCATCCACGATTCTCCTGTTGATTCATGCCTGCGCGACTTATCATGCGTCGCTTCGCATCGCCATGATACTTCAGCGCATCCGCGCCCCCTGCCCATGTCCGACCCTACCCAGCCCACCAGTCTCGCCATCTCCGGCCTGCTCGCCTATTGCCGCTCCGGCTTCGAGAAGGAGATGGCGGCCGAACTCGACGACCTCGCCGCCGACGCCGGGCTGATCGGCTTCGTGCGCACCGAGCCCAACACCGGATTTGCCGTGTTCGAGGCGTTCGAGCCGGTTCCGGTCTCGACCCTCGGCGATTTTGCCGACTGGCGCAAACCGGTGTTCGCGCGCCAGCTGCTGCCGTGGTTCGCCAAGGTCGAGGATCTGCCCGAGCGTGATCGGGCCAGCCCCATCGTGGCGGCGGTCCATGCCTCCGGCCAGCGCTTCTCCGGCGTGGTGCTGGAGACCCCGGATACCGATCAGGCCAAGCAGCAGTCCGGCTTCTGTCGCCGATTTACCGAGCCGCTCGAGAAAGCGCTCGAGAAGGCCGGCCGCCTGCGCTCGAGCCGCACCGGCCTGCCCGCCCTGCACGTACTGTTCACCAGCCCCACCACGGCCTGGCTCGCCTCCGGCCTGCCCGGCATGTGCGCCCCCTGGCCGATGGGCATCCCGCGCCTGCGGATGTACTCCAACGCACCCAGCCGGTCCACGCTGAAGCTGGCCGAAGCGTTCATGACCCTGCTGTCGCCGGAGGAGCTCGAGAACCAGCTGCGCGCCGGTCAGCGCGCGGTCGACCTCGGCGCCGCTCCCGGCGGCTGGACCTGGCAGCTGGCCAATCGCGGTCTGCGCGTGATCGCGGTCGACAACGGGCCGATGAAGGACACCGTGATGGCCACCGAGATGGTCGAACACCTCAAGGCCGACGGCTTCACCTGGCGCCCGCAGCGCGCGGTGGACTGGATGGTGTGCGACATGGTCGAGCAGCCCAGCCGGATCGCCTCGCTGGTGGCCGACTGGATCGGCACCGGCCGCTGCCGTCATTCCATTTTCAACCTCAAGCTGCCGATGAAGCGCCGGCTCGAGGCCGTCGAGCAGTGCCGCATCCTGATCCAGAAGCGGCTGGCCAGCGTGGGGCCGTACGACCTGAGGATCAAGCAGCTCTATCACGATCGCGAGGAAGTCACCGCCTACCTGTCGCTGAAGCGCTGATTCCGGGCTCGTTGCCGACGGCAGGGACGCGCGAATGCCGGGCCGGGAGCACGCCGACACAACGGAAGCACTTGTCACAGAACGCTTTTCGGCCCTTGTGTATAATCACGCACTTTACAAGTACCCGGCCTGCCCCGCCCGCCTGAGACCCCGAAGGGCTCTTCCCGGGCGCATGTCCGGCTTCTCACCCCCGGGTGGAGGCGGAACATCGCGGCAGCCGCCACAACCAGAAAGGCGCCCATGAGTTTTGCCGACCTCGGCCTCATCCCGGAACTCCTGCAAGCCGTCGCAGACACCGGCTACACCGAACCCACCCCGATCCAGCGCCAGGCAATCCCGATCGTGCTTGCCGGCCACGACATCCTGGGCGGCGCCCAGACCGGCACCGGCAAGACCGCCGGCTTCACCCTGCCGTTGCTGCAGCGTCTCGCCCGCCATGCCAGCACCAGCACCTCGCCCGCCCGCCACCAGACCCGCGCGCTGATCCTGACGCCGACCCGCGAACTGGCGATGCAGGTGTACGAATCGGTCAAGACCTACAGCAAGCATGTGCCGCTGCGTGCCACCTGCATCTATGGCGGCGTGGACATGAAAGCCCAGGTGCAGGAACTGCGCCGTGGCATCGAGATCGTGATCGCCACCCCCGGCCGACTGCTCGACCACGTCCAGCAAAAGACCATCCAGCTCGGCCAGGTCGAGATGCTGGTGCTCGACGAAGCCGACCGCATGCTCGACATGGGCTTCATCCCCGACATCAAGCGCATTCTCGAACTGCTGCCGGCGAGCCGTCAGAGCCTGCTGTTCTCGGCCACCTTCTCGGAGGAGATCAAGCGACTCGCCGACCAGATGCTGAAGAACCCGCAGCTGATCGAAGTCGCACGGCGCAACATGGTGTCGGAAACCATCACCCACGTGGTGCACCCGGTCTCGGCCGGGATGAAGCGCAACCTGCTCGCCCACCTGCTGCGCCATCAGCCCGACACCCAGGCGCTGGTTTTCGTCGGTACCAAGATCGTGTGCGGACGGCTCGCCCACTTCCTCGAGCGCAGCGGCATCTCGGCCGACGCCATCCATGGCGACAAGGGCCAGCAGCAACGCACCGAAACGCTGGAGGCATTCAAGGCCGGCAAGCTCCGCGTGCTGGTGGCGACCGACGTCGCGGCGCGCGGCATCGACATCGACGAATTGCCCAACGTCATCAACTTCGAGCTGCCGCACACGGCCGAAGACTACGTGCACCGCATCGGCCGCACCGGACGCGCCGGCCACAAGGGCAATGCGGTGTCGCTGGTCTGCGCCGAGGAAAAGCACTGGCTGGCCGACATCCAGAAGCTGATCAAGCTCGAGATCCCGCAGGAGATCGTGCCCGGCTTCGACCCCGACCCCGAGTTCTTCGAGGCCGGCACCCGCCACCGCGGCCGCCGCAGCGGGCCGGCCACGGACTCCGTCTCGATGCCGGCAGAGGCGCGCCGCGCTCCACCGTCGACGTCCGAGTCTCGCCGTGCCGCGCCCTCGACTGCGGAACCGCGCGCGGCCAGGAGCAGTGCGGGCAGTCGCGGCCGTTCGCCACGCTCGACCATCGCCGCCGACGGCTTCGATTTCAGCAAGCCCTACGAGTCCACCAAACCGGTCGCCGCCGCTGGCGAACTGCCGCCAAACGGTGAAAATGCAGCCCCGCGCCGTCCGCAGCGCCCGATCGCCGTACTGCTCGGCGGACTCGGGCGAAAATAGGCCCGCGTCCCCCGGCTATTCGACCGATTTGGCGACCAGGCTTCGAGTATGCTGAGTCCACGCCGACCCATGGCTTGGACCCTTGAACATGCTGCCGCCGAATCCCGCCGGCCCCTCACGGGGCAATGAGAATCCTGAAGAGCCCTTCGTCCCCGACCTGTCGGAAGGGGCCGAGGCCGGCGTGTATCTGGCCCTTCTCGAACTGATCGACGAAGGCTTGATCATCACCGGCGACGAACGCATCATCGACGCCAACAGCGCCGCCTGTCGCCTGCTCGAGCGCGATTACCGCCAGGTTGCCGGGCAGCCGCTCGCCGATCTGTTCGTCGGCGAACGCGCCTTCCTCGACGCCCGTGCCCGCTTGTTGATCCAGGGCGAAATGCGCGGCAGCCTGCGAATTGCCCTGCCTGGCGGGCGCCAGCGCGACTTCCGCTTTGTCGCGGCCGCCCGGCTGCGCCCCGGCATCCACGCCCTGATCCTGAGCCCCGACCTGCCGGCCGAAGCCGCCGACCCCGGCGGCAAGCAGGAGGAATCGGCATCCGCCGCCGACAACGTATGGCCACGGCTGGCCGCCGCGCTCGCACAACCGGTGATGGTGATCGACGATGGCGACCGGATCACCGCGGCAAACGCGGCCGCGCTCGCCGCGCTGGGCATGCGCCGCGATCAGTTGATCGGCCAGGATGCCGTCGATTGTCTGAACATCTGCTGGCCGGCAGGCGATGCGCCGCCGCTGGCACGGCTCGTCGCCCCGGGCCGGATCCACCCCCTCCATGCGCGCGTTCTCGCCGGACCCCGCGCCGGCTGGCGTTTACTGGTGCTGCCCCCGGGCCCGGCAGAACCCGCGCACGCGAACACGCCGGCTGTCCGCTCACAACCCACATCGGCCCGGCCCGCCCCGCTCCAGCCGCCAATCGAAAGCACCCAGCTCGAACTCCACTTCCAGCCGCTGATCAACGCGCGCAGTGGGGCCATTCATGCCGGTGAGGCGCTGATGCGTTGGCATCACCCCCTTCTGGGGCTGATCCCTTTTCACCGCTTTGGCGCGGCGGCGCGCGATGAAGGACGGCTACCCGAACTCGGCGGATGGGCACTGCGCACGGCATGCCGTGCAGCCAGCAGATGGCCGGCGACCCAGGGGCGATCTCCAACGGTCACGGTCAATATCGCGATCGAGCAGATTGCGCACGGGGCACTGGTCCAGCAGGTCACCAGCGCGCTGAGCGAGAGCGAGATCGACCCGCACCGCCTCGAGCTGGATCTCGACGAACAGGTGCTCGCTGCGGCCGACGACGACATCGCGCTCACCCTCCAGGCACTGAAATCCCTGGGGGTCCGCCTCGCGATAGACGACTTTGGTCATGGGCTGATGTCGATCCGCCGGCTCAATCGCTATCCGGTCGGGGCACTGAAGCTCGCGCCGGAACTGGTCGGCACCATCGGCAAGGACGACGCAAGCGACGCCATGGTCGAGGCCATCGTGTGCATGGCCGCCCCCCTCGGCATCAAGGTCCTTGCCCGCGGGGTGCAGACCGAGGCACAGCAATCCTTCCTGCTCGCGCTCGGCTGCGATCTCCAGCAAGGCCCGCTGTTCGGGCAACCGATGACGGAAACCGTGTTCGCGGGTTTTCTCTCCGGGCAGCTTTTTTGTTAGCATCGATGCGTACCGGGCCTGAAACCCACTCCCTCTCCGCGGCAAGGCACCCCCACGATGCTCGACAAGGCACGCTACATCGTTGTTGAAGGCCCGATCGGCGCGGGCAAGACCTCGCTGGCGCGCCGCCTAG
This sequence comes from Azoarcus sp. Soil_N_20, assembly GCF_057656155.1. NCBI lineage: Bacteria > Pseudomonadati > Pseudomonadota > Betaproteobacteria > Rhodocyclales > Zoogloeaceae > Azoarcus > Azoarcus sp. Soil_N_20. Next base: position 120,088 of record NZ_JBDGKX010000002.1, on the reverse strand, counting down.
CGGAGCGCCTGCAGGCGGTCACCCTGTTCGAGCAACCGGAGGCCAACCCCTTTCTCGCGCGCTTCTATCAGAATCCGGAGCGGTGGGCGATGCCGGCCCAACTGTCCTTCCTGTTCCAGCGCATCGACCAGCTCGCCGCGCTGGCACGCGATACGACGGACGATCAGCGCATCGTGGCGGATTTCCTGCTGGAAAAGGATCCGCTGTTCGCCGACCTCAACCTGAGCGCAGACGAACGCGTGGTTTACCAGCGCGTATTCGATGCGATGAGCCCGCCTGCGCCGCCGAAACCCGACCTGGTGATCTATCTGCAGGCACGCGCAGACACCCTGGTGGAACGTATCCGCAAGCGCGGCATGGAAGCCGAGCGTCGCATCACCGAGGCCTATCTCGAACGGGTGGCCGATCGTTACGCCCGTTTTTTCTACCAGTACGAAGCGGCACCGCTGTTCATCGTCGATGCCGGCGTACTCAACCCGGTCGACAACGAAGCAGACTTCGAACTCCTGATCGATCGCCTGCGCAATATGCGCGGATATCGCGAATTCTTCGGCTACGCCGGCTGATTTCCGCGCGCCACGGCGATCCCGCTTGTGCATTGCACCAGTTTGGTGAAAACTGCCGCCTCCGCTGTGGAGCGAACAATGAGCTACCTTCAGGACAACAAACCGATCACCCTGTTCGAGTTGGGCAAGATGCGCGCCGACGGCCGCAAGATCGCCATGCTCACCTGCTACGACGCGAGCTTTGCCGCGCTGATCGAACGCTGTGGCGTCGACGTGGCGCTGGTGGGTGATTCGCTCGGTAACGTGCTGCAGGGCCAGAAATCGACTTTGCCGGTCACCATCGAGCACATGGTGTATCACACCGAATGCGTCGCCCGCGGTTGCAACCGGCCTTTCATCGTCAGCGACATGCCATTCGGCAGCTACCACGAGAGCCCGGCACAGGCGATGCGCAACGCCGCCCGCCTGATGGCCGCCGGCGCGCAGATGGTCAAACTCGAAGGCGGCGAGTTCATGGCCGAAACGGTGCGCTTCCTGGTCGAACGCGGAGTTCCGGTATGCGCACACATCGGTCTGACCCCGCAATCGGTGCACCAACTGGGCGGTTATCGCGTCCAGGGGCGCAACGAGGCCGGGGCCGCACGCCTGAAGTCCGATGCGCTCGCACTCGAACAGGCCGGGGCAGCCTTGATGGTGATGGAAATGGTGCCGGCCACGGTGGCCGCGGAGATCACGGTCAGTCTGGGCTCGATGGCCACCATCGGCATCGGTGCCGGGCCATCCTGTGACGGCCAGGTCCTGGTGCTGCACGACCTCCTCGGCGTGTATCCGGGCAAGACCGCGCGTTTCGTGCGCAATTTCATGACCGGCGCCGCCAGCATCGACGCCGCAGTTGCCGCCTATGTCGCCGCAGTCAAGGACGGCAGCTTCCCGGCGCCGGAACACTGTTACTGAGCCGCCAGGCTTGCCGAATCAAGAGATCCGTCACCATGCAGATTCATCACTCGATCGAGAGCTTGCGCAAGGCGCGCGCCACCGCCGGCCGGGTCGCCCTGGTACCCACCATGGGCAACCTGCATGACGGCCATATCGCGCTGATGCGCCAGGCGGGCGAACACGCCGACTGCGTGATCTCCAGCATCTTCGTCAACCGTCTGCAGTTCGGCCCGAGCGAGGACTTCGACAAGTACCCGCGCACCCTGCAGGCCGACTGCGAAAAGCTCGAAGCTGCCGGCGTCGGGCACCTGTTCGCGCCGGACGAGTCGGTGATGTACCCGGAACCGCAGCGCTATCACGTCGATCCCGCGCCGGCGCAGGTCTCCATCCTCGACGGGGAGTTTCGTCCCGGCCATTTCCGTGGCGTGGCCACCGTGGTACTCAAGCTGCTGAACATCGTGCAACCCGACGTCGCGCTGTTCGGCAAGAAGGACTATCAGCAGTTGATGGTGCTGTCGAACATGGTGCGCGAGCTGGCGCTGCCGGTGGAGGTGCTGCCAGGCGAGACCGTGCGTGCGCCCGACGGACTCGCGCTGTCGTCGCGCAACGGCTATCTGTCGGAGGCCGAGCGCAACGAGGCGCCCTTGCTGTACCGCCTGCTCACGCGCATCGCCGCTGCGGTTGGCGCGGGCGACCACGACTTTCTCAAGCTCGAGACCGACGCCATGGACGAGCTGTGCGCCCGCGGCTGGCAGCCGGACTATATCGCCATCCGCCGGCGGGCCGACCTCCAGCCGCCGATTCACGCCGATGACCCGCTGGTCGTGCTGGCCGCCGCCCGCCTGGGCCGGACGCGGTTGATCGACAATCTGGAGATCTGAACGGGCGACCGGGATCAGGGTTCGCCCACGCTTGCATCCTGCGCCGGATCATTCCAAGCTATTGAAAAGAACACCGCCCGCCGCGGGCGGACCATGCAACCGAAACCGACGAGGGGTACAGGGATGACGACAACAGTAGGACAGATACTTGCGGAAAAAGGCAACAAGGCCATGTCCGTGGCGCCGGACAATTCGGTGTTCGATGCGCTGAAGGTCATGGCCGAGTTCGATATCGGCGCGGTCCTCGTGACTGAAGGCGACCAGCTGGTCGGTATCTTCACCGAGCGCGACTATGCGCGCAAGGTCGTCCTGAAGGGGCTGGTGTCGCGTGACGTGAAGGTCCGCGAACTGATGACCGCACACCCATTCACGGTAACACCGTCCAATACCGTGGACGAAGTCATGCAGACCATGACCGAGAAACGTTTCCGCCATCTGCCGGTCATCGATGACGGCAAGATCGTCGGTATCGTCACCATCGGCGACATGGTCAAGCGCATCGTCAGCGAACACGAGGCAACCATCCAGCATCTGTCGAACTACATCGCCGGCGACCTCGAAACCTGAACGCCGGCTTGCCGGTCCCTCCGCGGCGGAGGTCCGGCAAGCATCGCGCGGAGCACTCAGCCCAAGGCCTTGCCGACCACCTCGGCGACATCCGCCGACAGTCCCTCGGCCGCCAGTATGCGTTCCAGATGCGGGCGGATGCTGGCCTGGAGTGCGGGCGTATAACGCCGCCAGTTCTCCAGCGCGCGCGCCATGCGCGAAGCCACCTGCGGATTTCGGACATCGAGAGCGATCACCTGGTCCGCCCAGAACGCATGGCCGCTGCCGTCCGCGGCATGGAACTCGCCCGGATTGGCACGGAAGAAGGTCCCGAGCAAGGCATAGACCTTGTTCGGATTGGACAGGCTGAAGGCCGGGTCGGCCATCAGCATCCGCACCCGCTCCACGGTCGGTACGGCCGCCTCGCTCCACTGCCAGGCCCCGGCCTGCAATGCAAACCACTTGTCCAGCACCAGCGCATCATCGCGATAACGCTGGTGGAACGCGGCCAGCGCCGCCTCGCGGGCGGGGCTGGTGCTCTGCACCAGCGCGGCAAGCGCACCGAACCGCTCGGTCATGTTGCCGGCGGCTTCGAACCGGGTCTGCGCAAGGGCCAGGCCCTGAGCATCGCCGGCCGCGGTGAGGTAGCGCAGCGCGAGGTTGGCGAGCGCACGCCGCCCGGCGTCGGCCGGATGGTAGCGATAGGCGCCCCCCACCTGCATCGTGTCGCAGACCGTGCGCAGATCCTCGCCCAGCACCTGACCCAGGTCGTGCATCAACGCCACCAACGCCCGGCGCAAGGCAGCCGGATCGGCCGGTGCCATGCGTTCGAGGAGATAGCCCTCGGCCGGCAGTGCCAGAGCCTGGGCGCGGAAGGCGGGGTCCAGCGTGTCATCGTTGAGCAGCGTACGGAAGGCCCCGACAAAGGCCGACGGCACCGCATCGGCAATCCCCGACGCCAGCGCGAGCACAATCCGCTCGCTGTAACGCTGCGCGGCATCCCAGCGGTTGAACGGATCGGCGTCGTGCGCCATGCGGAATGCCAGCCGGGCATCATCTTCTTCCAGTTCGAGGATCACCGGCGCCGAGAACCCGCGCAACAGCGAAGGCACCGGTTCGGCGGCGAGCCCGACAAACGTGAATGTGTGCTCGGTGTCCCTGAGCGCCAGCACGCGGGTGGTGGCACCAGGTTGCGGCTCACCGTCGAGTTGCAGCGGGCAGTCACGCCCATCCGGCCCGATCAGGCCGAGCGCCACCGGGATCACCAGCGGCAGCTTCTCGTCCTGACCCGGCGTGGGCGGCGTGTGCTGACTCAGCGTCAGGGTATAGCAGCCGGCGGCGCCGTCCCACACCCCGGCCGCCTGCAGCCGCGGCGTGCCGGCCTGGCCATACCAGCGCATGAACTGATCGAGGTCGCGACCATTGGCTTCCGCCATTGCATCGACGAAGTCGTCGCAGGTCACCGCACGGCCATCGAAATAGCTGAAATACAGATCCATGCCGTTGCGGAAACCCTCCGGCCCGAGCAGGGTGTGCAGCATGCGGATGACCTCCGCGCCCTTCTCGTACACCGTGGCGGTGTAGAAATTGTTGATCTCCTGGTAGCTGTCGGGCCGGATCGGATGTGCCATCGGCCCGCCGTCCTCCGGAAACTGCGCGGCGCGCAACACGCGTACGTCATCGATGCGCTTGACCGCCCGCGCCGAGGCCGCCCCCGCCGGCCCGGCAGCGCGCGCGAGCATGTCGGCCGAGAACTGCTGGTCGCGGAACACGGTGAGGCCTTCTTTTAGGGTTAGCTGGAACCAGTCGCGGCAGGTCACGCGGTTGCCGGTCCAGTTGTGGAAGTACTCGTGGGCGACCACGCTCTCGACGTTCTCGTAATCGATGTCGGTCGCGGTGTCCGGTTTGGCGAGCACGAACTTGGTGTTGAAGATGTTGAGGCCCTTGTTCTCCATCGCTCCCATGTTGAAGTCCGACACCGCGACGATCATGAACCGGTCGAGATCGAGTTCGAGGCCAAACACCTGTTCGTCCCAGCGCATCGAGTGCACCAGCGAGTCCATCGCGTGCCCGCAACGGTCGAGGTTGCCCGCTTCGACCCAGACCTGCAGCAGCACCTTGCGCCCGGACGCGGTTTCGACTTCACGTTCGAGCACCTCCAGCTTTGCCGCAACGAGCGCGAACAGGTACGAGGGTTTCAGGAAGGGATCCTCCCACTTGGCGAAGTGGCGCCCCTCCGGCAAGTCGCCCTGGGCCAGCAGGTTGCCGTTGGACAGCAGCACCGGGCAGGTTGCGCGATCGGCATCGAGGGTGACGGTATAGCGCGCCATCACGTCGGGACGATCGGGAAAATAGGTGATCCGGCGAAAGCCCTCGGCCTCGCACTGGGTGAAGAATCCGCCATTCGACAGGTACAGCCCGGAGAGTGTGGTATTGGCCCGGGGGTCGATCCGGGTCACGATCTCGAGCACCACCTGCTCGCCAGACGCATCGATTTCGAGCACATCGCCCCCTTCGCGCAGACTGCCCGCGTGCGGGACGACACCATCGACGGTCAGCGACAATCGCTCCAGCCCCTCGCCCCACAGCTTGATCGGGCCGTCACCGCCATCCGCGGTGCGTACGCACACCATGCGGTTGGTGACGACGGTGGCGGTCGGATCGAGGCGAAAATGGAGGTCGATGCGCTCGACCGTCCAGGGCAAGGGCCGATAATCGGCACGTTGTATCGTGGGGGCGTGTTCGGTTCTCATTTTTTGATGGCTCCAGCAGGCGCAACGACGCGTGGCGAAACCGGAAGTGTAAGGCGCGCGCGTACAGAAGCCCAACCGCTTGCGGAACAATCCACCATACGGTGGCATGGACCGCCCTCCACGACAGGGCATCGGACCGGATCGCCCGCTGCGAACTCAGGAATACTCGCGGTCGGTCACCAGAACATCGCCCACCGACTGGGTGAGAATGTGCTTGGTGACGCTGCCCAGCAACCTCTCTTCCAGCATCCCCAGTCCACGCTTGCCGATCACGATCAGATCGCAGTCCTGCTCCTGCTCCTGGGTCAGCAATATCGTCGGTGCGTCGCCATGCAGCACGATACGGCGCAGCGGCGCACCGCTCAGCCCCGCCGCATGGACCAGTGCATTCATCTTCTCTACGGCTTCGCGCTTGGCGGTCACGCGCAGGGCGGTCAGCGCACTCTCGTCGACCCCAGCGTAACGCAGCTTGCCCTCGAACGGCACCTCGAAGGCGTGCACCAGGATCAGATCGGCCAGCGGCGCAACGGCACGGGCAATCCGCAGCGCATCGAGCGAGCGCGCCGAGAAGTCGACCGGCACCAGCACCCGTCGGTAACTCTCGTGTGCCATCTGCTTGACCACCAGCATTGGCCGCCGGCTCTTGCGCAGCAAGCGTTCGGTGGTCGAGCCCAACACCCATTCGCGCATCGGGCTGCCGCCCCGTGCACCGAGCACGAGCAGGTCGGCATCGATCGCGTCCGCATGCGAGCACAGCTCCGACAGCACCGAGCCCACGGCAAGGTGAACGTCGATACCCACCGGATAACGGGCACCGATCTCGTCTGCGAGTTCGCGAACTTCGCCCCGCACCTCGTCGAGCAGGCGTTCGCCGATATCGCCGGTACCGCCATCGAACAGATGGCGCAGGACGTCGAGCCCCCCGCCGCTCACCACATGGGTGAGCGCCAGCCGGGCGCCGACGTCGGAGGCCACCAGCGCCGCGCGCGCAACCGCGTGACGGGCATGCGCGGAAAGGTCGCTTGCGGCAAGCAGGGTCCGAATCGGGCTCATTTCACGTCCTCCCTCGTCTCGTTGTGGCGCGCCGCCGCAAGCTCGGCGGCAAAGGTCCGGGCGGCATGATCGGCCGCATCGTTGAAGGGGTTCAACACCCGCTCGACACCGGCAGCGTCCATCGCGTCGCCATGCGCCTCGTCGCGCACCACCCCGGCCACCTTGCCGCCAAAACCCGCCTGACGCAAGGCGTGCAGGAATGCACGGTTCGACTCCCACTGCGGAAAGGTGGTGATCACCCAAGGTGCGTGCCGGAGCGGCAGGGTCTCAAGAAAGACCGGATCCTCGCCGTCACCGAAATCAACGATGCAGGCGATCAGCACCGGTTGGCGCATACGCGCTGCGACCGCGCCTGCCAGTGCCGAGATGATCAGAAACAGGGCGAACACGGCATCGTGCCCCCGGCTTGAAGCACTTCGATCATTTCCCGCCTGCCCCCGCTTACGCTTGAACCGCGCGACTTTCAAGGCCGCGCAGCAAGCACTTCTCGGCCTCGACCAATAGCAGCACGGCCACGCCAAAAGCAAGGATACGCAAGCACACGTCGGGCCCCAGCGCCTCGGTACCGAACAGGCCGTGCATCGCCGGCAGATAGGTGAACAGTGCCTGGCACACGAGCAACAAGGCAATCGCGAGCAGCACGTAGCGGTTGCCGAAGAAGCCCTCGACATTGAGGATGGACCCGGAGAAGCTGCGCACATTGAACAGGTAGAACACCTCGCCGATGAGGATCGCATTGACGGTGGCGGTGCGCGCCGCCTCCAGGCTCGCCCCGCGTTCAAGCTCCCACAGGAACAGCCCCATACCGCCGGCCACCAGCAGCAGGCCGACGAACACGATGCGCCAGGCGAGAAATCGGGTCAGCAGCGGTTCGGCCGGGTCGCGCGGCGGTCGCCGCATGATGTCGCGCTCGGGCGCCTCGAAGGCGAGCGCTAGCGACAGCGTGACCGCGGTGATCATGTTCACCCACAGGATCTGCGCCGGCGTGATCGGCATGGTCAGGCCGAACAGCACGGCCAGCAACACCATGCAGCCCTGGCCGATATTGGTCGGCAGGATGAACACGATTGCCTTCTTCAGATTGTCGTACACCCGCCGCCCCTCTTCCACTGCGGCCGCCACCGAGGCGAAATTGTCGTCGGCGAGCACCATTTCGGCCGCCTCCTTGGCCGCCTCGGTGCCTTTCAGGCCCATGGCCACGCCGACGTCGGCGCGCTTGAGCGCGGGCGCATCATTGACGCCGTCGCCGGTCATCGCCACCACCTCGCCCTGCGCCTGCAGCGCCTTCACCAGGCGCAGCTTGTGCTCGGGACTGGCGCGGGCAAAGATGTGGACCTCGCCGACCACGCGGGCAAGCTGGGCGTCGTCGAGCATCTCGACCTCGGCCCCGGTCATTGCCTTCACCGCGGGCGCAAGCCCCAGCTGCTGGCCGATCGCGCGTGCGGTGGCCACATGATCGCCGGTGATCATCTTGACCCGGATGCCGGCCGACAGACAGTTCGCCACCGCCTTCACCGACTCCTCGCGCGGCGGATCGGAGAGCGCGAGCACCCCCAGCAGGGTGAAGCCGCCGCGCTCGATATCGTCGAAATCCAGCGCGCTCAGACCGTCCACGCCGTAGCGCTCGGCGATGGCGAGCAGGCGCATACCCTCTGTGGCGGCAGCGTCCATCCCGGCCTGCCAGTCGGCCACCTGCAGGGGACCTTCCTGACCGCCTTCACGCTGGGTCGCGCACAGGTCCAGCACCCGCTCGGGCGCCCCCTTGAGCAGGATCAGGCCACCCCGCCGGTGATCGTGATGAAGCGTGGCCATGAAGCGGTGCTCGGACTCGAACGGAATCACATCGACACGCGGCAGTGACTCCCGCTCGAAGCCGGCATCGAGTCCGGCCTTGGCCGCCAGCGTGAGCAGAGCCCCCTCGGTGGGATCGCCGACCAGCGTCCACACTTCATTCTCGAGCGTCAGCGTGGCGTCGTTACACAGCAGCGCGGCACGGCCGATATCTTCCAGACCCGGACATTCGCTCACCTCGAGCTCATGCTCATCACGACTGAAGCCCCCATGCGGTGCATACCCCGCCCCGGAAACCGCCAGGGCCCCCTCAGCGGTCATCACCCGCTGCACGGTCATCTCATTGCGCGTGAGCGTGCCGGTCTTGTCGGAGCAGATCACCGTCACCGAGCCAAGCGCCTCGACCGCCGGCAGCCGGCGGATGATCGCATTGCGTCGCGCCATGGCCTGCACTCCGATCGCCAGCGTGATCGTCATGATTGCCGGCAGACCTTCGGGTATGGCTGCAACCGCCAGCCCGACCGCGGCGAGGAACATCTCGCCCGACGGGTAGCCACGCACCACCACGCCGAACACATAGGTAATCGTGGAAATGGCCAGAATGGCCCAGGTCAGTATCCGGCCGAATCCGGCCAACTGGCGCAACAACGGCGTGGTGAGCTCTTCCACCGCGTTGAGCATCGCGCTGATGCGACCGATTTCGGTAGCTTCTGCGGTGGCGACCACCACCCCGGTGCCCTGGCCATAGACCACCAGGGTGCCGGAGTACGCCATGCAGGTCCGGTCGCCCAGCGCAGCGTCGGCATCCACCGGCTCGGTCCGCTTCTCGACCGCCAGCGACTCTCCAGTGAGCGCCGCCTCCTCGATCCGCAGGCTGCGCACGTCCACCAGGCGCAGGTCGGCCGGCACCTTGTCCCCCGAGGCGAGAAAGACGATGTCGCCCGGCACCAAGGTGTCCGCCATCACCTCCTGGCGCCTGCCGTCGCGCAGCACCTGGGCGTGGAGCGAGAGCATGTCGCGGATCGCGTCGAGCGCCCGTTCGGCCTTGCCCTCCTGCAGGAAACCGATGATCGCGTTGATCAGCACCACACCGAAGATCACTCCGGAGTCGATCGCATGCCCGAGCAGGGCCGTCACCACTCCGGCCGCCAGCAGCACGTAGATCAGCACGTTGTGGAACTGCAGCAGAAAACGCATCCACGGACCACGCCGGCGCGGTGGCGGCAAGGAATTGGGACCGTAGCGGGACTGGCGGTGGACGAACTCATCCGAATTCAGCCCCTCGTGCCGGCTGACCTCCAGTTGCTGCAGTACGTCGGGTGCCGCACGAGCGTGGTGATCGACGTCGCCGGTGATAACGGCAGGAGCGGGTCTGGCGGTCATGGCAAGGATTCCCTGAGCGAATCTGTTATTGCATGCGAGCATGCTTTCATTCTTTTACCGCGGATCGCCGCAATGGTTCCGGAATAAGCACTTCGGCACCGCTGCAAAGGCGTCGGCGGCTGCCGCAGGTGCCGGCCACGGTTGATCCAGCGCATTGCCAAGCGGCTGGCACAGGTGGAAACTTGAGCCACCAAACCCCGGAGAGAGTGCAATGACACCGAACTCGGTCCACGATATCCGCAACCTCAGCCTGTTCGGCCATACCGGTAGCGGCAAGACCACGCTGCTCGAAGCCCTCCTCGCCGCTGCCGGCGCCATCACCAGCAGCGGCAGCGTGGAACGGGGCGATACGGTCTCCGACCATGATCCACAGGAAAAGGCGATGGGGCACTCGCTTGCGGCCACCCTGACCCACCTCGAATGGGCGGGGCACTGGATCAACCTGCTCGACACCCCGGGGCTGCCGGATCTGGCCGGTCGCGCGCTGGCCACCCTGCCCGCGGTGGAAACGGCTGCAATCGTGATCAATGCCGCGGCCGGCATCGAGAGCGGGACCCGGCGGATGATGGCCGCAGCGAAGGGCAAGTGCCGCCTGATCGTGGTGAACAAGATCGATGCGGCCAGCGCCGACTGCGCCGCGCTGACCGAAGCGATCGTTGCCGAGTTCGGCCGCGAATGCCTGCCGGTGAACCTGCCTGCCGCAGACGGCAGCAAGGTCGTCGATTGTTTTTTCGCCCCCGATGCGGCCACCGCGACCGCGTTCTCGAATCCGGACACGGCACACGACGCGATCGTCGATCAGGTGGTCGAACTCGACGAGGCGCTGATGGCGCGCTATCTCGAGCAAGGCGATTCGCTCGACCCGGAACAACTGCACGCGCCGTTCGAGCAGGCACTGCGTGACGGACACCTGATTCCGGTGTGCTTCGTGTCGGCACGCACCGGCGCCGGCATCCGCGAATTGCTCGACATCCTCGGACGCCTGATGCCCGACCCGACCGAGGGCAATCCACCCGTCTTCCTCAAGGGCGAAGGCGCTGGCGCGGCGCCGGTGGCACTCAGCCCGGATCCGGCTCGCCACGCCGTTGCCCACGTGTTCCAGATCAGCAACGATCCCTACCGGGGCAAACTCGCACTGTTTCGCGTCCATCAGGGGCAGATCACCCCCAACAGCGCACTTTTCATCGGCGACGCGCGCAAGGCATTCAAGGTGACCCATCTGCTGCGTCTGCAGGGGCGCAATACGGTGGAAACGCCGCTCGCGGTACCGGGCGACCTGTGCGCCGTATCGCGGGTTGACGACCTGCACCGCGACGCCGTCTTGCACGATTCGCACGACGAGGACCACTTCCATCTGGTTTCACCCACCTATCCGCAGCCGGTGTTCGGCCTCTCGCTGATCGCGCGCAAGCCGGCCGACGAGCACAAGCTGGCAGAGGCCCTGGTGCGACTGACCGACGAGGACCCCTGCCTCGAGGTCAGCTACGACACCCGCGGCCGCCAGACCGTGGTCCGCGGTCTGGGCGAACAGCATCTGAAGATCGTGCTCGATCAGCTTGCCAGCCGCTGGAACCTCGAACTCGACACCGCGCCGCCGGCCATCCCCTATCGCGAGACCATTTCGGTCACCGCGGAAGCGCGCTACCGGCACAAGAAGCAGAGCGGAGGTGCCGGCCAGTTCGGCGAGGTCGCATTGCGCGTGGAGCCGCTCGGGCGCGGCGAGGGGCTGCAACTCGCCGACGAGGTGAAAGGCGGCGCGATTCCCACCCACTTCATGCCGGCGGTGGAAAAAGGCGTGCGCCAGGCATTGACCGAGGGCGCGCTCGCCGGCTATCCGATCCACGACCTGCGGGTTGTCGTCACCGATGGCAAACATCATGCGGTGGACTCGAACGAGGTGTCATTCGTGACCGCCGCGCGTCACGCCCTGATCGAAGCCGTGCTCGCCGCCCGCCCGCAGATTCTGGAGCCGATGCTCGACGTCACGGTCAAGGTGGCCGACGAGCGCTTCGGCGAAGTCAGTGCCGAGCTTGCCGGCCGACGCGGTCACCTGACCGCCACCGACAGCCCCGCCAGCGGCTGGACGGTGATTTCGGCGCGCGTGCCGATGGCCGGGATGGATGGCTTTGAAGCACGACTGAAGGCGATCTGCGCGGGCGAGAGCGAATTCGTGATTGCCGCCGGCGGGCACGAAGTGGTTGCGGGCGAGATGCAGGCCCGCTTGCTGCGGGAACGTGCCGGGCAATAGTTCATCCGCAATGGGCCGACCGCTGCGCACGGCGCAGCCGGTGCATCCCGTCACCGGGCTCAGGCTGGTACAGCCCGGGTCCAACCTCTATCGGCCATGAACTTGTAACAGTGGACACATGGAACTGACTGCTCGTCACCGCCTGTACTGGCGGCGCAACCTATGGCTTACCGCCACCCTGCTGACCATCTGGTTCGTCGGCACCTTTGTCGCCGGGTACTACGCGAGCGAACTCAACACAATGAGTTTCATGGGCTTTCCGCTCGGATTCTACATTTTTGCCCAAGGCACGCTGATCGCCTACCTGATCATCATCGGCATCTACGTGCGGATCATGAACCGGCTCGACCGCCACCACGGGGTCTCGGAGCATCGTTCGCACTCCGACTGAGCACCGGCGCCCGTCGCCCGCCTGCGAGCGCGCATCACTGGCCCGACTTGTCGACCGCAGCGTCGGGCTTGGCGCGCTTCTTGATCACCATCGGGTGAGCATGCCGGCTCAGGATGAAGTCGGCGATGACTTTGCCCCAGATGGTGACACCGGCAGTCGCGCTCCAGGTCTCGTAGTCGTAGTGACCGCCGACCACTCCGACGATCACGGCCAGTACGATCGCGGCGCCGACCAGGTTGATGGCTGCCGCGTAGGGGGCGAACTTTGCCTGGTTCGGTGGCGCCTCACCACGCTTGAGCGCAACTTCGGAAAAATCCTTCTTGATCACGATCCGCCACGCCCGCCGCAACCAGAAATATGCGATCGGAAACAAGGCGAGGAACAGGATCCAGGTCAGGGCAACACTGATATCGAAAGCCATACACTACTCCAGTCGGATCGGACGCCAGGCTCGGCATCGATCCCCGCAAGGTGCCACAAAATAAAAACCCCGCCAATGATACCGGCGGGGTTTCACCCGCACCGCCCGCCCCGGAGGGCGAACGACGCAAGGCTGACTGTTTCTGCTTCTTAGTGGGCGCCGTCGACCGCTTTCGCACCGCGCGGGATACGAACGCTTTCGACCAGGGCCTGGATATGCTCGGGCGGCTCCTTCGTGACCTTATCCACTGCGAAGGCGACGATGAAGTTGAACAACGCACCGATTGCACCGAAGGCTTCCGGCGTGATGCCGAAGAAGGAGTTCGGGCCGCCGATCAGATCGACGAACTCGGTACCCTTGATGAAGAAGATGCCCTTGTGTGCAAACACGTAGAACAGGGTGACGAACAGACCCGAGAGCATGCCGGCGATGGCGCCTTCCTTGTTCATCTTCTTGGAGAAGATGCCCATCATGATCGCCGGGAACAGCGAGCTGGCTGCAATACCGAAGGCCAGGGCCACGGTACCGGCGGCGAAGCCCGGGGGGTTCAGACCCAGGTAGCCGGCCAGCACGATCGCACCTGCCATCGAGATCTTGCCCGCCATCAGCTCACCCTTGTCGGTGATGTTCGGGTTGAACACGTTCTTGACCAGGTCATGCGACACCGCGGACGAGATCGCCAGTAGCAGGCCGGCAGCGGTCGACAGCGCCGCGGCCAGACCGCCCGCGGCCACCAGCGCGATCACCCAGTTCGGGAGCAGCGCGATTTCCGGGTTGGCGAGCACGATGATGTCGGCGTTGACCGTCAGCTCGTTGCCCTTCCAGCCGGCGGCGTCGGCCTTGGCCTTGGCGTCGGCATTCTTGGTCGCGTCGTTGTAGTACTGGATACGCCCGTCGCCGTTCTTGTCCTCGAACTTCAGCAGACCGGTCTTTTCCCAACGCTTCATCCAGTCCGGACGCTGTTCGTAGACCAAGCTAGCCTCGGTTGCGTAAGCATCGGCAGCGGCAGTGATCGTCGCCGGATTGACAACCATCTTGCCCTGCGCGTCCGGCTCCAGACCCACCGACGAATTCACCGTGGCGTGCAGGTTCAGCTTGGCCATCGCGGCAACAGCCGGGGCCGTCGTGTACAGGATGGCGATGAACACCAGCGCCCAACCAGCGGAGGAGCGTGCGTCCTTGACCGTCGGAACGGTGAAGAAGCGCACGATCACGTGCGGCAGACCGGCGGTACCGATCATCAGCGAGACGGTATACACGAACATGTTGAGTGTGCTGCCCGGCAGCGACGTGGTGTACTCGCTGAAGCCGAGGTCGGTGACAACCTGGTTGAGCTTGAACAGCAGCGACACGTCGGTACCGGCGATGCTGGAGCCGAGGCCGAGCTGCGGAAGCGGGTTGCCGGTGAGCTGCAGCGAGATGAAGATCGCCGGGATCGTGTAGGCCAGGATCAGCACCATGTATTGCGCCACCTGAGTGTAGGTGATGCCCTTCATGCCGCCGAACACCGCGTACATGAACACGATGGCCATACCGATGTAGATACCCATGTCGTTCGACACGCCGAGGAAGCGCGAAAACGCCACGCCGACACCCGTCATCTGGCCGATGATATAGGTGATCGACGCGGTCAGCAGGCAGGCCACGGCTACCGTGCTGGCCGTCTTCGAGTAGAAGCGGTCGCCGATGAACTGCGGCACGGTGAACTTGCCGAACTTGCGCAGGTACGGTGCCAGCAGCATCGCCAGCATGACGTAGCCGCCGGTCCAGCCCATCAGGAACAGGCCCCCACCGTAACCCATGTTGGCGATCAGGCCGGCCATGGAGATGAAGGACGCGGCGGACATCCAGTCGGCTGCCGTCGCCATACCGTTGGTGATCGGGTGTACCCCGCCGCCGGCAACGTAGAAGTCGCTCGTGCTACCGGCACGGGCCCAGACCGCAATCCCGATGTAGAGCGCGAAGGAGGCGCCGACAAAGAGGTAGGTGATAGTTTGCAGATCCATTTGTCGTCCTCTTATTCTTCGTGCACGTCAAATTGGCGATCGATATCGCCCATTTTCTTCGCGTAGTAGAAGATGCATGCGATGAAGATGTACATCGATCCCTGATGGGCGAACCAGAAGCCCAGCGGATAACCGCCCAGGTGGATGTTGTTGAGCATCGGCGCAAAGAGGATGCCGGCGCCGAACGAGACCAGGAACCATACAATCAGGATCTTGGTCAAGAGTGCCAGCGTCGCCTTCCAGTAGGCTGCACTGTTGTTATCCATAACGTCTCCTCTCGATTAGTTATTGCGTGCTTTGCGGCGACACCGGCCGAAGATCGGCCAGCCGACAAAACTGCAGGCGGATTATAGGAGTGCGGAGCTTACTTCTGCCTTACAAAGCGAAACATGATTGTCAGGCTCTTCAGGAAGGGGGCGTCCTGCCCGATCAGCGGCGCGCGTTGCGGTCGCGGCCGCTTACAGGAAAACGCCGATGCCCCGCGGGGTGACGCAATGCTAGGCTTGCGGGGATTTTCTTTCCGCCACAGGAGCCATGATGTACAAGCACATCCTCATTGCGATCGACGACAGCACGACGTCGTCCAAGGCGCTGGACGAGGCGATCGCGCTGGCGCGCCTTCACGGCGCGGTACTCGAGATCGCACACGCGGTGGATGAATCCCTGCTGCAGTCGTTTTCCAATCATGGCGCGCTGGTAGACGCCGGGAAGATGCAGCACGCCCTGCTCGACAGTGGTCGAACCACGCTGAAAGAAGCCGTAGACAGGGCACGGGACGCGGGGATGACGCCAAGGGAGCGCTTTCTCGCATCGGAGGACAGCCACGCGGCAGACCAGATCGCTGCGGCAGTCACCGACTCCGGCGCCGACCTGCTGGTCGTCGGCTCGCACGGCCGCCGGGGCTTCCAGCGCTTGCTGCTGGGGAGCGTTGCCGAGAATCTGGTGCGCAAGGTCGATGTATCGGTGCTGATCGTGCGCGGGAAGGACTGAGGCCCGGCGCGCGGGCGACACCGACAAAAAACCCCGCGTCCATACCGGAGGCGGGGTCTTTTTTTGACTGGCCAGCGCGCGGCGCCGGACCCGTTGCTGCCCGAGGCAGCTTACATGCGGGCAATCATCGCATCGCCGAACGCCGAGCACGACAGTTCGTTGGCGCCTTCCATCAGGCGGGCGAAATCGTAGGTGACCTGCTTGTCGCCGATCGCAGCTTCCATCGACTTGATGATCAGGTCGGCCGCCTCGGTCCAGCCCATGTGACGCAGCATCATTTCTGCCGACAGGATCAGCGAGCCCGGGTTCACCTTGTCGAGACCGGCATACTTCGGCGCGGTGCCATGGGTGGCCTCGAAGCAGGCGTACTGGTCGGAGATGTTCGCTCCCGGGGCGATACCGATACCGCCGACCTGTGCGGCCAGGGCATCGGAGATGTAGTCGCCGTTCAGGTTGGTGGTCACGATGGTGTCGTATTCGGCCGGACGCAGCAGGATCTGCTGCAGGAAGGCGTCGGCAATCGCGTCCTTGACGATGACTTCGCGACCGGTGCTCGGGTTCCTGAACTTGCACCACGGGCCACCATCGATCGGCTCGGCACCGAACTCTTCCTGCGCCACCTTGTAGGCGGTGTCACGGAACAGGCCTTCGGTGAACTTCATGATGTTGCCCTTGTGCACGATGGTCAGCGACTTGCGGTCGTTGGCAATCACGTACTTGAGCGCAGCGCGGACCAGGCGGGTGGTGCCTTCGATCGAGATCGGCTTGATGCCGATGCCGGAGGTTTCCGGGAAGCGGATCTTCTTGACCCCCATCTCGTCCTGCAGGAACTTGACGATCTTCTTCGCCCCTTCGGACTGGGCCGACCATTCGATGCCGGCATAGATGTCTTCGGTGTTCTCGCGGAAGATGACCATATTGGTCAACTCCGGGTTCTTCAGCGGTGAAGGTACGCCCTTGAAGTACTGGACCGGACGCACGCACTGGTAGAGATCGAGCTCCTGGCGCAGGGCAACGTTGAGCGAACGGATGCCGCCGCCGACCGGGGTCGTCATCGGCCCCTTGATCGAGACCGAGTACTCCTTGAGGGCGTCGAAAGTTTCCTTCGGCAGCCACTCGTCGGGCCCGTACAACCGGGTGGACTTCTCGCCGGCATAGACTTCCATCCAGTGGATCTTCTTCTTGCCGCCGTAGGCTTTGTCGACCGCGGCATCGATGACCTTGATCATCACCGGGGTGATGTCCACGCCGATGCCGTCACCTTCGATGAAGGGGATGATCGGGTTGTCCGGCGTTGCCTGACCGGGAATAATCTTCTGGCCGCCGGCAGGCACCTTGATCTTGGATTCGCTCATTCCTGCTCCCTCACTGGACTCTGGTTGGCATTGCAATGGTGCGATCGTAGCTGGACGACCGGGACGGGCGGACCGGCTCGTCGAATCTCGATCCGCCGCATTACCGGTCGAGGATTATCGCCCAAATCCGGCGGGTTCGAAAGGCGAGCCAAAGTCATCCGCGCTCGGTGGCGAATGCTAAAATTTGGCGGCAGCCTGGATCACCGCCCGCCACGGGCCATGCACGACAGCAGGGGAGATCTTCGCGATGGAGGGATCGATGGGTGAGAATCCGGTCGCGCAGGCGATCGCGCAAACCTTGATCGAGGGTTTCAACAAGCACTACCGGATCTTCCGCGAGACCTCCCGTCGGGCCAAGGAGTTCTTCGAGGCGGGCGAATGGCAGGCCCAGCTCGATGCGGTTCGCGAACGGGTGCAGTTCTATGACGACCGGGTGGACGAGACCGTCCTGCGCCTGCACGGCGAGTTCGATGCCGACTCGCTCGACGACACCACTTGGCAACAGGTCAAGCTGCACTACATCGGCATGCTGATCAGGCACAAGCAGCCCGAGCTGGCAGAAACCTTCTTCAATTCGGTGTGCTGCAAGATCCTGCACCGGACCTATTTCAACAACGATTATATTTTTGCCCGTCCGGCGATCTCGACCGAGTACATCGACTCCTATCCACCGGTGTATTCGAGCTACTACCCGCAGGACGGTGGCCTGCGCAGGACGGTCAGGCGGCTCATCGAGGATTTCGACTGGCAGCGCCCGTTCGAGGATCTTGACCGCGACGTCGATTGCATCGTGCGCTCGACGCTGGCCCATCTCGGCGAATGGCCCGACATGGAGGTCAACTGCCAGATCCAGGTGCTGTACTCGGCGTTCTATCGCAACAAGACCGCCTACATCATCGGCAAGGCGGTCAACGGTTACCAGGAAATTCCCTTTACCATGGCGGTGCGCCACAACACCGCCGGCAAGCTCTATATCGACACCTTGCTGCTCGATCCATGGCGGATTTCGGTACTGTTCTCGCTCTCGCGCGCCTACTTCATGGTCGACATGGAGGTGCCGTCGGGCTATGTGCAGTTTCTGCGCTCGATCATGCCCAACAAGCCGCGCAGCGAGCTCTACACCATGCTCGGGCTGGGCAAGCAGGGCAAGACCATGTTCTTTCGCGACCTGGTCTCGCACCTGCGCCACTCCAACGACCAGTTCATCATCGCGCCCGGTATCCGCGGACTGGTGATGCTGGTGTTTACGCTGCCGTCCTACCCCTACGTGTTCAAGATCATCAAGGATGTGTTCGGCGCGTCGAAGAACATGGATCGGGCCACGGTCAAACGCAAGTACCTGATGGTGAAGCATGTCGATCGGGTGGGCCGGATGGCGGACACGCTGGAGTTCTCCAACGCCGCACTGCCGCTGTCGCGCTTCCACCCCGATCTGCTCGACGAACTGCGCATGCTCGCACCGACCTCGTTCGAGATCGAGGGCGACTCGGTCGTCATCAAGCACCTGTATATCGAGCGTCGCATGACGCCGCTCAACATCCATCTCGAACGCGCGGCCGACGAGGACGTCGAACATGCGGTACGCGAATACGGCAATGCGATCCGCGAACTGGCCATCGCCAACATCTTTCCCGGCGACATGCTGTGGAAGAACTTCGGGGTGACACGCTATGGCCGTGTCGTGTTCTACGACTACGACGAAATCGAGTACATGACCGACGTGAACTTCCGCAAGATTCCGCCGCCCCCGTACGAAGACGCCGAACTCGAAGGCGAGCCGTGGTATTCGGCAGGGCCGATGGATGTCTTTCCGGAGGAGTTCGCCACCTTCCTGCTCGGCGCGGCGCGGGTCCGCAAAGCCTTTCTCAAGCATCACCGCGACCTGCTCGAGCCGAAGTTCTGGCAGAACGCCCAGGAAAGCATCCGCAGCGGCTATGTCGAGGACTTCTTCCCCTACCCGCTCGAGCTGCGCTTCTGCAACCTGTATCCGACCGGCGAGGCATCGGCGCCGGCCAACGCCCTGTCGGCCTGATCCGGCGTCGGCACTGAAATGCGCCAGGGCTGGCGAAGCAGGTCAGCCCTGGCGCATGAGGACCACATCATGATGATGAGGCCCGGGCGCGCCTCAGCGAGGGCTCACGCCATGA
Organism: Azoarcus sp. Soil_N_20; assembly: GCF_057656155.1. Lineage (NCBI taxonomy): Bacteria > Pseudomonadati > Pseudomonadota > Betaproteobacteria > Rhodocyclales > Zoogloeaceae > Azoarcus > Azoarcus sp. Soil_N_20. The sequence goes on along the minus strand of NZ_JBDGKX010000002.1, from coordinate 100,681 downwards.
CCCCCGGATTGGCGTCGATCCCCTTCAGCGTCGGCAGGTTGAGCGGGCGCTGGGTGATGACTTTCTGTGCCCGCAAATACCCGGCCACCACGTCCCACACCGCCGGACCGGAGTCCTTCGCCTCTTCCGACACCGGCGCCCAGCCGGCAACCTTGTAGGTCTTGCCCGCTTCGATGCGCTTGCCCTTGAGCATCATGTTGTCGATGCGCTTGCCCATCGCGGCGGTCGGATCGCAGCTGTACTGCAGACCGCCGACCCGCACCATGTCGCCACCCTGCTGGTAGTAGGGATCGGCATTGAACAGATTGTCGGCGACATCCTCGAGGATGGTCTTGATCATCTCGCCGCTCATGTTGGTGAGCGTGGTCCATGGATAGGTGATCGCAGTCTGGTCGAGCAGATGCTCCATGGTGATGGTGTCGCCCGGCAGCAGCGAGGTGCCCCAGCGGAAACCGGGGGAGAACGCGATCTCGGCATCCTTCTCGGCGATCAGCGCATCGACGATGAGCTGATCCCACGATCCGTTGAAGTTGCCGCGGCGATAGAGCATGCCTTCCGTCACCGCGAGCTTCTCGGACAGCTTCTCGATGAAGGGAGCGCGCACCTTGTCGATGAAGGCGGCCATTTCCTTGTCCGCCGGCAGCAGATTGGCGAACACCGGCAACAGTTTGTAGCGGAAGTCCGCCACCTTGCCGTTGCGGACATCGAAGTCCATCACGCCGAGGAACTTGCCGTTGGATCCGGCATTGGTCACCAGGGTCTTGCCGCCCGGGTTCTCCACCACGGTCGGCGCGGGCATGCCGTCGTGGGTGTGGCCGCCGAAAATGGCATCGATACCGGTGACGCGGCTGGCCATCTTCAGGTCGACGTCCATCCCGTTGTGCGACAGCACGACCACCACCTGCGCGCCTTCGGCACGCGCCGCGTTCACCGCCTCCTGCATGCCCTGCTCCTGGATGCCGAAGCTCCAGTTCGGCGTCTGCCAGCGCGGGTTGGCGATCGGCGTATAGGGAAAGGCCTGGCCGACGATCGCGACCGGGATGCCATTGATCTTCCTGATCACATAGGGCTTGAACACCGGGTCTTCGAAGTCGGTGGTCCTGACGTTCTGCGCAACGATGTCGATCTTGCCCGCGAAGTCCTTCTCCTCGATCTCCTTCACCCGCTCGGCACCGTAAGTGGACTCCCAGTGCAGGGTCATCACATCGACACCGAGCAGCTTGCATGCATCGACCATGTCCTGCGCGTTGGTCCACAGTGCGGTACCGGAGCCCTGCCAGGTATCGCCACCGTCGAGCAGTAACGCACCGGGGCGACTCGCCTTCATGCTTTTGACCAGCGTGGACAGATGGGCGAAACCGCCAACCTTGCCATAGGTGCGCGCGGCCTCGACAAAGTTGAGGTAGGTGAAGGCATGGGCCTCGGCACTGCCCGGCTTGATCCCGAAATGCTTCAGGAAGCCCTCGCCGACCACGTGCGGCGCCTGCCCCAACATGCTTCCGACACCGAGATTGACGTTGGGCTCACGGAAATAGATCGGCAGCAACTGGGCATGGCAGTCGGTCATGTGCAGCAGGCTGACATTGCCGAATTTCGGCAGCTCGTAGAGCTTGTTTGCAGCCGCTTCGGCGCGGGCGATGTCGCTGTGCAAGGTCATGCCACCAGCCGCGGCGACGGCCAGGACTTGGAGGAATTCGCGGCGGTTCATGCTCATGATCTGAATCCTTGAGTCGCGGATAAAGTGGAATATCGACAGATATTGATGGACGAAGGCGGAAAAAAGGCCCGGTCCGATGGTCGGCCCGGGCCTTTGCGAGCAGCGCTTACTGCTTGTTGACCGGCGATTCCGGGTCGAACAGATAGGCCATCAGATGGCGAATCTGCGTTTCGGTCAGGATCTTGCCGAAGCCGTTGCGCGGCATATCGCTGCACGCGTTATAGGCCTTGGCATTCCACAGCTTGCCCCAAGTGTACTTGACGATCGGCTCCGAATTGCCGCGCAGCCGGCCATAGCCCGCCAGGCTCGGGCCGATGGTGCCGGCAGAGACCTCCTTCGGGTCCATCGCATGGCAGTTGTAGCAGCCGCCGCCATTGTTGTCGGGCGACTTGTCGGTCCAGGTCAGGCCGCGCCCGCTGATCGCGATCTTGGCTCCCTCCTTCCAGTCGCCCCCGGTGTAATCGCCACCTTCAGGCCACTTGATGGTCGCCAGCTGGGCTTCCTCGAGGCGCTTGGCGGTGGCGGCGTCGGGCGGGTTCGGGCTGGAACACGCCTTCTGCACCTCGTCCTGGACCTGACGATCGAGCGAGGCAATGCCATTGGCCTTGAACGAGGTCTTCATCATTTCCGCGACCCGCGCATCCACATCGGATGCCAGTGCGACGGAGGCGAACAGCGCCAGGGGCGCCAGCAATAGATTCTTTCTCATGTGCATGCTCCCTATCAGCGCTTCACACCGGGCCACACGACCTCATGGCCATTGCCCTTGCCCGCCATGTACGTCGACAGCGCGATGGTCACGTCCGAAGCGAAAATCGGCTCGGCCGTACGCTGCTGGCGGAAGCAGTCCCACAGGCGATGCTGCATGGTCCAGAACTGCGAGTTCGACACCCGGTAGGCCGGCCACGAACCCCAGCCCTCAGCAGCCCCCTTGGTGGTGGTGATGTTGGGCAACTGGGTGGCACGGATGCGCTTGCCGTCCTGACTGTGACACGACGAACAGGCGAAATCCATCGCCCCGGTACGGTAGAAAAAGGTCTTTTCACCCATCGCGTACATCTCCTTCATCTTCGGATGGGAGAGGTCGACCTGGATCGGCTTGCCCTTCGACTGCCCGGCCACATAGGCCACCAGAGCAGCCACCTTGGCACGCTCGCCCTTGAGGAAGCTGCCGTTGACGATCTCTGCGGACGGAATGCCCTGCAGCGTATCCATGCAGTGCATCAGACGCGACTCCAGATCCTGCACCTTGTCGGTGTCGGCGAAATAGCGTGGCATCTGCGCGGCTGCACCCGCAACGACATTCACCCCGAGGCCGAGGTCGCATTTTTCCAGGGTGGCGTTCTTCGGCCCACGCGCGGTGGTCCACAACGCTTCGCCTTCCATCTCAAACAGCTCGGCAGGATTGCCGTCGGCCAGCATCTGCCGATAGGCGTCGAAGTTCAGCTCTTCGGCGTATGCCTGTGGCGCGGTCAGAACGGCTACTGCACCGATGGCTGCCGCCATGATGTTCTGTTTCATCGTCTCTCCTCCAAGAGCGGGTATCGGACGCCGCAACGGCCGGCATAGCCCTGCCACGACACCGAACTGCCCATTGTTTTGTCACCCCCATGCAGCGGCCTGTTGGCCGCCGCATCAGGTTCAGGCGACCTGAACTTCGTCGGTCCGGCTGTCACCCTTGTTGTCGGTCCAGCTCACGGAGACCTTGTCGCCTTTCGCGCCACCGTTGAACTTGAACGCCAGGTAGGGGTTGGTCGATACCGACGGACCAAACTGTGCATTGAGCACGACCTTGTCGTTGTGCTTGGCCACCAGTTCGGTGATGAAGTGCGCCGGAATGGCCGCGCCGGACGAGTCCTTGCGCTGACCGGTTTCCATCACGTGGGACATCAGCACGCGGACTTCGGTCACGCCTTCCTTGGCCGCAGCACGGATACGCATCGGATTTGCCATCGAATTCTCTCCTTGATTTCGTAACGGTGGTCAGCCGCCGCAGCCGCCGAGGGTGACCTTGACTTCTTTCTTGGTCATGTAGAACTTGCCGCCAGCCTTGACAACTGCGTAGACATCGGACGTCTGGCCCATCTTGACCCGGGTCTGAATGTCGGCCAGGGTGCCGGCCGGAATCTCGAAGCTCGCAGCCAGCGCGGCCGGATTCTTCTCGATCATGATCGCGATGCTTTCGGTATTGGCGAGCTTGCTCACCACGCCGACCGGCACCACCGCGCCGTTCTCGGCGATATCCGGCGCGGTGATCTGGATGTCGGCACTTTCAGCCGGCTTGCCAGCGCCGAGTGCAGCGAGCGCATCGTCCATCTTGTTCGCGTCGAAAGCGCCCTTGTTCCAGGCGGCCTGCGCCATTTCCGGCTTGATCAGGCCGGCGGCTGCCAGCAGTCCAAGCACACCCAGACCACTTCCCGCCTTCAGGGTTTCCCTGCGTTGATGATTCATCCCGTCTCTCCTCGTAGTGTGTTACTGCGCTTTCGCGCCTTCCAGAATCCACTGGACGAGTTGCTTGAGTTCCTCGTCCTTCACGTGGCTTTGCGGCGGCATCGGCACCGCCCCCCAGACACCCTGCCCACCCGCCTTGATCTTGGCGATCAGCTTGGCCTCGACGCCGGCCTGCCCCTTGTATTTTGCAACGATCTCGTTGTAACCGGGCCCGACGATCTTGCTTGCCACGCCATGACAGGCCATGCACCCCTTCTCGCCAGCCAGCGCCAGCGCGGTCGCAGCCGCAGACGGCGTGGCGGCGCCGGCCGCTGCACTCGGTTCGCCGGTCTGCTTGCCGCGGGTCTGGCCCACCGGGCGGTTCTGCTCGGCGAGGTTACCGTGCGCGTCCTGAGCGTAGTCGGGCAGCGCGGAAACAATCTGAACGTCCTGCTTGCAGTCCTTCATGCAGGCGACGTTCTTGGTGTCCGGTTTGCCCCCGTTGCCGATTCCGCCCTTGGCGGCCGAGGCCCCCGGCCACATTCCATGTTCGGTGGTTACGCCGTTGCGATTGGGCATGCGGGCCTGCACTTCGCCGATGTTCTGGTCGCTCAACTCGTAGTCGGCAGGTACGATCTCTGCCAGATTGAGCAGATAGGCCAGAATGGCATAGACCTCATCGGGCTTGAGCGATTTTGGCGCCGTCCATGGCATTGCGCGCTGAATGTAGTCGAACAGCGTTGCCACCGTCGGCACCTTCATCAAGGTGGTGCGCTGCGGCGAAGAGCCGGTCACCAGTGACTTCACATTTCCGCTCTTGATGTCCTCCAGGGTCGTGCCGCCGACGAGCGGGGTGAACACTTCGTTCGATTCGCCGAAGGCACCGTGGCAACTCGCACAATGCTGCTCCCACAACTCTACGCCCTGATCCACCGTGCCCTTGCCTTTCGGCAGCCCGACGAAATCCGGACGGACATCGATATCCCAGGCTTGGACCTCGGCGGCAGTCGCTGCCCGACCGACGCCCTGATACCGATCGACAGCCGCCGCCGGCGTGACCATCGAGGTCGCCACGCCCGCGACCATCAGCGCCATGAGCGTCTTAGAGAACCTGGACATTGCTCACCTCTCCCGACTCGACCACCTTCCACGACTGGATGGCATTGTTGTGATAGATCGACTTGGTACCGCGCACCGCACGCAGTTGGCCATAACCGGGCTGAACGAAACCGGTTTCGTCCACCGCACGCGACTGCAGGATCGCCGGCTTGCCGTCCCACACCCAGTCGATGTTGAAACGGGTCACTGCCTTGGACAGCACCGGGGTCTCGAGCCGGGCCTGGCGCCAGTTGATGCCGCCGTCGGTCGACACGTCGACCCGGGAGATCTTCCCGCGCCCCGACCAGGCCATGCCGGAAACATTATAGAAACCGTTGTCGAGCAGGATCTGACCGCCGGACGGGGTCGTGATCACCGACTTGCACTCCTGTATCGAACTGTACTGGCGATGCTGACCATCGGGCATCAGGTCGATATAGTGCACCGCCTCGTCCTTTGCGCCCCATGGCTTGTCGCCGACTTCGATGCGGCGCAGCCACTTCACCCAGCTCACGCCCTGCACCCCCGGCACCACCAGTCGCAGCGGATAGCCGTTTTCCGGGCGGAGCATCTCGCCATTCATGCCGTAGGCAACCAGCACCTCGCCTGATTCGACCATCTCCATCGGAATGGTGCGGGTCATCGACGAGCCGTCGGCGCCCTCGGCGAGGATGAAGCGCCCTTTCTTGTAGTCGGCGCCGCACATATCGAGGATGGCCTTGAGCGGGACCCCGGTGAACTCCGAACAGGACAGCATGCCATGGCTGTACTGCACCGTCGGCACCGCGACGTTGCCCCACTCCATGCCGGTATTGGCGCCGCACTCGATGAAGTGGATGCGCGACACCGACGGCAGGCGCATCAGGTCGTCCATGGTGAACACCGAGTTGGTCTTCACCATGCCGTTGATCATCAGACGATGCTGCGAAGGATCGACGTCGTGCCAGCCCTGGTGATGGCGCTCGAAATGCAGTCCCGACGGAGTGATGATGCCGAACAGCCCCTGCAAGGGCGTAAACGATACCGACGATCCCCCCACGCGGGTCAGACCCGGGCTTTCGCGCCGCACCAGACCGCGCTCGTACCTGGAGGGAAGACCATAAGGGTTGGTTGCGACCGGCAGCCCCAGACTGGTCGTCCATGCCGGCAGATTGAGGATTGCAGGATCCCCCTCTCCGGCTGCACGTACGACAGCGGGTGCCATCATCGCCGCGCTGGCGCCGAGAAACGCCTTGCGCAAGAAATCACGCCTGCCTTCCTTGACCGACTGGATGTGCTCGTCGGTCAGAAAGTTCTCGGGCGCAGGCCGGACCCGGCCGAGCCGGAACTCACTGTTTGCCATGCGTACGCTCCCCCATCGTTTTCATCAGTTCTTCCTGCTGGCAGAAATTCAGTCCCGCGCACCGAGATCCTGCTCGAGCCGGAGCAGGACTTCCCTGCGCGGCGCAGCCAGATCACTGCGTGACGCGATGCTCACGCACACCGTGCGACACAAGTCGGTGAAGTTCGGATCGATGATCCGGTAGATCACCTGGCTTCCATCACGCCGACGATCCACAACCCCTGCCCGGTAAAGCAGATTGAGGTGGCGCGAGGTGTTGGCCTGCGTCAACCCGACCCCCTCCATCACCTCGTTGACCGCGCGTTCGCCGTCGCACAGGCAATGCAGAATCTTGAGCCGGGTGGGCTCGGCAAGCAGCCCGAAGTACTCGGCAACGCTCTCGAAGACCTTGTTCAGCTCGTCCATGGGCTTTTCAGTGTTGTGCATTAGTGAAGAACTCTATAACCATACGCGCATATGGTCAACTACTAATATTTGTGCAGTGCGCAATCCGTCCTTGTTGCGATCGACCCGGATGTTCATCAAAAATCAATCGATTGCGAGGCAAACGTGGTGCGATATACTGATTTGGCGAAATACGCCCCGCTGCGCCGGGAACGAACAACAACCACTCCGGACTGACTTGCGGGAAGTGTTCACGCACAAATCAAACAATGAAGAGGAGGAAGTCGTGAACGTCAAACTAGCGCTCGCCGCCCTGTGCCTGACCGGCTTTGCCGGATTCGCCCAGGCGAAGGATCCGAACCTGGCGCGCAATCTTGCCGCCACTTGCACCGGCTGCCACGGCACCAATGGCAAGAGCCTGGGTGGCATGGAAAGTCTCGCCGGCGAACCCAAGGAAAAACTGCTGCAGAAGTTGGCGGACTTCAGGTCCGGGGAGAAGCCTGCTTCGGTCATGCATCAGATCACCAAGGGCTACACCGACGAACAACTCGACATGATCGCCGCGTATTTCGCGGCGCAGAAGTAAGGCGGGGGACGAGACAATGCTGAACAGACGCGATTTCCTGAAGTCGACCGGCGCGGTGGCGGCAGGTGCATCCCTTGTCGGACTGGCCGGCTGTGCCGGCATGGGCAAGGGTTCCGGTGGACATGTGGTGGTGGTGGGCGGCGGCTACGGTGGCGCCACGGTCGCCAAATACCTGCGCATGTGGAGCAATGGCAGCGTCAATGTCACACTGATCGAACGCAACACCACCTTCATCTCCTGCCCGATCTCCAACCTGGTGATTGGCGGGGTCAAGGAGATGAAGGACATCACCGTCAGCTACGACAACCTGAAGTCGAAGTGGGGCGTACGGGTCATCACCGACGAAGTCCTCTCCGTCGATGCGGCCAAGCGCACCGTGACCACGGCGAAGAACGACACCATCGCCTACGATCGCATCGTGCTCTCCCCCGGCATCGACTTCATGATCGACAGCGTCGCCGGCCTCGCCGGCAACCAGGACGCGATCCCGCACGCGTGGAAGGCCGGCCCGCAGACCGTGCTGCTGCGCAAGCAACTCGAGGACATGAAGGACGGCGGGGTATTCGCGATTCAGGTCCCCAAGGCGCCCTATCGCTGTCCGCCCGGACCTTACGAGCGTGCCTGCGTGGTGGCCAACTACCTGCGCCAGGCCAAGCCCAGGTCCAAGGTCCTGATCCTCGATGCCAACCCTGAGATCACCTCGAAGAAGCCACTGTTCACCAAGGCCTTCGACAGCTACAAGGGCATGATCGAGTATCGCCCCAACAGCGAACTGCGCGCTGTCGACGCCAGGACCCGCACGGCCGAACTCGAGTTCGACAAGGTCCAGGCCGACGTGCTCAACGTCATCCCGCCGATGCGCGCGGGCGACATCGCCACCAAGTCGGGACTGCCGCTGGTGAACAACCGCTGGGTCGACGTCGATTGGATCACCTACGAAGCCAAGGGCGTGCCCGGCGTGCATGTGATCGGCGACGCACTGTTCCCGGCGCCGATCATGCCCAAGTCGGGCCACATGGCCAACCAGCACGGCAAGGTCGTCGCGGCCGCGATTCTCAACCTGCTGGCCGGTGAAGCGCCCAATCCGTCGCCGGTGGTGATGAACACCTGTTACAGCTTCGTCGATGCCAAGAACGTCATCCACGTTGCCTCGGTGCACCAGTACGACGCGGAGAAGAAGCAGCCGATGCCGGTTGCGGGGGCGGGCGGCGTCTCGGTCGCCGCCAACGAGATCGAGGGCAAGTTCGCACTCGCCTGGGCACAGAACATCTGGGCCGACATGCTGGCCTGATTCTCTTTGACGACCTGCCACGCAAACGGGGCCCCGAGGGCCCCGTCTGTTGGTGGCAACCGGGTGGCGTCCGGCCGGCGGAACGGACGCAGACCCGGCCTCAGTCGAGTGTACTGATATACAGCGCCACCGCCTTCACTTCCAGTTCGGTCAGCTTCGATGCGATCGAGTGCATCACGTCGTTGTCGTTGGTGCGCTCCCGCTGATTGAACGACTTGAGCTGAACCTCGATGTACTTCGGCACCTGCCCGGCCAGGCGCGGCAGGCGGTCCGTACCCAGGCCCTTGTCGCCGTGACAGGTCGCACAGGAGGCGACGCCGGAGAATTCATTACCCCGATGGAACACGAAACGCCCGACCGCAACGAGATCCGCATCCCGGGCCTCCCTGGGCTTGGTCGGTTTCTTTTCGAAGTACACGCCCAGCGCCAGCATCTCTTCCGGCTTCAGGTCGGCTGCCATGTTGCTCATGGTGTCGCTCTTGCGGCGCCCCGACTGAAAATCAGCGAGCTGCTTGGCAATGTACTGGTGATGCTGCCCCGCAAGTCGAGGATATAGTGCCGACGCGCTATCCCCGTCAGGCCCGTGGCACAGGAAGCAACGCCCCATGTTGATTTCTTCTGCCCGCTCGAGGTCGACCACCGGATAATCGGCGGCCATCGCAGCAGAAGACAACCCCAGGCCGGCCAGGCCCGCTACGAGCACACGTATCCAGCGCTTCATCCCTGTCTCCCCAGTCTTGTCGTAGGCTGAAGACAGAAGACTATCAGAATCCGTTAATACGCCAAACCGTCCCGCTCACTCACCCGCAGGCCAACCCAGTTCGCGCACCCACGGCCCATCTCCGGCCTCGAGCGCACTCCGTACGTAGGGCACCAATGCGGCCGGCAGGCCGGTCCGGGGAAACCAGTCCAGCCGATCGCACTTGCCGGGTTCGCATATCGACGGCACCCCGCACCACGCGCTCGCACGGACAAAAAAATCGATCCGATTGGTGTCCGACATGCGGTGTACCACCCCGAGCCATTCCAGCGCATCAGGGGCCACCTGAAGCCCGGTCTCTTCTGCCAACTCCCGGGCGGCGGCCTGACGGACCGACTCTCCGGGTTCGACATGCCCACCCGGCAAGCTGTACAGCCCGTCGAAAAACCCGGTACCGGCGCGCCGCATCAACAGCACACGCCCGGCAGACTCGCACAGTACATGTACTCCGGTCGGTATGCCTGGATGCCCCATCCGCGTTCAGTGCTTGCCGGTGCTGCCGAACCCGCCCGCACCGCGCTCGCTGACAGCAAAATCGTCCACGATATTGAACCCGGCCTGCAGCACCGGCACGATCACCAACTGGGCGATGCGCTCCATCGGCTGGATGGTGAAGGCTTCACGCCCGCGGTTCCACACCGACACGAAGATCTGCCCCTGGTAGTCGGAATCGATCAGTCCGACCAGATTGCCGAGCACGATTCCGTGCTTGTGCCCCAAGCCGGAGCGTGGCAACACCATGGCTGCGAGCCCGGGATCGGCCAGATGAATGGCAAGTCCGCTCGGCACCAGCGTGGTCTCGCCCGCGTGCAGCACCACGGGCGTCTCCAGACAAGCCCTGAGATCTAGCCCGGCCGCGCCAGGCGTTGCGTACGCCGGCGGATGATTCTTGAGGCGCGGGTCAAGCAATTTGACGTCAATACGGTGCATGGATGCTCCTCTGTTCGATCAGTGCTTTCCGGCACCGGGGGCCGGCAGCAGGTTGGCCAGGTGATCGACGATCTGTCGCGCGACCGCCTGTTTGGATGCCCGCGGCAGGGGATGGCGGCCGGTGTCGTCGTACACGATGACAGTATTGTCGTCCCCACCCAGACCGTCAGCGACGAGGTTCCCCACCAGCATCGGCAATTTCTTGCTCCTGCGTTTGCCCTCGGCGTAGGCATCGAGCGCTCGACTCTCGGCGGCGAAGCCGACGCAGAAAGGCGCATCGGGGCGCGCGGCAACCTCGGCAAGAATATCGGGATTGGGAGTCAGTTCGATCGACATCGCCTCCCCCGACTTCTTGATCTTATGCTCGGCGGTCAGCAGCGGGCGATAGTCGGCCACTGCGGCAACCCCGATGAAGACATCGGCCCCGGACAAGGACTGCAGTACCGCAGACCGCATCTGCAGCGCGCTCTGCACCCCGACGTGCTGCACCCCTGCAGGCACCGGCAGCGCCACCGGTCCGCTCACCAGCGTCACCTCGGCACCGGCGCGAGCGCATGCGGCAGCGATCGCGTAACCCATCTTGCCCGAGCTGGTGTTGGTGATGCCACGCACCGGATCGATCGCCTCGAAGGTCGGCCCGGCAGTCATCACCACCCGTCGCCCGGCAAGACGCTTGGGAGTGAAAAATGCGATGACTGCTTCGAGCAGTTCTTCCGGCTCCAGCATCCGCCCCATGCCGATCTCGCCGCATGCCTGATCACCGGCCGCGGGACCAACGATCGCCACACCATCAGCTTGCAAGGTCTGGACATTGCGCCGGGTCGCCGCATGCTCCCACATCTGCCGGTTCATCGCCGGTGCCACCAGCAGGGGGCAATCTCGCGCAAGGCACAGCGTGGTGAGAAGGTCATCCGCCCGTCCCTGTGCCAAGCGCGCCAGGAAGTCCGCCGAAGCCGGCGCAACCAGCACAGCGTCGGCATCCCGACTGAGGTCGATGTGTGCCATGTTGTTATCCATGCGCGCATCCCACAGGTCAGACCACACCGGATTTCCGGAAAGCGCCTGGAAAGTCACCGCCGTGACGAAACGCGCTCCCCCCGCAGTGAGAATCACGTGAATATCTGCCCCTGCCTTGCCCAGCAAACGCACCAGTTCGGCCACCTTGTAGGCCGCAATGCCGCCCGTCACACCGAGAACGAGTTTCCTGCCGTGCAATTCATTCATGACATTCAGGTTAAAATAACAACCACATTGGAATAGAAAGGATTGCCATGGCAATCACCGACTGGCCCGAACACGAGCGCCCTCGTGAAAAGCTGTTGGCGAGCGGCGCCGACGCCCTGAGCGACTCCGAGCTGCTCGCGCTTTTTCTGCGCGTAGGCATCCGCGGACAGACCGCGGTAGACCTCGCCCGCAGCCTCATCTCCCGCTTCGGCTCGCTCACCCGGCTATGCAACGCCAGCGCCGACGAATTCGCCAGCGTACCCGGCATGGGGCTGGCGAAGTATGCACAACTGCAGGCGGTGATGGAACTGGCGCGCCGCGCACTGTCCGAACAGATGAGTGAGCGCGATCTGTTCGACTCCCCCACTTCGGTTCGTGACTGGTTGCAACTGCATCTCGCCCACCTGCCCCACGAAACCTTCTGCATCCTCCTGCTCGACGCGCGAAATCGCCTGATCGAGGCCGTCGACCTGTTCCGTGGCACCCTCACCCAGACCAGCGTATACCCGCGCGAAGTGGTCAAGCTGGCACTCGAACGCAATGCTGCGGCGGTCATTCTCGCCCACAACCATCCTTCCGGCGCATCCGAGCCGAGCAGCGCGGACGAACTGCTGACGCGCACGCTACGCGATGCCCTCGGCCTCATCGACGTTCGGGTACTCGACCATTTCATCGTCCCCGCCTGCGGCAAACCACTGTCCTTCGCCGAGCGCGGTCTGATGTAGTTCCGGCGACGATGCATCGGGGGATGCCCTCACCATCGAAAACCGTCAATCCACTTGCCTTGACCCCGCCACTTACGCTATCCTCCTTCGTTTTCGCAATCCGAATTCCCTGGAGCATCGTATGGCTCGCGTCTGCCAAGTGACCGGTAAAGCACCGATGGTGGGAAACAACGTTTCCCACGCTAACAACAAAACCAAGCGTCGTTTCCTCCCGAACCTGCAAAACCGCCGGTTCTGGAGCGAATCCGAGAACCGCTGGATTCGCCTGCGCGTGTCCAATGCCGGTCTGCGGACCATCGACAAGAAGGGCATCGACGTTGTCGTTGCCGAACTTCATGCCCGCGGCGACAAACTCTAAGCCCTGGCTTTAACCCTGCGGCCCTGGGCCGCACGAACTGAATGGAGATCGCCATGGCAAAAGGCGGCCGCGAAAAGATCAAGCTGGAGTCAACCGCCGGCACCGGACATTTCTACACCACGTCCAAGAACAAGCGCACGACCCCGCAAAAGCTTGAGTTCAACAAGTACGACCCGGTTGCGCGCAAGCACGTCGCGTACAAGGAAATCAAGCTGAAGTAAGTGCACGGCGGGCAGCGGCCCGCCTGCTGCCGATCCGCGGATCGAGAGCCAGCATGCTCCAGAAATAACAAAGGCCACCCGACTACGGTGGCCTTTCGTCTTTCAGCTGCGCGCTGCAGTCAGACTGCAGTGCAGCCCGGATCCATCAAGCCCGCTGAATGTTCGAGGCCTGCTTGCCCTTGGGGCCCTGCGTCACCTCGAAGGAGACCTTGTCGCCTTCCTTCAGAGTCTTGAACCCGCTCATGGTGATGGCGGAAAAATGCGCGAACAGATCTTCGCTGCCATCATCGGGCGTAATGAAGCCAAAACCCTTGGAGTCGTTGAACCACTTAACAGTGCCAGTTGCCATATTGCCTTAATCCTTCAAAGTGACTTGGTACAGTCCGGGCCCCTCCCGGACGGCGCATCAATCAGACATCCGGACCACCGAACCTCGACAAATTTGTCGCGAAACCGACAATCCATCGGCAAGCAGGCTGTCCGATTGCGCATGACCAACGCACGGTTGGTTTTTTACGCACTTGTGCGCACAGCGTCAACGGTTAAATTCAACGGAAAAACGCGCTGCAACGCAGCAAATCGGGGGAAACATCGGCCTCGGGGTGGCACGCTTCTGGCTTTGAAATTGGTGTAACTGTGGAACAGCACCGTTGCACCGGACCCTTGATAAGTCCTTCGACGAACCCCACTTTGGCATGCAGTGAGTCAGTTGCACTCTGCTTCGAGATGATTAGAATGGCCTGCATGGCCACTCAGAAACAAGACGGATTCGTACTGGAATCGAAGCGGACGAGCACCCGTCCGCCTCCGCTCTACAAGGTGCTTCTGCTGAACGATGACTTCACGCCGATGGATTTCGTGATCAGCGTCCTGCAGAAATATTTCGGCATGGACCGCGAACGTGCCACGCGGGTCATGCTCCAAGTCCACAGAGAGGGCATGGGGGTGTGCGGCGTCTTTCCCCGAGACATCGCATCGACCAAAGTGGAACAGGTTGTTTCCCACGCTCGACAGCACCAACATCCGTTGGCATGCGTGATGGAGGAAAATTGAATGATCGCGCAAGAGCTTGAAGTCAGCCTGCACATGGCCTTTGTCGAAGCCAGACAGAAGCGCCATGAATTCATCACGGTGGAGCACCTGCTGCTCGCACTGCTCGACAACCCCTCGGCGGCGGAGGTGCTGCGCGCCTGCGCTGCGAACATTGATGAGTTGCGTCGCGAGTTGACCAACTTTATCGGTGAGCACACGCCCAAGGTCGAAGGCACCGACGAGATCGACACCCAGCCCACACTTGGCTTCCAGCGCGTGATCCAGCGCGCGATCCTGCACGTGCAGTCCTCGGGCAAGAAGGAAGTGACGGGTGCCAATGTACTTGTCGCCATCTTTGGCGAGAAGGACTCCCATGCGGTGTATTTCCTTCAGCGGCAGAACATCTCGCGCCTCGATGTGGTGAATTTCATCTCCCACGGCATCGCCAAGGCGCCCCAAAGCGGTGCAGGCACTCCGAACCGCAGCGAGCCCGAACACAACGAGCAGGAGCAGGAAGAGAAGCAGGCTGGAGGTGCACTGGAGAACTACACCCAGAACCTCAATCAGCAGGTCCTGGTCGGCAAGATCGATCCGCTCATCGGCCGCGACAAAGAAGTGGAGCGCGTCATCCAGACCCTGTGCCGCCGGCGCAAGAACAATCCGCTGCTGGTCGGCGAAGCCGGGGTAGGCAAGACCGCCATTGCCGAAGGGCTCGCCCATCGCATCGTCGAGGGCCGCGTGCCCGAGATCCTGGAAAACGCCCAGGTGTTTGCGCTGGACATGGGCGCCCTGCTGGCCGGAACCAAGTACCGGGGCGACTTCGAACAACGCCTCAAGGCGGTGCTCAAGCAATTGCTCGAGAACAAGGACGCGATCCTGTTCATTGACGAGATCCACACCCTGATCGGGGCCGGCGCTGCTTCGGGCGGCACCCTGGACGCATCCAACCTGCTCAAGCCTGCGCTGTCGTCCGGTCAGCTGAAATGTATCGGCGCCACGACCTACAACGAGTTCCGCCAGATTTTCGAGAAGGACCACGCGCTGTCGCGCCGGTTCCAGAAGATCGACGTCGTTGAACCCTCGATCGCCGAAACGGTGGAGATCCTCAAGGGCCTCAAGACCCGGTTCGAGGAACATCACGGCATAAAGTACTCGGCGTCCGCCTTGACCAGCGCCGCCGAGTTGTCGGCCAAGTACATCAACGACCGCCACCTTCCGGACAAGGCCATCGACGTGATCGACGAGGCCGGTGCAGCGCAGCGGATCCTGCCGAAATCGAGACAGAAAAAGACCATCGGCAAGAACGAGATCGAGGAGATCGTGGCCAAGATCGCCCGGATTCCGCCGCGCACCGTTTCCAACGACGACAAGGCCTCGCTCAAGACGCTCGAACGCGACCTCAAGAACGTGGTGTTCGGGCAGAACGCGGCGATCGATGCGCTGGCCAAGGCGATCAAGATGTCACGCTCGGGCCTGGGCAATCCGCAGAAGCCGATCGGCTCCTTCCTGTTCTCCGGACCGACCGGTGTGGGCAAGACCGAGGTCGCCCGTCAGCTGGCCTACACCCTGGGCATCGATCTGGTGCGCTTCGACATGTCGGAGTACATGGAACGCCATGCGGTCAGCCGCCTGATCGGCGCGCCACCGGGCTATGTGGGCTTCGACCAGGGCGGACTGCTTACCGAGCAGATCACCAAGAAGCCGCACTGCGTGCTGCTTCTCGATGAAATCGAGAAGGCGCATCCGGATATCTACAACATCCTGCTGCAGGTCATGGATCACGGCACCCTGACCGACAACAATGGCCGGCAAGCCGATTTCCGCAACGTGATCGTGATCATGACGACCAACGCCGGCGCCGAAACCATGCAGAAGTCGGTCATCGGCTTCTCGGCCAGACGCGAGTCGGGTGACGAGATGGCCGAGATCAAGCGCATGTTCTCGCCCGAGTTCCGCAACCGGCTGGACGCTACCATCTCGTTCAAGGCGCTCGACAGCGAGATCATCCTGCGGGTAGTGGAGAAGTTCCTGATGCAGCTCGAAGCCCAGCTCCACGAGAAGAAGGTGGAGGCCCACTTCACCGACCAGCTCAAGGCCTGGCTGGCCGAACAGGGTTTCGATCCGCTGATGGGCGCGCGCCCCATGGCACGTCTGATCCAGGACACCATCCGCTCGGCACTTGCCGACGAGTTGCTGTTCGGCCGACTCGCGAGTGGCGGCAAGGTCACCATCGATCTCGACGAGGACGACAAGGTCAAGCTGGTATTCGACCAACCTGAAGTCGCCACCGTCTGACCCGGCGGATCCAGTGACAAGCGGCCCTTCGGGGCCGCTTTTTTGTGTGCCATGTATGCATCCGCGTCGCTTCTCGGCGCACGCTGGCCACTGGCTGCAAACGGGAACCGTCGTCTATCATTCCCCTCCATGCCGAACCTGCCAGTCCCCATTCAGTCCATAAGGAGTTCCCATGAGCATACAGACTGCAGACCTTTGCGACGCTCACGAAGACAAGGTGAGCATCGTCACGCCGATGTTCCGCAGCTTCGGCGGCCGCCCGTCCTTCGGCGGCCCGATCACCACGCTCAAGCTGTTCGAGGACAACTCGCTGGTGCGCAAGGCGCTGGAGTCCCCGGGCAACGGTCGCGTGCTTGTCATTGACGCAGGCGGATCGATGCGCTGCGCGGTGGTGGGCGACCAACTCGCCGAACTCGGAGTAAAGAACGGCTGGGATGGTATCGTCGCCTATGGCTGCATCCGGGATTCCAAAGCCATCGGCCTGATGGACATCGGCGTCTTCGCCCTTGGCACCCATCCGAAGAAAACAGTGAAGCGGAACGTCGGCGAGGTCGACATCGTGGTGACTTTCGGTGGCGTGAACTTCGTCCCGGGACACTACGTCTATGGCGATGAGGACGGCGTTATCGTCTCGCCCACGCCTTTGCTCTGAAATTCCCGTTTGCCCGCTGCCGACACCAGGACGGTACAGGTTGGACCGATGGACGAGAATTCCCTGTGCGTCGCAACAGGAGATTCTCGTCTTTTCATTTCATCAGCCCGTTTATCGTTTCACGATACGGCATTAAACTCGCATCTTACTGTTTAATAAAAACAATATATTTTCTTATGTCTTATATAAGACATATTGCTGCTACGCGGAATGCCCCCTATACTGCTGTTCATCCGACGCAGCTTTCTCCCTCGAAGGTGCGCCGGCAACTTGATCGGTTTTCCGGTTCCTGATCCCGGCAAACCAGGATTGACCCCTTCTCAAACAGACAAGGAAGCATCATGACCCAGACCCGCGAACAGCAGATTGCAGCCCTCGAAAAAGACTGGGCCGAAAACCCCCGCTGGAAAGGCATCAAGCGCGGTTACTCCGCTGCCGACGTCGTCCGTCTGCGCGGCTCCTTCCAAATCGAGAACACCCTGGCCCGTCGTGGCGCCGAAAAGCTGTGGAGCCTGGTCAACAACGAACCGTACGTCAACTGCCTCGGCGCGCTGACCGGCGGTCAGGCCATGCAGCAGGTCAAGGCCGGCATCAAGGCCATCTACCTGTCCGGCTGGCAGGTTGCCGCCGACAACAACGAATATGCCGCCATGTACCCGGACCAGTCCCTGTACCCGGTTGACTCGGTGCCGAAGGTTGTCGAGCGCATCAACAACGCCTTCAACCGCGCCGATGAAATCCAGTGGTCGAAGGGCATGAACCCGGGCGACAAAGGCTACATCGACTACCATGCGCCGATCGTGGCTGATGCCGAAGCCGGTTTCGGCGGTGTGCTGAACGCCTACGAACTGATGAAGGCGATGATCCGCTCCGGCGCCGCCGGCGTGCACTGGGAAGACCAGCTGGCGTCGGTCAAGAAGTGCGGCCACATGGGCGGAAAGGTGCTGGTCCCGACCACCGAAGCCGTGCAGAAGCTGATCGCTGCCCGTATGGCGGCCGACGTTTACGGCGTGCCGACCCTGGTGATCGCCCGTACCGATGCCGAGGCAGCCGACCTGCTGACTTCCGACTACGACGAGAACGACAAGCCCTTCCTGACCGGCGAGCGTACTGCAGAAGGCTTTTACAAGACCCGCAAGGGTCTGGACCAGGCCATCTCGCGCGCCATCGCCTACGCACACTACGCCGACCTGGTGTGGTGCGAGACCGGCACGCCGGATCTGGAATTCGCACGCAAGTTCGCCGAAGCCGTGCATAAGGTCCACCCGGGCAAGATGCTGGCCTACAACTGCTCGCCGTCCTTCAACTGGAAGAAGAATCTGGACGATGCCACCATCGCCAAGTTCCAGCGCGAACTCGGTGCCATGGGTTACAAGTACCAGTTCATCACCCTGGCTGGCATCCACTCCATGTGGTACAACATGTTCGATCTGGCGCAGGACTACGTGGCGCGCGGCATGTCGGCCTATGTCGAGAAGGTTCAGGAGCCGGAATTCGCTGCCCGCGACCGTGGCTACACGTTCGTCTCGCACCAGCAGGAAGTCGGCACCGGTTACTTCGACGAAGTCACCACCGTCATCCAGGGTGGCAAGTCGAGCGTGACCGCGCTGACCGGTTCGACCGAAGAAGAGCAGTTCCACTAAGTCGACCGCACCGGGGGCGGCCCACCCGCCCCCGGATCCAACGACGAGAAGCCGCCCGGAGGCATGCCTCCGGGCGGCTTTGTGTTGGAGATCCGCTACCCGAGTCTTACGACGCGGCGGTCAAGCCATCGTCGCATCGCCGTCGGTCTCAGCCGCGTCCGCGGCCCATTCCGCCGCCGTCATGCATGCCACGGCCATGGCCCATGCCGCGCTCCCCCATGCCATGACGTCCCTGCATCTGGCTGAACTCGGCATCGAACACCGTCTTCTGTGCATCGGACAGCTTGCCGTAAAGGGCTTCCACCGCTTTGCGCGTCTCACCCATCTCGGTCTGGCGCAGCTTGCTCATTTCTTCCATCCGCTCCATGCGTTCGATGGCGGTTTTCGGCATCGCGGCGTCACGACGGCTTTCCATGTGCGCCGCCATGCGGTCTGCGCGCTCCTTCATCGAGCCCTTGAACGCCTCCCAGTCCGCTTTCTGCGCCGGGGTCAGCGCCAACGCCAACTCGAGGCGCGCCAGGTGGACCTCGGCACGCTGTGTCATCCTCGCCTTCATCTGCTCCGGCGCCATGCTGTGCCAGCCGGCCTTGCCCCCCTGCGGGCCGTCGCAGTCGCCGCCACGGGCCAGCACGGCGGTACCCAGGGCGCTGGAGGCAATGATTGCAGCGGCGATCGAAGTCTTGATCCAGGTTTTCATGGTGATTCTCCTCGTTGATTCGTGTCGGTCATGCACCCAAACGTTTGGGCGACGGAGCCATTTGAACACCGGGATGTAAGCGGTACATGTCTGCACGGGGCCGTTTTGCAGTCTCATGTCTCCCAACCCCATCCGGATACGCTGGGATACAAAGCCGCGACTTGGCAGGCTTAAGATACGGGCCATGGAGAATGCAAATGGCTAACCAGCAAGACCACATCCTGATCGTTGACGACGACCGCGAAATTCGCGGTCTGCTTGCCGACTACCTGGAAAAGCAGGGGCTGCGCTGCACCACAGCAGCCGACGGTCGCGAAATGAAATCGGCACTCGAGCATCACCGCGTCGATCTCATCGTGCTCGACGTGATGATGCCGGGTGAGGATGGCCTCACCCTGTGCCGTAACCTGCGTGCCGGTGGCGGCGCCCACGCCAACACCCCGATCCTGATGCTCACCGCCCGCGGCGAGGACATGGATCGCATCATCGGCCTAGAGATGGGCGCGGACGACTATCTGCCCAAGCCGTTCGTTCCACGTGAACTCTATGCACGCATCCGGGCCATCCTGCGCCGCGCCCGTGCGCTTCCGCCCAACCTCGATGCAAGCCCGTCGGCCAATGCGCGCGAACTGCACTTCGCCCACTGGCGTCTCGATACCGTCAACCGTCACCTGCTCGATAGCGACGGTACGGTGGTGGCGCTGTCGGGTGCGGAATACCGCATGCTGGGTGTCTTCCTCGCTCATCCGCAGCGCGTCCTGTCGCGCGACCAATTGATGGAACTCACCCAGGGGCGTGAGGCGGACGTGTTCGACCGGTCGATCGACCTGCTGATCAGCCGCCTGCGCCAGCGCCTCGGCGATAACGCCCGCGAGTCCGCCATCATCAAGACGGTCCGCAACGAAGGCTATGTGCTTGCCTGCGAGGTCACCCCGGCCGGGCCGGCCGGGGCGCCCCCCTCATGAAGCTGCCATGGCCACGCAGCCTGTTCGCACGCCTGATGCTGATCTGGCTACTCGGCATCGCACTGGTGCTGGCAGTGAGCTTTGCACTTTTTGTCGGCGAACGCGACCGCGTCGGCCGCGATGCGCTGTTCGAAGGGATCGCCCAGGAGATCGCGGCGACCGCAGACGTCCTCGATCGCCTCGAGGAGAACGAGCGCGCACGCTGGATCGACGATCTGGGCCGGCGCCGGTTGCGCCTGAGCCTGCGTCCCCTGCCCGAGCACCTGCGTCCCCTACCGTCCGACCACCCCTTGCTCCCGGCACTGAAGCGGGCAATGCCGGGCCGCGAGATCGCCCTTTACGCCCATCATCGCGGCGACGGACCACACCCGGCCTTGCTCGTCTCCGTTCGCCTCACCGACGGCGCACGACTCAACATCCGTCTGCCGGGCATACCGCCGATACCGGTCATGCACACCCCGCCACCCGGACAGCTGATCTCGGCACTGCTGGCACTCGTGGTCGGTGTCAGCCTGCTGATCTGGTTCAGCGTTCGCATCGCCACCCGACCGTTGTCGCGCATGGCCGCCGCGGCACGCGCCCTGGGAGAGGACCCCGAACGTGCCCCGATGAGCACCCGCGGGCCCTTGGAGGTCGCTCAGGCCGCAGCCGCGTTCAACCAGATGCAGCAACGGATCGGCGAACACGTGCGGGAGCGGACACGCATCCTGGCCGCCATTTCGCATGATCTGCAGACCCCGATTACCCGCCTGCGCCTGCGCGCGGAACTGGTGGACGACGACGGCCTGCGGGACAAGATCCAGTCCGATCTCGACGCCATGCAGACCCTGATCAAGGAAGGTCTCGCCTACGCTCGCAGCATGGAAGCGAATCAGGAGACGCAACCCATCGATCTCAATCGCCTTGCGGAAGCACTGCGTGACGATGCCACCGACATGGGTTGGACCGTGCGCCTGGAAGGCCAGGCCTCGACGCCCTTTTACGGCCACCCCAATGCCTTGCGCCGGGCGTTGTGGAACCTGATCGAAAACGGCGTGAAGTTTGGCGAACGGGTCGACGTCGTCGTCAACGAGTACCCGGACCACCACCAGATCCGGATTCGAGATCACGGCCCGGGACTTCCCGCCGACGAGCAGGAAAAGGTCTTCGAGCCCTTTTACCGTACCGAAAGCTCGCGCAATCGTGAAACCGGTGGCACTGGCCTGGGTCTGGCAATTGCGCGCAACCTGTTGCGTGCCCAGCGCGGCGAGGTCGCAGTCGCCAATCACCCCGAGGGCGGCCTGATCGCGACCGTAAGCCTGCCACGTCCGCGCTGACCCGCCTGGTGTTGCGCCTGGATGTCCAGCGACGCTACCCGATCCAGCGCAATGACAAGGTCCGGCTGCGCGCAACCTGGGCAAGCAGTCCTCGCCGCTGTCGAAAGTGAGCCTGGCCCGGCGTCGCCAGACCGAACGCCCGCTTCAGGGCGCACTCGTCAGCCCAGATACTGCGTCGCCAACTGGCTGAAACGGGCACGCTCCGCCTCCACCCAATCCGCATCACGACCGAGCTCTTCGGCGAGTATCGCGGCAACGGCGGGTGCGGCGCGAGCGGCCAAGGCCGCATCGAAGAACAGCGCCCGATGGCGGCGGGCAAGCACATCTTCCACCCCACGGGCAAACTCGGCACGCGCCGCATAGCGGACCTCGGCCTCGGTCAGTGCGAGCCCGTCGAGCAACGCACATCCGGCCCCCGGCAACGCGTCCACCGCGTCGCGATCGGTGCCATACACATCGCCTTCGTCCTCCGCAGGGGCGCCGTGCAGGCGCAACCCGGCGGTCGCCGCGTCACGGCGCGGAAGACGGGCGACCGACTGCGCGGTGTCGATCGCATCCTCGGCCATCATCCGATAGGTCGTCCACTTGCCGCCCAGCACACTGATCAGCCCTTCCGACGACACATCGACCAGATGCTCGCGCGACAGCTGGCGGGTGAGCAGGCGGTCTCCCCCTCCGATCAACGGTCGAAGTCCGACGAAGGTGCTGAGCACGTCGTCCCGGGTGGGAGCCCGCACCAGATAGCGCGCAGCAGTCTCGAGGATGAAGTCGACCTCGCCCGGCAAGGGTCGCGGCTCCAGCGGCAGGTCGGTCCGTGGCGTATCGGTGGTGCCGAGCAGGACCCTGCCCTGCCACGGGATCATGAACAGCACCCGCCCGTCATCAGTGTGCGGAATCAGCATGGCGTCGTTTCCGGGCAGGAATCGATGCCCGACCACGAGGTGCAGCCCCTGACTCGGACTCAGCAGCGAGGCAGCGCCCGGTTGCGCCATACGGCGTACGCCATCTGCCCACACGCCGGAGGCATTGATCACCACGCGCGCGGTGACGCGAAAAGTCGCGCCGGTCTCGGCATCACGCAGCTCGACGCCCCGCACCCGCCCGCTGTCGACCATCAGGCCGGTCGCGACGCAATGATTGACCGCAAGGCCACCAAGATCGGTGACCGTGCGTGCGAGCGCGAGCGCAAGGCGGGCGTCATCGAACTGGGCATCCCAGTAGGCGATGCCACCGCGCAGTCCGGATGGCCGGACCGTGGGCAAGGCGGCTATCGTCCGGGCCACATCCAGCACCCGGCTGCGCGCGATACCGCGGTGACCGGCCAGCAGGTCGTAGGCCCCCAGACCGGTGGCGAGCATGGGCTTGTCGCGGAAACGGTAGGCCGGGACCACGAAGCGCAATGGGCGCACCAGATGGGGCGCGTTGGCGAGCAGGCGGGCCCGCTCCACGAGCGCCTCCCGCACCAGTGGCAGATTGCCCTGGGCAAGGTAGCGCACGCCACCATGAATCAGCTTGGTCGCGCGCGAGCTCGTACCCTTGGCAAAATCCTCGGCGTCGACCACCAGCACCGAATGCCCGCGCGCGGCGGCATCGACCGCACAGCCGAGGCCGGTCGCGCCACCCCCGATCACGACGACATCCCACTGCCGCGGTTCGGACAAGCGTGCAAGCAGGGCGAGCCGGACCCGTTCGGCCAGCCCCTGTGCCGCCATCCCGCTCATGCACTCCGCCAGCTGCGGGCAGCGGCGATCGCGCGCGCCCAGTTCGCCCGGCGGGCCAGGCGCTGATCCTCCGCCAGCGTCGGTTCGAACACCCGCTCCACCTGCCACTGGCCGGCGAGCGTGGCGGTGTCCGGCCACACGCCCACGCCCAGACCAGCGAGATACGCCGCACCCAGCGTGGTGGTCTCGAGCATCCGCGGACGGACCACCGGCACCCCGAGCAGGTCGGCCTGCATCTGCATCAGCAGATCGTTCGCAGCCGCGCCGCCATCGACGCGCAACTCGCGCAGCGCGTGGGCACCATCCATCTGCATCGAGTCAACCAGATCGAGCGTCTGCATGGCAATCGCCTCGAGCGCAGCACGGGCGACATGGGCGGCTCCCGTACCCCGGCTCAGCCCGAACAGGGTACCGCGTGTGTTCGGATCCCAGTACGGTGCGCCCAGCCCGGTGAAGGCTGGCACCATTACCACCCCGCCACTGTCTGGCACGCTGGCGGCCAGAGCCTCGATCGCGGCGGATTCCGGAATCAGCCCGAGTGCGTCGCGCAACCACTGCACGATGGCACCGCCCATGAACACGCCACCTTCGAGTGCATACACCGTGGGCCCCGCACCGGTCCACCCGATGGTGGTCAACAGCCGGTGGGTCGAGGCGACCGGGACGGTGCCGGTATTCATCAACAGGAAGCAGCCGGTACCGTAGGTATTCTTTGCCATCCCCGGGGTGAAACAGCATTGCCCGAAGGTCGCAGCCTGCTGGTCGCCGCCGATGCCGGCAATGGGGATCGCGGCACCGAACACGGCGGGATCGGTTTCGCCACACACGCCAATGCTGTCGACCACGCGCGGCAGCACCGAGGATGGAATGCCGAAGCGTGCGAGCAGGTCGACACTCCATTCCCGCGCGTGGATATCGAACAACAGCGTGCGCGCCGCATTGCCAGGGTCGGTCAGGTGCAGGCGACCACCGGTCAGATGCCACACCAGCCAGCTGTCGATGGTGCCGAACGCAAGCTCGCCACGTTCGGCCCGTTGCCGCGCCAGCGGCACGTGATCGAGCAGCCAGGACAACTTGGTGGCGGAGAAATAGGGATCGAGCTCGAGCCCGGTGATGGCGCGGACCTCGTCGCTCCAGCCGCGCGCCCGCAGCGCCTCGCACAACGCAGCGGTGCGTCGATCCTGCCAGACGATGGCCGGCGCGAGCGCGCGCCCGCTTGACCGCTCCCACAGCACGGTGGTTTCGCGCTGATTGGCGATACCGATGGCGGCGATGTCAACCGCGCCGAGCGCCGCATCGGCGATCGCCCTGCGTACGCAGTCGAGCTGGGTGTCGAGGATTTCATGCGGGTCATGCTCGACCCAGCCCGGTTGGGGGAAATGCTGAGCGAACTCGCGCTGCGCGCTTCCGCACACCTTGCCGCCAGCGTCGAACACCATCGCCCTCGAGCTGGTGGTGCCCTGATCGAGGGCGAGAATGTAAGCCATATGCGACTCCCGGGGCAGCATTCAGCCCAAGGGTAGACGCTTCCGGCCAAACTCACCAGTCATCGCGCCGCGGCGGCATGAGCAATTGTGGTTCAATGCGGGGCTCGCCTACCGCATCGCACCATCGACCTCATGCCCGCCCTGTGGATGATTATTGCCAGTCTCCTGTTCGCCTGCATGGGGGTATGCGTGAAGCTCGGTGCGGCACGCTTCTCCACCGGAGAGCTGGTGTTCTACCGTGGCTTTATCGGCCTCCTGCTGATGACCGTGATCGCACGCACGGCGGCCATCCCGCTGGCCACGCCACACTGGCGCCTGCAGCTGTCGCGCAGCGTTTCCGGCTCCCTCGCCCTGATGTGCTACTTCTTCGCCATCGGTATCCTGCCACTGGCGACCGCTGCCACCCTGAGCTACACCTCGCCGATCTTCGTCGCCATTTTGCTGATGCTGTTGTTTGGTGAGCGTTTTCAGATCCCCGTTGCAGTTGCGGTGCTGACTGGTTTCGCCGGCGTCGTGCTGCTCCTGCGCCCGACGCTGCAACCCGGTCAGTGGCTGGGGGCAGTGAGCGGGCTCGGGGCGGGGATGATCGCCAGCCTGGCCTACATCAGCGTCAGGGAGCTCGGCAAGGCGGGCGAGCCCGAGGTACGCACGGTGTTCTGGTTCTCGAGCGTCACCAGCCTGCTCGGTGCCAGTTGGGCATTGACCGGTGACCTTCATCGCCCCGATGCGGCCGGACTTTTCATTGTGCTCGGTGTCGGCCTGTTCGGCGGCCTCGCCCAGCTGGCGATGACGCGCTCCTATCGTCTCGGCAAGACGGTCGTATCGGCGGCCTTCAGCTACAGCACCGTCATCTTCGCCAGCATGTTCGGCATGCTGCTGTGGGATGAAACCGTGCTGCCCTCCGCATGGCTGGCGATCGCCCTGATCATCGCCAGCGGCGTGGTGGTCTCGCTGGCTTCGCTGCGGCCGGTTGGCGATTGAGCACGACACCGACGAGGACTATAGTAGGCACATCGAGGTAACAGTACGGAGGCCGTCATGATCACCACCGACCACACGGGCAATCTGGTAGCAATCACCGTCTTCGGCGAGTTCACCCTTGCCGACTACCGCGAGTTCGAAGAGCTGGTCAGTTACAAGATCAAGTTTGGCGGGCAGGTGGATCTACTCTTCGACCTCCGGGAAATGGCCGGGTTCACCTTCGATCTGGCGTGGGAGGAGATCAAGTTTTCGCGTCAGCATGCGCATGATTTCCGGCGGATCGCCATCCTGACCGAAGACCAGTGGGTAACGTGGAGTGCATGGGTTTCCCAGCTCTTTGTCGATGCCGAAGTAAAGGTGTTCGAGGCCGAGGACGAGGCACGCGCGTGGCTCGGCGCAGCAATGGAAGCGGCCTAGTGAATGCGTCCTTCTCGACCCTGATCGGCGCACATGAGCTCGCTGAGCACCTGGACGATCCGGACTGGGTTCTGTTCGATTGCCGCTTCGATCTCGCCAATCCGCGATTCGGTCCGGACGCCTACGCGCGCGGCCACCTTCCGGGGGCGTTCTTCATGGATGTCGACAGGGATCTTAGCGGTCAGAAGAACGGGCGCAATGGGCGTCATCCCCTGCCCGATCCGGCGGCGCTGGTGTCCCGTCTGGAGGCCTGCGGCGTCGGCAATCACACCCAGCTGATCGCCTACGACGACGCAAACGGCATGTTCGCCTCACGTCTGTGGTGGTTGATGCGCTGGCTTGGCCATCGTCGGGTTGCGGTGCTCGATGGCGGCCTGCAGGCGTGGGGGCGCGAGACGCGGGTACTTACCGAAAGCGTTCCCGAGGCCCGTCCCGGCACCTATACCCTGTGCCTGCAACCGCAACGGGTCGACGTCGATTCGGTGGTGACCCACCTCGGCAAGGCCGACATGCTGCTGATCGATGCAAGAAGCCCCGATCGCTTCCGCGGCGAAAACGAAACGCTCGACCCGGTCGGCGGTCACATTCCCGGCGCGATCAATCGCTATTTTCGTGACAACCTTGCCGCCGACGGCTGCTTCAAGCAGGCCTCGATACTGCGCGAGGAGTTCGGCGCCCTGCTCCACGGCGTCGATCCGCACTCGGTGGTGCACCACTGCGGCTCCGGCATCACTGCTTGTCACAACCTGCTTGCAATGGAGGCTTCAGGCCTGTCCGGTTCACGGCTGTATGCGGGATCCTGGAGCGAATGGTGCGCCGATCCCAAACGTCCCGTGGCCACCGGGCCGGCCTGAAAGATACGCTACCAGTCGATCCGCTCCACCACCCCGAGCGACCGGCCCAGAAAACGCTCGCCGATGGTCTGGAAGCGTAGCGGCACGTCGGTAACAATGTAGCGATAGCTTGCAGGCAATGTTCCGGTGTGTGCCAGTCCCGCGTGGTGCAAACATCGGGCGGCCAGTTCGGCGGTGGTAACCGCCGAATCGATCAACCGCACGCCCGGCCCGACCACCTCGCGCAGCAAAGGCTTCAGCAGCGGATAGTGGGTACAACCGAGAACGAGGCTGTCCACGTCTTCGACCAGAACCGGCCTGAGGTATTCCTGTGCCGTCATTCGGGTGACCGGATGATCGAGCCAGCCCTCCTCGACCAGCGGCACAAACAGGGGGCAGGCCTGGGAGTGAATGCGAACTCCCGGATCCAGCGCATGCATCCGTCGCGCATAGGCATTGCTGTTGATCGTGGTCGGCGTACCGATGACGCCGATCCGGCCACCGGGCGATTGCTCGACCGCGGCCTGCGATCCCGCCTCGATCACGTCGATCACCGGAATGCCGGCGGCCCGCTCAGCGACCACCCGGGCCGCCACCGCGGCCATGGTGTTACAGGCGATGATCAGCATCTTCACCTCCTGCTGCAGCAGGAAGTCGGTGATCTGCGCGGTGTAGTGCTCAATCGTTGCGACCGATTTCACCCCGTAGGGCACACGGGCGGTATCGCCGAAATAGACGATGCTCTCGAGCGGCAGACGCTCCATCAGCGCCCGCACCACCGTCAGTCCACCGACCCCGGAGTCGAATACGCCGATCGGCCTTGCGCTGCGCGTGCTCATACCACGGCCCGAGCGACGAACGGCTGGCGCAGCGCCCGCGTCATTCGAGCACCACTGCCGCGAACTTGCGTTTGCCCACTTGCAGGACCACGGTCCCCCCCGCCGTCAGCAACAGCCCCTTGTCCTCGACGCGCTCGCCGTTCAAGCGGACCGCTCCCTGCTCGATCATGCGCAAGGCTTCCGACGTCGTCCCCGTCAGCCCGGCCTGGCGAAGCACTTGAAACACGGGCAGTCCGTCGCCTACCGCGACCCTGACTTCGGGCAGGTCGTCCGGAATCGCATTGCGTTGAAAGCGTGCCTCGAAATCGGCCAGTGCCTCCTCGGCCGCCCGCCGCCCGTGGAAGCGGGCGACCAGCTCCTGAGCCAGCATCACCTTCACATCACGCGGGTTGCGTCCTGCCTCGACCGCAGCCCGTAGCGTCGCGATCTCGGCCGACGAACGGAAGGACAGCAGCTCGAAATAGCGCCACATCAGCGTATCGGACACCGACATCGTCTTGCCGAAGATTTCCTTCGGCACCTCCGCGATACCGATGTAGTTGCCGAGCGACTTCGACATCTTGTTTACGCCGTCAAGCCCCTCGAGCAAGGGCATCATCACCACGCATTGCGGCGCCTGACCGTAGTGCTTCTGCAACTCGCGTCCCATCAGCAGGTTGAAGCGCTGGTCGGTACCTCCAAGCTCGACATCGGCCTTCATTGCCACCGAGTCGTAACCCTGGCACAACGGATACAGAAACTCGTGGATCGCGATCGACTGGTTGCTGGCGTAGCGCCTGGAAAAATCGTCGCGCTCGAGCATGCGGGCAACTGTCTGCTGAGCAGCAAGACGGATCATGCCGGCCGAGCCGAGCCCTTCCATCCACGCCGAGTTGAAACAGATCTCGGTCCTTTCCGGATCGAGGATCTTGAACACCTGGTCCTGATAGGTCTTGGCGTTGTCCATGATCTGCTCGCGCGACAAGGGCGGACGGGTGCTGTTCTTGCCACTCGGGTCGCCGATCATCCCGGTGAAGTCACCGATCAGGAACATCACCTGATGACCGAGCTCCTGGAAATGGCGCAACTTGTTGATCAACACCGTGTGGCCGAGATGCAGGTCAGGTGCGGTCGGATCGAAACCGGCCTTCACCCGCAACGGACGCCCGCTGTTGAGCCTTTCGATCAGCTCGGCCTCGATCAACAATTCGTCGGTACCACGCTTGATCAACTCGATCGCGGCCTGCACTTCAGTCATTACATTTCTCCAATCACTTGTTCACCGGACAGTGTGAAATCTTTGATAGACTCGCAAAAGTTTTTGCCCGGGCCAAACCATGCAGGTCAGACAAACCAAGATTCTAGCCGAACTGCCGTCCCGGCTCGTGAGCCGTAAGCGTCCGTGGCTCATCGCAGGCGTCGCGAGCATCTCACTGCTCAGCGTCGTGGCGGCAACTGCAGTTGTCCCGCAGGCATCGCCGACTGCGCCGTTCATTGTTCATCCGGTCGTCGAGGCGCTCGCGGTGGCACCGGTCAGCATCAGCGCAACGGGTGATCTGCCGTTTGTGCACAATGACCGCATTCTCCCGGGAGACACGCTCCCTGCCATCTTTCGGCGCCTGGGCATCAGCGATGCCGATGCGCTCGCCTTCATCCAGACCGACTCCGAAGGCAAGCAGGCCCTGCGCCAGATGCGGGCCGGCCACTCTGTCACCGCGATGGTCGACGGCGATGGCAAACTCCTATCGCTGAGCCTGCCACTGGCTCAGAGTGGAACCCGCTTCGCGATCGAACGCGACCAGACGCTGCAAACATTCCGCATAACGGCCCCGGAAAGCGCCGCACTCGAGACCGTCATCGAAATGCGTACCGGCGCGATACGACACTCGCTTTTTGGCGCCACCGATGCCGTCGGCCTTCCGGACAACGTCGCCACCAAACTGGTGGACCTGTTCGGCACCGAAATCGATTTTCACACCGATCTGCGCAAGGGCGACACCTTCAGCGTGGTGTACGAAATGATCCATGATCAAGGTTCGGCAGCACGTAGCGGTCGAGTGCTGGCAGCCGAGTTCATCAATCAGGGCAAGCGCTATGTAGTGGTCCTGCATGAGGGCCCCGAGGGCAAGGAGCAGTACTACTCGGGTGATGGCCGCAGCCTGCGCCAGGCCTTCCTGCGCTCGCCACTGGAATTTTCGCGTGTCACCTCCGGCTTTGGGCGTCGACTACACCCGATCCACAAGCGTTGGCGCAGTCACAATGGCGTCGATTTCGCAGCCCCGACCGGTACCCCGATCAAGGCCACGTCGGACGGAATGGTGACATTCGTGGGCAAACAGGGCGGATACGGCAATATCGTCATCCTCCGCCACCGGGGCAAGCTGACGACCGCCTACGCGCACCTGAATGGTTTTGCCCGGAGCATCCGGCCGGGAATGTCCGTCGATCAGGGCGATGTGATCGGCTATGTCGGTTCTACCGGCTGGGCGACCGGTCCCCATCTGCACTACGAAGTTCGTGTGGACAACGTTGCCCAAGACCCGCTGCGGATTGCCCTGCCGACAGCAGACACGCTGGAAGGAAAGCAGCTCGCGCAATTCAAGGAAAACGCCGCCCCGCTGCTGCAACGTATCGCGCTGTTGAACTACGGCACGACGACCACGCTGGCCAGCCGTTGACCACGCATCGGCGACGATCGCCGCCGAGCAGAAAATGAAACGGGGCGCACTGCGCCCCGTTTTTTTACCTTGCGAGAGTCAGGCCGAGAATGAAGATCCGCACCCGCAGGTGCTGGTCGCATTCGGGTTGCGAATGACGAATTGCGAACCCTCCAGCCCTTCCGAGTAATCGATCTCCGCGCCCACCAGATACTGATAGCTCATCGGATCGACCAACAAGGTCACGCCGTTTTTCTCGAACGCCGTGTCATCGTCGTTCACTTCCTCATCGAAAGTGAAGCCGTACTGAAAACCGGAACAGCCACCGCCACTGACAAACACGCGCAGTTTCAGGGCCGGGTTACCTTCCTCTTCAATCAGCTCGCGCACCTTGCCGGCTGCACTGTCGGTAAATACAAGGATTTCCGGGGTTTCAACTTCAGCGTTCATGTTCTCTCCTCTATCGGGGGTATGGGCCAATAATGCGCCATCTGCCCCATTGCGTCAAAATCAGATCATGGCCCGTCGTACAAGTTCCCTTACGGGCTGACCGGAACGATGTCGAGCCCCAGATGCTCGTCCAGCCCAAACATGATATTCAGGTTCTGCACCGCCTGTCCGGCTGCGCCCTTGACGAGATTGTCGATCACCGAAAGCACCACCACGGTATCCCCGCCCTGCGGACGGTGGACCGCGATCCGGCACAGATTGGAGCCACGCACGGAGCGTGTCTCGGGATGGCTTCCCCTCGGCATCACATCGACGAATGCCTCGCCGGCAAACCGATCCTCGTAAAGTGCCTGCAGATCCAGCTCGCGCGTCAGGCGGGCATAGAGCGTCGCATGGATGCCACGGATCATCGGCGTCAGATGTGGCACGAAGGTCAACCCCACCGCCTGACCGCTCGCCATCCCGGACAATCCCTGACGAATCTCCGGCAGGTGGCGATGCCCGCCCACGCCGTAGGCCTTGAAGCTGTCCGCCGCCTCGGAGAACAATGCAGGAACCTCGGCCTTGCGCCCGGCACCGGATACACCGGATTTCGCATCGGCAACGAGGTGGTCGAGCGCGACCACCCCGGACTCGATCAACGGCAGGAAACCCAGCTGCACGGCCGTCGGATAGCAACCCGGATTGGCAAGCACCCGCGCCTTCCGGATCAGCTCGCGATTGACTTCCGGCAGACCATAGACCGCTTCGGCAACCAGTTCGGGGGCCACATGACTCATCCCGTACCACTTCTCCCACTCGGCAACGTCACGAATCCGGAAGTCGGCCGCAAGGTCGATAACCCTGACGCCGGCGGCGACGAGCTCGACAGCCTGCTTCATTGCAATACCGTTGGGCGTGGCAAAGAACACCACGTCGCATCGCTCCAGCGCTGCGTCCTGCGGCGTCACGAACCGGAGATCCACCCGGCGACGCAAACTCGGAAACATCTCCGCCACCGGCATTCCAGCTTCGCCGCGCGAGGTGATCGCAGCAAGCTGCACGCCAGGATGACACGACAGCAGGCGGAGCAACTCCACTCCGGTATATCCGGTTCCGCCAACGACACCAACCTTGATCATCTCTTCTCCTTTCCCGTCCGGTGATCGAGCGCTCGATTATCGCACTACCATCGGCAGGATTTCACCACGCCATGATGACGAGCACACAAGTGCAAAAAGCCGCCCCGAGGGACGGCTTCTCGTACTGACGGCAAATGCGATCAGCGCTTCGAGAACTGCTTTGCGCGACGCGCCTTACGCAGACCGACCTTCTTCCGCTCGACTTCGCGAGCATCGCGGGTCACGAAGCCGGCAGTGCGCAACTCCGGCTTCAGATCTTCACTGTAATCGATCAGAGCACGGGTAATGCCATGGCGAACGGCACCGGCTTGACCCGATTCGCCACCACCGACCACGTTCACCATGATATCGAACCGGCCTTCGTTACCGGTGAGCACCAGCGGTTGACGGACGATCATGCGGCCAGTCTCGCGGGAGAAGAATTCGTCGACCGGCTTGCCGTTCACGACGATGTTGCCGGTACCCGGCTTGATGAACACACGGGCTACCGCAGTCTTGCGGCGACCGGTACCGTAGTTGTAAGTCACAGCCATCGATGGCTCCTTCAGATCTCGAGAACTTTCGGCTGCTGGGCGGCATGCGGGTGCTCGGCACCGGCGTAGCACTTCAGCTTCTTAATCATGGCGTAACCCAGCGGCCCCTTGGGCAGCATGCCCTTCACCGCTTTTTCCAGCACGCGCTCGGGAAAGCGTTGCTGCAGCTTGGCGAAATTGGTCTCGGAGATACCGCCCGGGTAGCCGGAGTGGCTATAGTACTTCTTGTCCAGCGCCTTGTTGCCCGTTACGCGCAGCTTCTCGACGTTGACGATGACAATGTAGTCACCGGTATCGACGTGCGGCGTGTAGATGGTCTTGTGCTTGCCACGCAGGCGGCGGGCCACTTCGGAGGCAAGACGGCCAAGCACCTTGTCCGTGCCGTCGACAACGAACCAGTCGCGCTGTACTTCGTGCGGCTTGGCAGAAAACGTTTTCATTTGAAACCTCGATCTTGTCGGGCCTGGCGTGCCGGCCACCAAACGGAAAGCTCGAAATCTTATAGCTTCCCATACCCTGGTGTCAATGAGCACATGCGAAAGAATCGCGGACGCAGACTCCGGCCGCACACAGGCAAAAAAAAACGCAGTCCTTGAGGGACTGCGTTAAATCCACACCAAAGGAGGAGGGTGGAGGAGACACCGTTTGGATCACCGGCTGTTTTCGCAGCGCGTTTCCGATCCGACTGAGATGAATTATCCACAAACGACTTAGGCGGGGCAAGTGTTTTTTGTGCGCTGCACTACAAATGTTCTGATCAAATAATAAATATGCTTTATAAAAGATCAAGATCATGTTTTGTAATGATTTATTTCTTTTCATTGACCCTTCTCACTCCCGCAATGGACCCGCCGCAATGGGGCATCCGACCATCGATACTGCACCGCAACAATATCGACCGTCGGGCATGTCGGCATCTGCTTGCGGGCTTGGGTAGAATCCTGTGCTGACCGTATGCGCGAATCGTCACACCCCCCTTTTCACTGGAGAACATCGAGCAATGGAATGCATCATCAAGTGGACAGACGGCATGACCTTCATGGCCGAAACCGGTAGCGGCCACCTCGTGACCATGGACGGCGCACCCGAGGCCGGTGGCCGCAACCTTGCACCGCGACCGATGGAGCTGATGCTCGCCGGCGCCGGTGGATGCACCGCTTTCGATGTCGTGCTCATCCTCAAGCGCAGCCGTCAGGACATCCGTGACTGCTCGGTGAGACTCGAGGCCGATCGCGCCGACACCGACCCGAAGGTATTCACCCACATCCGTTTCCACTACACGGTGACCGGCAAGAACCTCAGGCCGGATGCGGTCGAGCGGGCAATTCACCTGTCGGCGGAGAAATACTGCTCTGCGTCGATCATGCTCGGCAAGACGGCCACCATCACCCATGAATGGAACATCGTCGAAGTCGACTAGGCTTCGCTCGGGCGGATCTTGCGTTCCAACAATCGGAACCGCCGGTTCAGAGGCGATAGGCGGTCCGCGTCATGACTTTCGAGAACAATTTCATGACCCCCTTGACCGGTGCCGGAAGTTCGTCGGCCCCTAAGCGCACCGCCGTTTCGGCGTGATTGATCTCGTCGACCTTCATTTGCTCGACGATCGCACGTGACTTGCGATCCTCTGCCGGCAGGCTTTCAAGATGGCTGTTTAGGTGTGCCTCGACCTGGCGTTCGGTCTCGGCAAGAAATCCGAGATTGATCCGGTCGCCGAATTTTCCGGCCACCAGACCGACGATGAGCGAACTGCCATACCACAGCGGGTTGAGCAGGCTCTTGCGCCCACCCAGTTCGGCAATACGTTGCTCGGTCCACGCCAGATGCTCGGTTTCTTCATTTGACGCCCGCTCGAGCGACTTGCGGATCGATTCGTCCTTCGACATCAGGGCCTGTCCCTGATACAAGGCCTGCGCACAGATCTCGCCGCAATGATTGACCCGCATCAGGGCCGCCGCATGGCGCTTCTGTGCATCGTCGAGCGGAGCATCGGGCAGATCGTCGCCCGGCACCGAGCGGACCGACCGCGCCGGCGCAAACACGGTGCGCAGCGCACGGTCGAACTGAATGATGGCTTGATCGAACATCAGCGCCCTCCCCGCAACGGATCGGTGAAATCCACGATACCGTCAAGACGTCGCAATACTTGGCCACGATCACGCGGGGGCGCCGGTCCGTCGCAGAACACATCCTTCGCCAGCGCAGCGCGAGGCCGGTTGTACGAGTTGTGCACGATCGGCGCCCACGCACTGTTCTTCATCGCTACCCAGGAACCATCCTTGCGGCCACTGGCATAAATCCGTCGCTCACCGGTGTTGCAGCGGATACCCTCGAAGGTCACGCTCTCGGCGCCTCCGGGCGTGCGTATCACCAGCACGTAACGAACCACGCCGTCGCCGCCGATCGCCAGCGTTGCCACATCGAGCAGAAACTGGTTCGGCGTGGCTTCACTGACAAAGAACGGCCGCAGCGAACCTTCCTGGGGGGGCGCGGGCAGGACATACGCGTCCTCGCGCCAGTCGGGATCGGCGTCGACCAGCAGGCCGGCAGACGCAGCACCGGACACGAGGGCCGGCAAAACCAGTCCGACCGCAAAACGTCGCACAAACGGCGCAATCAAGAATTCTTCTCCACGCGGGATGAATTCACCCCGCAACTAGGCAAATGCCAGGGCACACCTGCTCACAACGCATCAGGCCGGCGGCGTTGCATCGGGACGATAGGCGTCGGGTAACTCAAAGGGCCGGGCTCGGAACAACACCCTCGCCAGTTCAGCCAGTGCCAGTTGGTAGACTTGGCGCTTGAACTCGATGACGGCATCGAGAGGGACCCAGTAATCGCTCCATCGCCATGCGTCAAACTCCGGGTGATTACTGGCGCGCAGACATACATCCGAGTCACGTCCGACCAGCCGTAGCAGAAACCAGATCTGTTTCTGCCCACGATAGGTGTTGCGCCACTCCCGTTTTACCCAATGCTTGGGAACGTCATAGCGCAACCAGCCGCGTGTGCGACCGAGGATTCTGACATGCTCGGGACGCAGGCCGACTTCCTCGAACAATTCCCGATACATGGCCTGCTCCGGCGTTTCGCCGTGCTTGATGCCGCCTTGGGGGAACTGCCAGGAATGCTCACGGATGCGCTTGCCCCAGAACACCTCATTTCGCGTGTTGACCAGGATGATGCCGACGTTCGGGCGGTAGCCTTCACGATCGAGCATGATCAAACCTTCAATTTCGCTTGGTTGTGATGGATTTTTTCACACTTGCGGACACTTTGAAAGCTCGCCTCGCACGCGGTTCCCCAAGCTGGTGCAAAGGGCCACCCGCCTCCGGGTGAGCTCATACGCTAGAATCGCACGATTCGACAACCCAATCCGATTCCATCTCCATGCGCGCCAGCCAGTTTCATCTGTTTACCCTCAAGGAAGCTCCCTCCGACGCCGAAGTCATCAGTCAGCAGCTGATGCTCCGTGCCGGCATGATCCGCAAGGTCGCCGCCGGCATCTATAACTACATGCCCATGGGGCTGCGCTCGATCCGCAAGGTGGAAGCCATCATTCGCGACGAACTCGACCGCGCCGGCGCCATGGAACTCGCAATGCCCCTGATTCAGCCAGCCGAGCTGTGGCAGGAAACCGGGCGCTGGAACACGATGGGCGCGGAAATGCTACGGATCAAGGATCGTCACGATCGTGACTTTGCCCTGCAGCCGACGTCCGAAGAAGTGGTGACCGACATCGCCCGTCAGGAACTCAAGAGCTACCGCCAGCTGCCGAAAAACTTCTACCAGATCCAGACCAAGTTCCGCGACGAGCGCCGGCCGCGCTTCGGCGTGATGCGCGGACGCGAATTCCTGATGAAGGACGGCTACTCCTTCGATCGCGACGTGGAAGCGGCCGGCCGCAGTTACGACGCCATGTACGCCGCCTACGGCCGCATCTTCGATCGCATCGGCCTCGAGTATCGCGCCGTAGCGGCCGACACCGGCGCAATCGGCGGCGATCGTTCGCATGAGTTCCAGGTCATCGCCGACACCGGCGAGGATGCCATCGTCTACTGCTCCGACTCCGACTACGCCGCCAACATCGAGCTGGCCGAGGCGGTCGCATTACTGGCCGAGCGCGGCGCTGCAACACAGCCGCTCGAGAAGACCGCGACTCCGGACAGATCCACCTGTGGCGCCGTTGCCGAACTGCTGGGGGTGCCGCTGCAGACAACGGTGAAGTCGCTCGTGCTGGCCAGCGACGAAGTCGACGCCGCCGGGACCATACTCAAGAGCACGATCTGGCTGCTGCTGGTGCGCGGCGACCACGACCTCAACGATGTGAAGACGGGCAAGATCGACGGATTGAAGACCGGCTTCCGCTTCGCCACCGAGGCGGAGATCGTCGATCATTTCGGCTGCAAGCCGGGCTATCTCGGCCCGATCGGGCTGAAGAAACCGGTCCGCATCATCGCCGACCGCACGGTCGCGATGATGGCCGATTTCATCTGCGGCGCCAATGACCAGGACTTCCACTACACCGGCGCCAACTGGGGCCGCGATCTGCCCGAACCCGAGCTCGTCGCCGACATCCGCAATGTGGTCGAGGGCGATCCCTCACCCGACGGCAAGGGCGTGCTTGCAATCCAGCGCGGAATCGAAGTGGGACATGTGTTTTACCTCGGCAACAAGTACTCGAAGTCCATGAACGCCACCTTCCTCGACGTCGACGGCAAACCCAAGCACTTCGAAATGGGCTGCTACGGCATCGGCGTCACCCGTATCCTGGGTGCGGCGATCGAGCAGAACCACGACGAGCGCGGCATCATCTGGCCGGCGGCGATCGCCCCCTTCGAAGTCGTGATCTGCGGCGTCGGCTGGGGCAAATCGGAAGCGGTGCGTGGTGAAGCGATCCGGCTTTACGATGCACTCAAGGCAGCCGGCGTCGATGTGATTCTCGACGACCGTGACGAGCGTCCGGGGGTGATGTTCGCCGACTGGGAATTGATCGGCGTTCCGCATCGCGTGACGATCGGTGATCGTGGTCTGAAGGAAGGCGTGGTCGAGTACCGGGCCCGGCGCGAAGGCGAGCAAATCAGGCTTGCTCCGGACGCCATTGCCGCCCACGTCATCCGTTGCGTGCGAGCCTGAACGGACGCAGGGCGACCAACGCCATGTCGCGCAAGGCATCCCTCCGGAGCCGGCTGGTCGCTGCGATGCTGTTCGCCCTCGGCAGCAGCGGCGCAGTGGCGGGCGCACAGCAATACCAGCCGCTGGCAGCGAGCGTGCGCGCTGCGCTGCATCAGGCGATCAGCGATGCCGCCGCGCCCGCGCTGCCCATCCCGGACGCCAATGAACGTGGCCAGTGGCTCGGCGAAATGTCTCGCCGGCTGGAGAAGCGCATTCCGGATCCGGCCTACCGTACCGAATTGCTCACATCGATCCATTACGAGGCCACCCGTGCCGGACTGGATCCCCAACTGGTCCTCGGTCTGATCCAGATCGAGAGCAACTTCCGCAAATACGCGATCTCGACCGCAGGCGCGCGCGGCTACATGCAGGTCATGCCGTTCTGGATCAAGGTGATCGGGCGCGAGGATGACAACCTCTTTCACCTGCGGACCAACCTGCGCTACGGCTGCACCATCCTGCGCCACTACCTCGATATCGAGAAAGGTGACCTGTTTCGGGCGCTTGGGCGCTACAACGGAAGCCTGGGCAGGGCCGACTACCCCAATCTGGTACGAGCCGCCTGGGAACGCAGTTGGCCCTGGACGCCCGCGCGCCTCGCCGCCGGCGACGGCGTGCCGAGACCGAACTGAGGGCGACCCCGCCCCGGTTACCTAGCCTGCAACGGCGGTCAGCGGCCTCAGATCCTGGGTGAGGGACTTTTCCTGCGTCCGCCGCTGATCCTTGTCGGCCGCAGCCAGCGGCTGGACATCACCCGACACCTCACCGCCTTCCTCGATCAGGATCCTGCCGTAGCGGATCTTGCCGCTCACCCGTCCTGTGGCGTGGATGATCAGTTGCTGGCGCGCGGTCAGTTCGCCTTCGAACAGGCCGTGAATCTCGGCCACATCGATCCCGACCTTGCCACTGAACGCCCCCGCCTCGGCGATGCGGATAACCCGGCTGTCCATCGTGGCCTCGACTCGACCCTCCACCACCAAGGTATCGCAATCGAGAATCTCTGCACCCTTGAGCTTGACGTCCGGCCCAACGATCAAGCGGCTGCCGCTGCTCGCAGACTCGATCGGCAATGTCTCCTTCGATGCGGGCGCCGACGTGACGGATGCGGACGACATGTCGGGCACTCCCGACACTCCGCCCGTGGCCATATTCGTCGCGACACCCCCGGCCAGCCCCGGCGTGGTCAAGCCGCCGGGCCTGGAAGTACGGGTAGCTGAGGGATCCGGGGTTTTTGGGGACAGGTTGGGCTTGTTGAACATGGCATCTCCTGAACGATCTCGGCACTCCGAAATGAAGCACCAACAGAGCCCTTGGCAAAGCGCGTGCCATACCGGAAAAGATTGCTACGAAACAGCAGCTTGACCAGTTCAACCGGTTCCGGCCGACAGATTCCGCACGCGCATTCCAACCAGAACGTCGCCATATCACGACAGCCGTTCCCCAACACATCGCGCAAACCATTGCTGCAAATGGAGTTTCGCTTGTCGTTGAATGGCAACACCCCAGCTGGTGAAACATAGTCTTGCACTTGCTTACCGCACCCGGTCCGCACGGCGCCTAGACTTCTTTTGATATGCCTTTCAATCCAGAAACAGCACATCGACCGCGGCCCATGCACTTCGAACAACCGCACGAACACCTGAACTCGCGCCATCCTCCTCTCACCCGGCCATCCGCCCCGCACGCGCCGTCCAGCAGGGCGCCTGCCGTACCGGGCATCATCAGCCGGAGCGAATGCATGCAGGCGCTACTGGAGGACGCCCGACTGCTCGCGAGCAGTGACGCGAGCGTGCTGATCCAAGGTCAAAGCGGAACCGGCAAGGAGCTTCTGGCGCGTTTCATCCATCAGGCCAGTCCGCGTGCGACAGCCCCTTTCATTGCCATCAACTGCAGCGCCATTCCGGAGAATCTGCTGGAATCCGAGCTCTTCGGACACGTTCGCGGTGCGTTCAGCGGCGCGACCAGTGCCCACACCGGACTGTTCGAAGCCGCCCACGGCGGCACACTATTCCTCGACGAGATCGGCGATATGCCGCCCGCCCTGCAGGCAAAGCTGCTGCGCGTGCTGCAGGAGCGGACGGTCCGCGCAGTCGGGGCAACCTGCAGCCGCGCGGTCGATGTCCGCATCCTGTCGGCAACCCATCACGACCTCATGGCCGCACTGGCAAGTGGCCGGTTTCGTGACGATCTCTATTACCGGATCAACGTGGTCAGTCTGGCCCTGCCTTCGCTCAACGAACGCCGCGAGGACATCCCGTTGCTTGCAGAACACTTCCTGAGCGAGATCGGCCGCCGCGACGGCAAGCGCCTGCGCGGTTTTTCGCGCCAGGCACTGCAGGCGCTGAGTCTCGCGGACTGGCCGGGAAACGTCCGGGAATTGCAGAACGTGGTGGAACAGGTCTGCGCCCTGAGCACGACCGCGCAGGTTCCGCTTGCCCTGGTCGAACGCGCACTTCGGGTACCACCGGTCAAACGCTTCAGCTACGCGGAAGCCAAGACCCGCTTCGAACGCGACTACCTGACCCAGTTGCTGATCCTGACCTCGGGCAATGTCTCCGAGGCGGCACGGATCGCAGAACGCAATCGCACCGAATTTTATCGGCTGCTACAGCGCCACAGCCTCGACCCCATCCTGTTTCGCTGCGACCGGGGCGATGACGCCACCGCGTGATGCCGCGCCGGCGCGTGTTGCGGGCGCCAGGGGCTGCGTCACACCGCGACGACCCCGAGCTGGTCGCGAAAGCGCTCGACACAGCGCTCCAGCTGGACGCGCGGTGTTCGTTGCACGGCAAGCAGCAATTCGAGACTGAGACCCGCCAGGCAAAAACGCTGCGCCAGCGTCTGGCTCAGGTGCAAGAACAGATTGGCTGTGGCCTCCGCGTCGGCCAGGGCGCGGTGATAGCGGCCGGTGGCCGGTAGCCGTAGCGTGCTGACCAGGGTGGCGAGCTTGTGATTGGGGGCCTCGGGGACGAGGCGACGCGACAACAGCAGCGAACAGACGAAATCCGCTGCACTGCGCCGGCCCACGCGCTGCAACTCCGCATTCCAGAACTTGCGATCGAATGCCGCATTGTGGGCAACCAGCGGGTAGGCGCCGACAAAGTCCGCGGCCTCGCGCATGACCTCCTCGGCCGGCGGTGCGCTGCGTATCATGGCGTTGGTGATACCGGTCAGCGCCTGGATCTCGTATGGAATGAAGGCACCGGCGTTCATCAGGCTCTGATAGCGGTCGACCACGCAGCCATTGTCCACCAGTACGACCGCGACTTCGGTCGCCCGGGCGCCGAGCGCGGGCGACATACCGGTGGTTTCGAAGTCGATGACGGCATAAATACTCAAATCTGCTTCCTTTTCCGACTGGTGGACTGACACGCATCGCGGGAGGACGCGGCCCCGTCGATCACCTCTGGGGCCGGAGACGCGTGACCGGTGGGGTAGGCTCGCTCAGCCCGTGCCACCGACCGTCAGCCCGTCGATCCTCAGCGTCGGCTGGCCGACTCCGACCGGCACGCTCTGGCCATCCTTGCCGCAGGTTCCCACGCCGGGATCGAGCGCCATGTCGTTGCCGATCATGCTGACCCGGGTGAGCACATCGGGGCCATTGCCGATCAGCGTGGCACCCTTCACCGGGCGGGTCACCTTGCCGTTCTCGATCAGATAGGCCTCCGCGGTGGAGAACACGAACTTCCCCGACGTGATGTCGACCTGGCCGCCGCCGAAATTGACCGCATACAGGCCCTTCTTGACCGACTTGATGATCTCGGCCGGATCCTTGTCGCCGTTGAGCATGTAGGTGTTGGTCATGCGCGGCAGCGGCAGATGGGCATAAGACTCGCGGCGGCCGTTGCCGGTCGGCGCCATGCCCATCAGGCGTGCATTCATGGTGTCCTGCATGTAGCCGGTCAGGATGCCGTCTTCGATCAGCACCGTGCGCTCGGTCGGGTTGCCCTCGTCGTCGATGGTCAGCGAACCGCGCCGGTCGGGAATCGTGCCGTCGTCCACCACGGTCACGCCCCGGGCCGCCACCTGCTGGCCGATCATGCCGGAAAAGGCCGAACTGCCCTTGCGGTTGAAATCGCCTTCGAGACCGTGCCCGATCGCTTCGTGCAGCAGGATGCCCGGCCACCCCGGACCGAGTACGACCGGCATGGTGCCGGCGGGCGCCGGACCGGCGCTGAGGTTGACACTGGCCTGATGGACCGCCGCACGCGCATAGTCGTGCAGACGGTCGTCACAGAAATAACCATAGTCGTAGCGCCCGCCACCCCCCGCGCTGCCTTGCTCGCGCTGGCCTTTGTCTTCCATGATCACGCTGATCGACACCCGCACCAGCGGACGCACGTCGGCCGCCATGTGGCCGTCGCTGCGCGCCACCAGCACCACCTCCCACGAGCCGGCAATGTGTGCCATGACCTGGGTGACGCGCGGATCTTCCTCGCGGGCAAAACGCTCGAGGCGCTCGAGCAGGCTGACCTTGGCGGTATCGTCGAGCGAATCGAGCGGATCGTCGGCCCGATAGAGCCGGGTGCGCGATTTGTGCGGCGCGATGGCCATCGTGCGCCGGCGACCGGCGCCAGCGATGGCCCGGGTGGCGGTCGCGGCATCGACCAGCGCGTCTAGAGAAATGTCATCGGAATAGGCAAACGCGGTCTTCTCGCCACTGATCGCGCGCACTCCGACGCCTTGCTCGATATCGAAGCTGCCCGACTTGACGATGCCCTCTTCGAGGCTCCAAGCCTCGGAGCGGTGATACTGAAAGTAGAGATCGGCGTAATCGATGTCGTGCCGCATCAGCTTGCGAAACACTTTCTCGAGTTCGGCCTCGCCCAGCGCATAGGGCGACAGCAGGTAACGATCGGCAACTTTGAGGGCGTTCTGGCTTTTACTCATCATGTGTCCAGTATGGGCGCTGCCGGTTTGACCCGGCCAGCGCAAATTCGATCGGTTCTTGTTGCGCCGCTTACGCGAGGCAACGGTGGCGCAGTGCCGGAAGGCTGTCGCGGATCGATGCCATGCGGGCGAAATCGAGTTCGCCCGTAACTACGCCCGGCCCGCTGTCCACACACGCGACCACCTCCCCCCAGGGGTCGACGATCATCGTATGCCCCCAGGTCATGCGCCCGCCCGGATGCTCTCCACCCTGCGCAGGCGCCATTACGTAACACTGATTCTCGATCGCGCGCGCACGCAGCAGCACTTCCCAGTGCGCACGACCGGTGGTGTAGGTGAAGGCCGCGGGCAGGATGATCAGGTTGACCGCAGCCATGGCGCGGAAGAGCTCCGGAAAGCGCAGGTCGTAGCATACCGACAGGCCGGTGCGGCCGACCGGCGACTCGAAGGTGACGACCTCGCGGCCGGGCTCGATGGTCACCGCCTCGTCGTAGCGCTCGGCGCCACGCTGAAAGCCGAACAGGTGGATCTTGTCGTAACGTGCCACCTGTTCGCCGCGGTCGTCGAATACCAGCGTGCTGTTGCGCACCTTGTCGTCCGCGTCCGCCACCAGCGGCAGCGTTCCGCCGACCAGCCAGACACCGTGGCGCCGCGCGGCCGCGCGCAGAAAATCCTGGATCGGCCCCTCGCCCTCGCGCTCTCGCACCCGTACCTTGGCCGCTTCGTCCGGGGTGATCAGCGCAAAGTATTCGGGCAGGGCAATCAGGCGGGCGCCCTGCGCAGCGGCCTCCGCAATCAGTACCGCAGCACTGTCCAGGTTGGCACCGACATCCGGACCGGAAACGGTCTGGATAGCGGCAATCTTGACGTTTGCGGGCAGGGTGGCGGGATTGTCGGGCATCAGCCGGTTTTCCTCATTGTGTGGCGCCGGCCGGCGGCGGACTGGCGGGCGGGCTGGGGATCAGTCCACCCACCGGCGAGGCCAGCTTCTCGACCACCGGATCGCTCCAGCTGCCGGTGATCGCGTAATCGTAGGCGAACAGTTTCTCGATCGGGTCGCTCAAGGCTTTCTGTGCGAGATAGGTCACCACCCCGGCCACCGGATTGATCAGCCCCGCCGCCGCACCGATCGCGATCGATTCCGACAGCGTCGGCTGCACGGTGACCCGCAGGTTTTGCGTTTCGGCCGCAATGTCCGCGGTGCCACGCATCAGCACACGCGCCGCGGGCCCACGAATCTCGAGGGTGTCGCTGTGCATCACGCCGGCCGCGACATCGATGCTACCGGAAATGCGATCGAAGGCGAATCCCTGGGAGAACACGTCGCGAAAATCGAGCGTGATCCGCCGTGGCAGGGCCTGCAGACTGAGGATACCCAGCAATCGCCCCACGCCCGGCTCGAGTTGCTTGAACTGTCCCTTTTCCGCATCGAGATCGAGCTTGCCGGAAAGGGTCGGGTAGTCGATCGCGGTCGGCGCGCCATGCCACTCCAGCTGCCCGCCCAGCGTGGCGCGCCCTCCTCGAACCGCGTCGGGGTAACCGAGCGCCTGGGTGAAGCGGCCGATGTCCGGTGTTTCGAGAACGAAGTCGAGCTGGGTACGCGGCTCCTTGCCGGGACGCCACAGCCCGTTCCCGCCCAGCCGGCCATCCGGATGAACGAGGGCGAAGCGCTCCAGCCACCACTCGCCACCGCGGTTGCGCGCCAGCACTTCCAGTCGGCCCAGCGCGCGCTCGCCCAGCGAAAACTGGTCGATCCGAATGTCGAGTCCGGGAAGCCGGCGTGGGGGCACGGTCTGATCAGGCGTCTCGTCGCCCTCACGGCGCGCATCGCCACCGCTGATCGCCAAGCGCCGGAAGCGCGCCGCAAGGATGCCCTCCCCCGCCTCGCGCCAATCGAACTCGCCCTGCGCTTCGGTACTGTCCAGCCTGGCCTTCCATCCCCCTTCATCGGCCACCCCACGCAGTTTGAGCGCATTGAGTTGCTGCCCGAAAACCTGCAAGCGCTGCACTTCGAGGGCAATCCCGGCAAGCGGCAAGAGCGCTCCGGAGGTGGCCGCGGACTCCTCGGGGCCTTGATCTTCGCCCCCCGCCTCGAGCGCGCGCCGCCAACCGTCCACATCCAGCTGCTCCAGCTTCGCAGCAACCAGTATCCCCTTGTCCGCCATCCGCACCGGCTGGAATATGCCCACGCCACCAC
The DNA here is from genome assembly GCF_057656155.1 of Azoarcus sp. Soil_N_20. Lineage (NCBI taxonomy): Bacteria > Pseudomonadati > Pseudomonadota > Betaproteobacteria > Rhodocyclales > Zoogloeaceae > Azoarcus > Azoarcus sp. Soil_N_20. The sequence goes on along the minus strand of NZ_JBDGKX010000002.1, from coordinate 55,735 downwards.
GGCTGATCACGCCGTCGGCGTCACGTTCGAGCGAAGCTTCCACGCGGTCGGCGAGCTTGACGCTGATCGTCGCCGCGCCACCGCCCGCCGGATAGACCAGATCCACTGCCAGCGGCCAGCGCTCGGTCGCGCCCTTGTTGAGCGGATAGGGCAGACTGGAACCCACCCCATCGAGCTCCGAACGGATCTCGACCCGGGTGCCGGCGCGCCCGACCGCAACGTCGGTCTGCCAGCCGACGGCGCCCGACAAGTGATCGAGTACCGGCCAGTCGCGCCCGGCACGCAGCGCGGAAACACTGATCCCGCCGCGCACCTTGAACGCCACCTTGCCATCTGCCGAGGTGGCCGCGCTCAATTGCAGCGGCTCCCCGAACAGGTGTGCGCGCGCCTCGGGAATGCTCAGTTCGTCGGCCGTGAAGCGCAGGCGGCCCGCGGCTTCCTCCATCGGCGGCAATCCATCCACCACCCACAGCCGGTTGTCCGCAAAGCGGTACTCGCCGCTCACCGCGGTATCGGTCACGTTGCGCAGCGGCATCACCAGTTTGAGATCGAGCGTGCCGGTTCCGTCGGCACGCATGTGATCGGTGAAGCCATCGATCCGCCCCGCCACCGGGCTCTCGTTCACAAAGCGCAGAAAATCGGCCGTCGTCCCGTTTGCTGTGCCGGTCAAGGTCATGGTCTCGCTCGGCATCACATCAAGGTCGGGAACCTTGGCCGCCACCTTGCTCAGGGCAACACCAAAGATACGCCCGCTCTCTGCCTCTATGCTCATCCCCGGTCCCTCGAAACGGACCTCACCGTTGATGCCCTCGATCGGTGGCCAGTCGGGTGCGTAGTCCAGGCGGCCGTTGGCCACCTTGATCGCGACCAGGAACTGCCCATTGCCGTCACGGAAAGGAAACTCGTCGAGCCGGCCCTTGAGCTTGAACCGGACGTCGGGCACGGTGGCCCGACGGATCGCACTGCGAACCCAGTCCTGCGTCTTGGGACTGATGACCCGCGGCAGGTAGCGCCAGACTGCGGTGCCGTCGGCCCGGGTCAGGCGGGCCGACAGATCGATTTCCCCGGTCCCGCCCGGCTCCAGCCAGTACCGTCCGGCGGCGTTTCCGGCCGCATCCGCGTTGTCGAAAGCGGCTGAATCAAGGGCGATCTCGAGCCGACCGTCGCGCCGCGTCCACCCTCCATCGGCCTTGAAAGTGGAAAACAGCAAGCGCGGGTTCTCGAACACCGCGGGCAAATCGACATGGGTATCCCGGCCCGCGAGCAGGAAGCGTCCGCTCTGTTCGTTGCCGTCGACCTCACCCGACAGCCCCCCGACGCCCGGCAGTGCCTCGCGCGCCGCAAGCCCGATCCCCTCGAAACGCGCGCCGAGCTTCCACGACCGCGGCGCATCGACCTCGCCCTTCCAGTCGAGCGCCAGATCGCGGACGATGCCGCGCGGATCGAACGCGGCAAGACGCGATCGCACGCTGTCGGCGAGCGGCAGGTGGGCGGCCAACCGGGCGAGCGCGGCGAAATCGAGCACATTGGCCGTCAGTGTCCCTTCCGCCGGCTTCTCGCCCACCGCATGCTGCATGCGCAAGCCGATATCGGTCGGCTCGAGCACCACTCCGTCACGGGTGGTCAGCGCGAGTTTGCTCGCCTGCACTTCGAATCCCGCAGGCGAGCGCCTGGCCGAGATATGTCCGGCGAGTCTTGCCAGGTTCAGTTCCGGGAGCCCCGCGGCAAGACGCGAGACGGCGTCGTCGAGCGCCACCTCGGCGGTCAGTTCGGCGCTGTCCGCACCGTCGACGTCGAGCCACAGGCGCACCCCACCCTGCCCGGAAAGTTCGACGGGGTAATCGACCCAGGGCGTCCACCCGCCGAGGTCGGCGCGTTCGAGTTCCACATACAGGCGGCCGACCGTGGCCCCCGGATTCATCGCATCGAATCGCCGCAGCTCGCCGCGCACATCCAGTGCAGAGGCCAGCTCGGCGGGCGGTTCGGCACGAAGCGCAAAGCGCCGATGCCGAAAACGCTGTTCGAACGAGAACTCGACCCCGTGCAGATGCAACGGCGGCGCGGATCGCAGTTCGTCGGTCCACGACAGCGTGGCATTGCGCACGACGACCTTGCGCTGCGCCAGCAACCAGTCGGCAAAGCCGCCATCCTGCCCGCCGCCAACGACCCGCAGTCCACCGATCACCAGCGCGCCATCGGCTTCGCGGCGAGCCTCGATCGCGGGGCCGACAATCTCCAGCAAGTGAAAATAGGGGCCCAGCCGGATCAGCGAGGTCCACGCCAGGGTGGCATCGACCCGTTCCAGGCGCAACGCGGACCGTCCGGCCGCGTCGCTCACCTCGAGTCCGGCAAGGTGCAGCCGCGGACGCAGGCCGGACCAGTCGGCGCTCAGCATCTCGATCCTGACCGGCAAGCCGCCGACCCGCGACAGCTCGGCGGCGATCTGCTCCCGATACTCGCCGAGCTGCGGCACCACGGCCCAGCGCAACACCAGAAACAAGCCGCCGAACAGGAACCAGGCGAGCACCAACGCAAGCCCGAGGATGCGCGGCAGGCGGCGCAGCATCCGCCAGCCGCCGCTGGCTGCGGGCGACTTCTCCGGCGTGGACGCGGCAGTGCTCATCGGCACTGCCACACGGCGCCCGTAAACGACCGGGTGCGGCGAACAGGGGAGCAAAAATGGTTGCGGCCGGTGGTGAGGCGCATGGCGGGCCTGGTTACGATTTAAAGGGGCGCATGGCGCGCCATCCCGTTGCGCAGCATATCGGCATTGTGCCCGACCGGCGCGCAGACATCAGCCGGCGGCGGGAGGCTTGGCTACAATCGTGGTCTTGACCTCGTTTGCCCCTTCTCGTACCCCACCGGGCCGGAAGGCGCGAATTCTACCAATGTTCGGGAGCGCCTCGCCCATGTCCCTCGATTCTGCCATGTTGCCAGATGTAATTCGTCATGGAGCCGGACTGTCGCGCTTTCTGCAGCGCGCACTCGACAGTCGGCCCTGGCTGGCAGCCCGTCTCGGCACCAGTATCGACCGGCCGCTCGACGCCGACGCGATGCGCGCATTCATCACCGAACTCGGCGCCGATGAATCCCGCCTGCGCCCCACCCTGCGCCATCTGCGCACCTGGGTCCTCTGCCACCTGATCGTGCGCGATCTGTCGGGGCGGGCGACGCTCGCCGAGGTCACCGAAACCATGACCGTCCTCGCCGAGGTCGTCGTCCGCCATGCCCACGACGTGCTGCGGGACGCGCTGGTGCAACGCTACGGCCTGCCGCTGTCTGCCTCCGGGTGGGAGCAGGAACTGCTGGTGATCGGCATGGGCAAGCTCGGCGGCCGCGAGCTCAACGTTTCGTCCGATATCGATCTGATCTTCGTCTATCCCGAGGACGGCGACAGTGGCGGCAAGAAGGTGATCAGCAACTTCGAGTTTTTCGAGCGCCTCGGCAAGCAGCTGATCCAGGCGCTGGCCGAAGTCACCGAGCACGGCCAGGTGTTCCGGGTCGATATGCGGCTGCGTCCCAATGGCGACTCGGGGCCGCTGGTGGCGAGCTTCGACATGCTCGAGAACTATTTCATCACCCAGGGCCGCGAATGGGAACGCTATGCCTGGATAAAATCGCGGGTACTCGCCGGCGAGCGCTGGCGCGAACTGGAGCAGATCGCCCGCCCCTTCGTGTTCCGCAAGTATCTCGATTTCGGCGCAATCAACGCCATGCGCGACCTGCACGCACAGATCCGGCGTGAAGTGGCGCGCCGCGATCGCGCCCACAACATCAAGCTCGGCCCGGGCGGTATCCGCGAGATCGAATTCATCGCCCAGGTCTTTCAGCTGATCCGCGGCGGTCGCGACACCGACCTGCAGGTGCGCCCGACCCTGGCGGTACTGGCGCGGCTCGCCGAACGCGGCATCCTCTCGGCAGGGGCGGTGCGCGAGCTGAGCGATGCGTACGAGTTCTTGCGTCGGCTCGAGCACCGCCTGCAATATCTGGACGACGCCCAGACCCACGACCTGCCGGAGAGCGATGTCGATCGCGAGCTGATCGCGCGGGCGATGAACTTTGCGGATCATGCCGGCCTGATCGCCGAGCTCGACCGGCACCGGGCGATCGTCAGCCAGCATTTCGATTCGGTTTTTGCCGACCCGAACAACGAGGATCACTCGCTCGACACGGTGTGGGCGATGGCCGAAGACACCGAGCAGTCCGCCCCGGTGCTCGCCGAACTCGGCTACCGCGACCCGGCGGCCGCGGCAGCGCGGCTGGCCACGATACGCACCGGCTCGCGCTATCAGCAGATGCCGAACCACATCCGCAGCCGTCTGGACGCGCTGATGCCCCGCGTGATCGCGGCGGCAGCCGCAACCGCCAGCGCCGACGAAACCCTGTCGCGCTGCCTCGACCTGCTCGAGGGCATCAGCCGTCGCGGCTCCTATCTCGCGCTGCTGCAGCAGTATCCGCAAGCGCTGAAACGGGTGATCGACCTCGTGGGCGCCTCGCGCTGGGCGGCCGAGTACCTGGGCCGCCATCCGATCCTGCTCGACGAGCTGCTCGACGGCCGCGACCTCGAGGCCGCGCCCGACTGGGTCCGCTTCCGCACCGATCTCGCCGCCAGACTCGACGCCATCGAGCCCGACATGGAACGGCAGATGGACCTGATGCGCGAGCAACATCATGCCCAGTCCTTCCGGCTCTTGACCCAGGACATCACCGGTCTGCTCACGGTCGAGAAACTCGCCGACCATCTGTCGGAACTCGCCGACATCATGGTCGCGCTCACCATCCCGCTGTGCTGGCGCAAGATCAAGATCCGCCATCGCGAGACCCCGCGCTTTGCGGTGATCAGCTACGGCAAGCTCGGCGGCAAGGAGCTTGGTTACGCGTCGGACCTGGACATCATTTTCCTGTACGACGATGACGCCCCGGAGGCGACCGAGGTCTACACCCGGCTTGCCCAGCGCGCCAACACCTGGTTGTCCAGCCAGACGGCAGCCGGCATCCTGTTCGAGACCGACCTGCGGCTGCGCCCCAACGGCGACTCCGGGTTGATCGCGTGCTCGCTCGAAGCCTTCCGCAAATATCAGCTCGAGTCCGCCTGGGTATGGGAACACCAAGCCCTGACCCGCGCCCGCTTCAGCGCCGGCGATCCGGCGCTGGGCGCGGCGTTCGAGCGGATCCGCTGCGAAGTGCTGCGGCTGCCGCGCGAGCGCGACAAATTGCGCACCGAAGTACTGAGCATGCGCGACAAGATGCGTAGCGCGCATGCCGGCAAGAGCAGCCTGTTCGACCTCAAGCACGACGGCGGCGGCCTGGTCGACGTCGAGTTCCTGATCCAGTATCTGGTGCTCGGCTATGCCCACGAACACCCGGAGCTGACCGGAAATCTGGGCAACATCGCCCTGCTGCGGATCGCCGGCGAACTCGGACTCATTCCCGCCGACCTCGCAATGGCCTGCGGCGACAGCTACCGCCAGCTGCGCCACCTCCAGCATCGGCAGCGACTCAACGGCCTGCCGTCGCGCGTGGCGCCGCAGGAGGTTGCCCAGGCGCGGACGCCGGTACAAACCTTGTGGGAGATCGTCTTCGCCCGAAGTTGAAATATTTCATGTCATGAGAACGTGCATGACGCCCATTTTTGAGCCGGCTAGAATGGCTGTCAGTCCATTTTGCGAACGCTCGCCCGTCACCACGGGCGCGCCACCCCATGAGCCAGGAAATCGAACTCAAGCTGACCCTTCCCGCCCGTGCGCTGCCGGCACTCAAACGCCATTCGCTGGTCGCGGGCGCAAGCAAGGAGGGCAATGCGGTCATCCTGGACAACACCTACTACGACACCCCCGAGCTCACGCTCAAGGCGCGTAAAGTCGGGGTTCGCACCCGGCGCCAGGGACGCCAGTGGCTGCAGACGGTCAAGTGCGCTGCGGTGTCCACCGGCGGGCTGTCCCAGCGCCCCGAGTGGGAGCAAGCCTATGCGAACGGCTTCGACTTCTCGGCCATCGATGCCCCGGACGTCGCGAAGCTGCTGTCGCGCCACAAGGATGAACTGGTACCGGTGTTTACGACCCGGTTCCGCCGCGAAACTCGGCGCTACAGCCCGCGCCCCGGAGTGAGCATCCTGATGATGATCGACCGCGGCACCATCGAAGCCGGTGGGCGCAGCACACCGATCTGCGAACTCGAACTCGAACTGGTCGACGGCAAGCCGCTCGACCTGCTCGAACTGGCCTGCGAACTGGCGCGCAACCTGCCCCTGATGCCGGGCGATATCTCCAAGGCACAGCGCGGCTATCAGCTCTTCCTCGACCTGCCGCAACGTCCGGCCAAATCCGAGACGGTGCCGCTGTCACCCGATGAAACCGTGATCGACGCCTTCCGCGACCTCGCCCATGGCTGCCTGCGCCAGTGGCAGGCCAATGCCGCCGCGACGGCCGACGGCCACGACGGACCGGAGTTCATTCACCAGTTGCGGGTTGCCTTGCGCCGCCTGCGTTCGCTGATCAAGCTGTTCGCTCCGGCCTTGCCCGGCGAATTCGTGACCGCCTGGAACGAGCGGCTGCGCGACAATGCGAACCGCTTCGGCGATGCACGGGATCTGGACGTGCTCTATGAGGAGTTTCTGGCCCCGGCCGAAGCCGTCGGCCTGGCCGACGGCAGCGAGAGCGGTCTGCCGCGATTGCTCGAGATCGCCAACCAGGCGCGCCAGGCTGCGCGCAAGAACGCCCTGCACAATCTTGCCCACTCCAACCAGGGCCGCCTGCTGCTCGAGTTCAGCACCGCGCTGCAGCGCCTGCCCACCAGCAACCTGATCGCCTCGGTCGACCTCAAGACCTTTGCCCGGCTTCAGCTGAACCGTCTGCGCAAGCGCGCGCGGCGACGCCATGAAGCGTCGGCCACCTTGGTTCCCACTCATCTGCACGCGCTCCGCATCGCAATGAAACAGCTGCGCTATGGCCTGGAGTTCCTTGGCGGGCTGTTTCCGGCACGTGCGGTGGAGCGCTACCTGCTGCAGGTCACCGATGCCCAGGGAACGCTCGGTTTTCTCAACGATCTCGATATTGCCCGCGGCCGTCTCGAAGCCTGGGCCGGCAAGCAGGGGGATCTACAGGCCGCCGCCGCCTTCGTCGTCGGCTGGCATGGCCCCCGTTACGCCAAGCTGCGGCGGCGGGTCCTGCAGGAAACCGAGCCCCTGCTGTGGGGCAAGACCCCATGGTGACAACCCGGCGCGCACCGCCATTGCTGTCATGGCGGTGCAAGATCGCACTGTTACGCTGAGCGCCCCGAGTATATGGAGCACCCGATGGACCTGTTGCTGTGGCGTCATGCCGAAGCGGTGGACGGCACCCCCGACCACTCCCGCGAACTCACCGAGCGCGGTATGAAACAGGCGCACAGGATGGCTGCGTGGCTCGAGATCAATCGCCCCAAACGGCTCAAGGTACTGGTCAGCCCGACGACACGCACGCGGCAGACCGCCACCGCGTTCACCAACGATTTCGAAGTCGTCTCCGCACTCGGCCCCGACGGCGGCGTCTCCGATCTGCTGGCCGCATCCGGCTGGCCGGATGCCGGTGGCGCAACCCTCATCGTCGGCCACCAGCCCGGGCTCGGGCGCCTCGCCGCGCTGCTGCTTTCCGGAATCGAGGCCGACTGGACGATCAAGAAAGGCGCACTGTGGTGGTTCACCAATCGGGTACGCGACCACGAGAGCCAGACCGTGCTGCGTGCGGTCATTCCGGCAGATTTCGCCTGACCCGGCCGGTACCGACCGGCTAAGGTCGCCCCGCAGCGGGGGAATTATCGCGATCCGGCGGCGTCTGACTGACGAGCCGCACGTACCATGTCCACCTGCACACCACCCTTTGCAAGTGCGTGTGAGCGAACACGGTTGTGCTGCCCGATTCTTTGCGTAAGATGCAGCGTCTCCCACGGATCGGACCATGCTGAAGCGCTTCCTGCCCACCCATGAAAGTATCAAGCAAAGCCGTCTGCTGCGCTGGCTCGGGCCGCGCATCCACGATCCCTTGTTGTGGCACTTCAACCGACGAGCCGTTGCACGCGGGGTCGCGATCGGGGCCTTTTTCGGGCTGATGGTCCCCATCGCCCAGATTCCCGCTGCCGCGGTGATGTCCCTTTTCCTGCGGGCAAACCTCTGGATCGCTGCGATCTCGACCCTGATCAGCAATCCGTTCACTTACGCGCCCATCTACTACTTCGCGTACCGGCTGGGCGCCAGCCTGATCGGTGCGCCCTTGCCCCGGGATGAGGCCGGTCTGAGCCCCGATGTGGTGCCGTCGGCCGGGGTAGAGCAAATGACCGAACTATGGGCCTGGATTACCGGCATCGGTCAGCCCCTGGTACTGGGCATGTTGCTGATTGCGGTTTCCGGCGCCACGATCGGCTACTGGGGGGTGCGCTTCTTCTGGCGTATCAGGGTGCTGTCGAAACGCCGCCGCATGCGCAGTGCACGGGCCCGTGCACTGCAAAATGCGTCCTGATCGCCGAGCGAGCGCTTTTTCGCGGTGCACGATCGGCGTATCCTCGCGCCTAAGCCCCACCCCCACCACGAACCGACCCCGCCATGAACCAGGCCCCGCCCAATGGAACGATCGACGTCATCGACGGCATCAAGCGCGTGTACGTCGATGGCTATTGGATCAAGGCTTACGACCCGCCGGCCGATTCCCTGCAGGCCAAGAAAACCCTGATCCAGGCCCTGACCCGGCGCTTGTTCAACCACGTCGAGCACGGCATCAACATCCCCGGAAAGCGCCTGGCAGAGGCGCGTCTCGCCTATGAGCAGGAACAGGACCCGGCGCGCAAACGGGTGAAGGGTGCCATGCTGGCGGGCGCGATGTTCAACCGGGCGACCGACATTTTCACCAAGCTGGTGGAACTGCAGGAACACGGCATCGAGATCGAGGTCGATAACGCCCTGATGTGCGAGTGCGGCATGTGCCTGGAGGAGGCGCTCACGCTCGGGCGCATGGTGCTGCACCGCAGCGGCGAGGAGGGTATCGACGAACTCTGGGGCGAGCCGTTCCGCGCCTTTTCGATCCCGGTGGAGGCTTTCTACGAAAGCCGTTATGTCAAGATCGCCCAGACGCTGCGCGACATCGACCGCATCGCCGAGGTAATGATCGAGACCTTCGCGTCCGACCCGCTGTTCGTCGGCATCGACAGTCTGGTCACGCACTTCACCGACCTCGCCAAGGACAAGTGCGAGACCCTGCGTACCGACGGCGATATCTTCGACGTGTGGGCCGAATTCGTCGTATCGTCGGAGAAACTCGCCGCGTTCGCGCCCCATCTGCCGGAGCCGATCGATGCAGCCACCCTCCAACGCTCGGCCGACGGCATGCGGCTCATCCTCCAGGGACGAGATCTGCTGACCTACATCAGCCGCGCCCGCGTCACCATGCCCAAGAGTACCCGCGAGTACATCGAACGCTGCGAGCAGTATGCCCACGCCTTCGCCATTTCATCTCCGCCGGCCTCCGGATGACGCGCCGGCATCGACACCACACCCGGCCCCGGGACCAGGCCTCGCCCGCACCCCCGCCGCATCAGACCCCCACAGGCCCGAAGGCGCTCACGCGATGATCCCGCCGCCCAGACAGACCTTCGATTCGTAGATCACCACGCTCTGCCCGGGTGTCAGCGCCCACTGCGGCTCGGCGAAGACGATCTCGGCACGACCGTCGGCGATCGTATCGATTTCGCACGGCATGTCGGGCGTGCGATAGCGCGGCTTGGCGGTATACACCCAGTGGGTATGGGGATCGCGTCCGCCTATCCAGTTGAGGTCGATGGCGGCAAGACGATCCCTGAGCAGGGCCGGATGCGCATGGCCCTGCACCGCATAGAGCACGTTGGCCTTGACGTCCTTCTTCGCCACATACCAGGCGTCGTGCTCGCCCGCCTCATCCTGGTTGCCCTTGATGCCTCCGATGTGGAGGCCCTTGCGCTGGCCGATGGTGTGATACATCAGGCCCTGATGCTCGCCCAGCACCCGGTCGTCGTCGAGTGCACGAATCTCGCCCGGCCGGGTCGGCAGGTAGCGCATCAGGAACTCGCGGAACGGCCGCTCGCCGATGAAGCAGATCCCGGTCGAATCCTTCTTGGTCGCCACATGCAGGCCGGCGGCCTCGGCAATCTTGCGCACCTCGCGCTTGTACAGGGTCCCCAGCGGGAACAGCGTCTTCGACAGCTGCGCCTGGTTCAGGCGGTAGAGGAAATAGCTCTGATCCTTGGTGCCATCTTCGGCCTTGAGGAGCTGAAACTCGCGCCGGCCGTCACTCTCCCACTCCCGCACCTGCGCATAGTGGCCGGTGGCGATGCGGTCGGCTCCGAGCGCCATCGCGTGGTCGAGGAAGCAGCGAAACTTGATCTCGGAATTGCACAGGATGTCCGGATTGGGCGTGCGACCGGCCTCGTATTCGCGCAGGAAGTCGGCAAATACCCGATCCTTGTACTCCGCGCTGAAGTTCACCACTTCCAGGTCGATGCCGATCACGTCGCACACCGAGGCGACGTCGACCAGGTCCTGGCGCGTCGAGCAGTACTCGGCGTCGTCATCGTCTTCCCAATTCTTCATGAACAGCCCGGTGACGTCGTAACCCTGGCGCTTGAGCAACAGCGCAGTCACCGCCGAGTCGACGCCGCCGGACATGCCGACCACCACCTTGCTTCCACCCCGATCCTGCTTACTGGACATTCGGTCCCTCTCCATCCAACCAGTTGGCCAGAGGCAGCACGATCGCCGCCTCGCCGTTGTCGACAAACCAGCTGTCGATCGCATAACGCTCGCCCGGCCGGCTGTCGGACATCGCCATGGGCTCCGGCCGGGGTATATCAGTCAGGACACCGGCGCAATCGCACAGGACCAGCAACATGGGCACATGATCGGGCACCTCGGGCTCGGGCTGCAAGCCCGCGGGCGGTTCGATCTCTTCGATCACCGCACTGAAATGCTGCACGACGATGCGACTGCGGCGAGCCGGCGTCAGCACCCGGTGATAGCGCAGCATGCCGCGCGCCTCGAGCAGTTCGAGAAAGCGCGTGGTGGTGGTCGAATGATCGATGCAGTCCATGCGCCCCTCGGCGGCATGGTCGAGGTAGTTGCCTGCGCGGTCGGCACCGATCGGGGTCTGCCGGCCGGCGATAGCGTACAGATTCCCGATCACCGCGGCCAACACCGCGCGCTCGGCGGACGGATCGTGCGCCTCGTGCAGCCGCGCACGCATGTGCTCGAGCTGCGTGTCGCCAAAGCTGACGTCATCGTGTGCGTTGCAACCGTAGTTGTAGCAGACCGGCACCCGCACGCCTTGTGCACAAGCAGGCAGGGCCAGCAGCAGGGCAAGGAGCCAGACCACCCCAGGCATCAGTCGCACCGCCGCATCAGTCATAATGCCGGAGCAGTTCCAGGCCATAGCGCCGCCCGGCGAGCCAGTCCTCCACGCACTGCACGATCAGCGGACTGCGATGACGATCGCGGCTCGCCCGCAACTCGTCCACCGTCATCCACAGCGCGCGCACGATACCGTCGTCCAGGGCCTGACCGACCCGTTCCTCGCCGACCGTGCCGCCAAAGGCAAAGCGCAGGTAGGTGATGTCTCCCTGCGGCCGCGGCCACTGATAGACGCCGACCAGGTACTCCGGAACGAAAGGGTATGCGGTCTCCTCGAGCGTTTCACGAATGGCGGCGTCCACGAGCGATTCGCCCTCCTCGAGATGTCCGGCCGGCTGATTGAAGCGCAAGCCCTCTGCCGTTTCCTCCTCCACCATCAGGAAGCGGCCATCGCGCTCGATCACCGCGGCGACGGTGACGTTCGGTTTCCAGCTTCGATCCATGATGCGTCCGTTGCGCAAAGACCGGCATTTTAACCCGCGGCCCGCGAAAGCTCGTCACCGAGATCGGAACGCTCCGTTTGCGCTAGAATTCGACAGTTAAGCCCGGCGCCACCGGGCGCATTCGAATACTTCTCATTGGTGGAGAACCTGTTATGTCCATGGCTGATCGCGACGGTTTCATCTGGCAGGACGGCAAGCTCGTCCCGTGGCGCGAGGCGACCACGCACGTGCTGACCCACTCCCTGCATTACGGCCTGGCCGTGTTCGAGGGCGTGCGCGCGTACAACACCGTCAATGGCACCGCGATCTTCCGCCTGGCCGAACATACCCAGCGCCTGATCAACTCAGGCAAGATCTACATGATGGACATCCCGTTCAGCAAGGACGAGCTGATGGAGGCACAGAAGGAAGTCGTGCGCGCCAACAAGCTCGAATCCTGCTACCTGCGTCCGCTGGCCTTCTACGGTTCGGAAAAAATGGGCATCTCCACCCGCGGCGCCACCGTTCATGTGGCCATCGCGGCGTGGCCGTGGGGCGCCTACCTCGGCGAGGAGGGGCTGGAAAAAGGCATCCGGGTCAAGACCTCGTCCTACACCCGCCATCATGTCAATTCCACGATGCCGCGCGCGAAACTCGCGGGCACCTATCCGAACTCGATCCTCGCCAACCTCGAAGTGACCCAGCACGGCTACGATGAAGCCCTGTTGCTCGACAACCAGGGTTTCGTCGCGGAAGGCGCCGGCGAGAACCTGTTCGTGATCAAGGACGGCAAGATCTTCGAACCCGAGATCGCCTCCGCACTGACCGGGATCACCCGCGACTCGATCATCACCATCGCCCGCGAGTTCGGGTTCGAAGTCCAGGCCAAGCGCCTGACCCGCGACGATGTCTACCTTGCCGACGAAGCCTTCTTCACCGGCACCGCGGCCGAAGTCACCCCGATTCGCGAACTCGACGACCGCATCATCGGCGAAGGCAAGCGCGGCCCCATCACCGCCAGGCTCCAGGCCCGCTTCTTCGACGTGGTCAATGGCCGCGCCCCGGAATACGACAACTGGCTGGCCTACGTCTGACAGGAGACCCGCACCATGGCTGAACTCAAGGATCGACCCGTGGCGGTTACCGCCCACGACCTGCCGCTGCATTGTCCGCAACCGGGCGCTCCACTGTGGGCGCAACACCCGCGCGTGTTCCTCGACGTGCTCAAGGAAGGCACGGCTACCTGCCCCTACTGCAGCACGAAATATGTGTTCACCGGCGAGCGCCCCAAGGGGCACCACTGAGCGCGCTCGACCGCGGCTCCCCGGCGCCGTGTGCAATTTGCACGAGCCGGGCGGCCATTGTCACGCTGCGCACCGGGCCGCGATCGTGAGCGAAGCCGTGTTCGCCTCGGCCGCCGACGCAGAGGCCGCTTTTTACGACGCCCTTGCCCGTTCCGACTTCGACGCCATGATGGCCGTGTGGTCGGAGGAAGACGAGGTCGTCTGCACCCATCCGGGTGGTCCACGCATCGTCGGTCTCGACGCGGTGCGAGAACTGTGGCGCCAGATGCTTGCCAACGACGTACGTCTCGATGTACGCATCACGCACCAGGTGGTGGTCAGCAGCACGCCGGTACTGACGGTACACAGCGTGCTCGAAGAGATCGCGGAAGCCGGCAACAAGCGAGGCGGCCCACCGATCGTCGCCACCAACGTTTACGCCCGCGGCGCCAATGGCTGGCGGATGGTGATGCATCATGCGTCGCCCACCCCCGATCTGGCGGATCTCCAGCCCCACGGCAGTCCGCGCGTGGTGCACTGAGCCATGCCCGGGCATGGCTACCAGGCTCCGTGGTGGCTGCCGGGCGGGCATGTCCAGACCCTCCACCCCCTCACCCGCAGGGACGCCGCACCGCCCTACCGGCGCGAGCGCTGGAACACCCCGGACGGCGATTTCATCGATCTCGACTGGCTCCCTGCCCCCCTTGCCGACGCACCACTCGTGGTGCTGTTTCACGGCCTCGAGGGCTCCAGCCGCTCCCCCTACGCGCGTGCCCTGATGCGTGCGGTCGCGGCTCGCGGTTGGCGTGGCGTCGTCCCGCACTTTCGCGGCTGCAGCGGCGAGCCCAACCGCCTTGCGCGCGCCTATCACTCAGGCGATAGCGAAGAGCTCGACTGGATCCTGCGCCGGCTCGAACATCATGCCGGGACCAACCCGCTGTTCGTCGCCGGCGTCTCGCTCGGTGGAAACGCGCTGCTGAAATGGCTCGGCGAGCGCGGACCGGCGGCGAACGGCATCGTGCGGGCGGCAGCGGCGGTCTGCCCGCCGCTCGACCTCGCGATCTCGGGCCATGCGCTCGGACGCGGTTTCAACCGCGTTTACACCCGGCACTTCCTGAACACGCTCAAGGCCAAGGCACTGCACAAACTGATACGCCATCCCGGGCTGTTCGACCGCAGCGGTGTGCAGCGCGCGCGCAACCTGTTCGAGTTCGACGACGTCTATACCGGCCCGGTGCATGGCTTTGCCGGTGCCGCCGACTACTGGAAGCGTACCTCCTCGCGGCCGTGGCTGTCCGGCATCCATGCCCCGACCCTGCTGCTGTGCGCGGCCAACGACCCCTTTGTTCCGGTCGAAGCGCTGCCGTCGGCAGCCGAACTGAGTGCTGCACTGACCTTCGAATGCCACCCCCAGGGTGGCCACGTCGGTTTCCCCGCCGGCGTCGTGCCCGGCACGCCGGAGTGGCTGCCGCAACGCCTGCTGCAACATTTCGATTCAGTACTGTGCGCAAATCCGGCCGCCTCGGCGCCTCCCGGCGGCTGAAACCGCGGAGCCCTCTGGCATACTATGCTGCACTGCAAACACCCCCGATCAGGAAGCCCACATGACACCGACTGCGCACGCCCTGCCCGCCACCGAAATCTTCAAGGCCTACGACATTCGCGGCATCGTCGACAAGACCCTGACCGCAGCTGCCGTGCGTGCGATCGGTCACGCACTCGGCTCCGAAGCCGTGGCCCGCGGCCAGAAGGCAATCGCGATTGGCCGTGACGGCCGCCTGTCCGGCCCCGAACTGGCCGGCGCACTGGCCGACGGCATCCGCGCCGCCGGTGTCGATGTGGTCGATATCGGCTGCGTCCCCACGCCGCTGACCTATTTCGCCGCCTACCAGCTGGGCACCAACTCCTGCGTGTCGGTCACCGGCAGCCACAATCCGCCGGATTACAACGGTCTCAAGATGGTGCTCGGGGGTGAAACCCTGTACGGCGACCAGATCCTCGCCCTGCGCCAGCGCATTGCCGACAACAACCTGACCCACGGCGCCGGCACCCTCACCCATGCCGAAGTGGTCGAGGCCTACCTCGACCGCATCATCGATGACGTCAAGCTCGCCCGCCCGATGAAGATCGTCATCGACTGCGGCAACGGCGTCGCCGGCGCCGTCGCACCACAGCTGTTCAAGCGCCTGGGCTGCGAACTGGTCGAACTGTTCTGCGAGGTCGACGGCAACTTCCCCAACCATCACCCCGACCCGTCCAAGCCGGAAAACCTCGCCGACGTGATCCGTGCGCTGAAGGAAACCGATGCCGAACTCGGCCTCGCCTTCGATGGCGACGGCGACCGCCTCGGCGTGGTGACCAAGGATGGCGAGATCATCTACCCCGACCGCCAGCTGATGCTGTTCGCCGAGGACGTGCTGTCCCGCGTGCCCGGCGGCGAGATCATCTACGACGTGAAGTGCACCCGCAATCTCGCCGGCTGGATCCGGGACCGTGGCGGCAAGCCGACGATGTGGAAGACCGGCCATGCGCTGGTCAAGGCCAAGCTGCGCGAGACAGGTGCCCCGCTCGCGGGCGAGATGAGCGGCCACATGTTCTTCAAGGAGCGCTGGTTCGGCTTCGACGACGGCCTCTATGCCGGCGTCCGCCTGCTCGAGATCCTGTCGCGCCACCCGGACGGCAACGCGGTGCTCAAGGGCCTGCCCGACGCGGTCAGCACGCCCGAACTGAACATCAAGATGAACGAAGGCGAGCCCTTCGAACTGGTGAAGCGCCTGAAGGAAGGCGCGGCCTTCGCCGGTGCGCAGGAGGTCATCACCCTGGACGGTGTGCGGGTGGAATACGCCGACGGCTTCGGCCTGGCCCGTCCGTCCAACACCACGCCAGTGGTGGTGCTGCGCTTCGAGGCCGACAGCGAGAGCGCCATTGCCCGCATCCAGGCGGACTTCCGCAAGGCGATCGAGGCGGTGTGGCCGGGGATCGAGTTGCCGTTCTGAGGTTTGGTCTGTTGTATTGCGACGGGGGCTGCGGCGTGAAGATCGGGAACCGGGGTATCGTGCGTCTTTGGCCTGCGGCCGGGGCATTTTCTCCGCTGGCTGCCGCTACGCGGCGCGGCGGAGGCTACGAAAATGCGCGCCCTTCGGGCTCAGACAGTCCTCGCCTGCCCCGCAAACGCCCCACCCACAGGCCAGCATCGGGGTCGGACAGGCTGGTCAAGTTCCCAGATCAAGTCCTGCAAACCGCCCCTATCAACAAGGCCGGCAAACACGCGGCCCGGTCAGGCTACTCGCCGGAAATGCCGCGATAGGTATTGCTCCAGGGCACTCGATGTTTCGTCGTTTCAGGACAGGTTCAATGACTCCCAGACGACCAAGGATTCGGGGGCTTCCTGCGCGGGGCTGTCGAGAGCGCCGGCGCGGGAGGTGCTGCGGCGGAAACAAGGCGGCGCATGTTTGAGCCCGAAGGGCGAGTTTGCGCCGACGCCGCCGCAGTGCCTCCCGCGACGGGAAGCCGCAGGCCGCGAACGTCTGACCCGCGCAGGAAGCCCCCGAAGCCGACCACGGAGTACCGCCTTTCCCGACCGGCGCTGAACTGCCCCAATAACGCAAAACCGGCTCCGCAAGGCAAACCCCGCGAAGCCGGCGCAGCTCCAACCCGGCGCTTATAGCTTGCCGTCCACCCAGCCCGCCACTGCCGCCAGCGCGGCCGGCAGCTTGTCCGGCTCGGTACCGCCGGCCTGGGCCATGTCCGGACGCCCGCCGCCCTTGCCGCCCACCTGCTGGGCGACGAAGTTCACCAGTTCGCCGGCCTTCACCTTCGCAGTCTGATCCGCCGTCACCCCGGCGATCAGCGACACCTTGCCCTCGACCACCGAAGCCAGCACGATCGCTGCCGACTTCAGCTTGTCCTTGAGCTTGTCCATGGTCTCGCGCAGGGTCGGCACATCGGCGCCCTCGAGCACCGCCGCCAGTACCCTGACCCCCTTGACCTCGACCGCCTGCGCCATCAGATCGTCGCCCTGGCTCGCAGCCAGCTTCGACTTCAGCCGCGCCAGCTCCTTCTCCAGCGCGCGCACATTGTCGAGAATACCCGCCACGCGCTCGGCCACTTCCTCGGGCTGCACCTTGAGCAGCGCCGAAACGCCGTGCACCCGGCGCTCCTGCTCCTGCGTGTAATGCAACGCGTTCTCCCCGGTCACCGCCTCGATCCGGCGCACGCCGGCGGCCACGCCGCCTTCGACCAGGATCTTGAACAGGCCGATGTCGCCGGTCCGTGCGACGTGGGTCCCGCCGCACAATTCCTTCGACGAACCGATCGACAACACCCGCACCTCGTCACCGTACTTCTCGCCGAACAGCATCAGCGCGCCCGACTTCTGCGCGTCGTCGAGCGCCATCACCGCAGCCTCGGTCGCCTCGTTGGCGAGGATCTCGCGGTTCACGATCTCCTCGACCTCGCGGATCTCCTCGGCGCTCATCGGTGCGCCGTGGGCGAAATCGAAACGGGTCTTGTCCGGGTCCACCTGCGAACCCTTCTGCTGCACATGCGCCCCAAGCACTTCGCGCAGAGCCTTGTGCATCAGGTGGGTCACCGAGTGGTTGCGCGCAGTGGCGGCACGGGCCGCGGTATCGACCTTCGCCGTCACCCCCTGGCCCACCGCAAGCTTGCCGGTCTTGACCACGCCGTGGTGACCGAATACCGCGGCCTGGATCTTCAGCGTGTCCTCGACCGCAAAGATGCCGGCCGCACCCTTCAGCTCGCCACGGTCGCCGACCTGGCCGCCGGACTCCGCATAGAACGGGGTATGGTCGAGCACCACCACGCCGAGCTCGCCCTCGGCCAGCTCGTTGACCGGTATGCCATCCCGGTACAGCGCCAGCACATTGCCCTTGGCCTCGAGCTTCTCATAACCGTGGAAGGTGGTCGCCGGGCCCTCGTAATCGAGGTTGGTGGCCATCTTGAACTTGCCTGCGGCACGCGCCTGCTCCTTCTGCCGCGCCATCGCCGCATCGAAGGCGGCGGCGTCCACCGTCACCTCGCGCTCGCGGCAGATGTCGGCGGTGAGGTCGAGCGGAAAACCGTAGGTATCGTGCAGCTTGAACGCGGTGTCGCCGTTGAACACCTTGCTGCCGGTCTTCGCCATCGCGTCGAGTTCGGCCTCGACGATCGCCATGCCGTTCTCGATCGTGGCGAAGAAACGCTCCTCCTCCTGGCGCAGCACGTCCATCACGCGGCGCTCGCCGGCGGCGAGTTCCGGATACGCCGCCCCCATCTCGGCCACCAGGTCCGGCACCATGCGGTGGAAGAAAGCGGCGCGCGCGCCCAGCTTGTAACCGTGGCGGATCGCGCGGCGGATGATGCGGCGGAGCACATAGCCGCGGCCCTCGTTGCCCGGAATCACGCCGTCGGCGATCAGGAAGGAACAGGCGCGGATGTGGTCAGCTAGCACCTTGAGCGAAGGCGAATTCATGTCGGCCGCACTGGTTTCACGCGCAGCGGCGGCGATCAGGGCCCGGAACAGGTCGATCTCGTAATTGGCATGCACGCCCTGCAGCACCGCGGACACGCGCTCGAGGCCCATGCCGGTATCCACCGACGGCTTGGGCAGCGGATGCATCACGCCGGCCTCGTCGCGGTTGAACTGCATGAACACGTTGTTCCAGATCTCGATGTAGCGGTCGCCGTCCTCCTCGGGCGAACCCGGGGGGCCGCCCCAGATGTGCTCGCCGTGATCGTAGAAGATCTCGGTGCATGGCCCGCAGGGGCCGGTGTCGCCCATCATCCAGAAGTTGTCCGAGGCGTAGCGCGCGCCCTTGTTGTCGCCGATGCGGATCACCCGCCCGGCCGGCACGCCCATCTCCCGCGTCCAGATATCGTAAGCCTCGTCGTCCTCGGCATACACCGTGACCCACAGCTTGTCCTTGGGCAGCTTGAACACCTCGGTGAGCAGCTCCCAGGCGTAGGCGATCGCATCGCGCTTGAAGTAGTCGCCGAAGCTGAAGTTGCCCAGCATCTCGAAAAAAGTGTGGTGGCGCGCGGTATAACCGACGTTCTCGAGATCGTTGTGCTTGCCGCCGGCACGCACACACTTCTGCGAGGTGGTGGCACGGCGGTAGGGACGCTTGTCGAACCCGAGGAAGACGTCCTTGAACTGGTTCATGCCGGCGTTGGTAAACAGCAGGGTCGGGTCTTCGTGCGGGACGAGCGACGACGAAGCGACGATCTGGTGACCCTTCGATTCGAAGAACTTGAGGAACGTGTCGCGAATTTGGGCAGATTTCATGTAAGTTGGCGTTCAGACAGGACGTGGCGCCCGGCGCTGCAGGCGAATGAGTCAGTTTATCATGAGCTTAAAGCGCATTCTGAGGTGCGCTGCGCGGTCATGCACTCCCCTATAATTGACGTTCACGTCAACCAACAAAAGAGACCACCATGGGACACCGCCTCTCCAAGATCTACACCCGCACCGGCGACGCCGGCACCACCGGCCTGGGCGATGGCAAGCGGGTGTCGAAGAACAGCCTGCGCATCCATGCGCTGGGCGAGGTGGACGAGGTCAATGCGATCGTCGGCCTGCTGCTGTGCGAGCAGCTGCCGGAGGATGTTAGGGCGCTGATGACCGACGTTCAGCACGACCTGTTCGATCTCGGCGGGGAAGTCTGCATCCCTGGCATGAGCATGATCACCGACAAGCAGGTGACCCATCTCGAAACCGAACTCGACCGCATGAACGAACCGCTCCCGCCGCTGAAGGACTTTATCCTCCCCGGCGGGACCCGCGCCGCCGCGCTCGCCCACCACGCCCGCACCGTGTGCCGCCGCGCCGAGCGTGCGCTGGTGGCGCTCGCGCTCGAGGAATCGGTCAACGACGGTCCGCGCCAGTATCTGAACCGCCTGTCCGACCTGCTGTTCGTGCTCGGCCGCGTACTCAACCGCGCCGGCGGCCGTGACGACGTGCTGTGGCAGAAGAGCAAGAACGCGTAAGTGCCGGGCGGTGCTGCCCGCCCGGGCGCACACGCGCCCGCTGGCTGGGGCCGGCGCGCGCAGCGCCGCGGGGGACAGTGCGCCCGCTTCGCGAAGCGTGAGCCGATGCTCCCAGGCCGAGCGCCACGT
This sequence comes from Azoarcus sp. Soil_N_20, assembly GCF_057656155.1. NCBI lineage: Bacteria > Pseudomonadati > Pseudomonadota > Betaproteobacteria > Rhodocyclales > Zoogloeaceae > Azoarcus > Azoarcus sp. Soil_N_20. The sequence continues at coordinate 35,513 of NZ_JBDGKX010000002.1, read as the reverse complement.
CGCGACCGGCCCGGGTCGGAACCATCGGACCAGGCCTTTGTCGCTAGAACATATACGCTTCGTTCGAAGACGCCATGCGCCGCCTGTCGCTTACGCTGCTCTTTGCGTTTCTGCTGCTGTTCAGCTCAGCAGCGTACGCCACGACGGTCGTCAGCACCCCGCAGGTCCGGGCCGAACTGCTGGCCCACGCGCCCGAGGGCCTGGGCGCCGGCAAGCCGGTGTGGCTCGGCCTGCAGTTGCAGCACCAGCCGCACTGGCACACCTACTGGAAGAACCCGGGCGACTCGGGCCTGCCGACCACCCTCGAATGGACCCTGCCCACCGGGGTCGGCGCCGGTGCGATCGACTGGCCCGCACCGCGCCCGCTCCCCCTCGGCCCGCTGCTCGACTACGGCTACGAAGGCACCGTGCTGCTGCCGGTCGCGCTCACGCTGGCGCCAGACTTCGACGCGCCCACCGTAGACGTGCGCGTGCGCGCCGACTGGCTGGTGTGCCGTGAAATCTGCATCCCGGAGGGCGGCGACTTCGCCCTTGCGCTACCGGTCGGCCCCGCGATCGACGCCCACCGTGATGCCTTCGGCCACGCCCTCGCATCGCGTCCGATCGAACTTGCCGGCATCGATGCCCGAGGCCGAGTCGTCGGCGACACGCTGCTGACCACGATAGTCGGCCTTCCAGCCGACCTGATCGGCCGCGACGCCCGCTTCCTTCCCGAAACCGAAGGCCTCATCGACCATGCGGCGCCGATCGTCCAGCGCTGGCATGACGGCAGCTGGGAAGCACGCGTTCCGCTGTCACCGCAGCGTAGCCACAGTCCGGCACTGCTGCCCGCCGTCATTCTGATCGACAGTCACGCGCTGCGCGTGCAGGCAAGCGTCGATGGCTGGGCCACCACACCCGCTACAGGCGCTTCCGCGCTGCTCCCTGCACGCCCTGCCGCCGCGGCCGAAGGCGAACCGGTCACCGGCATCGGCGCCGCCCTGCTGCTCGCCGCGTCCGGTGGCCTGCTGCTCAACCTCATGCCCTGCGTGTTTCCCATCCTGGCGCTGAAGGTGCTCGGCTTCGCCCGCCATGCCGGCGATCGCCGCCAGCTGGCGATCGGCGGCATTGCCTACGGCACCGGGGTGGTGCTCTCCTTTCTCGCTCTCGCCGGCGCCATGCTCGTTCTGCGCGCAGCGGGCGCGCAACTGGGCTGGGGCTTCCAGTTGCAGGAACCGGCCTTCATCGCCGCGCTCGCGCTGCTATTCACCCTGATCGGACTCAATCTTGCCGGCGTGTTCGAACTGCCCGCCATTCTCCCCGCCTCCGCCGCCAGCTGGCAGCTACGTCATCCGGCTGCGGACGCCCTCCTCACCGGCATCCTCGCGGTCGCGGTCGCCTCGCCGTGCACCGCGCCGCTGATGGGCGCCGCGCTCGGTTTCGCCCTCACCCTGCCGCCCGCGCATACCCTGCTCGTGTTCGCCGCCCTCGGTGGCGGGTTCGCCCTTCCCTATCTGATCGCCAGCCTGGTCCCGTCGGTGGCCCGTCATCTGCCGCGTCCCGGCCCCTGGATGGCCCGACTGCGCACGCTGATGGCGTTCCCGATGTTCGCCACCGTCGTCTGGCTGTTGTGGGTGCTCGGCATCCAGGTCGGTCTGGATGGCGTGATCGGCGTGCTCGGAGCGCTCGTCGCCATCGCCCTGGCGACCTGGGCGTGGGCCCTGCCCGGCCGCAGCCGCTGGTGGATCGGGATTCCAGCACTCGCTGTGGTCGCCGCCGCCACCGTCTGGTCGCTCCCTGCACTGCAAAACGCAGCGCCCGCGGTCACGGCCACCGCCCGCCCGTGGGCCCCGTGGAGCGCGCTCGCGGTGGCCAGGCTGACGGCAGCAGGCCACCCGGTCTTCGTGGACTTCACCGCGGCGTGGTGCGCCACCTGCCAGTTCAACAAGCGCACCACGCTCGCCGACCCGGCAGTCCTGGCCGATTTCGACCGCGCCGGCGTGACCCTGCTGCGTGCCGACTGGACCTCGCGCGACCCCGCGATCAGCGCCGAACTCGCGGCGCTCGGCCGCGGCGGGGTCCCGGTCTATGCGCTCTACGCCAGTGCAGACGTGCCGCCCCATATCCTCAGCGAGCTCCCGTCCGCCACCGAGATCCGCTCGGCCCTCGCCACCCTCGTCCACAAGGAGTTGCCCTGATCAGCAGATCCATTGCCGCCCTGGCCGTGGGCGCCACCGTCGTCCTGTCGCCGCCGGAAACGAAAGCGGCCCTGAGGAGTACCGCCTTCGTGCGCTATGCTTTCGGCCATGAAGCCTGCCACGGTCGCGCCCCCTTCCCACCCGCTTACCCAGTCCGGCCCCATGGCCCTGATCGATGTCTGGGCGTTCTGCGACAAGGCCGACGCCACCACCCTGCTCGCCAACCTGCTCGCCGAAATCCCGTGGAACGACGGCGGCTTCGTCGCTGCCGGACGGCGTTTCGAGTTGCCGCGGCTGCAGGCCTGGTTTGCCGACCCGGGGATCGATTACTGCTACGCACAGAACCTGCAAAACTCCCATCCGTGGTCGGCCCGGCTGCAAGCGCTGCGCCTGCAGGTCGAGGCGCTTACCGGCACGACCTTCAACGCCGTCCTCGCCAATCTCTACCGCGACGGCGGAGACAGTGTGGGCTGGCATGCCGACGACGAGGACGACCTCGGTCCCACACCGCATATCGCCTCGCTGAGCCTGGGTGCCAGGCGCCACTTCCACTGGCGCCCGAAACCGGGCGCGAGCGGCGATGACGGCGCGCTGGCCTTGCCTTCCGGCACGCTGCTGCTGATGCGGGCGCCGTTCCAGCAGTTCTGGGAACACGCGATACCGCCCGAACCGGAGATCCGCGCCCCGCGCCTCAACCTCACCTTCCGGTTCATCCATCCGCTCGCAGGCAACGACCCACGCACCTGAAGCAAACCCCACAGCCTGCACCCGATTGCCGGCAATCCGACATGCCGCGCCGCCAACGCAGGCCCGAGACGCGCCGCAGGGAGCGTGCTCGGGCAGCTGGAACGAAGCTTGCGGAGAGAGCGTCGTCCTGAGCGATCCCGAGGGGGTGACACCATGCTTGAAACGGCAATCATCGGCGGCGGCCTGAGCGGACTCGCGCTCGCCAATCTGCTCCACGGCGCGAAACGAGACTTTGCCCTGTTCGAGGCCCGCGACCGCCTCGGCGGGCGCGTGCTGGGGACTGCAGACGGCCACGACCTCGGGCCGACCTGGTACTGGCCCGACCATCAACCGCGCATCACCCGCCTGGTCGCCGATCTGGGACTGGCCAGCCTTCCGCAGTGGGAAGCCGGCAAGCACCTGCTGCAACAGGAGGCGGGGGGCAAGCCGACCCTGTTCGAACAGGCCGACATCCACGGCGGCGCGCGCCGTCTCGCCGGCGGCATGGGCATCCTGATCGATGCCCTCGCGGCCCGCCTGCCGCCGCGGCGCTTGAATCTCGCCCACGCACTGACCGGGCTGCGCGACCGCGGCACCCACATCGAGCTGTATCTGAGCGAAGCCCGCGGCGAACGCATCCTCGCCGCCCGCAACGTCGTGCTGGCGATGCCGCCGCGCCTGGTCGAGGAGCACCTCGCCTTCGACCCGCCACTGTCCCTGCGCACCCGGCAGGCACTGCGCGACAGCCCGACCTGGATGGCCGCCCAGGCGAAGCTCCTCGCCACCTACCCGGACGCTTTCTGGCGACGCCAGGGGCTCTCCGGCACCGCCTCGACCCGCCATACGCAGAGCGTGCTGGCGGAGACCTGGGACGCCGGAGACGACAGCGATCGCGCCGTGCTCGGCACCTTCCTTGCCCTGCCGCCCGCCCGCCGCGACGATTTCCGTGCCGGCCTCGACCTGCTCGCGGTGAGTCAGCTCGGCCAGTTGTTCGGCCCCGCCGCGCACGACGGCGAACGCCACTACCAGGACTGGGCCGAAGAGCCGCACACCTGCAGCACGCTCGACCGCAGCCCGCCGGTCGCCCACCCGCACTACGGCGATCGCGAACTGCAACGCGCGTCGTGGCAGGGCAAGCTCCACTTCGGCGGCACCGAAACCGCCGCTTACGGGGGCGGCTACCTGGAAGGCGCGCTGGAAGCCGCCGCCCGCATCCGCCGCGAACTCGGGCTCGGCTGGACGCTCGCGGCCTGACCGCCCCCCCGCCGGGCCCTGCTCACTGCCGGCGGCTAGGGAGCGCCAGCGCCCGGCCCGGCATTGCGATCGGCTTCAGTCGCCGGCTACCGTAGCCGACGACAGGGCATCGAAAAGCGCGATCTGGCCGGCGCCAGCGCTCGGCCCGGGCTCGTCGGCGAAGCGGACCCCGACTCCGAGCAATCGTACCGGACGCGCTCCGCGCGCATACCCTTCGCCGAGCAGGGCCTGCCACACGCCCTCGTCCGGGGTCGGGCACACGCACTCGGCGGTGGTCTGGCTGAAGTCGGCAAACTTGATCTTGACCACGGCCTTGTGCACCGGCCGGGGCTCCCGTGCGCGCTCGAAGCGGCGGCGAAATTCGTCGATCAGCGGCGGCAAGGCGGCGCGACAGGCGGCGAGATCGGGCAGGTCGAGGGCATAGGTGGTCTCCACCGACAGCGACTTGCGGATGCGGTCGGGCCGCACCGGCCGCTCGTCGATGCCCCGGCACAGTCGATACAGGCCGGCACCGAAGCTGCCGAACGCACGGGTGAGCTCGGCCAGGCTCCACGCCCGCAGCTCACCGCAGGTCGCCACGCCGAGGCGGCCGAGCTTGGCCGCGGTGACCTTGCCGACGCCGAGCAGCTTTTTCACCGGCAGCGCGGTGACGAAGGCATCGACGTCCTGCGGTCGCACCACGAACTGACCATCCGGCTTGTTCCAGTCGCTCGCCACCTTGGCGATGAACTTGTTCGGCGCGATCCCGGCCGACGCGGTGATGCCGACTTCGGCGCGGATCCGCGCGCGGATCTCCTGCGCCATCAGCGTGGCCGACCCCTTGCAGTGTTCGACCCCGGTGACGTCGAGATAGGCTTCGTCGAGCGACAGCGGCTCGACCAGCGCCGTGTAGTCGCGATAGATGGCGAGAATGCTGCGCGACGCGGCGCGATAGCGCTCGAAGTCCGGCGGCAGGAGCACGAGCTGCGGGCACAGCTTGAGTGCGCGCATGGTCGACATCGCCGAATGCACGCCGAACGCACGGGCCTCGTAGTTGCAGGTCGCGATCACGCCACGCGTTTCGGCCCGCCCGCCGACCGCCAGCGGGCGGCCGGCCAGCGACGGCTGGTCGCGCGTTTCCACCGCGGCGTAGAAGCAGTCGCAGTCGCAGTGGATGATCTTGCGCTGCGGCGCCGTCACCGCCATGTCGGGCTGCCTGTCCTGCGCCATTGGAAATGCCTGAATGTTCTCACCCCGATCGGTTGTCGTCACCGTGTTCGCGCTCCGCCGCCCGCGGCGTGGTCCGCAGCCGCGATGATCGTGCCGGTCGACGCGATCCGCAAACGCCGACCCGCCACCTCGGGCAGGATACCGACCCTGCCGCGCACTGACGACGGCGGTGCTCGCCGGCGTCGCGACGGCAGCGCCGAACCAGTGCCACGCCGCGCTGGCGGCGCGCGGACGAAGCAGGCATGCTTGAGGCCGTCATCGGTCGGGAAGGATATCGCCATGCTGTTTCGCCGCCCCCCCGTACAAACGATCAACCTCGCCCTGCAGGGAGGAGGCGCGCACGGGGCGTTTACCTGGGGCGTGCTCGACGCCCTGCTGGAAGATGGACGCCTGCGCTTCGACGGCATCAGCGGCACCAGCGCCGGCGCGATGAACGCGGTGGTACTCGCCCACGGCCTGCTGCAGGGCGGCCGCGATGGTGCGCGCACCGCGCTGGAGCGATTCTGGAATGCGGTGGCGGCGGGATCGCCGGCCGACCTGCCGTTCGCCGCCGGCAACGATGGCGGGATCGGGGTCTCGTCCGGGGTGCGGATGATGACCCAGTGGATGCAGCATTTCTCGCCCGAACAACTGAATCCCTTCGCCGTCGATCCGGTGCGCGACATCCTCGCCGCTCACATCGACTTCGAGCGCCTGCGCGCCGCCAGTCCGGTGAAGCTGTTCGTCGCCGCGACCCACGCCAACACCGGCCGGTTGCGGCTGTTCCAGGCCCACGAAATGAGCGTGTCCACGGTCCTCGCCTCGGCCTGCCTGCCGACCGTGCAACGCGCGATCGAGATCGACGGCGAGCCTTACTGGGACGGTGCGTATTCGGCCAACCCGGCCGTGTTCCCGCTGTTCTACGAGTGCGCCGCGAACGACATCCTGCTGGTGCTGCTCAGCCCCCTGCTGCATGGCGACACGCCCCATAGCGCCGAAGAGATCCGCGCCCGTTCACTGGATCTCGCGTTCAATTCGACCTTCCTGCGCGAAATGCGCATGTTCGCCCACGCTCGCGAATACGCCGAACGCTCGCACGCGCCGCGCGGGCGCCTGGAGCGCCACCTGCAACAGACGCACTTCCATCTGATCGAGGCCGAAGAACTGCTGAGCCAGCTTGCCGCCGAAACCCGGATGACGCCCAGCCTGACCTTCGTCAACATGCTGCGCGACCAGGGCCGCAGCCGTGCCCAGGCCTGGCTGACGGAGCATTTCGCCGCGCTCGGGCGGCGCTCGTCGGTCGACCTGGGGCAGCTGTTCTACTGACGCGGGCTCAGGCGCGAACACCGCCCGTCGCGACCTCCGGGCGTACCCGAAAAACCGGGTTACACGCGCCCCGCTTCCCCATCCCGTCACCCGCGCCCGGGTTCAGTCCAGTTCCGCGGCCCGCTTCACCCGGCGCTGGCGCACGCCTTCGGCGAGAATGTCGAGCACCATGACGCTGTCCTCCCAGCCGATGCAGGCATCGGTGATGCTCTTGCCGTACTCGAGCTCGACGCCCGGCTTGAGGTCCTGGCGGCCTTCCTTGAGGTGGGATTCGACCATCACCCCGATGATGCGCTCGTCGCCGTTCGCCATCTGGCCGGCCACGTCGCGCGCGACGTTGATCTGCAGCCGGTGCTGCTTGCTGCTGTTGGCGTGGGAGAAATCGACCATGACCTTGCCCGGCACTCCGCCGGCGGCGAGATCCTTGCACGCCGCATCCACGCTCGCGGCATCGTAGTTGGGGGTCTTTCCGCCGCGCAGGATGGCGTGGCAATCCTCGTTGCCGCGGGTCGACACGATGGCCGAGTGCCCGGCCTTGGTCACGCTGAGGAAATGGTGCGGGGCCTGCGCCGCCTTGATCGCATCGACCGCGATGCGCACATTGCCGTCGGTCCCGTTCTTGAATCCAACCGGACACGACAGGCCCGAGGCCAGCTCGCGATGCACCTGGCTCTCGGTGGTACGAGCGCCGATCGCGCCCCAGCTGATCAGGTCGGCAATGTACTGCGGCGTGATCATGTCGAGGAACTCGGTGCCGGCCGGCAGGCCGAGTTCGTTGACCTCCCACAACAGCTTGCGCGCCAGACGCACGCCCTCGTTGATCGCGTAGCTGCCGTCGAGATGCGGATCGTTGATCAGGCCCTTCCAGCCCACGGTGGTGCGGGGTTTCTCGAAATAGACCCGCATCACCACCAGCAGGTCGCTCTTCAGCCGTTCGGCCTCGGTCTTGAGCTTGCGCGCATACTCGAGCGCCGCCGCGGCATCATGGATCGAGCATGGCCCGATCACCACCAGCAGGCGATCGTCGGCGCCGTAGAGGATGCGGTGGATGGCCTGACGCGCCTCATACGCGACCTCGGCCGCCTTCGCGGTCGCCGGAAACTCGCGCAGCACATGGGCCGGCGGGACCAGCTCCTTGATTTCCGAGATACGGACGTCGTCGATATGAAGCTTCATTGAGGCGGGCATGGCAACACTCTGCGGTCAGGCTTTAGGGAGCCTGCGATTTTAGCCCAAGTCCCCGCCCCGCTGCGCCCGCCATACGGCGGAATCGCGAACAACGAGAAAAAAATCCCGGAGGGAGGGAATAATCCCATCCTGCCAGCTGTTCATGCAGTACACCCTCACCAAGGAGCCTTGCCATGAACACCCGTATCCAGTCCGCCCTGCGCCGGATGTCGGCCCCCGTCGCCCTTGCCGTCCTCACCGGATGGAGCGGCGTGGCCCTGAGCGACGCGGCGCCGGCGAGCGCACGCGACGGCGTCCTGGCCAATGCCGCAGGCATGACCCTGTACACCTTCGACAAGGACCCCGCCGATGCCAGCAAGAGCGTCTGCAACGGTCCATGCGCCACCAACTGGCCACCACTTGCCGCCGATGCCACAGCCAAGGCGGATGGCGACTGGAAGCCGGTCAAGCGCGACGACGGCAGCATGCAATGGGCCTACAAGGGCAAGCCGGTATACCTGTGGATCAAGGACCAGAAGCCCGGCGACCAGACCGGCGAAGGCGTGAATGGCGTGTGGCACGTCGCCAAGCCCTGAGCCGCGACGCCCGCCATGCTGCAGGAGCGTGACCTGCTGGCCGAGATCCCCCGCCTGCGCCGCTATGCGCGCGCGCTGACGGGGGACGCTACCCGCGCGGACGATCTCGTTCAGGACACGCTCGAGCGGGCGCTCGCCAAGTGGCTGCTGTGGCGCCCGGGCAAGTTGCGCAACTGGCTGATGACGATGATGCACAACCTGTTCGTCAACGATGTCCGCGCCCGCTCGGCGCTCGAGTATCGCGACGGCGACACGCTGCCCGAACTGGCCGTGCGCGCGGAACAGGGTGACGGCCTCGCGCTGCGGGATCTGGATCGCGCCCTCCTCGCGCTCGCACCCGAGCAGCGCGAGGTCCTGCTGCTGGTCGGTCTCGAGGACCTGCGGTACGACGAGGTGGCGCGGATCACCGGGGTCCCGGTCGGCACCGTGATGTCGCGCCTGTCCCGTGCGCGGACCCGCCTCAGGACGCTGTTGTCCGAAGGCGAACGCCTGCCGTCCCATCTCAAGGTCGTGAAGTGATGACGAACAACGCGCCGATCTCCGAAGACGACCTCCATGCATGGGCCGATGGCCGGCTCGACGGCAAGCGCCGGGCCGAGATCGAAACCTGGCTTGCCGACCATCCGGACAGGGCATCCGCGCTCATCGACTGGCGCGAGCTGAACGCCCGGCTGCACGCCGGCTATGATCCGGTGCTGCGCGAAGCAGTCCCGGCACGACTGCGCGACACCGTCCGCCGTCCCCGCCGCGCGCTGAAAATCGCCGCCGCCGTGGGCTGGATCGCGCTCGGCAGCGTGCTCGGCGTCGGCGCCGGCTATCGCCTCGGTGGCGAGCCGGATGCGCCTGCGGCGTCGACCCCGGTCGCCCGCCGTGCCGCGGTGGCGCACGCCGTGTTCAGCCCGGAACAACGTCATCCGGTGGAGGTCGGTGCGGAGCAGGAGCAACATCTGCTTGCCTGGCTGTCGAAACGGCTCGGCCGGCCGCTGCAGATTCCCGACCTGGGGGCCCACGGCTACCAGTTGATGGGCGGGCGCCTGCTCGCGGCCGAGGCCGGGCCGGGGGCCCAGTTCATGTACGAGAACGATGGCGGCGAACGGCTCACGCTCTACGTCAGCGCCGACCCGGACCAACGTACCAGCACCGAATTCCGCTTCGCTGACGAGGCCGGCGTCAGCGTGTTCTACTGGGTGGACGGCGGACTGGCCTATGCCCTGTCCGGCCGCCTCGGACGCCAGACCCTGCTCCCCGCCGCCGATACGGTGTATCGACAACTCACCCGTTGACAACCGACCGGCACGCGGATTCTCCAGGCGCACGAACGGACGCCACCCGCTGTAGATCAGAGCCTGCCAGGAGGCTGTCGGACTTGAGCGATCGCCGCGCGCCGGGTGGGAAAGCGAGGACAGATTCGGCCGTTTTTGAGGCGCATAGTTGTTCTATGGAACAAAAGACCGGCGGATATGGACCGCTTCTCCCACTGGCGCAGTAGATCAGTCTCAAGTCCGACAGACTCCTAGGTTTCAGCGCGTGCGATCCGCGCGATCTCGTGCGCGATCTCTTCGGGCGACAACACAAAATCGATGCATCCGGTGTCGATTGCGCTCTCCGGCATATCGGGCTGATTCGCGGTGGCAAGTTTCTGCGCGATGGTAATACCCCCCACTTCCTGAATGCCGCACAGTGCCGCGGCCCCGTCGCCGTCGTAGCCGGAAACAATGACGGCGATGAGCTTGCCGTCCCAGTAGCGGGTCAGCGAGCGCAGGAAAACCGTGATGACATCGGGCCATCCCCGTGGCTTTGATATCGCTTTGAGGTGGAATTCTCCACCTTCGACGTGCAAGTCCCGATTGGCAGGAATGATGAATACATGATTGGGCTCGATCACCAGATTCTCGGTGATCAGCTCGACCGGCATTGCGGTGAAACGTGGCAGTACCAGATGAAGTTGAGTCGGCACGATGGTGATGTGATTGACGATGACAACCGCCACACCCATATCAGCCGGAAGATTCTTCAACAATCGGATGTAGGCGTCGAGACCGCCCGCCGAACCACCGACGCACACGATCGGAAAGTTTTTCATTTTGACCCACTCCTGCCGAATCGACTGCAACGACTCGTCGTCCCGATGCGCTGAACACCGGGTTCTGCTTTCAACTGCGCTTGTTGCCCCTGCCGACACGCCGGCGATGAGACCGGAACCGATGCTAGGAGGCTGTCGGACTTGAGCGATCGTCACGAGCCGAGTGGGAAAGCGAAGACAGATTCGGCCGTTTTTTAGGCGCATAGTTATTCTATGCAACAAAAAAACGGGCGGATATGGACCGTTTCTCCCACTGGCGCAGTAGATCAGTCTCAAGTCCGACAGACTCCTAGAGTCCGATCCCTTCCAGGCTGAATACACACGCCGCGCCCAGCGCAAGCAATACCAGTGAGGTGCCGAACAGGCGTGCCACGAAACGGCCCGGATCGCGCCGACCCGCGGACTCGTTGATCGCGGCACGCACTGCCGGTGAAATGACGATGAGCGGATTGCTGCTTTTCATTGAGCCTCTCCTGCCTACTTCATCCCCCGCACACACCGGATGCGGTTTCAATGGATTTAGTATGAAGATGTAACCGGCTTCGCGCTGTACGCTGCCGCACATACTCAGCTGCCTGTCCTTACCCGCCCCACCGCCAATCGCGCACTTCGGGCATATCCTCGCCGTGTTCGCTGACGTGGGCCTTGTGCCGCGCGATGGTCTCGCGATATCGCTCGCTCGCCAGGTCGACCTGGTTGCGCAGGCGCGGTACGCGGCGGATGGCATCGAGCGCGAGTTGATAGCGATCGATGTTGTTCAGCACCACCATGTCGAAAGGCGTGGTGGTGGAGCCCTCCTCCTTGTAGCCGCGCACATGCAGATTGTGGTGGTTGTGGCGGCGGTAGGTCAGGCGGTGGATCAGCCAGGGGTAGCCGTGAAAGGCGAACACGATCGGGCGGTCCCGGGTAAACAGGGCGTCGAACGCATCGTCGTCGAGTCCGTGCGGATGCTCGGCCTGCGGCTGCAAGGTCATCAGGTCGACCACGTTGACCACGCGAATGCGGATGTCAGGCACGTATTCGCGCAACAGGGTGACCGCCGCCAAGGTCTCCAGCGTGGGCACATCCCCGGCGCAGGCCATCACCACATCGGGATCGCCCCCGTCGTTGCTGGCCCACTGCCAGATCCCCGCGCCCGCCGTGCAGTGCCGCTCGGCTTCGTCGATATCGAGCCACTGCCATTCGGGCTGCTTGCCGGCGATGATCAGGTTCACATAATTGCGGCTGCGCAGGCAATGATCGCCGATCGCGAGCAGGCAATTGGCGTCGGGCGCAAGATAGATGCGCACCACGTCGGGGCTCTTGTTGGCGACGTGATCGATGAAGCCCGGGTCCTGATGCGAGAAGCCGTTGTGGTCCTGACGCCAGACATGCGAGGTGAGCAGATAGTTGAGCGATCCGATCGGCTTGCGCCACGGAATGTCTCGGCACACCTTGAGCCACTTCGCATGCTGGTTGAACATCGAGTCGATGATGTGGATGAACGCCTCGTAGCACGAGAACAGGCCGTGGCGCCCGGTCAGCAGATAGCCTTCGAGCCAGCCTTCGCACAGGTGCTCACTCAGCACGTCCATCACCCGGCCGTCGGCCGAAAGATCCTCATCGTTCGCCTCGATGCCGGCCATCCACGTCTTGCCGGCCACATCGATCACCGCGCCGAGCCGGTTGGATGCGGTCTCGTCGGGGCCGAACACGCGAAAGTTGCTGTTCGGCAGGTTCACGCGCATCACTTCGGCAAGAAAGCTGCCGAGCACGCGAGTGGCTTCGGCCTTCACGCTGCCCTGCACCGTAAACGTCAAGGCAAAATCGCGGAAATCCGGCATCACCAATGCCTTCAACAGCACCCCGCCGTTGGCATGCGGATTGGCACCCATACGCCGCGTACCCGCCGGCGCGAGTGCGGCGAACTCGTCGCGAAAGCGGCCCCCATCGTCAAACAGCTCCTGTGGCGCATAGCTGCGCATCCAGTCTTCGAGCTGGGCGACATGTCCGGGGGTCTTGAATTCCGCGATCGGCACCTGGTGGGCACGCCAGCTGCCTTCGACCTGGTGACCATCGACCGTTTTCGGTCCGGTCCACCCCTTCGGGCTCTGGAACACGATCATCGGCCAGCGCGGGCGCAGTGGTTGATTCGGCGCGTCGGATGCCCGCGCCGCAGCCTGGATGGTGCGAATCTTGATCAGGACGGTATCGAGCGTTGCGGCCAGTAGCCGGTGCATCGCCATCGGCTCGTCACCGACCACGAAGTGCGGCTCATAGCCGTAGCCGCGAAACAGCTCGGCGAGCTCGGCGCGGCCGATCCGGGCAAGCACGGTCGGATTGGCGATCTTGTAGCCGTTCAGGTGCAGGATGGGCAGCACCGCACCGTCGCGCGCGGGGTTGAGGAATTTGTTCGAATGCCAGCTGGTGGCCAGCGCACCGGTTTCCGCCTCGCCGTCGCCGACGATGCAGGCCACGATCAGATCGGGATTGTCGAACGCAGCACCATAGGCGTGGGCGAGCGAATAGCCCAGCTCGCCGCCCTCGTGGATCGATCCCGGGGTTTCCGGCGCAACGTGGCTCGGTATGCCATAAGGCCAGGAAAACTGGCGGAACAGCGCCAGCATGCCGTCGCGATCGCGGCCGATGTCGGGATAGGTCTCGGTATACGAGCCCTCCAGATAGGTGTTCGCAACCAGGCCCGGCCCGCCATGCCCGGGCCCGATGATGTTGATCATGTCCAGGTCGTGATCCCTGATCAGGCGGTTCAGGTGTACGTAGAGGAAATTCAGCCCCGGCGTGGTGCCCCAGTGCCCGAGCAGGCGCGGCTTGATGTGCTCGAGGGTGAGCGACTCCTCGAGCAGCGGATTCGCGCGCAAGTAGATCTGCCCGACCGAGAGGTAGTTCGCCGCACGCCACCAGGCGTGCATCCGCTCCAGGAGTTCGGGGTTCAGCGACGTCATGGTCATTTGCTCCGTGATGAAACAGATGGGGATCGGCGGTGCGGGGACCCCGGTCATCCGGCGCACCTGTCGGTGATCCGCTACCGCATCCTGAGCCAAGTCTGGTCACGCCACCTGCATGAGTCTGTCTGCCAGCGCACAGACGCGCCACCCATTCACTGGGATCGTCGCCATAAGCGTAACTCGCACTTGCGCGGGTGCCGGGTCGTCGGCGAGTCACTCCATGGCCGCGACCCGTCGGCGACGGAGTCCAACTGAGCGCGGGGAAGTTTCCATCATGAACACAGGCTTCCGAACGGCAAGCGTCGTCGGCACGCGCCGCGCCGGCGCCACCCATGGACCGGCGCTCAGGCTGCTCCTCAGCCTCGTCGCGCTCGGCTCGGCGGGATGTGGCGATATGGCGCCGCCTGCCGCAGGGGGGCTCCCGCAGCCAGCCCTGCCCGCACCCGGCCCGATGCGCCACACCGTACCCCAAGGCAGTTCGCAGGCAGCGGTCCCACCGCCCGCTGCAGCGGGACTGGCCGCCGGCGCCGACGAAACCGTTGTCGACCATCCCACCGTCGGCAGTGCGGGCACCACGCGCATCGTGTTCCTGCACGGCCTGCATTCGCCCTTTGGCATGGCCCTCGCCATGTCGCGAATGCCGACGCCCTGATGACGCCGGTCGGAAGCTCATTTCCGTCGGTGCGCCGGCACACAGACGGGCACCTGGCGCACGCCCATACTCGGCCCGAGGTGATGCTCCTGTCACATCGCGTCCCCGCTCTTCGGGGCCAGAACACGAATACCAAGGAACGATAATGAACGCCCTGCCCTTGATCCCCAGCCGGCCCATCGCGCTGACATTCGCGCTTGCAGTGACCGCACTCGTGGCACTCGGCGGCTGCGCCAGCACGCCGGCCCCGATCGAAAAAATGGCCGTGGCCGAAGCCGCGATTCAGACCGCCACCACCACCAGCACCAGCGCAGGTGCCCCGGGCGAACTTCAGATCGCCACCGCCAAGCTCGCCAGCGCGCGCCAGGCGATGGCCGACGAAAACTACGAACGGGCCGGGCAGCTCGCCGAGCAGGCCGAGCTCGATGCCCAGGTCGCGGTGCTGCACGCCCAGTCGGCGCGCGCGCGCACGTCGGCACAGGAATCGCAGGACGCCGCTCGCGCGTTGCGCGACGAGATCAACCGCAAGACCGTCCGTTGAACGGATCAGGAGTCGAGAAAATGAAAGCACGCATCCTCGTTGTCGCCACGCTGACCGCCGCCCTGGCCGGCTGCAGCTCCGTTCCCGAGCGCAACAGCTCGCTCGACCAGGCCCGCAGCCGCTATGTATCGGCGCAGGCCAACCCGCAGATCAACGCACTGGCGCCCGACGAATTGAAGAGCGCGGGCGAATCGCTGCGGGTGGCGGAAAAGGCGATGACCGACGGTAGCCCCACCACCACCGTCGATCACCTCGCCTACATGACCGCCCAACGCGTGGTCATTGCGCAGGAAACCGCTTCGAGCCGGGCATCGCAGGCCATCACCACCGGCGCTGCCGCCGAGCGCGACAAGCTGCGCCTCGGCATGCGCACCGCCGAGGCCGACAGCGCGCAACGCCAACTCGTCCAGTCGCAGCAGGATGTACAGCGCAGTGACGCGCGGATCAGCAGTCTGGAATCGGAACTCAAGGAACTCAACGCAAAGGCGACCCCGCGCGGTATGGTGGTGACCCTGGGCGACGTCCTGTTCAGGACCGGACAGTCACAGCTCCAGCCCGCCAGCGCAATCGACCTGGCAAAGCTGGCCGACTTCTTCAAGCGCAATGCTGAGCGGACCGCCTCGATCGAGGGCCACACCGACAGCGTCGGCAGCGCCAGTGCCAACCACACCCTGTCCGAGCGGCGTGCCAATGCGGTGATGACGGCGCTGGTGCAACTCGGCGTACCGGCGGATCGGCTGCGCACGCAGGCGTTTGGTGAAGAGAACCCGACCGCCAGTAACGACAATACAACCGGTCGCCAGATGAACCGGCGGGTCGAGATCGTGTTTGCGTCGCAAAGCGCAGCGATCTCGCCCAGGTAGGCAGGCAAACGCCTTGGCGGGGCCCGGCCCACACCACCGACAAGCGGGCGGCCCCATCCTGAAACAGATCATTCGAGGTAAGGATAATGACAAAGTCACTCGTTTCAACCGACGTGGAAGGGCTGCGCGTGCGCGCCCGCCAGCACATTGACGAAGGTGCAGTCACCTCCGGTTACAGCGCACATCGCAAGACCATACTGAAGCGGCTCAACGACGCGCTCGCGACCGAAACCGTCTGCGTGCTGCGCTATCGGCGCCATCATTTCATGGCGCGCGGCATTCACTCGCAAGCCGTCGCGGCCGAGTTCCTTGTCCATTCCAACGAAGAGCAGGCGCACGCGGACCAACTGGCTGCGCGCATCGTGCAACTGGGCGGCGAGCCGGATTTTTCCCCCGATACCCTGGTCAGCCGCAGCCATGCCGAATACGTGGAAGGAAGCTCGCTGGCAGACATGATCACCGAAGATCTGGTCGCCGAGCGGATCGCCATCGACAGCTATCGCGAGTTCATTCAGTACATCGGCGATCAGGACCCCACCACCCGCCGCCTGCTCGAATCCATCCTCGCGATGGAGGAAGAACATGCCGATGACCTGGCTGATCTACTACACGAATTGCCACAGCAGGCGTAGGCGAAACATAGCTTGACCGGACCACAACCGATCGATCGAACGGTGCAGTCCGGGCATGCAGACGAGGTCATATGTTCGCTGGAAGACAGACGTGCCAGCCTGACCGGATCAGGCTGGCAGCACTAGATCAGATTCGCTGACCGACACAAGGCGTGCGTTCACGATTGATCCGGATCGTATCCACAAGGAATATAGGAGCAAGCCATGAACAAGTTCAAACTCGTCGCGCTTTCGGCCGCGCTGTGCGTCGGCATGGCCACCAGTGCCATTGGCGCCGACATGACCAAGACCGAGCACCAGGCTGCCGCGGATGCCATCTCGGCCAAGTACAAGGCGGACAAAGAGAACTGCAAGTCGATGACAGGCAACGCTAAGGATATCTGCGAGGAACAAGCCAAAGGCCATGAGGCCGTCTCGAAAGCAGAACTGGAGGCAAACTACAAGCCATCGGACAAGAGCCGCCTCAATGTAAGCATGGCCAGAGCCGAGGCAGCCTATGCCGTTGCCAAGGAGAAGTGCGACGACTTCGCCGGTAATGCCAAGGATGTGTGCGTCAAGGAGGCGGAAGCTGCGTTCGTAGCCGCCAAGGAAAACGCCAAGCTTGCGGAAAAGACCGCCGAAGCCGACGCCATCGCGCGCGAAAAAGCCGGTGATGCCAACGCAACGGCCCGGGAAACAAAGACTGAAGCACGCAAGGATGCGGCGAGCGAGAAGCGTGACGCCGACTACGCCACCGCAAAGGAAAAATGCGACGCGTTGGCCGGCGAGGCGAAAGACAGTTGCCTCGCCGCAGCCAAGTCACGCTACGCGCAGTGAGCGGACCGGATTCAAGCGCACGCCCACGCTCGGCAGTTTGAGCGCGCGACCCAACACACCCCATTTGACACTCGGCGGAGAAGCCTGCAACGGCTTCGCCGCCGGGGCCTGAACAGGAGCATCACCATGACCATAACGAGCAACGCTCTTATCGCCCCTACCGGCGCCGTGGCGAGCACCGTCGACCACGCCACGAACACCGCGCATCGGGCGATCGACAAGGCGTCCGGCACCCTTCATCCGGGCGTGGACCACCTTGCCGCCGGCGCGCATCAGGCGGTCAACACGCTCGCGGGTGCCACGACGAGGACAGCAGAAACGCTCGAACTGAGAGGCAAGCAGCTGCTTGATGCGCAATCGCGGCTCACCGCCAGGTGCTGCGCGCAAGTCCGCGAACGCCCGCTCACCTCGATCGGCATCGCGGTTGCCGGCGGCATGCTGCTCGGCTGGCTGTTGCGCCAGCGCTAGTCTTACTGCTCCAGTAAAAACAACGCACCATGAACGCTTCCTCGTCCCATTTCCGAGGAGCGTCCCGCACCAAGAGGGCAGGTTTCGACCCGCCCCGCGATCAAACCTGTTTCGGCCGAATCGCGTGTTTGGGCCGCCAGGCCTTGATCACCGTCTCGTCGGTCTCGATGTAGGGGCCGCCGATGAGGTCGATGCAATAGGGAATTGCAGCGAAGATGCCGACGTGGCTCACGCTGCCGTCGGCGCCCCGGACTCCTTCGAGGGTTTCCTTGATCGACTTGGGCTGTCCGGGCAGATTCACGATCAGGCTGTTGCCGCGGATCACCGCCACCTGCCGCGACAGGATCGCGGTGGGCACGAAGTTGAGGCTGATCCGGCGCATCTCCTCGCCGAAACCGGGCATTTCCTTGTCGCCGACCGCCAGCGTCGCCTCCGGGGTGACGTCCCGCACGGCCGGGCCGGTGCCGCCGGTGGTGAGGATCAGTGCGCAGTCCGCGGTGTCGGCCAGCTCGATCAGGGTGTGCTCGATGATCGCCCGCTCGTCCGGAATCAGCCGCGCCTCGACCGACCACGGCGTGGTCAGCGCCTTGCCCAGCCAGTCCTTCAGCGACGGAATGCCCTGGTCTTCGTAACGGCCATCGGAGGCCCGGTCGCTGATCGACACCAGGCCGATCTTGATGTGTTCGCTCATGAATGCTCCGTCTGATCGTTATCGTCCTGCCCGTGCTCACCCCCTGCAGCCTCCACCTGCGCCGCGGCGTCGAGATCGCGCAGCACCTTGAAGATCTCGCGGAAAGCCTTCGGCGGCTTGCTGTGCTCGCGTTCTTTCAGCGCGTTGCGGCGCAGCGTGCGCAGGTACTGCACATCGACCGTCGGCCAGGTGTCGACGATGTACTGGATGACTTTCTCGTCCTCGAGCAGGTCGGTGCGCAGTTTTTCCAGCCGGTGCTGGCGCGCGACCTCGGTCGAGGACAGGCCACGGAACACGTCGAGTTGAGCCTGGATGGGTTCGGGGTCGACCGTGCGCATCAGCTTGCCGACGTATTGCATCTGCCGGCGCAGGGCCTCATCCCGGCGGTTGCTGAAGCGCTGTGCCTCGCGGATCGCCAGGTACAGGGACTCGGGCAGTTCCAGTTTGCGCAGACGCTCGGGCGACAGCGCAACGAGCTCGGTGCCGAGATCCTGCAGGGCATGCATCGCCCGTTTGCGGCTGCTCTTGCTCGGCGGCTCGAAATCCTCCTCGTCGGAGTGCGGGCCTTTGGAACGGGGTGAATCAGCGTGAGAAGCCATCGTAGGACAAGCGTCGGGCGGGATCGGGGTAAGATTATAGCCTTTGCTTACCGGTCTCCTGCCCATGTCTGCTCCCGGCTTCTCCTTCTCCCAGACACACCTGCGCGAAATCGCCGCCGATATCCTCAAGTACGCCCGGAAAGGTGGCGCCTCGGCCTGCGAAACCGACGTGTCCGAAGGCTTCGGCCAGTCGGTCGCGATCCGCAAGGGCGAGGTGGACACGATCGAATACAACCGCGACAAGGGGGTCGGCGTCTCGGTCTATCTCGGCCAGCAGCGCGGCCACGCCAGCACCTCGGACTTTTCCAAGGCGGCCCTGAAAGCGACGGTCGATGCGGCATTGTCGATCGCCCGCTTCACCGCCCCCGATCCCTGCGCCGGACTCGCCGACAAGGCGCTGATGGCGAAGGATTGCCCCGATCTCGACCTGTTCCACCCGTGGGACATCACCGTCGACGGCGCGCTCGATCTCGCCCGCGAATGCGAGGCCGCCGCCTTTGCGGTCAGCCCGCAGATCTCGAATTCGGAAGGGGCCAACGTCTCGATCCAGCAGTCGCAATTCATTTCCGCCAACAGCCTCGGCTTCAGTGGCGGCTATGCCAGCACCCGTCACGGCCTGTCATGCTCGGTGATCGCCGGCGAAGGCGAGCGCATGCAGCGCGAATACTGGTACGACTCGCGCCGTGATGCGGCCGAGTTGATCAGCGCCGCAGACGTCGGCCGGATCGCCGGCGAACGTGCGCTGGCCCGACTCGGCGCGAAGAAGATCCGCACCTGCCAGGTGCCGGTGATCTTCGAGGCGCAGCTGGCGCTGTCCCTGATCGGCAACTTCGTGCAGGCGGTAAGCGGCGGTTCGCTATACCGCAAATCGAGCTTCCTGCTCGACAGCCTGGGTCAGCCGGTGTTTTCGCCGGTGGTCAGTATCGCCGAGCGCCCGCACCTGAAGAAGGCCTTCGGCACCTGCTATTTCGACAGCGACGGGGTCGCCACCCGGGATCGCGAGGTCGTCATCGACGGCGTGCTGCAGGGTTACTTCCTGTCCACCTACTCGGCGCGCAAACTCGGCATGCAGACCACCGCCAACGCCGGCGGCTCGCACAACCTGCGGGTCAGTGCCGGCAGCGACGATCTCGCCGGCCTCATCCGCAAGATGGACAAGGGCTTGCTGGTCACCGAACTGCTCGGCCAGGGCGTCAACTACGTCACCGGCGACTACTCGCGCGGCGCGGCCGGTTTCTGGGTGGAAAAAGGCAAGATCAAGCATGCGGTGGAAGAAATCACCATTGCCGGCAACCTGCGCGACATGTTCCGCAACATCGTCGCCATCGGCAACGACGCCCTGCCGCGCGGTGCAAAACACTGCGGGTCGATCCTGATCGAGCAGATGAAGATCGCCGGACGCTGAATCCCGGCGCGTGCTGCCCACCATCCTGTCGATGGCGCGCAACCTCGGCATGGAGATCATTGCCGAGGGAAGAAACCAGATCCCAGCGCGATCCCCTGGTTGGCGCCCGATGCACCGAATACCAGGGCTATCCGCTCGGACGTCCCGCCCCGGCGGACGAACTCGAGCGCTGGCGGAAGCACCGGCCGGGACACGCCGCAACGCGCTGACGGCAACTCAGCGCCGCGGCGTCGCAGCCTCCTGCAATGCGCGCAGGGTCTTCTGTCCGGCGCGACCGTCGGCGGTCAATCCGAGTTCGCCCTGCACCGCCTTGAGGGCCTCGCGCGTGCGCGCCCCGATCAACCCGTCGGGCTCGCCGATGTCATGGCCGCGAGCGATCAGCAATTGCTGCAGGGCACGTCGCTCGGCACGCGACAGACCGGGGTCATCGGTAGGCCATGCGGTCACGAAGGGCGCGCCGCCGCGCAGCCGGTCAGCGAGATGGGCAATCGCCAGCGCATAGCTCTCGGCCGCGTTGTAGCCGTAGAGCGCATCGAAATTGCGGCTCACCAGAAAAGCAGGTCCGTTGCCTCCGGCGATCAGCAACAGGCCGCTCGGCGGGCCTTCGACCGGAAGCGGCTGGCCATCGATCCGCTTCACCCCGCGTGCGGCCCAGTCCGCCAGCGGCCGTTTGTTGCGACGTCCGGCGAGCGAAGTGTCGAATCCGGCCGGCAGGGCAACCTCGAACCCCCACGCCTCGTCGCTGCGCCAACCGCCACGACGCAGGAAATTCGCGGTCGACGCGAGGGCATCCGGCACGCTGTCGACCAGGTCACGGCGGCCGTCCCCGTCGAAGTCGACCGCCAGGCGGATGAAGGTCGAGGGCATGAACTGGGTGTGGCCGAACGCCCCCGCCCACGAACCGTTCAGGCGCTCGGGGGCCACGTGCCCGTCCTCGATGATCTTCAGCGTGCTGAAGAATTCGCCGCGAAAGTAGGTCTGCCGCCGGCCGAAGCACGACAGCGTCGACAACGAGGTCAGCAAGGGCCGCCCCCCGAAGTTGCGGCCGAAGTTGCTCTCCACGCCCCACACCGCAACGACCGTCGCCGGATCCACGCCGTAGTCCGCTTCCACCTTGTGCAGCACGTCGCCCCACCGGGTCAGCATTTCGTGACCATCGGCAACCCGCTCGTCGTCGACCAATGCGGTCATGTAATCCCAGATCGGGGTCACGAACTCGGGCTGGGCATCGAGGAAGTCGATCACCGCCATATCGGGCTGCAACGGGGCCGCATGGGTATCGAAGGTGGCCACGGACACCCCGCGCTGCACAGACTCCGCCCGCAGGCGGGTCAGGCAGTCGGCGAACTCGGAGTCGGCGTGAGCCGGGATGGACAGGGCCACGGTCGCCGACAAGCTCAGCAAACGGGCAATGGATGCGGATGAGTTCGATTTCATGCCGCTATTTTACGCGCTCCGTCGATTCTGGCATCCCCACGCGTCCTGCGCCTTCGGTTTCACGCTACGATTCCCGCACCGCAACAATCCGTCCCCCTCATGGACCTCCTCACCGACATCATCCTGCGCGCCGGCCGCTCCGCGGTGGAGCTATCGCTGTTCGTCCTGCTGCCGATCATGGTGGTGATGCTGGCGCTGATGCGCCTGCTCGAAGCGCGCGGCGTACTCGACTGGGTGGTGGTGCGCCTCGCCCCGGCGCTGCGCCCCGCAGGCCTGACCGGGCTGGGTATCTTCGCCGCGCTGCAGATCAATTTCGTCAGTTTTGCCGCCCCGGTGGCGACCCTGACCATGATGGAGAGCCGCGGCGCATCCAATCGCCACCTCGCCGCCACGCTGGCGATGGTGATGGCGATGGCGCAGGCCAATGTGACCTTTCCGATGGCGGCGATGGGCCTGGCCTTCGGTCCCACCCTGCTGCTGTCGATGATCGGCGGGCTGACCGCAGCCGCCGCCACCTATCATCTGTTCGGCCGCGGCCTGTCGACCCTTGAAGCACCGATGGACGAGACCCTGCACCATCGGGTGGCCGAGGACGCCAAGGGGGTGCTCGACGTGATCAACCGCGCCGGCGCAGAGGCGTTCAAGATCGCGGTCGGCGCCATTCCGATGCTGGTGCTGGCCCTGGTGGCGGTCATGATGCTGCGTATGACTGGAGCCATCGACCTGCTCACCGCGGCCCTTGCGCCCGCCCTGCTCGCCGTCGGCCTCGACCCCAACCTGATTCTGCCGACGCTTACCAAGTACATCGCGGGCGGCACCGCCTACATGGGCGTGATGGACGAAATGCTGAAGAACGGCACCGCCACGGTGGAAACGCTGAACGGCAGCGCCGGCTTCCTGATCCACCCGCTCGACGTTGCCGGCGTCGCGGTACTGATCTCGGCCGGGCGCCGCGTCGCCCAGGTCTGGAGGCCGGCCGCCCTGGGTGCAGCGGTCGGCATCGCGATCCGGACCGTCGGCCACGGCTTTCTTTGATCACCCCGGAACCGTTCCAGGGTGGGCGTGGAGGGGCTGGGCGGGCTGTCAGGAGCGCCGTTGCGAAGTGTGCCGATGGGGAAACAAGGCGATGCATGTCTGAGGGAGCGCAGCGACCGAGTTTGCATCGCCGCCCCATCGGTGCATTTCGCAACGGGAAGCCGAAGGCCGCGAGTGTCTGCCCGCCCAGCCCCTCCACGCCCGCCCACCCTCGGACCTCACCGCGCCCCCCGCCATCCGCGCTAAGCTTCCGCCCGGAACCCAAGGAAGACTTACCATGCTCCAGGCCCTGACCATCCTGCTCGTCTATCAGCTCGTCGGCGAAACCGCCGCGCGCGCGCTCGACTTGCCCATCCCCGGCCCGGTCATCGGCATGGCCCTGCTCTTTGTCACCCTGATGCTGCGCGGCGGCCCGGACGAGCCGCTGCGCGACACCGCCGGCACCCTGCTCCAGCATCTGTCGCTGCTGTTCGTGCCGGCCGGCACCGGCATCGTGCTCTACGGCACCCGACTGGCCGACGAGTGGCTGCCGCTGACCGCGGCACTGGTCGGCAGCACCTTCCTGACCATTGCCGTCACTGCCCTGCTCCTCAAGGCCCTGAGCCGGCGTGGCCGGCACCCGGAAACACCGCAATGAACAGCAATCTCAGCGAGATCTGGGTCTACCTGTCGGCCACCCCGCTGCTCGGCCTGACCCTGACCCTGATCGCCTACCAGGCCGCATTCTGGATCTACCGACGGCTCGGCTTTCACCCGTTGGCCAATCCGGTGCTGCTCGCGGTGGCGATCCTCGCCAGCGTGCTGCTGCTGACCGACACCCCCTACACCACCTATTTCGACGGCGCCCAGTTCGTCCACTTTCTGCTCGGCCCGGCCACCGTCGCACTCGCCATCCCGCTCCATGCCCAATGGCCCAGACTCAAGGCCATGGCCGGTCCGCTGATCGTCAGCCTGGTGGCCGGATCGCTCACCGCCGCGCTGTCGGCCTACGCCATCGGCGCCGCGCTCGGTGCCAGTCGCGAGTCGCTGATGTCCCTTGCACCCAAGAGCGTCACCACGCCGATCGCCATGGCCGTGGCCGAGCGTCTCGGCGGCTTGCCCTCGCTTACCGCGGTCCTGGTCATCAGTACCGGGATCCTCGGTGCGGTCGGTGCGCGCTACGTCTATCAGTGGCTGCGTATCGAAGACCATGCCGTGCGCGGCTTCGCCATCGGCATTGCCTCGCATGGCATCGGCACCGCGCGCGCGTTCCAGGTCAGCGAGCAGGCGGGGGCCTTCGCCGCGCTGGCGATGGGATTGAACGGACTGGTCACCGCCCTGTCTCTGCCCTGGCTCCTGCCATGGATCGAAAGCCTGCTGCAGCGCTGAGCCCCGACAACACACGACCCCGAAGGACCACCCGATGCTGAGTGCGGCAAGCCGCTGGATCGATCGCAACATTCTCGAACTCGGCCGCGAAATGCGGCTGTCCTACCTGCCGCCGCTGATGGTGTATTGCGCCGCCGGGGTCTCGGGACTCACCGGCATCGTCGGCACCTTCTTCATCAAGGACTATCTCGACCTCTCCGCCGCTTTTCTCGCAGCGCTCGGCTTCTGGGCCGGCATCCCGTGGGCACTGAAGATGCCGATCGGCCATCTGGTGGACCTGCTGTGGCGCTACAAGAGCGGATTGGTCTATCTGGGTGCGAGCCTGATCGCCGCCAGCCTGCTGATCATGATCGGCCTGATCGGCAGCCCCGACGCGATGCGCGCGATGATGCCGGTGGAGGCCTGGTTCGTGCTGTCGGTGCTGCTGTCGCCGGTCGGCTACGTGATGCAGGACGCGGTGGCCGACGCGATGACCGTCGAGGCCGTACCGCGCATCGACGAGGCCGGCCGTCCGATCGACACCGACACCATCCGCCTGATGCACACCACGATGCAGATGCTCGGCCGGGTTGCGATCATCGGCGGCAGCGTGCTGGTGTCGGTGGCCAATGTGGCGATGTTCCAGGGGGCGGAACTGCTGCCGGAGGCCGAGAAGGTGGCGATCTACCTGCGCATCTACGAGTACGCGTTGATCATCCCGCTGCTGTCGGTGAGCGGGGTGCTGCTCGGCGGCGTGCTCAAGCGACGCGAGGCGCGGCGGCTGGCCGGACTCGGCCATGGCCGCGCCGCCATCGACCGCCTGCTCCACGACCCGGAGGAGAAAACCGCACCCAACTGGTGGATCCTCGGCGGCAGCGCCGCGTTCGTCGCGCTCACCCTCAGCGTGGGGCTCTCCGGCGTACCCTACGGCCAGGAGATCATCTTTGCCGGCTCCTTCGCCGTCATCGCGCTGATGATGAAGAAGCTGCTGCGTGAGCTGTCGCCCGAAGCGTCCCGCACCCTGCTCGGCACCGCAATCGTGATCTTCGTCTTCCGCGCCATGCCGGGCAGCGGCGCCGGGTCGGGGTGGTGGATGATCGACGAGCTCGGCTTCGATCAATCCTTCCTGTCCAAGCTCGACCTCATCACCAGCGCGCTGACGCTGGCCGGCCTGTTCCTGTTTCGTCGCTTCATGGCCGAGAAGTCGATTGCCAACATCGTCATCTTCCTGACCCTGGCCTCGACCGCGCTGTCCTCGCCCATCGTCGGCATGTACTACGGCCTCCACGAATGGACCGCAGCGATGACGGGCGGCATCGTCGACGCGCGCTTCATCGCCATCGCCAACACCGCGCTCGAATCCCCGCTCGGCCAGGTGGCGATGGTGCCGATGCTGGCCTGGATCGCCAACTCCGCGCCTTCGCATCTGAAGGCCACCTTTTTTGCGGTGATGGCCTCGTTCACCAACCTTGCGCTGTCGGCCGCGCAACTGGGCACCAAATACCTCAACCAGATCTTCATCGTGACCCGGGAGGTCAAGGATCCCGCCAGCGGGCTGGTGAAGACGCCGGCGGACTACAGCGAACTCGGTCTGCTCCTGGTGACGGTCACCACCCTGGGACTCTGCCTGCCGCTGATCGCGATCTGGCTGACACAGCGGATGGGTCTGCGCAGCGCGTAACAGGCATCGGACGACACGCGGGCGTGCTGAACGGCAGCAGGCTGCCGATGGCGAACGACCAAAAAAATCAGGCCGAGATACGAACTGCCGACGGCCCGGCCTGGGCGGCGGGCAGGGAACTGTTCTCGAGGTAGAGCTGCACCGACGGACGGGCTGCGGCGGTGGCCGCATCCGGCCGTTGCTCGGCCTGCGCCTGGGCGCGGGAAGCCCCGCGCGTCTCGGCAGAGCCTTGTGTCAGCTGCACGCGTGCCGGCTCCGAAGCGGGGCCAGGGGTGGCGAAGGTGGACACGGTTGCCGCAACCGCAGCCGTGTCGACCGGCGCAACGACCGTTACGGCTGGCGCACCCGCGGCCGGAACGACAGGCGGCGCGGGGACGTCAAGGCGCGTAGCCTGCTCCGCTGCCCGCCCCTGTTCACTGATACTGACCTGCGTCGCCACCCCGGTCTCGGGCGCAGCCGGTTCGCGCAACGCGTCGATGCCAAGCTGGCGCACGATGGGGCGAGCGGACTGCAGGGCCGAGGGGTCAGCGGCGGGAAGCCGCAGCGAGGTGTCCATGATGGTCTCCGGATTCAGACGTCTGCAGTCGCGGGCGACGAGCCGGCTTCGTCCGAAACCGTTTGCTGCCGTTCGCGACGGGCCAGCAAAGTATAGACGGTGGGCACCACGAAAAGCGTGAACAAAGTACCGAGCAGCAAGCCGCCGACGATCACCCAGCCGATCTGCTGCCGGCTCTCGGCGCCGGCACCGGTCGCCAGCGCGAGCGGGATCGCACCCAGCACCATCGCTCCGGTGGTCATCAGGATCGGCCGCAGGCGCAACACCGACGCTTCGATCACGGCCTCGCGCAATTGCATCCCGTGGTCGCGCAACTGGTTGGCGAATTCGACGATCAGGATGCCATGCTTGGTGATCAATCCGACCAGGGTCACCAGCCCGATCTGGCTGTACACATTGAGGGTGCCACCGGTCAGCCACAGCGCACCCAGCGCCCCGGCCATCGACAGCGGCACGGTGAGCATGATGATCAGCGGATCACGGAAGCTTTCGAACTGCGCCGCCAGCACCAGGTAGATGAAGGCCAGCGCAAGCAGGAAGACCAGTGCAAGACTCGCCGAACTGCTCTTGAACTCGCGCGACTGGCCGTCGTAGTCGATCGCGTAGCCAGGTGGCAGGATGCGGCCCGCGGCGTCCTCGAGGAAGGCGAGCGCCTCGCCCAGCGAATAGTCGGGCGCAAGATTGGCCGAGATCGTCACCGCACGGCGCTGGCCGAAGTGATTGAGTTCGCGCGGACTCAGGCTCTCGCTGACGGTGACCAGACTCGCCAGCGGCACCATCTCATCACTCTTGCCGCGCACGAAGATATCGCTGATGTCGCGCGGATCGGCCCGACTGCCGGCATCCATCTGCACCACCACGTCGTACTGCTCGGCATCGAGCTTGTAGCGGGTGACCTGGCGGCCGCCGAGCATCGTTTCGAGGGTGCGCCCGATGACATCGATCGACACCCCGAGATCGGCTGCGCGATCGCGATCCACCACCACACCGAGTTCCGGCTTGGTGAGCTTGAGGTCGGTATCCGGCGACACGAAGCCGGGGTTGGCGCGCATCTCGTCGACGATCAGCTCGGTGTAGCGCCCCAGTTCTTCGTACGATGCGGAACTGACCACCACCAGACTGACCGGGCGTGAGCGCGGACTCTGGCCAAACGCCGCCGGCAGCACCGGGAACGCGTTGATCCCGGGAATCGCGCGCAATTGCGGCCCGACCTCGGCCGCAATCGCCGCAGCGTTGCGATCACGCACCGACCAGTCGGTGAAGCCGGCAAAGGAAATGCCCTGCGACACCGTCGGATTGCCGGTGATGACCAGATAGCGATCCACGTCCGCGGTGCTGGAAAAAATCGTTTCGACCTGTCCCGCGTAGCGCGCCATGTAGTCCATGGTTGCACCTTCCGGACCGCTGAAGATGCTCACCACCCGCCCCCGGTCCTCGACCGGCGCGAGTTCGGATTTCAGTTGCCCGAGCAGCAGCACCGCACTGCCCGCCACCACCGCAAAGGCCAGCATCACCACCCAGCGCAGCCCGAGCATGCGCACCAGCATGCGGCGATAGCGCGCGGTGATCCATTCGAGGAAACGTTCGATCGCAACATACACGGCGCCGTGCTTGACCTCGTGGCGCAGTAGTTTGGAGCACATCATCGGCGACAGCGACAGCGCGACAAAGCCCGACACCAGCACCGCACCGGCCAGGGTCAGCGCAAACTCGGCAAAGAGCTTACCGGTGCGCCCGGTCATGAAGGCCACGGGCGCATACACCGCGGCCAGCGTAATCGTCATCGCCACCACCGCGAAACCGATCTCCCTCGCCCCGCGGAAGGCCGCGGCCAGCGGCTCCATACCATCCTCGATATGACGGTAGATGTTCTCCAGCATCACGATCGCGTCGTCCACCACCAGCCCGATCGCCAGCACCAGCGCGAGCAGGGTCAGGGTGTTGATCGAGAAGCCCATCACCAGCATCAGCGTAAAGGCGCCGACCAGCGACACCGGAATCGTCACCAGCGGCACCAGCATCGCCCGCCAGCTGCGCAGGAAGAACAGACACACCGCCGCCACCAGCAACACGGCCTCCCAGATGGTAGTGAACACGGACGCGATCGAGCGCTCGATGAACACGGTGGTGTCGTTGGCGATCGTCATCGACATGCCCTCGGGCAGCTCCGCCTCGAGCACCGGCAGCATCTCGACCAGGCCCTTCTTGAGATCGAGCGGATTGGCGGTCGATTGCTTGATCAGGCCAAGCGAGATCGATGGCCGACCCATGAAGCGCACCAGCGTGCGCTCGTTGGCGGGTGCCACCTCGACCCGGCCGATGTCGCGAATGCGTACCGGATAGCCGTCGGGGGTGGCCGCCGCGCGCACCACCACCGCCTCGAACTGCGCCGGCTCGGCAAGGTCGGTGCGCGCGACCACTGCGAACTCGCGTTCGCGACTCTCGATGCGGCCGGCGGGCAGTTCGACGTTCTGGCGTCGGATCGCGTCCTCCACCTCCTGCGCGGTAATACCGAACGCGGCGAGCCGGTCGCGATCGAGCCAGATCCGCATCGAGTAACGGCGCTCACCGAACACGCGTGCATCGGCCGCCCCGGGCAAGGTCTGCAACCGCGGCTTGACGATACGGCTGGCGAAATCGCTCATCTCCAGCGGTGAGTGACGGTCGGACGAGAACGCCACCCAGATGATCGGGTTGGCATCGGCCTCGACCTTGGAGATCACCGGCTCCTCGACATCGTCGGGCAACCGGCGCCGCACCCGCGACACCCGGTCGCGCACGTCGGCCGCCGCGCTGTCGGCGTCGCGCTCGACCCGGAAGCGCACGGTGATCTGGCTGCGCTCCTGGCGGCTGATCGAGGTCAGCACATCGACGCCCTCGATGCCCGCGAGCGAGTCCTCCAGCGGCTTGCTCACCTGCGATTCGACGATCTCGGCACTGGCGCCGCTGTAGGTGGTGTCGACCGTGACCACCGGCTCGTCGATGTTCGGATACTCGCGCACAGTGAGTCGCGAGTACGACATCAGGCCGATCAGGATCACCAGCAGCGACAGCACGGTGGCAAACACCGGGCGCTTGATGCAGATCTCGGAGATGACCATGGCGGCTCCCTCACCCCGCCTTTTCGGCGTGGCCCGTCGCTGCCGTCGGCACCACCCTCACCGTTGCGCCGTCGCGCAGCTTGAGCTGGCCGGCGGTGACCACCCGCACCCCGGCACTCAGACCCTCGACGATTTCCACCATGCCGGCCCGGCGTGCGCCGGTCCTGACGGCGACCCGGCGTGCCTTGTCACCATCGACTCGATAGACAAACTGCACATTGCCCGGTGCCGGAACGAGCGCCTCCTCGGGCACCACCAGCACTTCCGGCCGGTCCTGCAGGATCAGACGCACGCGGGCAAACACGCCCGGGCGCAGCCTGCCGTCGGCATTGGGCAGTCTGGCACGCAACAACACCGCCCGACCCTGCGCGTCGACCAGCGGGTCGATCGCATCGACGGTAGCGGGAAAGATCTCGCCCGGCAGCACGTCACTGGTCACTTCCAGGGTCTGACCGGGGCGCAGGCGCCCCAGATACAACTCGGGCAGGCGGAAGTCGAGCTTCAGGGTGGCGATGTCCTCGATGTTGACCAGCACTTCGCCATCCTTGACGAAGTCGCCGACGCTGACGTTGCGGATGCCGACCACGCCGTCGAACGGGGCGCGGATGCGGGTCCGTTCGAACTGCGCGGTGGCCAGCGCCACGGTGGCGCGCGCCACCTCGAGACGGGAAGCCGCCTCGTCCCGCGCGCTCTGACTGACGAAGCGGCGTGAAAACAGGTCCTCGGCGCGACGGGCATTGGATTCGGCAAGCCTCAGGTTCGCCCTCGCCTGCTGCAATTCCGCAAGCTGAACCGCAGCGTCGAATTCGATCAGCACCGCCCCCTTGCGCGCCGTGGTTCCGTCGCGGAAATGGATCGCGGCGATCCGCCCGGCGATTTCCGGACGCAGGATCACCGACTCGTTCGACACCAGCGAACCGACTGCGGTGACATCGTCCGCCATCGAGCGGGTGGCGACCGGTACGGCTTCGACATCCAGCGCCGGCATCGTTTCCGGCGCGGCAGCCCCGCCGCTGACTGCAACAGGCCCGGGGGCCCCCCGATTGGCCACCCAGGCATAGGCACCCAGCCCGACCAAGCCCACGGTACACAATGCAATAACGGAATATCGACGAACCGACATGGGGCAGACTCGGTAAAGCCTCACCCGATCAGCGCGGGAAGGACATTGCACATGGACTTCGGCACCGCTTGCGGGCGCCGTCCATCAACTCAGGACACCCTGCAGCCGGACAAGTTTCACGGCGCAGCCGGCCAGCCGCACGCCGCGGCCGGCGACCGGGTGCCCGCCGCGGCCTCGGCGCGGCACGCGCCGCCGGTCAGGCGACGATGGTCTGAGCCTCGCCGTCCGCGCGGACATCGAGGCGGCCGATGCGATATACCGTTTCGCCCGCGGCGTCGAGCTGCGCGACCACCGCGTCGGCACGGTCGGCGGCCACCACGACCACCATGCCGATGCCGCAGTTGAATACGCGGTACATCTCCTGCGCCTCGACGTTACCGGCCTCCTGCAGCCACTGGAACAGCGGCGGCAGGGTCCAGCTCGCGGCGTCGATGCGCGCGGTGAGTTCGTCGCGCAGAATGCGCGGCACGTTCTCGGTGATGCCGCCGCCGGTGATGTGGGCCATGCCCTTGACCACGCCCGGCATGGCCTGCATCAGTGCCAGCAGTGGCTTGACGTAGATCCGGGTCGGTTCCATCACCACGTCCCGCAGCGTGCGGCCGTGGAAATCGGCGTCGAGATCGGGCTTCGCCACCTCGATGATCTTGCGCACCAGCGAATAGCCATTGGAATGCGCGCCGCTCGAGGCAAGGCCGAGGACCACGTCGCCCGGCACGATCTTCGAGCCGTCGATGATGTCGGTCTTTTCCACCGCACCGACCGCGAAACCGGCGAGGTCGTATTCACCATCCGGGTACATGCTCGGCATCTCGGCGGTTTCGCCGCCGATCAAGGCGCAGCCGGCGAGTTCGCAGCCCTGGGCAATGCCCTTGATCACGTCGGCAGCGGTATCGACATCGAGCTTGCCGCAGGCGAAGTAGTCGAGGAAGAACAGCGGCTCGGCCCCCTGCACCAGAATGTCATTTACACTCATGGCCACCAGATCCTGGCCAACGGTGTCATGCTTGTTCAGCTGAAAGGCAAGCTTGAGCTTGGTACCCACCCCGTCGGTACCCGACACCAGCACCGGCTCGCGGTATTTCTTCGACAGCTCGAACAGGGCGCCGAAACCACCGATGCCACCCAGCACCTCGGGACGCATGGTGCGCTTGGCAAAAGGCTTGATGCGGTCGACCAGGGCATCGCCGGCCTCGATGTCGACGCCGGCATCACGATAGGAAAGGGAAGGTTTGTGGGCGCTCAAGGTCGTTCCTCTGGCAGTGCTGAATGCAGTTTTCAGTCACCCGGCGCCTGCCCGAGCTTGAGGGAGCAGCGCCAAGTGGCTACATTTATGTGTTTCGCGGGTCGCTTGCACCCGCGCCAAGCCACAGATTTTACTTGAAATGACCACACCTCGCGCCGACCGTCTGCAAACTGCCGTATGGGCCGGCGTCGCACTGGCGCTGTTCGGCCTGTTCTGGCTGCTGTCCCCGATCCTGACGCCCTTCGTGGTCGCGGCCGTATTCGCCTACATCTGCGATCCGGCGGTGGACTGGCTGATCCGCCGCAAAGTGCCGCGCACGGCCGCGGTATTGCTCGTGATCACCGGCATGGGCCTGGCGCTGATTGCGCTCGCCGTCATCCTGATGCCGCTCCTCTATCGCGAGGCGGTCAGCCTGATCCGCCGCCTGCCCGACCTGATCGAATTGTTCAACCTCAAGGCAAGCCCGCTGCTGATGGCCCGGCTGGGCATCGACATCCAGCTCGACGCCGAGCAGTTCCGCAACTGGATGGCCGAGCACTGGGACAGCGCACAGGATCTGGTTCCGGTCGTGCTGGGGCACCTCAAGACCGGCGGTCTCGCACTGGTCGGCGTGTTCGCCACCCTGTTCCTGATCCCGATCGTGATGTTCTACCTGCTGCAGGAGTGGCCGCGCATCCTGACCGGCTTGCAGACCGTGGTGCCGCGCCCGTGGCTGGAGCGCACCATGCGCATCATCGGCGATGTGGATCGGGTGCTGTCGGAGTTTCTGCGCGGCCAGTTGTCGGTCATGGTGTTGCTGGCGATCCTCTACAGTGTCGGACTGTGGATTGCCGGTCTCAACTTCGCGCTGCCGGTCGGCGTGCTGACCGGACTGCTGGGGTTCATCCCCTATGTCGGCTTCGGTGGCGGGCTGGTCCTGGCCATACTCGCTGCACTTCTGCAAGGCGACGGCTGGTCGCTGCTGATCGGGGTGGGCGTGGTCTACACCCTCGGTCAGGTGATCGAGAGCTTCGCCCTGACCCCGTATCTGGTCGGCGAACGCATCGGCCTGCATCCGCTGGCGGTGATCTTCGCGCTGATGGCCTTCGGCCAGTTGTTCGGCTTTGTCGGCGTACTGGTCGCCCTGCCCGTGAGTGCCGCATTGCTGGTCGGACTGCGCGAGGTGAGCAGCGCCTGGTTTGCCAGCCCGGTCTATCTGGGCAAACAGGACGACGCATGAAGCAGCTCGTTCTCGACATCCGCCCCGACGCACCGCCGACGCTCGACAACTTCGTGGTCGGTGCCAATATCGAACTGCTCGCCAGCCTGTCCCTGCTTGCCGCCGATCGCGGCCTGCTGCCGGCACCTCACCTCTATCTGTGGAGCGCGAACGGAAACGGGCGCAGCCACCTGCTGCAGGCAGCGGTCAGACTGGCTGCCGACGGTGGCCGTCCCACCTATTATCTCGGCGCCGACGCAGTGGGCGAGACCCTGCCCGAAACCACCGACGCCCTGGTCGCGATCGACGACGTCGACCGACTGCGGCCAGAGGCCCAGATCGCGCTGTTCAACGCGTTCAATCGTGCGCGTCTCAACGGCCAGTCGCTGCTGCTGTCAGGCCCGGCGGCACCGCTCGGACTGGTATTGCGCGAGGATCTCCGCACCCGCATCGGCCAATGCCTGATCTTCGAGGTCCAGCCGCTCGACGACGATTCGCGCGCGGCGATCCTGTCCGCCCTGGCCGAACGTCGCGGCATCCGGCTCGCCGACGAGGTGGTCGACTTTCTGCTGCGCCATGGCCGCCGCGACCTGCCCAGCCTGGTCGCGGCCTTCGATGCGCTCGATGCCGCGTCGCTGGAAAAGAAACGCCCGATCACCCTGCCCCTGCTGCGCGAGATGATGCAGCAGGGCCTGGCGATCTGACCCGTCCCATCCCGACTCATCCGGAAGATTCATGGATCTCGTACTGTTCGACCTCGACAACACCCTGCTCGCCGGCGACTCCGATTTCGCCTGGGCCCAGTTCCTGATCGGCAAGGGCGTGCTCGACCGCGAAGTGCAGGAAGCGAAGAACATCGCCTTCTACGAAGACTACAAGGCCGGCACCCTGGACATCTTCGCCTTTCTCGACTTCCAGCTCGCGCCACTTGCCCGTCACTCGCGTGCGGAACTCGACCGCTGGCATCGCGAGTTCATGGAAACCAGCATCCGCCCGATGGTCACCCCGCGCGCGCGCGCCCTGGTGGACGAACATCTGGCGCGCGGCGCGCTGGTGGTGGTGGTGACCGCCACCAACAGCTTCGTGACCGGACCGATCGCCCGCGAACTCGGCATCCATCATCTGATCGCCACCATCCCGGCGCAGGAGAACGGCGCCTTCACCGGCAAGCCGCGCGGCACCCCGGCATTCAAGGCCGGCAAGATCGAACGCGTCGACGCCTGGCTGGAATCCCTCGGCCTGTATTTCGGCAGCTTCGAGCAGACCTGGTTCTTCAGCGACTCGCACAACGACCTGCCCTTGATGCAGCGCGTGCAACGCCCGGTGGCAGTCGATCCCGACGACACCCTGCGCGCCCATGCGGAAAGCATGGGCTGGGCGGTGATCTCGCTCCGATAGGTTTGCCCGCCCCTTTCCCGGCGCTCGCCGGCGACGCACGCTCGCCAGTCACGTCCGCGATGTCATGAGCCCGCTGCCGGCCACGCCTGATGGGGGTGCCGCCATGCGATGGCGTTGCGTATCAATCGCGCGCGAAGTGGCCGATGGTGGCGATCAACGACGCCCCGCACGAGGTCTTGTGCCCCTCAAAAGCCACCGGAACACCGTCGACGGTGTAGTGCGGATCACCCTCGACGATGGTGCACGGGCCATGACCCTTCTTCGGACAGGAACAAAGATCGCCGACGCGGGCAACCGGGATGCCGTCGACCGTGTGGTTGGCGGCGGCAACCGAAACCACGGCGCCGCCATGCGAGGTCGGGTCGCCGAGGCGAATGATCGGACGCATGGGTGCAGGCTCCTTGATCGGGCGGCTCAGGTCGGCGAGGCGTCGCCGGATACGGGTCCGGAACCCGGGGCCGCGTCCGCCTCATAGGCGACCAGGGTCCACATCGTCGCTTGCCGCTTCAGCGCCCGCTCGCCGCGCAGCCGATCGAGGAGCGAGGCTTTGCCCGCAACCTGGATGGCCGGCATGGTGTCGCCTTCACGGAGGAAGCGGCGTTCGCCCTCTTCCGCCTGCCACACTCCGCTTTGCGGGCAGGCGCGCCCGGTCGCCAGCGGCGTGCCGAGCGCGGCCTTGGGTGCGATTGCCGGTTTGGCCGGCGTGGTCGGGCGCAGCCGGATGGAGTTGACCACCGCGTCGAAAAGCGCGACCGCGTCCTGCTCGCTGATCGTCGGGCGCTTGTCCAGCCATTTGGAAAGATGGCCGGTGGTGAGCTCCACCACCAGCGCCGGTTTGAAGGGATCGTTCAACGCGAAATGCGATTCCCAGCGAAAGGTGTGGGTCATGTAGCCTCCGTCCGAGGGCACCATCTCCAGCGACTCCTCGCCCGGGTAGTCGCCCACGTCACGCCGACCTTCGCGGACCGTCTTGATATGCCGCATGAGGGGCACGTACTCGGCCGGCACCTCCGCACCCTTGATCCGTTCGAGCAGGGACGGCTCGGCCTTGTGCATCGTGGAACTGCTGACCGTAAGCTCCATGTCGGGCCACTGCTTGAAATCCAGCGAGATCTCGACGCTTTCGTGAGCCCGCTCGCTGCCGTCGGTGGCGATGAAGCCGTGCTCGATGCACAGGCCGGGGTCGGTGGGGATTTCGGTGGCACTGCGGGCACGCAGTCCGGAGAGCAGGCGCGATTGAAGACGCTCAAAAACGGATTCGAGTC